>JAFGXR010000115.1 GCA_016936555.1 Spirochaetales bacterium | reverse complement strand
GTTCAGGTTCAGGTTCAGGATCAAGTACAGGTACAGGTTCAGGTTCAGGTTCAGGTTCAGGTTCAGGTTCAGGTTCAGGTTCAGGTTCAGGTTCAGGTTCAGGTTCAGGAATTTCGAGAACCTCATCTTCGTAAATTATTTCAAGATCATCTTCTTCGATTTCCGGCTCATTTACTCTTTCAGGACGTACCGGCTCCTGGTCTACGGGAGTCTTCTCAGGCTGCCTGAAGCGCGGAGAGGGTACATTAAGTATCTGGGGCTGCGGTTGTACAATCGTTATATTGGGGACCGGCGCGGGCTGGATCTGTTGCTGAGGTATGGCTTCTCTCTGAGGGGCGGATTGAGGATTGAGCTGTGATGCTTGTTCATCCTTACCCTCAAGCGCTTCCTCTTCAAACATTTCGGTGTATTCGTCTATATCGGAAAAATCTTCCGCTGATTCTTCCAGAAACAGTATTTCTTCCTGTTCATTGATTTGTATGACCGGTTCCATACCTCCGATATCGATTATGCTGACCGATTCATCGTCATCAATCGGGAAGTTATCAAATAGAAAGTCTTCGAAATCAAAAACATTTTCCCTGTAAACGGATTCGGCCCATTTCTGTAGAGTTTCTATATTTTTTCCGTGGTTTTCCGTTCTGTTTTTCTCAAAGGATTCAACGGCTTTTTCGTATTCCTCCAGAGTTCTGGTAATGCTGTCCAGATCTTCGGCTTTATCAAATTTCTCCATATTGCTGATCTCTTTATTCAGCAATTGAAGAGCTTCCGTCTCCTGACCGGAATCTCTGTAGGCATCAGCCAGTACATAGAGAAGATCCGATTCCTCCACGGTCTCTCTGAATGGCTCCAGTATTTTCACCGCTCCTGATGAATCTCCCTGTTTCTGTCTTAATTCAGCCAGTTTGAAAAGGGCTTCGCGATCCGTAGGATTGAGCTCGAGATATTTGCTAAGATACTTATCAGCTTTTTTCAGATCTCCGCTCTCGAGGAAAATTCTGGCCAGTGAGAGAAAAACGTCCTGCTCTCCGGGGTATATAGACAGCAGTTCAGAGAGAACGGAATCAACGGAGTCTTCTCTTCCTGTCAGGGCGAAAAGTATCGCTCTCAACCTGAATGCTTCGGGATTGTCCTTGTTCCGGATCAGGATATGTTCCAGGGTCTGCTCTGCTTCCTCATACCTTTTCAGATCGATCAATGTCCGGCATATTTTTTCTTTGATTCGCAGGTTTGAAGGATCGAGGTTGAGAATCCTGTTTAATTCTTCGAGAGAATTCACATGATCATTATTCTTTTCGTAGAGTTTCTGCAGGTTTTGAGAGGCTCCGAGATAGGATGGATTTTTCCTGATAATCTCTTTCAGATGCTTTTCCGCTTTCTCCATCTCCCCTTTTTTAATGAGGAGAACGGCAATATTGTTCTCAGCTTCTTTGTTCTCAGGATTGATTTCAAGTACTTTGTTGAAAATATCGAGGGCTTCATCTTCCCGTTTCTGCCTTTGAATGGTCAGGGCAAGATTGTTGAGTCCCTTATCCCAGTCCGGTTCTCTTTTCAGAGCATTGAAAAAATCACCCTCAGCAGTTTCAAAGCTCCCCTTTGCAAGATGGGCAACACCTCTATTATAAAGGAGTCTGGCATTGTTCTGATCAATATTGAGTCCCCGGTTGTACAATTCTATTGCCCTGTCGTATTCCTTCCTCGATTCGTAAATTGTACCGAGATTGTTGTAGGGCTGGATAAATGAAGGGTCTTTGGATATGGCGGTTTTATAGGCCCTTTCGGCATCGCTTATTCTTCCGAGCTGTTTGTACACATTGCCCAGGTTATAGTAGATATCCGGACGGTCAGGAGCCAGATCAACGGCTTTTAAAAGGGAATCCAGAGCTTTCTCATAGGACTCATTCTTTTTATACATAATCCCCAGATTGTTCAATGCTTCATGGGAGTCGGGATCCAGTTCCAGTGCCTTTTCAAACTCTCTGATCGATTTTAGATAATGTCCGGCTTCTCCGTATACGGCCCCGAGCAGAATCCTGCCGTGATAGTTATCCTCCTCTTTCAATAAAGAGGTTAACAGCTCTTCAGCCAGAGAAAATTCTTCAATGTTAAAAGCATTGGCCGCTCTGTTCAGAACTTCCTGAATATCGCTCTCTTCCACCTGCACCTCATGGACTATAGCTCAATTCCCGGGAAAATAGACTTTCAATTCTCCGGTCATCATATCTGTAGGATGTTATGGCGAAATAATAACGCCTGTTGGTATCTATACTTTTTAATATATATGAACTGTTATTACCCGCATCAGCGGGACTGCCATCGGAAAAATAAACACCAGGCTCCTCTCCATAATAAATCATATATCCGTCGATGGTCGGGTCAATTGATTTATCCCAGTTCAATAAAAAATTTCCGTTGCTCACGGCAACAGATATATTTAAGGGAGGATGAGGAGGTGCTGCTTCTCTGTAACTAACAGTCAATGAAGAAAGTGTTGGAGCTGTATCAGCTGCCGGTTCTGCAAAGAGAAGAGTTCGAAGTTTTAAAAAGCGACCCTTTCTATCAAGGGTATCGCCGGGATGGAAACGTACCCATACTAAATCGGGGCTCAGTAAATCCACTTTCGATTGAGCCAGAGCATATTCATAGACAATTGAGGTATTGCCGGGAAGAGATTCCTCTGAATATATTGACATTAATATCGAGTCCGGTGAATGCAGATCCAGAACCTGGCTTTCCATGTAACCTGAATCTGTATATCTTTTTAGCCGGGGCTGAACAGCCTGTTCTTTTGTCAGGCGGAATTCATCAATCAGTCCCGTAAAATTTTCACCTAATTCTATGGGAAAGCTCTGCTGATTTCCGATGATAGGAATATTGAATTCTACCGATTCATTTCCGTTTTTACTCGTATGGGTACTATCAGCCGGTACGTTATTGATTCTGTATTCCAGTAATCCGGTTTCGCTGCTGAAAAGGATTATATGATGTGTCCATTCTCCGGGAATCAGTTTTTCACCTTCCAGGGTAACTCTGTTCAATGAATTGTCCGGATAGAGAAAGACGTTTTCAAAATCCCATACGAGCTTTCTGTTATTGATGGTACAGCGGATCTCCTGGGAGATGAGCTGATTGTCCACCATTTGAAGACCTTTCCAGAGAAAAACAGTGGAACCTTCTTTCAGCGTGGCGGGATAAAGGCGGAACTCAAGAGTAAAATCATCCCAGAGAGTAGAGGGGGAAAAAAGGGAATGTTCTATCTGTTTTATAAGAAGGGGATCAGAACCGTCGAACAGGGCCGCCGAACCGCCGAAACTTCCCTCGTGGGAAGAGAGGGTCAGGGGACTGGTTATTTCATAATTCCCCGTTTCATCAACAACGCTGTCGCTGTTAAATGAAAAAATCATATCGGAGTTCTTGTCCCGCTGATGAGAATAATCCTGATTCGTAATGTCCAGATACCCTCTTTTTCCCCTTACAAGTGTGAGATTGGTCAGTGTCACGCTTTCCCAGAGATCCTCTTCGCCCAGTTGTATCAGCTGATCTGATCCATATAGACCGGTGAGAAGAAAGAGTAGTACTATATTGAATAGTAATGAACGCATTTTTATTAATATCGGAATCATATGAAAGATAGTAAACCGAAAAGAACTGATTTCAAAAGTCAAATAAGAGACTTTCCCCCATCCCCGGGGATATACATTATGAAGAACCGGTCCAGAGAGATCATTTATGTGGGCAAAGCCAGAAATCTTAAAAACAGAGTCGGTTCCTATTTCAACGCGGGAAAGGATATCAAAACTTCCTTTCTGGTCAGGGAAATCCACACTATAGAGTACACGATCACGGAAAACGAGTACGAGGCTCTTCTGCTTGAAAACAATCTGATCAAACAGTGGAAACCGCGGTTCAATATCGATCTTAAAGACGGGAAGAGTTATCCTGTTATCCGAATCACCGCTCATGAATATCCCAGGGTTTTCCGGACAAGGAGTATAGTGGAAGACGGATCGTCCTATTTCGGTCCTTTCCCCGATGTGAAGAGCATCGACCGCTATATGGAACTGATTGATAAATTATTCCCCTTGCGCAAATGCAAGGGAACGCTGAAAAAAAGGGAAGCTCCCTGTCTCTATTATCATATCAAGCGCTGCCCCGCTCCCTGTGTCGATTATATCAGTCCGGAAGATTATAAATCACGGGTGAGAAAGGTCAGAAGCCTTCTTTCCGGGAAAACTGTCATGCTGGAAAAAGAGCTGAAAAAAGAGATGGGCGACTCTTCGGCGGAATTGAATTTTGAAAAAGCGGCGGAAATACGCGATGTTCTGCTGGCAATAGAGAAACTGAATATGGAACAGAGGATCGTGGATTTTGATGAGAGAAGCCGCGATTATATAGGAACGGCTTATTCGGGCAGCGATTATTCATTCGCCGTCATGCAGATGCGGGGGGGCAGGCTTCTGGGGCGTGATATTTTCCGTTCCTCTTATGCGGGAGAGCCGGAAGACGCCATAACTGAATTCGTTCTGCAGTATTACGGTACAGGAAGGAAGGAATTGCCGGAGACCCTGTTTCTCTCCCATTCAGACGTTCCCCTTCTAAAGGATTTCTTCCGGATAGAGAGAGGACGGGAAAATCTGATCCGTCCCGCCGAAGACAAACGGGACCAGTCGGTTATGAAAATGGCGGAGGACAATGCCCTGATCGACCTGGATAAGCTGATGATGGAGAAGGGAAATATTCCCGCACTGGAAGAACTGCAGGCTCTCCTCGGCCTGCCGGTGCTGCCGAGGAGGATTGAAGGCTTTGACATCGCTCAGCTCAACGGGCAGTTTACCGTGGCCTCTCTTGTCTCTTTTAAGGACGGAAACCCCGATAAAAAGAACTACAGAAGGCTTAAAATGAAAAGCCTCGATGGTAAAATCGACGACTACAAGTCCATCGCTGAAGCCGTATCCAGGCGTTATACACGTGTTATTAATGAGGATCTTGAAAGACCTGATCTTATTCTTATCGACGGGGGTAAGGGACAGGTTAATGCCGCCCATTCCGTACTGAAGGCTCTGGGACTCGATATCCCTCTTGCCGGCCTGGCCAAAAAAGAGGAGCTCATTTTTATGCCCGGGTTCCAGAAGCCTGTAGATCTTCCCGAGGGAAATCCCGCCCTGAGGGTCCTTCAATACGTTCGTGACGAAACACACCGCTTTGCCACCGGCTATAATAAAACTCTGAGAAAGAGCCGGCTGACGCTATCCAGCCTGGAAAGCGTACCCGGTATCGGTCAGAAGAGAAGTGCCAAACTGATAAAGGCTTACGGTTCCCTTCAGGGAATCTACGAACAGTCCAGTGAAGAAATCGCTTCGGCTGCGGGAGTCAGTCTCGAAGTGGCGGAGACTTTGAAAGTCTATCTGTCTGAGAAGCTTAAGCCCTCTTCCTGATGCAGCTGTAGATATACATTTCAACAATGGAGTCCTGCATTTCAGTTCGCACTGTGCGAAGGCGGTTATCGTATTCCATTGTCAGGGTGATAATTTTCTCCAGTTCCTGTATACGGTAATTCCTGATGCCGTCGAGATAGGTTTTCTGGCTTTTTTTACCCCTGATATTGCTCTTGAGAAGGGCTTCGGGCTGAGGTATTCTCTGCGAAAGCATGGTGCTTAAACTGAGAAGGTTTCGAAACTGCCAGAGCAATCCGCTCAGAAGCTGGACAGGCTGTGTTTCCCGGGCCAGGACAATGCTGTTCAGAACATCGAGAGATGCTTCCAGATCGCGGCGGCAGACTTTATCGAAAAGGGTGAAAACATTTTCCTCGCGGCTGTGATAGAGAAAGTTTTCAATATCATCTTCACTGATCCTGTCTCCTTCCTTGAAATAAAAGGACAGCTTTTCACAGTCGTTTCTCATGGAATCGGTATTGTTTTCGATCATTTCAAGGAGAAGCTCGACAGCGTCCGGATCGATGGAGAGGTTTCTCTGACGGAAAAAAGAGATGACCCAATCCTTCTTCCGGTTTTCAAAAAGTTCCCAGAAAATCTTCTTATTATCTTTCTTGATTACTTTTTCAATTTTAGCATCGACTTTGCTGGCGTCGCTCAACAGAAATAGCGTCACGTCTGTCGAAGGGGATTTCAAATACTCGACCAGCTGATCAATGGAGCTTTTCTTTTTAATATCTTCACAATTGTTAATTATAACGACTTTATGAGTCGAGAATAATGACCCGTTTTTCATGATCGTCACAATTTCCTGAATTTCAGTATCGTAAGGATAGAAGCGGTATTTTTCCAGTTCTCCGAATTTTTTGGTCAGTGCTTTTTCCTGATTTATCAGGAATTCTTTTTTTTCACCGTTTTCAGGTCCGAGGAGAAGAAAATTCTGATTACTCATAGTCTCTCAGAATTTTAACCAGTTTACCGAGGATTCTGATGTTCTGGGTGTATATAGGACTGTAGTCGTCGTTCTCAGCCATGAGTTTCACGCGGCTGCTTTCTTTGTAAAACCTTTTCAGGGTGACAGAATCGTCAATCAGCGCGACAATAATTTCCCCGTTCTCGGCAGTGGATTTCTGTTTGATTATCGCGGTGTCTCCATCGAGAATCCCGGCATTGATCATACTGTCGCCTTTGACATAAAGAGCGAAAAAGTCTCCCTGTCTCAGAAGACCCGATGGAAGATTGATATATCCGTCCAGGTTCTCAGAGGCCATCAGGGGCAGGCCGGCGGCAACACTTCCCAATACGGGAATGGAGATCATCTCTTCGCTGCTCTCATCCGTCCGGATCTCGATGGCGCGGGATCTGTTCGTATCGCAGGATATTACATCCTTCTTTTCCAGGGCTTTTACGTGATCGTAAGCCCCTTTGACAGAAATATCGAAGTTGCCGGCAATTTCCCTGATCGTCGGGGGATACTTATGGGAATCTATAAATATCTTAATAAAATTGAGAACTTCAGACTGCCGTTTCGTCAGGTTTTTCATCTTACTTCTTTACTTCAATATCAAATTTCTTTATTTTGCTGTGAAGGTTACTGGGATAAATACCCAGAACCTGTGCCGTTTTGCTGATATTATAGTTGTTTTCTTTCAGATAATAAACCAGTAGTTCCCTTTCAAATTTATCTTTTGCTTCATTGAGCTTCAAGTCCCTGAAATTGCTGATGGGGCCGCTCTCTGCTGATTTATCCTGCTCACCCAGATATGTCTGAACGGAATCGAGTGTAATTTCCTGCTCATTGCACATGATATTCACCCTCTCCAGAAAATTTTTCAGTTCCCGTATATTGCCCGGCCAGGAATACTTTTTCAAAAAAGCCATTCCTTCTGAAGTAATAGTCTTCGGCACCGTTCCCTCTTTTTTGAATTTATCCATGAAATAGGCTATAAGTTCATCGAGATCATCGGTTCTTTCTCTCAGGGCTGGAAGTTTAATCGGAATGACATTGAGCCTGAAGAAGAGGTCTTCTCTGAAATTACCCTGTTCTATCTCTTCCGCAATGTTCTTATTTGTGGCAGATAAAATGCGGACATCGACTGAAATGGATTGCTCTCCCCCCACTCTTTCAAACTTCATTTCCTGAATCGCTCTTAAAACTTTTGCCTGGGCGCTCAGGGACATATCAGCTACCTCATCGAGAAATAAGGTGCCGCCGTCCGCGGCTTCGAATCTGCCTTTTCTCTGCGATGCGGCGCCTGTGAAAGCCCCTTTTTCGTGACCGAAAAGCTCGCTTTCTATCAGATTGTCCGGAATAGCCGCGCAATTAACTTCAATGAAGGGTTTGTTTCTTCTGTTGCTGTTCAGATGGATCCTCCGGGCGACCAGCTCTTTGCCCGTTCCGTTTTCCCCTGTAATCATCACTCTCGAATCGGATCCGGCGCTCTGGTTTATTATCCGGTTCACTTCATCAAGGGACGAAGAGGAACCTATCATCCTGTCTTCAACCATCAGCTGATCTTTGAGGGATTTGTTTTCCTGCTTGAGATTTTCGATCTGAAGAGCATTTCTCGTCAGAGTTATGACCCTATCCATATCCAGGGGCTTTTCCAGAAAATCGAAAGCACCCAGTTTAATGGCGTTTACAGCCATATCGACATTGGCATGACCGGAAATGACAATGACTTCGAGTTCGGGATAAGTCTTCTTCAGTTCCTTCAGCACATCTATCCCGCCCATTCTGGGAAGCCATATATCGAGTAGGACCAGTTCCACTTTCGTCGTTTTAAGAAGATGAAGTCCTTCGAAGCCGTCACCGGCCTGATAGACCTTATAGCCCTCATCCTCCAGAATGTCCTGGAGAATCTCTCTGATTCCCGCTTCATCATCAATGATTAAAATGCTGTTCATTTTACAACCTCAACTGGTAAATCTATATAGAATGTCGTACCGGATCCCGGCTGGGATTCAAGCCAGATGCGTCCCTTGTGGTCAAAGATGATTCTTTCGATGATGGAAAGCCCAAGGCCGGTTCCGCTCTTTTTGGTCGTGAAGTAGGGGTGAAAAACTCTGGGGATATCTTCCTGCGGAATGCCGGGTCCCTGATCCTGTATCTGTATTCTGCAATATTGAGTATACCCTTTTTGCACGATATCGGTACGGATAAATATGGAACCTACTCCATTCATGGCATCGATAGCATTCGTAAAAAGATTTATAAAGACCTGTTTCAGCTGATTTTTATCAGCGTGAATTTTTATCGTTTTATCGATTTCCTCAATTATGAATGATATGGCGGGAAAATTTTCGCTATAGAGCATTGAACTTTCGATTATCAGAGCTTCAAGTCCTATGCTGACCGGTTCAATTTTCGGAAGTCTGGCAAAATTGCGGAACTGCTGGAGCATATTATCCAGATTCTGGACTTCGTTGATAATAAGATTCATTGAGGTTTCAAGAATAGCGACAACGTCGGGACTGTCTTTTTTTCTGAGAACCCTTTGCGCGGAAAGTTTTATCGGAGTCAATGGATTGCGGATTTCGTGTGCGAGACGCTGGGCGATTTCCTGCCAGGTCGTCACTTTCTCTGTCTGCAGAATCTTGATTCTCGATAATTCAAGTTCATTGATCATTTCATTGAATGACGAAGTGAGCAGGGACAGTTCATCATTGGCAGGACTCAGAATTCTGAAAGAGTAGTCCCCTTCGGCTACACGACGGGTTGCCTTTTCGAGACGCTCCAGCGGAACTGTTACATCGTCACTTAATGAAAAAGCTGTTAAAATAGCCAGAAAAATGAGAGGAAGGGCAAAAAAAAGATAGATAAAAAGGGCATAAATCGGAAATATCTCCTGGAAATCCTTGAATTGTCTGAACTGATCAATAGAAAAAGTAAGCCTGGCTGTATTGATGTTGAACTGATCGGGAATACGTATGGAGCAGAGAATTCTCAGTTCGTATCCATCGACTGACAGTATCTTTTGAAAAGAGAGAATGTCTATACCTTTGCTCGATCTCTTCGGTTGAATCCCGTCGTTCTGATTCAGGAATAGTGATTCGTCAAGTCTGCAGTTTTCATCTCCAAAAAACTGAATATTCCCTTTATAGGAATATTGCAGAGACGATAAGCTGTTATTTATTCCTTTGAGTGCGATCCATAGAGAAGAGGGATCTTCTCTGTATTTGTAAATAATAGAGGCGATTTCAGATGATTTGTATAAATCGCTCAAATCATCGATATAGGCTCTGTGAAAATCGAGAGCAACTTCAAGACCGCTTGTCAGGGCATTTCCAAGACTATCGTCAAACCATTTGTCTGTTGATTGCCTTATGTATTTAAATGATAGAATCGTCTGAGGAATGGCCGAAAAAAGAACGATAATAGTAAAGAAAAAAATCAAACGGGATTTGAGTTTTATACCGGGAGAGTGATCCTTTTTCATGCGCCCTAGCTTTATCAGATAGTAAATGATAAAGATCATCAGAAACAGAGGCATGACAATGGCCAGAGGAAGAATAAAGGGAATATAACTCTGACTGATGGAATTGATATCTTCCAGAACCTGATCGGTAAAAAACAAAAAGAGAACGATTAAGAGAAGATAGAGAAGTATGGCGGAATAGAGAGTTTTGACTGATAAATTCTGCGGTCTGTTAATTCTCATTTATTACCTTGATAGCGGTTCTTTAATCCAATCTGTCGATATTCTGTTATCGTAGTCGATAAACTGAAAAATATGAAACGGGACACTGTATACCTTTTTTATCAGTATAGCTTTCTTTTGCAGGTAATAGACAGATCCTTCGGTGGAAATGTCACATGGAGGGAGTATAGCTATCTCTCTATGGAGGAAATCATTTAATAAATTATCTTCCCCTTCACTGAAGGAAATGAAACCTTCGGGGTCAGTTGTTTGATACAATCCGGTAAATGGATCTTTCCGTACAGTAAAAATATAACTTTTCCTGCAGATGTTTTTATCAGGTAATGGGAATGCGGAACTGTTGATTTTGTAAATACGGATTAAAAGGATAAGCTGGGACCGGTTGCCTTCTTCCAGTGAGTCCACGAGAGTTTTCCCATTCTCAAGTGGAAAATCAAAATCGACAATCAGAGGGCTTTCCGCTACGGATGTGAACTTCAAGAGAAAGAGAAAGAACAGGTAGCAGACACTATTCCTCTTCGAATTTCTTTTCGAAAAGAGCGGCGATTGCTTCGACGGCTTCCTCTTCATCGCTACCTTCAGCTGAGACGATAATATCAGTTTTGTAACTGGCTCCCAACGTAATGATACCCATAATGGATTTTGCATTGATTTTCTCAGAATCTTTTTCAAGGTAAATATTGGATTCAAACTGGCTGGCGGTCTGGACAATCAGGGCAGCAGGTCTGGCGTGAATGCCTGCCCTGTTTTTTATCGTTGTTGTTTTCTGCTTCATTTTATATCCTGTTTGTTATTATAGTTTTCCAGATAGACTTTCCGGGCGTTTTCCGATTCCAGCCACTGGATGATATTTTTATTAAATTCACGGGCCGAATACTGCCCCTTCTGTTTCAATCTTTCATTGAGCGCTGCAGTCTCAATAATTATGGGAATATTGCGTCCCGGTTTGACCGGAATTTTCAGGTAAGGGACTTTGACTCCCAGTATATCCGTCGTCGTATCATGGGAACCGATCCGGTCATATATCTGGCTGGAATCCCACTCTTCCAGCTGGACGACGAAGTCGATCTGTTTTTCATCGCGGATTGCTCCTACCCCGAAGATATGAGAGATATTGATGATCCCCAACCCCCTAATTTCCATGTGGTGGCCGATAACTTTGTTCGTTCCCGAACCGATCAGGTTGTTTCCGCTGATGCACTTAATGACGACGGCATCGTCGGCAACGAGTCTGTGACCCCTTTCGATAAGTTCAAGAGCTGTTTCACTCTTACCTACACCACTGTCTCCCTGAATGAGCACTCCGCTCCCGGCGACCTCTACCAGGACTCCATGTACTGTCTGCTGGGGTGCGAAAAAATTACTGAGAAGACGGATAAGTCTGACTGAAATTTCCGAAGATGTCAAAGAACTTATCAGAACGGGAGTCTGGCTCTTTTCAGCGATTTCCAGAAAATACTTGTGGGGCTGGAGATTGTGGCTGAAAATGCAGCAGGGAATCGTATAGGTAAATAATTTTTCCACGGACTCTGTGGTTCCTTCCTTAAAAAGCTTTTCCAGAAAGGCGTACTCCCCCCGGCCGACCAATTGAATTCTCTGCTCTGCGAAATTCTCATAAAAACCATTGAGTGGCAATCCCGGGCGATTGAGCTCGGGAACGGTGATTTCTCTTACAAGCCCTTTTCTTCCTGCCAGGCATTTTAATTCAAGAGCATTGTGTTCTTTTAAATCCAGATCAAGAAGATCAAGCACTGTAAGTGATTTCATCTATTGAGAATTATACTGTATTTCTTTTTAGAAAAAAAGTCAGATACTTGCAGATTTTGATTTCGGTTATATCTGTTGTGAACGGACCAGGAGGGAGGGGTGAAAAAAAGGAGAGGTGCTAACCTCTCCCTTTTATATCAATGTTCTCTGATTTTATCTTTCTCTCTGGATACTTTAATCTGCAGCTTGTCGCCCAGTTCATCCAGGGCTTTGAAGAGTTCCCTTTCCTCAACTTTCATATGGCTATGTTCGCCCCAACGGAAGTGAATTTTTGCTTCTACAGTAAAAAAACCTTTAGTTTCCTTGGTTATTACGACATCGAGTTCAACAATGAGATCATCTGCGAATTCAAGTTTTTCCAGTCGCTTGTCGATGTACTCTTTCGTGTTGTCACTAACATTGTAATGAACACCTTTCACATTTACTGTCATATCAGCCTCCTGAATTTTAGCGCCTGAAGGACGGCATAATGTCAAGTTCCTTTCGGTACTTGGCTACAGTTCTCCGGGCAATATTAATACCTCTCATCTGCAGAAGATCGGAAATCTTCTGATCAGAGAGTTTTTTGCCGGTTTTATTTTCTTCGATTATCTCCTTGATAATTTCTTTCACGGAAGTTTTGGAATTTCCCGAGGAAACGGCGTTGGAGAAAAAATACTTCAGTTCAAAAACACCCCATTCCGTCTGTATATATTTCCCCCTGGTAATTCGGGAAACAGTCGACTCATTCATATCGATTTCTCTGGCGATATCCTTCAGGGTGAGCGGAACCAGATATTTGGGACCTTTTCTGAAGAAATCCCTTTGAAAATCCACTATGGCTCTCGCTGTTTTCAGCAACGTGGAATTCCACAAGCTTATTGTATTCATAAACCATTTGGCATCGCGGACTGCCGAGTTTACGAACCGGTTGACTTCCTTATCCTCTCCTTCTTTATTATCATCTTTTACAAGATTTTCAAAATAGGAATTTATCTGAAGAACCGGAATTTCCTCTTCGTTGATTGTCAGAAAATAATCGCCGTCTCTTTTTTTGACTATGAGATCCGGGATGATGTAGGATGGCGTTTCATAGGAGTATTCTCTGCCGGGAAAGGGATCGAGAAAGCGGATATAGTAAAGAATATCATCTATATCGTCTTCAGACAGTCCTGTTTTTTTTGAGATATCGGAAATCTTTCCCCGATTGAGGAGTTCAAGGTGATTTTCTATCACCTCTATGGTCCCCGGGGGATAGCGTCCGTCTATTTCCGACTGTACTTTCAGGGATTCAATGTAATCCCTGACACAGGTTCCGACCGGATCGAGCTGGCGTACGACATCGCGGACTTTTCCCATGAGTTCCTGTTCATCCGAATTGACCAGGAGATCCGGTTCCTCAATATAGAATCCATTGTTATCGAGATTATATATGAGTAGCTCTCCGATTTCCCTCTCTCTTTCGGTGATCGGCTGTAAATGGAGCTGTGATACCAGGTGTTCCTGAAGTGATTCCGAACGGCTGATTGTTCCTTCCATAAACTGTCTTTTCGAATTGTCGTTGCCCTGCCATCTGGTCTGGGAGTAACCGGAATCGGACGAATTTTCAAAGGGGTCGAAATCTTCACGTTTCTTATCGACCAATTCGTCATAGGAGAGAGATTGATTTTCGTTTATATATTCCAATGCAGGATTTTTTTCTACTTCTTCTTTAATCTTTAATTTCAGATTCTGTAATGGTAAAGCTAAAAGACTGATCGACTGCAGAAGCTGCGGACTCATCTTCAGCTTCATTTCCTGCTTCAAGACAGGTCTTTGAAACTGCAAATATATCTCCTTCCCTGTAATTAATGATAATTACTCACAGGAACGATTGTCAATGACATAAGGGGTTACATGGAAAAATCATGACCCAGGTAAATTTTTCTCGCTGTTTCACTTTGCAGCAGTTCCTCTTTGGAACCGCTGACCAGAATTTCCCCCAGATTTGTAATATAGGACCGTTCGGTTATTGCGAGTGTATCTCTCACATTGTGATCGGTTATGAGAACACCGATTCCCCTTTCCGAGAGATGCTCGACAATTTTCTTGATTTCGAATACAGCTATGGGGTCTATTCCGGCAAAAGGTTCGTCCAGCAGAAGAAACTGGGGATTGCTGGCCAGTGATCGGGCAATTTCCGTTCTTCGCCTCTCTCCGCCAGAAAGGGTAAAGGCTTTCTGTTTTCTCACTTTTTCAATACCGAGATCGGAGATGAGGGATTCCAGATAATCCTTTTTTTCACCTATGGAAATATCCCGTCTCGTTTCAAGTATGGCCCAGATATTCTGTTCTACTGTGAGTTTCCTGAAAACAGAGGCGTCCTGGGGAAGATAGGAAATTCCATTGAGCGCTCTTTTGAACATGGCGTCGTGGGTGATATCTTTGTCGTTGAGAAAGATTTTTCCTGCTGTAGGCCGAATAAAACCGGCAATCATGTAAAAACAAGTGGTTTTTCCCGCGCCGTTCGGACCCAGAAGCCCGACGATTTCCCCTCTTTTCATGGAAAAACTCATGTCTTTCACTGCTTCCTTACGACCAAATACTTTTTTGAGTCCTTCAACTTTCAGGATCGCTTCCACTATCCTCATCCTTTATAATCAATGAGCCTTCCACTTTTCCGTCCATCAGGATTTCATCGTTTTCCAGTAGAACGGTTATGAGCGATGCTCTGAATACATCATCATTTTTATAGACAACCGGAATCCCGGTCATTTCCAGACTATCCGCTGCTTTATCGTATGTTGCGAATTCACAACGGCATGTCAGGTTTTCTTTGAGAATTCGCACACCGATCTGCATCAGCACGATATCTTCGTCCTGGCGGTACTCCAGAAAGCCGGATTTGATGATCATCTCGTTTTTAAAATCCTGCATTTCCGACCGGCCGTTGATTCTTGTGATTTTTCGCCCTCTATCGTAATAGAGATAGGAACTGTTAATCTGTAATTCCTCCTCGCTATCCACTATAGAGACATTTCCTTCACAGAGAAGAACATTATAATCCTCTCCGAAAAGTTTGATCTCGTCGGCCCGGATTTCCTTGCTGTCTGTTCTTACATAAGCATTGCCGGAGAGACGTGTGAATTCTTTACCTTCTGCCGCCTCGTAGCGCATCGAGTCTGCGGAAAACTCGATGGATTCACCTGAGAGAGAAAAAAGAGCCATAACAGTGAAAACCGTTATAATAATTCCCTTTTTATTCGGAAATAAATTCACCTGATACCTCTCCTTCAAAGATGATCTCTTTTCTTTTTATATCAGCTGAAAAACCCGATCCCTCCAGTCTGGAGCCGTCCTGATCCCGAACCGAAACAACTTCACCTCTGCCGGAGGACAGGAGTCTGTCATCATCGATCCAGTTGAGTGATTGAGCCTCGAGCCTCGAACTATCCTCTTCCGATTCAATCAGTATTCCTCCGGACATGGACGCATCTCCGCTTTTCATATCCAGTATCGCTGTCGATGTTTTACCGTGAGTGGATACTTTTCTGTCCTCATAATTGTAGAAATCCACACCGCTCAAATGGGTTTCCTCTTTTGTATTGAAGAAAAGTGCTTCTTCGGCTTCGATTTTAAGTGCGGGAGATCCGTTTCGTACCTCCACTGACTCATAATTTTCTATAATGATATCAGGTACTTCTTCGGAAAGGGTGTCTGCCAGTCCTGCATCGCTGTAGTCGAGGGAGCAGGAAAAAGAGTTCATAAGAAGAAAAATAGTCGGAAAAAATTTAACACCTTTCATCATTGAGATTATTTATCAGCTGATATTGGCGTGTCAATTACATAAAAGAATGTTCATTGTTGTTATTTTTTAAAAAAAGAAAGTCTCCCGACATCTGGTCTACTTCAAAAATCCAGTTCTGGTCGGATTTTGATTTCAGTATGTCGAGATTGACATGTATAGTACCGCCGTGACGGATGATCAGGGCAATTCCGTCGCTGGGCCTCACTTCCATTGTATGGTTTTTAAGCCCATGCCGGTAATGGATTCTGGAAAAGTACTTATCCTGCACCGCTTTATATATATGAAGAGATGTGAGTTTGAATTTGTGCTTTGTTAGCATTTCGGAAAAGAGATCATGAGTCAGAGGGCGGGGTGGATGAATATTCTCCAGACGGGTTATAATGGCGCTTGCTTCAAATGGTCCTATTGATATGGGAAGGGTATAAACACCGTCAGAGCTCTGAAGGATTATTACGGGCATCTGCGATTCCTGATGAAGCGATATTCCCTTGACGGTCAATTGAATTTCTTTTTCTCTGTAAACCATAATTATCAGTATAGCACCGCATAGTGTAAAAACATGAAGAACGGAAAGACTAATAAAAAAACCTACTATTGACATCGCTTAGTCCGTGACAATACACTTTAGATATAAAACATGAAGCAGGCGAGAACAGTGTCTGATTTTTTATCTGATTCGGATTTTGAAAAGTATAAAACCTTTATCTATGACAAAAGCGGAATTTTCTTCTCCAATTCCAACAGGACAATTCTGGAGAGCCGCTTGAGAGAAAGGCTGAGAACAACCGGACATGAAACGGTTCTGGATTATTTCAATCTCATCTCCCGGGATCAGGAGGAGATGAGGGCTCTGCTAGATTCCGTTACAACGAATTTAACCCGTTTTTTCCGCAACACGGCTCATTATGACACGTTTATAAATTATGTTATTCCCGATCTGGTAGCGAGAAAAAAAGCATCGGGAGACAAGGTCTTTAAAATCTGGAGCGCCGGCTGTTCTTCCGGCGAAGAACCTTATACGAATGCAATGGTTCTCTCCGAATATCTCCCCCCGGATTTTAAAATAGATATCCTCGCTTCGGATTTGAGCCTGAAATCACTGATGAAGGCACAGGAAGGTTTTTATCCGACTTCCAAGATAAACGGAATCCCCGATAACTATCTGAAAAAATATATGGATCCTGTTGAAAACGGGTACATGATGAAAGACAGCATAAAGAAGCTTATTAAATTCGACTATCACAATCTCAAATTCCCTTCAGATTCGAGAAATCTTGATGTGGTTTTCTGCCGCAATGTACTGATTTATTTCGATGAAGCCGCACAGAAGAATGTTGTGGAAGGGTTCTGGAATTCAATGAAAGATCACTCCTATCTCTTTATAGGCCATTCTGAATCGCTTTTCGGCATGAACACGAAGTTTGAGTTTATTAAAACGGACTGGGCTTGCATTTACGGAAAAAATGTAAAATAGGCCATTGAGGAACAGCATGATAGAAGACCCAATTTCAGTATTAATAGTTGATGACTCGGCCATGATGAGAAATCTGATCGGCAGGATCGTCGAAAGCGATGAAGGGCTGACGGTAGCGGGTAAGGCTATGAATGGATTATTTGCCCTGCAGAAAATGCCGCGCCTCGATCCAGATGTCATCGTACTAGATATTGAAATGCCGGAGATGAACGGCATAGAGTTCTTAAAGGAAAAAAATAAACTGGGGAACACGATACCGGTCATCGTTCTCTCCGCTGTTGCGACGAAAGGGGCTAAGGTTACTATGGAGGCTCTTTCTCTGGGAGCGTCCGATTTTATCACAAAACCTTCGGGAATGGTTTCCCATGATATCCAATCGGTCGGTACCAGGCTTGTGGAGCTTCTGCTCGTATACGGCCGGGATTACAGGAAGAGAACCGGTCCCCGCAAAAAAGAGGATAGTCCTGTCGCTCCTGTCCGCAGACCCGTTGTTCCTCCAGTTTCTCCGGAGATTAAAACAGCGGCTTCGTCTTTGCCTATCGGAACAAACCATTGGGAAAAAGTCACTCCTCTCCGGTCTCCCGGTAAAATTCAGATAATGGCTATCGGGATTTCCACGGGCGGCCCGAATGCTCTGAGAAAGGTTTTTGCCGATTTTGATCCGGACCTGGCAGTTCCGGTTGTTGTCGTTCAGCATATGCCTGCGGGTTTTACCGAAGAATTTGCCAAAAGTCTCGACAGGATCTGTCCCCTGGAAGTAAAGGAAGCGGCTGACGGTGATCTACTGAAGCCGGGAAGGATTCTGATTGCCCCGGGAGATTTCCATATCGAGGTAAGCAGAAAATCTCTGGGAGCAATTGTAAATGTCATCAGCAAAGATCCGGTAAACGGACACAGGCCTTCGGTTGATGTTCTATTCGAGTCAATAGCCAAACAATATCAGAATGAGGCCATCGCCGCCATAATGACGGGTATGGGGAAAGACGGAGCCAGACAGATCGGACAGATTTATAAAGAAGGCGGAATAACCCTGGCTCAGGATGAAGAAACTTCGATTGTATACGGTATGCCGAAGGTAGCAGTAGAGCACGGATACGTAAATGAAATTGTCCCTCTGGATAAAATGGCCGAAAGACTTTGCACTCTTACCAGGGAGAACAGCTGAGGGAGAATCAACTGCAGCCGCTGCAGGATTTACAGGATGTTCCGGCAGGACAGGCTGCGGCAATTTCAGCCTGACTTACTTTTTTAGTAATAACCGGTAATTTCTGGGGGCGGTATTTTAAATAACCGTAGGTTGCGGCAAAAGAAAGAAAAATGCCCGCAATACCAGTAAAGATTCTGAAAAACTCCGAATCTCCCGTGAATACCAAAGATGATGCAGAATAGAAAAGGATAAAGGCGATAAGAGGTTGTATAAACATGGAAAAAGTCAAAGCTATGGCATTTTTCGGTTCTATGAAGATCTCTACGGAGTCACCTTTCAATAAAAAGATATTTGAGGGGTTATCTACCTTGAAAGTCAGATCCTCCTGTATTTTTATAAAGGCTTTGTGGTGACCGCCATGTTCACTCTTAATATATGTGGCGAAAAGCCCGTCGCTTTCCACACTGTCAATGATCGCTATTTTTTTCATCGGCTTCTACCTCGCATTTTAAATTAACGGTTTCGATATTTATCGCCTGTCCCCGACTGTCAGTCTCAACGACAGCTCCCTGCAGGAACTGCTCACTCCAGTAATCGGAAGATCGCTCGGGAATCTGGGTCAGGAATTTATGAATTTCAATTTCCGGATCCAGTCCTCCCACTGATTGAAGAGCCCCTGTCCTTCCCGTATCGGAAATAAAGGCAGTCCCTTTTGAAGAGACTGTGGCATCGGCTGTCAGGGCTTTGGTTCCGGAACCGAATAAAGCAGAAACCGTTCCGTCCAGATGGTGGAACATCGTGTACTTTTCTGCGGTAGTCAGAGAATGGAAATTTACGATGACCGTGGAAGTTTCCATTTTGATCTTCTTTATCAACTCCGGAAGATATGTATAGGGGTTGCTGAGATGAACCCGGGTGAAACCGTATAGACCAAGCATATCGATTACGCCGATCTTCTGATCTCCTACATTGTATATACCCCATCCCCTGCCAGGATTGCCGGGAGGGAAATTCGCCGGGCGGAGAATATACGACGCTTTGGGATAATGCTGTACCATATCTTTCTTATAATAAGCACACTCTCCGGTCGTGATAACATTGATACCGAGTTTCTTAAGATAGATAGAATGATTTTTGCCGATACCGAACCCGCCAGTGGTTCCGTTTCCGCTTCCAATCACAAAATCTATTTTTTTCTCATCTACAAAAGGCTTCAGAGTATTTTTTACCGTAAAAATTCCGGCTTTCCCGACTATTTCACCGACAAATAAGATCTTCATAAACATAAAATACAATATAAAGAAGGTTCGTAACAATATTGGAGATTCTATATAGAGAACAAAAGCTCTTTTTCAAAATTATTCGAAGCATAATAAAAAAGAATTTAAATTTTTCGAATTCCTGTTGACTGTTTTTTACCTATTTAGTAGATTACCTCTCGTGCCTCGGGGGTTGCCTG
>JAFGXR010000114.1 GCA_016936555.1 Spirochaetales bacterium | reverse complement strand
CCGGAAATTTCTCACCATCATTCTCTTCTACACCATGGCCTTCAATATGTTCGAAACCATGTTCAGCAGCCACGGGATGCTGGCGATCGGATTGTCCCCCAAAGCCAGAGGACTGATTCTCGCTTATATGGGAGTCCTGATCGCGGCCATGCAGGGAGGTCTGATCGGCAAACTGACTTCCCGATTTAAAGAAATGACTCTGCTGAACATCTCGAACCTGCTGCTCATACTCTCACTTGCAGGCTGGGCTTTCGTCACCACGACAATTCAGTTGATGTTGATCATAATCCCCCTCTCCTTTGCCGCCGCCCTGCAGAGCGTTCTCCAGAAAAGCCTTCTTTCCAAATCGGTTAAGGGAGACAATCAGGGTATGGTTCTGGGTGTGTCCACATCTCTGGAGAGTTTCACAAGAGTCGTGGCACCTATACTGGGAGGCTATCTCCTTTCCGGAATCGGTCTCTGGGCGCCTGGTGTCGTTTCCGCGGTTATACTGATCGTTCCGCTGGTGATCATTACAGCTGAGAGAATCGGTTCTTCCGATAAGAGAAAAGACAGCGGGCTCGAAAATATCTGATATCGTTTACACAACGGATCTGCTGTCCCATGCCTCGAAATTGAAGATCAGTTTTTTTCCTCCCCCAGTTTCAGGAGAATATCGATCACTCCCGTCGAAGAGACCAGCAGATTCCCGTAAAGGTGTTCGATCTCTTCTATTCCCATTCTCCCCGATTCAGAGATGATGGTGTTGACCGTCTTGTGAAGTTTTTCATGTTCCGACATCAACGTTTCGAAGAGGGGACCGCTTTTCTTTTCCCTATCGGGACGGGAATCGATCCATTTTCCGAGAGAGCAGTGATGATGACTTGTCAGCTCCATCCCGGCAGTCGCGATCTTTCCGTCCATAACCCCTCTGACTTTAAGAACCCAGAGCAGGTGTTCCAGTATGATCTTCATAAAGGAGGATTTTCCGGTCCCCTCTCCGAACTCCCAATTTTGAAAATGCTGGATTTTTTCCATGACGGACTCGTAATTGATGATCGACTGGGACAAGGTCATAAACGCCATATTGATATCCTGGGAAGCCTCTTCGATTTTCTTAATGGCTGTAAAACTCTCATGGCTCGAATTGACGATATTTCCGGTGGCCTTATTTATTTCCCGCGAATTGGCGGATATCTCCCGCGAGACACTGCTGATATGATCGGTGACCTCATTAAGGACTGTCGTAGCCGAAACGATCTCGCCGCTTCCCGAATTCAGCTCTGCCGCAGCATCCCGGATCTGCCGGAAGCCCTGGACAATATCCTCACTCTCCCTGCCGATCCCCTCGAAGGAAATCATCACATCCTGCCCCGCTGCTTTCACCTCGCTGACTTTATCCAGTATGGATTTCAGCGTGGAGGAGATAAGTGTGGCGTTTTCCGATGTCGATTCGGCCAGTTTCCTTATCTCTCCGGCTACCACGGCAAACCCCCGGCCTCTATCTCCTGCGTGAGCCGCCTCTATGGCAGCGTTCATGGAGAGTAGATTGGTCTGGGCAGCGATGTTGTCGATAACGCTGTTGATGTCCTGAATGGAGTCCACATGGCTGCTCACTTCCTCTATGAGCCGGTTCATCCCATCCATCTGGTTCCGGCTCTTTTCCGTAAGTTTCTCCAGCTCCCGGGCTGTGGCATTCTTCTTTTCGGTAATGAGTCTGACGCTGTTGATGGAAGCGTCCATCTGCACAATGGCTGCCGATGTCTGAATGACCGAACTTGTCTGGTTTTCCACCTGTCCGCTGAATTTTTCCAGAGCTTTCGAGATATCGTCGACGGCCCGGGAGGAACTGAGAAGGTTCGTGTTGAAATTGTCTATCTCCTCTATGATGGCCTTTACACTGCCATTGACAGAGGTGACCAGGTGAACCGTATCCTTCATCTCCCGCGCGAAGATCAGGTTATTCTGTCTGTTCTCATCCATTATAGTTCGCGTCTGCTGCCGGGAGACGTGACAGGCCTGCATATGGTCCGCCAGCAGTTCCGGCTTGTTGATTCTTTTCATATCGGACAATTTGTCAGTTCTCAGCCTGCCCAGAATCACCCTGTCATATTTCCCTATTGCCAGCCTGAAATACCGTGCCAGGACGGCGACCAGAAAAAGCTGCAGCAACTCCAGAAACAGTTCAGGAAGCAGAACCGTACCGTTTCCAGCCAGGATGATTGTATTGACGAGCGAAGCAGCCCCCGTGAGAAGAACAGCGTTCAGTATCAGTACCGGCAGCTTCTGATCGTTATTCATATTAACCTCTGTTTTGTGATTTCTTTTAAATAGAATAATACTTACTATTATTAAAGAACTACGTAATAAGTACCTTCTACTACGCTGGTATCACACTGCATATTTCGTTATCAGGGAAATTCCAGCATATTCATTGATAAAGGTGATATATCATGAATGAAAATGGTTTGAGGATCTGCATCAAAGATCTGTCGAGAAAATATATCTATTGCAATGAACTATTCGCCGCCGATCTGGGCATGGATGTTTCGGATATTCTGGGGCGGGATGATTTCGATTTCGGCGACAGAAGCGCGGCAGAGGAATTTCTTCGCCATGACATGTCTGTGCTCGAATCGGGAAAACCTGTCATATCCTGCGTAAGGAGAGATCTCCGGGGAAAAGAGTGCTTTTTCAAAGTCAGCAGAATCCCCTATATTACCGGTAACAGCGAGCTGTCAGGTATTCTAGCCATATCCGAGGAGATTAATGGCGAACTGTTTCTGAGAGAGCGGCTTGTAGAAACCAGCCAGGAAGCCGAAGCTTTCGAGATCTGGGAAATCGACAGCACAGAGGGATCGATATTCAAACACGAGAGCTCAGGGAACCTGTTCAGCAAATCTGAGCCGGGTAGCCTCAAGGAGCTGGAAGCGCTCTTTCACAGAGAGGACCGTGGAAAGCTGACCGCCCGCATAGGCGCGTGCGCACGGACTGAAGGGAGCTTCCGGATCCAGCTCCGTCTCATAGAGATACCGGAGGATCAAAGATGGATCGAATTATTCGGTATTTTCCGGGGTAATAAAGCGCATGTCCTGATCAGCGATACGAGCCGTCAGGTCCGGCTTGAGAAAACACTACTTCTCTATGAGCAGGCTTTCGCCAATTCTATTGCCGGTATTATTTTAACTGATTCCTGCGGAGCTATCATCAGAGTGAATGATTCTTTTATCAAGATGATGGGCGGACAGAACAAGCTCTTTGAAATCAGTGAGAAAACCGATATTTTAGCGGAACGGCGGGAGGATTGGCTCCGGATAATGGCGGAAATAAGCAGGAACGGATTCTGGAAAGGAAGATTGTCTGTGACAAGATCCGACGGCAAACCGTTTATGACTTTCCTGACGGTTAACCGGATCATGTCGGAAGAGGATTCCATAGATTACCTGCTCTGGACGTTTCTGGACATCAGTGAGAAATACAACCTGGAAAAGAAGATAAAAAGTCTGGGGGAACAATTCGAGGCGTTTATCGGAACGACCATGGACGGTTACTGGCTGATCGATGAAGGAGGATCTATTCTCGACTGTAACCGGAGGGCCTGCGATATGCTTGGCTTCTCCCGGGAAGAGATGATCGGAAAAAACGTTGGAGAGATCGATGTCGTTGAGGACCGCGAAGCCTTAGAACAGCATATAGGCATTGTCGTGGAATCGGGATCGGATATTTTCAAAACAAAACACAGAAAGAAAAATGGAGATCTGCTGGACATACAGGTGAGCAGCACCTATTGGGCGGAGAAAAAGCTTTTTATCGGTTTCGTCCGGGACATAACGGACATCGAGAAAAACAAGAAAGAGCTGGAGGAGCTGAACATAGCTCTCAGAATCGTGATCGAAAGTGAAAGGAGTTCCAATCTCACATCGGAAAAGAACATGAACCTCACTCTTCAGAAAACGGTCATTCCCCTTTTGAATCAGTTATCAGAAAGCTGTAGCGATAATCAGAAGGAAATTATCCGTCTTGTTAAGGACAGTCTTAATCTTGTGGAAAGCTATCCGGCCGAACTGACAGCTCTCCTTACGCCGAAAGAACTGCAGATCGCCCAGATGATATACCAGGGATATGTATCCAAAGAGATCGGCAACGTTTTGAATATGTCTGGAAGAACGGTGGAAAACTACAGGCAAGCCATCAGAAAGAAACTGAGAATCGAAGATTCTTCGGAAAACCTTAACAACATAATAGCCGGGTATTTCAATAGAATGTAATCTCCGTGTAGCCGATGCGTAGAATCAGAGTAACAGCAAGGTCCTTTAAAGTAGTACTTTATAAGGGTTCAGGAGGTTCAAATCAATGAATAAAATAAATTTGGGAGATCTGCTTATATCCATCACCAAAATGATGGATATCACCAATAAAGATATATCATACCATCAACAGAGGACGGCTTTTATCACTCTCCAGCTTTGCCGCGAATTGAAACTGACCGATTTCCGGACGAGGGAACTCTTCATCGCCGCTCTCCTCCATGACCTGGGGGCGATTACGACATCGGAGAAAATATCCTTGCACAGACAGGAAGAGGAAAATCCCGAAAAGCACTGCAGAAAAGGAGAGCTGCTGCTCAACCGGTATCCCCCTTTCCACGGGGTTGCGAAAATTGTCCGTTACCATCACTGGGAATTCGGCAGCTGTGAAATCCCCTCCGACTACGAAGAATACATTTTCAGCGCTCAGATTCTGTCCATGGCGGATCGCGTGGAACTTGCCATCGAACGGGGCGGAACAAATATCCTCAGTCAGAAAAAGCGGATTATAGAGATCGTCGAGGAATCGGCCGTGCATTTCAACCCTATCATCCTCAGCGCCTTTGACAGGATTGCAGAGAAGGAGTCTTTCTGGCTCGACCTGGTCTGCAGCATGCTGCCTCAGATCATTACTGCCGACAATCCGCTCCGGGACGAATATGTCTCAATGGATGAGGTGGAGCTCTACTCCAAGCTTGTCCGCGATCTGATAGACTTCAAGTCCCCTTTCACGGCCGCCCATTCGGCCAGCGTCTCCTATTGCGCTGCCGGGATAGGAGAAATCCTCGGGCTTGCCGAAGCAGATATCCGCAAACTCAGAATAGCCGGGGATCTCCATGATCTGGGAAAACTCCAGATCGATGATTCCATACTGCTCAAGGAGGGGAGTCTCTCCGATGAAGAGTATAATATTGTAAAGAAGCACCCTTATATGACATTCCGGATAATTCATTCCGTAAAAGGGCTCGAGGAGATCGCCGAAATTGCCGGCTTCCACCATGAAAGGCGGGGCGGGAACGGATACCCCTACAGAATAAACGCAGAAGAGCAAAGCATTCTGGTCAGGATACTTATAGTTTCCGACGTTCTTGTCAGCGTTACGGAGAATCGTCCCTACCGTATCGGTATGACCGAAGAGAAGTCATTCGTCATCATTGATGAACTTCTCAACCAGTTGGATTTTACTGAAAAGGAGATCTCATTGATAACGATGAACTTCTCCGGACTGATCGACAACATTAGAACGCTGGGATTGACAATACGGAATTTTTATCAGATGCGTATCCTCGATGAGCCTGACCGAACATCCTCTGAAATGGCTTTAATCCATTCCTGACGATCCCGGTCAGAAACCTCTTGACAGAACGAACACTCGTTATCTATATTTACTAACGAACGTTAGCTAGAGGTTTTATGAAAGAGAAAAAGGAAACGACTAAAGAGAAAATTTTCAGGGAAGCGGTCAATCTATTCGCCGCGAAAGGGTACCACGGCACATCGATGCGTGAACTGGCCGCCGCTGCAGGGATAAAAGAGAGCTCGGTCTACAATCATTTCAAAGGAAAGGAGGCCATTCTCGATGCCATTCTTGACTATCAGATGAGCGGTTTCAACGGGGCGGGCGATGCGCTGGACGAGCTGAAGGGACCACTGGACACAATCAGCGACCCCGTTCAGTTCTGGCTGGCCGGAGCGTCTCTGTTTCTGACCAGGCTTCCTCCCCTCAACAGAGAAATTTCAAGAATCCTGATTAACGAAATGTATCTCATCGACAAATGCCGGACCTTTTATCTCCATATATTAAGACCCGTAAAGAAAAATCTGACCGCAACCATTTTGTCGGTCATGCGGGATAAAAAGATGATCAAAGACTGCGACATTGAGAAAACGGCGGAGCAGTACGTCTACTTTCTTGAAGGAATGGGCATTGAACACAACCTGATGATGATGGAAGGCGTCAGTCAGGATGAAATAAATAAAAGGACGCTTGAACAGGTGTCTCTTTTCATTGAGAGACTGAAGAAATGAGGAATATGAAAATGAAAGGAATTATAATCTACAAAACAAATTACGGTTCGACTGAACAGTACGCCCGTTGGATCGGGGAAACTACCGGCTTCAAAGCGATAAACGTGAAAGACGTAAAAAAATCAGATATCGCAGACAGCGATGCTGTCGTTTTCGGGTGCCCCAATATCGTGGGAAAACCTCTGCTGGCCAAATGGATTGAAAAAAGAAAGGATCTTCTTGCGGGCAAAAAGCTGGCTCTCTACACGACTTCCGGAGCCGACGCCGGAGATCCGGTGCTTCAGAAGGGATTCGAGGTCGCTTTTTCACCGGAGCTGAGAAAAGAACTGAAGTACTACCCCCAGAACGGCCGCATGATCTTCTCGGAACTTTCCGGGATGCACAGGTTCCTGATGCGGCTGGGACAGAAGATGGTGAAGGATCCTGTCGAAAAAGAGGAGATGGTCAAAGATAAAGATAATATGGACCGCAGCGGCTTGAAGGATCTGCTGGAATATCTCACATAAAGGAGATCTGTATGAAAATTACAGCCTTTGTGGGTAGCGCCCGGAAAGCTCATTCCTTTGGAGCGGCGGAAGAATTTCTGAAATATATTAACGACAGGGAAAAAATCGATTTTGAGATTGTGAATCTCCATGATTATAAACTGGGGATATGCCGGGGATGCAAGCTCTGCACGGATAAGGGAGAAGAACTCTGTCCGCTGAAAGATGACAGGGACAGACTCATCGCTAAGATGAGAGATTCCGAAGGTGTGGTATTCGTCAGCCCCAATTATACCTTTCAGGTTTCGGGAATGATGAAAGTCTTTCTGGACAGATTGGCCTTTATCTGTCACAGACCGGAGTTCTTTGGAAAGACCTTTACCAGCATCGTTCCCCAGGGAATATTCGGCGGTGGAAAAATCGTAAAATATCTCGATTTTATCGGTGCGCCGATGGGTTTCAACGTGGTAAAGGGTTCATCCATAACCACTCTGGAACCTATGACGGACAAAGGAAAAGCCCGCAATACCAGGGTACTGAACAGGCACGCATCCAGGTTTTACAAAAGGCTGAAGCAGAACAGCATGAAGACACCGAATCTCTTTGAGCTGACGATGTTCCGCCTATCGCGGACAAAAATAAAGACCATGCAGGATGAGACGTCCGGCGATTACCGCTACTACAGAGATAATGGCTGGTTTGACTCGCCGTTCTATTACCCGGTCAAACTGGGACCGGTAAAAATACTGACGGGGAAATTGGTCGATAGCTTGAGCCGGTGATAAATTACTTCTGTCCGTAATAAGCTCCGGGCCCGTGTTTTCTCAGAAAGTGCTTGTCTTTCAGATAATCCGGTGCCTCCATGCTCTTTCCGGCAATAAGCAGAGTGTTCATGGCCATTTTGGCAACTTCTTCAAGAATTATCGAGTTCTTTACCGCATCCATGGCATTCTTACCCCAGGTGAAGGGCCCGTGGAAAGGCAGCAGAACTCCCGGAACATGCCCGGGATTGAGCTTCTTCTCCGTAAAATGCTCGACAATGACCTTACCGCTGTTCACCTCGTAGGCATCATTAATCTCTTCCTCGGTCAGTCCCCGGGTCAGGGGAACCGGACCGTAGAACGTATCGGCATGGGTCGTCCCCATACAGGGGATTTCCCTGTTGGCCTGGGCCCAGGAAACGGCCTTCTCCGAGTGGGTGTGGACAATCCCTCCCAGAGAGGGAAAAGCCTTGTACAGCACATGATGGGTGGGCGAGTCCGATGAGGGCCGTAAAGATCCTTCAACGACCTCGCCTGTTTCCAGGGAGACGATGACAATATCATCGGATTTCATGATCTCGTAGGACACGCCGCTCGGCTTGATGGCATACACCCCTCTTTCCCGGTCGACCTCGCTGGCGTTTCCCCAGGTCAGGACAACCAGACCTTCTTTCACCAGCTTGAGATTGGCTTCAAGAACCCGTTCTTTCAGGCCGGAATACGGTGATGTATCAGGCATAAACCAGTCCGTTCCAGCGGAGAGTATTTTTGAAATCTCTCAGTTTCGTATCCTTATCGATAACCACGCACTCAATGCCTGCCATTTCCGCATAGGTTTCCATCATTTCCGTCGTCACGGCCTGACTGTAAACCGTGTGGTGGGCCCCTCCCGCGAGAATCCATGCCGTGGCAGCTGTTTCCAGATCAGGCATCGGGTTCCAGAGAACGCGGGCGTCGGGGAGATGGGGGAATTTCTCGTCAGTTTTCAGAGCGTCCACTTCATTGATGATCATTCTGAAGCGGTTGCCCATCTGTACAATCGTTACATTGATGGCCGGTCCTTCGGTTCCGTTGAAAACAAGTCTCGCCGGATCATCCTTGCCGCCGATTCCCAGGGGATGGACTTCAAGGGAAGGCTTGGCCGCCGCGATGGAAGGACAGACTTCAAGCATATGGGATCCGAGAACTTTCGTGTTGCCCGGCTCGAAGTTGTATGTATAATCCTCCATAAACGAGGTGCCGCCAGCGAGGCCTTTGCCCATGACCTTCATGGTATGAAGGAGCGCCGCTGTTTTCCAGTCCCCTTCCGCGCCGAAACCGTATCCGTCGGCCATCAGTCTCTGACAGGCCAGACCGGGGAGCTGTTTCAGCCCGTAAAGGTTTTCGAAAGTGGTCGTAAAAGCTGAAAAGCCCCCTTCTTCGAGGAAAGAGCGCATGGCCAGCTCGATGCGGGCCGCATCCAGGACAGACTGGCGCCTGGCTCCGCCTTCCAGCAGATCCTGACCCATGACATAGGAATCTTCATATTCCTGAACCAGCTTCAGCACTTCGCCGTCGCTGAAATTATCGAGTAGAGATGTCAGGTCTCCGATTCCGTATCCGCTTACCGAGTAGCCGAACTTGATCTGGGCCTGTACTTTATCCCCTTCCGTAACAGCCACTTCGCGCATATTGTCACCGAAGCGGGCCACTTTCATGTTTTTGGCATCTTCATTGGCCGCCGCGACCCTCATCCAGCGCGACAGCTTATCAATAACTCTGTCATCTTCAAAATGACCTGTGATAACGGTTCTCTCGATCCCCAGCCTGGTGGCGATAAAGCCGAATTCCCGTCCGCCGTGGGCCGACTGGTTCAGGTTCATAAAATCCATATCGATGGAATCGTAGGGGATATCCCGGTTGAACTGGGTGTGGAGATGGACGAAAGGCTTGTTCAGTTCGCTCAGGCCCTTGATCCACATTTTTGCGGGAGAAAAGGTGTGCATCCACAGAACCAGCCCCATACAGTTTTCTTCCGAATTGGCCTGACGGCAGACTCTTGTAATCATGTCCGGATCGGTAACGACCGGTTTGAAGACCACTTTAAAGGGGATTCTACTCTCTTTATTGAGGCTTTCGGTAATTTTCTGTGAATCGCGGTCCACCTGTTTCAGTGTTTCGGGACCGTAAAGATGCTGGCTTCCTGTTACAAACCAGACTTCATATTCTCTCACTTTCATTTATAATCTCCTAATTTATGGTACAACTTGTCCTTTTTATGTTATTATTTTAAGCACAACATATTCTTTTAGTCAAATTCAATTTCTTTATATTGACAGCTAAAGGGATAGAAATATAATGAAGTGAATAAAAAAAGGAACAAGTTGTACCATCCAGAATGAAGAAGTATGAAAGGATCGCCCGATGGGTCCGCGATGAAATAGCCGCGGGGAATCTCCATCCCGGAGACAAGCTCCCGTCGGAAAATGAATTGACTCAGCAGTTTCAAGTGTCCCGCAATGCGGTCAGGCAGGCGATCGACCTGCTCAACAGCGAAGGCATAACGGAAACCATGAAGGGGATCGGGACCTTCTGCCGGAGCAAATCGGTCAACGGCGAAGGAAGCCGCAATATCGGCTTCGTCTGCTTTTTCACCGATTCCTACATCTTCCCCCGCATCATCAAAGGCTGCAGCCAGGTTCTCTACAAAGAGGGCTACCAGCTTATGCTCAATCAGTCGGAATACGACCTGGATAGGGAAAGGGAAATTCTCGAAACCCTGCGGGATAAAAAAGTCGAAGGCATTATTATCGAGCCGGTGTTTTCCGGTTCGGGAAAATCCAATATGGACCTGTTATTATCCATTGAAGAGCAGGGAATCCCTATTTTTCTGATGGATAATCAGTATCCCCTCCCCCGCTTCAGCTCCATTACCATGGATGACAGGAAAGCGGGATATGAAGCGGCCAGGTATCTCTGGGAAATGGGCCATAGGGAAATGGGTATATTCTATCAGAAAGACTACCTTGCAAAGATGAGGCGGCGGGAAGGCGCTCTGGACTTCCTATCTGAGAAGGGAGTTTCGCCGGAGGAGATTCTCCAGGTGGGTCTGACGGGCCAGGGAGAGAAAAGCACAGCCCGGGAAATGGCGGAAAAGATTTTCGAGGCGCCCCGGCTGCCGACCGCTGTCATCTGCACCAATGACGAGGAAGCCCTCAAGCTTATCGGTAGAGCTTCGGAAAAAGGGATAAGGGTGCCCGAAGATCTGTCTGTCATCTCTTTCGACAATTCTGAGATGGCCCGGATGGAACAGATATCCCTCACCTCCTTCGAGCACCCCGGAGCCTATATCGGCCATCTTGCGGCGAAACTGCTGCTGGAGAAAATATCCAATCCGGAACTGGGCATCATTACCAACTCGGTTATCGAGCCCAGGCTGATGAAACGAAAATCGGTACGCAAGCTTTACAAATAGGCGATTAACTTTACAATGGAGATATGAGCAGGAGAACCATCGGCCTCATCATTCCATCACTCCATCTCCCCTGGGAAGATGTCCAGATTGCCGGCATTATCGAAGCATGCGAAGAAGCGGATATCAATCTCATCATTCTTCCCGGTGGCAGACTGGACAGCCGGGAGATTCGCGAATCGTCGCGCAATGTCATCTACAGCCTCGTTGATAACAGGAATATCGACGGTCTTATAATCTGGACGGCCGGACTGAGCGAACTGGTATCCCCGGAGAGGCTCGAAGAATTTATCAGTAGTTTTGAACCGGTTCCCATCGTTCTCCTCGATTGCCGCCACAGGGGATATGACCATATCTACGCTGACTCCTATCATCCCATGAAAGAGCTTATCACCCATCTGATAAAGGACCACAGCCTTTCATCCATCGGATATATCCCGGGAGAAGTGGGGCATCCGATGGCCGATGACCGCTTTCGGGCTTACAGAGACGCCCTGGAAGAAGCAGACATCCCCTTCAGGGGGGATTTCGTATTCAACGGGGTCAACCCTTACGACGAGGAGCTGGAAATCGGGAGATTGATAGATTGGTACAATGATATAAAAGATCAGCTCCGGGGTGTTGCAGTCTTTAATGACAGAAGAGCCATCCAGTTTATCGGCGCCCTGAACCGGATCGGAGTTCGCGTCCCCGAAGACCTGGCTCTCTGTTCCTACGACGATACACCCGACTCTCTCTACAACCGCCCCTATCTGTCGACAGTGCACTCCCCCTTCAGGGAGATAGGAAGAGAGGGAGTAAAAACCATCATCGAAAAAATGAACGGCAATTCCAAACTTCCCGAAATAGAGATAAAAGGGGAAGTTCTGATACGGGAGTCATGCGGATGCCGATTTCAGGATAGTGAAGAGAACAGGCGCAAAGTGGAAAATCTGACGAAAAGCCTGGGCGAGAAGATGAGGAATATCCGGCTCGTCAACTCGCTGCGCGCAGACCTGAAAGCCTCCCCTGATTTTCTATCCCGGAAGGACAACTTCAATAAGACCTTTTCCGATTTCCTCATCCGCTCCTCCATACCGCTCTGCAAGATCTATCTCTACAAAAGCTTTGATGAGAAAGACCTTTCTGAAAACTACTCCTTCAGCAACGGTTCACTGGATAAACCGTCGGAACAGACTCTGACTCTGGGAGATTTAAAATACAGACCGGGCATTCCCAGAGGAGACCGTTTCACCTTTATCGTTCTACCTCTCTTTTCCAGAGAGGTCAATTTCGGGTTTGCACTTGTGGAAAAGGGAACCGGAGACGGAGACATGTACGAAACACTGATGTACATTCTGGGCTCCTATTTTGAGGAAAACCGTCTTCTCAGCTCGCTTCAGCAACAGAGTGACGATCTGAAGTTGAGCAATGATAAGCTCTCCACAACCGTGGAAAACCTCAACGCCACCAGAAATCTCCTTGTCCAGTCGGAAAAAATCGCAGCCCTGAGTCATCTCACCGGTGGAATAGCCCACCAGCTGAACACACCGCTCGGCGTCGCCATTACGGCTGTCAGTTATCTCGATAGCTGCTATGAGGCGTACAGAGACGCGGAGGTGAAGGACAAGGAGCAGAAGGGCCGCGCCTTGATCCACGCCCTGGAGAAAAGCCTTCCCATAGCCACCCAGAACCTCAAAAGAACGGCAGAACTCGTTTCGACCTTTAAAAATATCGCCATGGAGAATATAAGCGGGGACAAGGGCGTCATTGTTGCCGACCTGTATATCAGAGAACAGATGAACAGTTTCAGCGCTCTCTGGAATGACAGGATATCCACCAGGGTGAACTGCGGTGAATCATTTTCCATAGAGGTTTTCCCCGGCGTTCTATCCCAGATTCTTTCCATCCTCGTGGAAAACAGCGTTCTCCATTGCGAATCGGAAAAAAGCCGGCCCTTCATCTCCGTCGACATTTCCGGGAAAGGGAAAGACGTCATAATCGATTACAGCGATGACGGTCCCGGAATCCCCCGGGAAGTGAGGGGGAGGATCTTCGATCCCTTTTTCTCGACAAAAGGCGGAAATCAGAATCCGGGGCTCGGCCTTTTTATTGTTCACAACCTGGTCACCTACAAGCTGAAGGGCTCCATCGAAGTGATCGACAGCTTCGATGGGGGGGCCTGCTTCAGGATCGTACTGCCAGGGCGGTCAATATAAAAACGACTATTTTACATAGACGTAGAGCTGATCATCAGGAATAATCTCTTCCACCAGATCCAGAAGTTCAAGAACATCGACAATATCGGAAGTTGTCACTTCTGAAGAAAGCGAATAAATATAAGCGGAAATCTGCTCGTAGACAGCTTCATCCACCTCGGCGGGCACACCCCCTTCTTTCATTTCGGATTTTCTTCCGACCGGAACTGTTACGACACGTCCGCCGGGCCGCCCGAAAGCGACAATTCCGCTCTGAACCGACAACTGAAATCCATTAAAAGTAAAGCTAGTCCCCCTTACAGCGGCAGTCGCGACGGGGCTTTTAACCTCAAAGCGGGAGGGGTTTTCCTCATTCTTTTTTACTTCTGCCGAAATACGGCCTGAACGGAGAGAAATTCTCGTCTGGCTTTCGGTCTGATTCAGATTCTGAATTTCATCAATGGTCAGCCTGGTCAAAGGCTGTACTGTCAAGGTGGACGTGTCTGATTCCAGAACAGCCCGCGATTGAAATCCTGTTGAGATAAGTGCGGAAATCGGAATATCCATACCTCTGGCAAGGGTCTGCCAGGTTCCACCGCCGGTCTGAAATTCTACACGTCCCGTAACGTCCCTTGCGACAAACTGCTGCGCTCCGGCCAGGCTGATAGAACATAACAGTAAAGTCATTAAGGCTATTTTCTTTTTTATCATACCAACAATCCCCTAAAACTTCAAAGTTACCAATGCACTGGCTTTAAACATCAGACCCGTGGTCATTAAATCATCATTGGGAATAAAAAGACCTCCCTTCAGCTGAACGCCCAGATCCGAGAAGATTTTAAAGTCGAGATTAAGACCGACCTCTTCTCCAATAAAGAAAGAAGCACTGTCAGGATCATAGGCAGGGTCGAGAAGAGAACCGTTGATAGTCCTGAACAGAGTGAGACTCCGGGCTGTGATATTAAGCCACTCAAAAGGCGAAATCCCAGCAGAGACATCTCCGTACATCATATTCCCGACACCGCCATCAAATACATATCCTACCTTCCTGACCGAAAGAGGAATGTACTGATAGATATACTCTTTCGTTTCATTCAAACTCTCAAGCCCGTAAAAGCTGTTGACCCATTCCGCGTCTCCCGAGGAATAGTACAGCTTGACCGATATGACGGGATCGAGAATAATATTGAGCGGAACAGTCAAGTTCAAACCCGCCGCCCCGGCCAGTATGGCGAGGATGCGGTTATCGGCAAACATAAAATAGTTTCCGATCTGGCCGATGGCATAAAAATCATAGAAGACCGATGACCCGATCCTTCCCTTTGCCGAGAGATCGGCATACATGGTATGAAGAAGTCCCTCTCCTTCCAGGCAGGATAAACTGCTTCTCATCTCCTGCTGGGCCAGATAGGCCGCGCTGACCGTTCCGTCTCCGGGAAGGACGTGAAAAGCGACCTCCCCGTATTCCATCAGCCTGGGTGAAGCCAATAACGCTCCGTCGATTCTGGCCTGAAAGTCCTTAGAGGTCATCAGGACATTGCTGTTATCGGCAAAAATCAAACCTGTAAATCCCGAAGCAGCGCTTATTGTGAAGAGGCGGTGCTTATAGGAGAGCTGTACTCCGTCTATGAGCAGATCCGCCAGATGGCCGTTCATATCCCTGAAACTGAAACGACCGGCTTTATAAGCGAGAAAATCATTCTCCCCGTAAAATTGTAAATTATCAGCAACGGGTATATGAGAAGCTTCTCCACCCATGTAGACGAAATTGTACCCGCCGGAGAGCTTCAGATTAAACAGATCATGGATTCCCAGGTCCAGCCAGAGGGCTGCTCCGTCGGACTGGGTCCATTCGAGTCCGCTTTCCTCAAGGGATAAATCAGAAAGATTTTGAATCGATCCGCCCCAATCAAAACTTACGGAATAGAGGGAAACGGCTGTTTGAACAATCAGTATCAGTATAGAAAACTTAAATTTCATCATAACTGCTCCTCTTTCCAGGCCGAGACTGCCGCAAGGGAGGTAAGGACCTGCCAGGGAGACAATTTTTCAAAAGGGTCAGGATTTCCGGGCATCCATTTCTTCGCAGTAAACTCTCTTGCTGCATAACGGGGCGATCGGAATATCATGTAGAAAAGCCCTCCCGGAATATCCAGTTCATCCATGACGACAGCGGCGAAATCTCCATAGCGAACCGGCTCTTCTCCGGTTTTTCCATCAAACCGCCTGCCGTAACGCGATTCCAGAACAAGGTTCATGGCATCGGCAGGTACCGAGTTTTCAGAGAGTGAACCGGAATAGACATAGACAAGCCATAGCGTTGTAGCCCCATCGGCCTCCTCCCGTTCCAGATACCGGTCGAGAATTTCATTGGACTGGGAAAAGGCAGAGAAGGACGAAATGATCAATATCAAAATAATCAGCATGTTTTTTCTGTTCATATTTTCATCCTTCACCTAAAGCGTCGTCGAAGCGAAAATAAATTCCGGCGCATCGGGGTTCCCCGCTTCATGGGCCAGTATGATCACCCGTTTTCCCGAACCCGACACCAGGATTCCCGGAGTATTGGCGTAGAAAGAACCGGAGAGATCCACCGTTACCACATCATATAAGCCGGCTGTGATTAATGCGTTAATCTCCTCTACGGAATCAACTGCCGTATCGGGAAGATTTCCCTGGGACAGCTGAACAACTTTAAATGCCAGGTCACCGGTTTCAAATCCGGGAGGCAACGTCCATTCGAAAACATTACTGTTGTCAGGATTAATTGAAGGATATTCATCATAAACCAGGCCATAGGAAACATTGTAATAATCTGATGGTCCATATGGTCCGCCCGGGAATTGGGCCATATCGTTGACACCCTCTTCGCCGAAAATTGTCGAACTGATAAAAAGGGGATCCAAGCTCATGTAGGACGCATCGAGCTCCGGATAGGCCATCTGCAGAGACCGGAAGGGATAACCGGGATTCATCCAATCGGGCGTATCACCGATGTATTGACTCTTTTCTCCATAGGTATCGTAGAGAGTTGTGATTCCCGGCAGAGGCGGATTCCCCTCGAGATCGGCTTCAACGGACATATAGAATGCCACGTCCTGTAAGTTTACGGTTCCCGCCGACCCCGTTCCCAGTTCCAATGAAACAAGAGAAAAAGCCGTTTGTCCGGGGAAAGGCTCCGAATAGAGAATACTTACGGCACTGGAGTCTATATAGGCATCGGTCTGATTATAGGCAATCCCGTTCGGACCTATGATGGGATCATACAAGGGTGTCACAGGAAGAAGAGTCAGGTTGACGACTCCCGCATCCAGCTCTTCGGCGGGAACAGAAACCGAAGTATCATCCTCGAAAATACCGGTCGATGAGTCGAAATTGACTGTGGTACAGATCGGCAAAAGTTCCAGACCGTACCGGCCGGGCAGGTCGAGCGGCCAGGGCGAAACTCCCTCTTCCAAATGATCCCGGTCAGTATCGAGATAGCCTCGCGCCGTGATTTCCTGATCAACAGGCACATCGGTAAAAACCGCTTCCACACTTGTTGTCCAGGAGTTGAGATCGACCACCACTATGGCATGGCCACCCCAGCTTGTGGGCATCCAGGTTCCGTCTCCTGTCAAAGCCCTCGCTTCATCATCGACGTAACCGGTTCTGTCTTTTACGACTGCCAGTTCGATATAGAGAGCTCTGCCATGGAGAGCCAGCATCCTCGATGACTGCTCGCTCTCCGGTGAGGCAAAAGGATTGCTGATTCTGACAACCAGTTCATTTTCTCCTGCGGAACCGGAGCCGTTCCACAGGGGGCCATCGCAGGAAATCAGGAAAAACAGCAGTGCAGATAAAAGTGCAAAAAACTTTTTCATGATAACTCCTGAAACAAATTCTGATATCCGACCGCTCTGCAGCGGCCCGATTCAATGAGCAAACAGAGCGGGCTGCCGAAACAGCCCGCCCTGCTAATCACCTTTACAGATTATCTGCTCCAGTTGCCATCGGTAATGGCGAAGTCGATATTATCGACATAGAGCGTTTCTCCACCGCCGACAATAGCAAACATGTCCGTAACATAGGAAGCATCGAGATAAGTCCCCACGCCGCTGGTAACAGTTGAGATGTCCTCTCCGAATGTTATATTCTGGGCAGTTCCGCCATTAAATGAAATACTGTAGTTGTAATCTCCATCTGTAATAATGTCTACAGAAGTCCAGATACCCAGACTGAAAGTACCGACAAGAGTCCAGGAATAATCTTCAAAATTATCATCGGGGTTATATGTTTTAGCATAAAGATGAGTTTTTAAAGGTTCGGAGTTTGTGTAGGTACTGTTTGTCGTAACACTCCAGCCTGTATCTCCGGGAGTGGCATTCGTTACATCAGCAACCTCAAGATTTTTAACGATAACCTGATCAGTAGCACCAGAAACATCAAAGTCATGGGTATTATTCTGGATATATGTGGTTAAAGCTGTCCTGGTGGCAGAAGCCACCAGAGCAAAACTGGTTGCGACAGTGGAATCAAAGTTAACCTGAATACCAGTCCGTCCGGCGACGGCGGGATCAACAGATGCGCCGGCGGTATCATTATACCAGACATAATAGGAGGATGTGGGGGTATCAAAGGTCCAGTACTGGCTGCTGACAGCAGCTCCAGCCGTACTGACCTGAACGACTCCCACTTCACGGACACCCTGTTGAACTTTCATATTGACAATATCAATTCCTGCCGGATTGGCAGAGTCTCCAAGGAAAATAGTAGAAGTGTTTGCTCCGGAAATAACCCTCATATCAAAGGACAGGGTCGCGGCATCAAAATAGTTCACCGGTGTTGTATTGATCGAATCTCCATCCGGTATTGACAAGGACGGATATGGTGCACCGATTCTGTTATCAATGGTTACACCAACACTGGGATTCAGTATAGAGGGAATATCGGCTGCAACAAGGATACCGTCAAAATTTTCACTGACAACAAAGGTGTCGGCAGCGTAATTGCTGTCTGTAGTGAAGTAGAAGGTTTCGCTTGTTGTGGTAGCTGTACCGTCATCAACTGTAACAGTCCAGGAATAGGTTGTATCAGGCAAAAGACTGTCCGGAAGAGGAGTTGTGAAATTCCATGTATCCTGAGTGGCGGGAGCGACAGCCGCTGTTATCGAGTCAACGGGAAGATTCGCGATAGTAATCGGCGTAGAGGCCGTGGGATAGGTATCGATCACGATATCGCAGAGGAGAATGTCGCCATCATAATCCTCTTCAACCGTCCATGTCATGGGGGTATTGTTGGCTACCGTATCGAGGCCGTCTGCGGGACCTGTCAGTTCAGGAGCATCGGGAGCATTGTTCGCCGCTGTTGTAAAAGTCCAGACGGGACCAACAGCGGTATCGCCGTTCTCATTTGTAACGATAACGCCCCAGTAATATTGCGTATTATTGGGCAGTGTGGAGCGGCCCTGCTCATCATACCCGTAAAGACCGATAATTTCGGCCAGGGTCACATCATTGCCATCTGTCGGCAGAGCTTCGGAATCGGTAAAATCATCGACCAGAAGCGGAAGAGTTGTCAGATCGTCTCCTGCAGTGTACTCCGCAGCGGTACCCAGATAGACATCGTAATAGAGAACATCGGTCTGAGTCTGATTGAACTGGGAAATGTTCCAGCGGAGTTCCGTTATGACCTGGCTTTCCAGCGTGGCACCGTTGGCCGGGTAGGATCCGTAGGGAACCGTCAGACCTGTAGATGATACACCTGTTGTCGTAAAGGTATATACAGCGCTGGGTATTCCCGTAAGATTGTCCGCGGAGGTTGAGATGACCTGCCAGTAATAAGTGGTACCGGCCAGAGCGGTAACATTATATGAAAGGGCCGTAGTGTCATCAGCTACCAGCGTAAGGGGAAACGCTGTTCCGAAATAGACGTCATAGCTATAGCCGTCTTTACCAATATCTTCCCAGGTCAGACTGACCGTACCGGCCGGTACACTGACATACTGAATCGGAAATGAGAGAAAAACTTCCTCATCGACAACATTACCGGTCGGGACTTCGCATGAGAGGAACGCCAGCAATAAGGAAAGTACGAGGAAGCCGCTCAGGGCTCTACCAACTCTTTTTTTCATGAAAATTCTCCTAAACTTTTTTTATTTAAAACTTTTTTTTGCAACCTCCGCACTAAGAGATTCATAATAAGTATATCCACCTGCCTGGAATTTGCTAAAAAAATTCTAAAAAAAAGGAAAAAGTTTAAATTTATAAAGTATGAAAAAAATAATATCATTAGTGCTGATACCGATACTGGCAACTTTGATCTTTTCAGGCCTTCTCTACTCTGAGTTCTACAAAGGCCTGGACAGCAAACTTTACGATCTGATGCTCCGGATCCGTCCAGGAATCCATCAGGATGAGCGCCTCCTCATTGTCGATGTGGACGACAGAACTATCACCAATATCAATATGTATCCCTTGAGCCGCGATATATTTGCAGACGGGATCATTCTTATGAAAGAATTCAACCCCTTCTGGGCGGTTCTCGATATAGAGTTTGTCGACAGAAGCCCAGCGGGCATCAATCTCGATGTCATGGACCGTCAGGTTCCCGATGAATTCGACAGGGTTTTCTCCGACATCAAAGTCAATCAGGAAAGTCTTTTCCATTCCCTGCTGGAAGGCCGGTTCCCCCTGGCAGAAGCCGGCCCCATTGTCGGCGAGCTTTCGAAATTCACCCTGAGCGAAAAGGACAGACTGCTGGGAGAAGTACAGAAAATCGCCCGGGACAACGATGACTATCTGGGACTGGCTCTCAGCTATTTCGGCAATGTGACGGCAACCATCAACATGATGGATAATGAAGATCCCACCGTCACTGCCGATTTAAGGTCATTCACCGAAGAGAACTTTTCCCTCGGGGAAAAAATAGAGATCGACGACGACGGCTTCGACTCCTTTGCCGAAGCCCCGGAGATCAAACCGGCTATTATGAAAATCCTTTCCCGCTCAACCACAGCGGGTTTTCCCCGGGTTGAAATCGATCCCGACGGGGTCAGACGGAGAGTCGATCTCATCTACAGGAACAAGGGGAACTACTACGGGCAGCTGGGATTTATTACCTACTGGAATATGTCGGGCCGCCCTTCCATGGTATCTGATGGGAAAACACTTCATCTGAAAGGGAAAGAGATAAAAATTCCACTGACTCAGGACGGGAGAATGCTGATCCACTGGCCTAAAGCCAGCTATATCGATAGTTTCCGCCATCTCTCCTTTTACGATCTTTACCGGCACGACCTGCTCATGGACGATCTCTTCTACAATCTCGAACTGATTGAACAGCAGGGCCTCCTCGGATACCCCTATTATGAAGGGGAGATTAATATTATAGATTACTTCAGGGAACTGGAATCGTACCGGGATCAGTTTGTCCAGGCCGGCGACGGTTCCGCTGCGGCGGATTACAGGGCGGCACGGGACTTCCTTCTCGGAGAAGTAGACTCATTCCTGAATGGTTCCGGCGAAGACATGATTCTCCGGGACATTCAGGTCTACGATCTGGCTGATCTTCAGGAAGATGAGAGGATTTATATTGAAGATCTGAAAAAGCTCGTTCCCGATGTCTTCTCTTCAAGCCGCTCTATTCTCACCTCGCTCCAGACTCTCCGCTCGGAACTGGATAAGAGGATCAGCGGGTCGATTTCCGTCATCGGATACTCCGGAACTTCCACGACCGATATCGGGGTGAACCCCTTTGAAGAGGGCTATATGAATGTGGGACTTTACGCCTCTGTCATCAATACCCTTATTCAGAGAGATTTCCTGAGGGATATACCTTTCTGGTTGAGCAGCTTCTTCACCCTGGCTATTGCATTTATCACGACATTGATTGTATTCCGGCTGAAACCCGGCCCCGGCGTAGCGGCGGGGATAACCATGACGCTCTTTTCCTTCGCCCTTCCGGCTGTCTATTGCTATTATACCGGGACTTATATCAATATCCTGCCGCCGGTCCTTGCGACCGTAGCCTCATTTCTGTCCACGGTTATTATTGACCTCTTAAGGGAATCAAAAGAAAAAGGTTTCATCAAGGGCGCTTTCTCCCACTACCTGTCGACCGATGTCATTTCCGAACTGATAAACGACCCGAGCCGCCTGGCCCTGGGGGGAGAAGAGCGGGAGCTGACAGCCATTTTTACCGATATACAAGGATTCTCCACCATTTCGGAGCAGCTGACCGCAACGGAACTGGTCCGGCTTCTCAATGTCTACCTGACGGAAATGAGCGATATTATAATGGACCAGATGGGTACAATAGACAAATACGAAGGGGATGCGATCATCAGCTTTTTCGGAGCTCCCGTCCATATAAAGAACCATGCTGAGAAAGCCTGCACGGCTTCATTACTGATGAAAGCCGCAGAGGTCAGGCTCAACGAATCACTTGCCGAGAAAAAACTCAGCCCCTCTCCGGTCTTTACAAGAATCGGAATCAACTCCGGGCCCATGGTTGTCGGCAATATGGGTACTACGAAAAAGATGGACTACACCATAATGGGCAGTGACGTGAATCTGGCCAGCCGTCTGGAGGGGGTCAACAAACAGTACGGAACCCAGATCCTCTTAAGCGGCGCTACGAAAAAGCAGATAGGCGACCAATATATTACACGGGAGCTGGACAAGGTCAGGGTTGTTGGGATACACACACCTGTGACGATCTATGAACTGAGCTGCTTCTCCAAAGATCAGACCGAAGATCAGAGACGGGCTTTCGATATGTATAATCAGGCCCTGGGTTTCTTCCGTGAGAAGAAATGGCGCCAGGCGGAAGAGTTTTTCAATATGGTCCTTGAGCTCATTCCCGAAGACGGTCCGTCAAATGTCTTTATAAAGAGATGCAAGCAATATGAGAAAAAAGCGCCTCCGGAAAACTGGGACGGTGTTTACAATCTGGTATCGAAATAGAGCAGAGCTCCCATACACGACGCCGGGTTAAACTGAAAACAGTTCCCCGGCATTAATTATCATCTTTTCTCAAAGGCAATCCCATTTTCTCCATTCCTCCAGTATATCTTATCTACCGAAAAAATGAAGGTGAAGCTTCAAATTCAAAAAGCATAAAAAGATCAGTGGATCCGCCGCCCCAGGTTTCTTCTGTACTCCAGCGGTGTCATGGCGAATCTCTCCCGGAACTGGCGGTGGAAATAATTGGCGTTATCATAGGAGCAGAGATAGCAGATCTCCTTGACCGGATAATTGGTCCCGAGCAGAAGCTCCGAAGCCCGGTTTAATTTAACGTCCTTCAGATACGCCGTCGGCGAAATTCCGAGGTATTTGCGGAAAGAGCGGCTTACATGCTCGGCACAGCGACAGGATTTTTCAACCAGTTCATCGATTGTGGGGATGCGGTTCTCCTCCTCAATGACGGACTGCATCAATTCCCGCAGCCACAGGGGTATATTGTCGGACAAGTCATCTCCGGAACCGGACAGGAAAAAGCTGTCGAAAACATAATGAAGGAATCTTGAAAATTTCAGGTCTCCCCGGCTCCCCATCCCGGTGCTGCGGAGAGAACGGATGAGTCTTTCCAGTTCCGTTCTCGATGCCTGGGGCACCGCGACGTAAGGGGGCTTTCTATCGGGTCTGATCAGCGATTCGATCAGTTCATCCCCGGCGATACGGCGGAACACATCCATCCACGCTCCGGAAAAGGCTATGTTGCTGTACCGGAAATCCCGTCCCTTGAGCAGATGCCTGTCGTTTTCCCGGATAAACATAAGCCTCCCTTCGCTATGGCTGTAAAGGCTCCCGTTGACCTCGTGGTGAAACTGCCCCTGCTCACAGTAAACCACCTCCCAGTGATTCCGGTGGCTGTGAAGGGGAAAGCTGTAGGGGGAATCGAGATTGTAGGAGTGGACAAGATATTCCTTCCGGCCATAGTCCCTCCACTCGAATATCTTCATGGACATAAACAAGAATATCAATCCTGTTCTATAAAATGTCAATATTTTTCCTGTTTTTATCAAGAATATTCTCTCATTATAATAACAGACCAGATTGGGGAGAAAAATCATGGAGAAACTCAGCCTGAACGGCCTTTGGAATATCAGATCAACAGACGGACACTACGAATTGACAAGCGATGTGCCCGGTTCGCTCTTCTACGCCCTGGAAAAAGAGGGACAGCTCGGAGAAGGGCTCTTTTACAGAGAAAACAACCGCGCGGCCCTGGAAATAGCCGACAGGGATTTTCTCTGGGAACGCAGTTTCACAGTAGACGGCGGTTTTCTGGCATCTGAGGAGATACATCTTGTTGCCGAAGGACTGGACACTCTGGGAGAGATAACCATAAACGGACATGCCGTGGGCTCTACCGACAATATGCACCGCACCTGGCGTTTCAACGTCGCCCCTTATCTCAGGAAGGGGGAGAACAGAATCGCCATCCTCTTCCGCAACTCGCTCGAATACATCAGAAAAGAAAAAGAGAGACGGGACCTCTACGCAGCGGACGGCGGCGGACTGACCTCGGTCCCCGGTTTCAACATGATCCGTAAAAGCCACTGCAGCTTCGGCTGGGACTGGGGACCCATGGTCCCCGATGTGGGCATCTGGCGGGACATCGCTCTTGTATCCTATGGCCCGGCCCGGCTGAAATCCATCCATGTGACACAAAATCATAGAGAGGGAGGTGTGAATCTTTTCATTAAACCGGAAATCGAACGGTTTGAGGAATCCTCTCTTACCCTGAGGGCCGTGATAACCTCTCCCGATGGAAGAACATCGGGGTTCGAAGTGGATCCCGGAGGTTCGGCATATGAAGTGGCCCATCCCCGGCTCTGGTGGCCCAACGGCCTGGGGGAACAGCCCCTCTACCGCCTCGATTTCTTTCTCGAAGAAAAAGGCCGGGTCATCGATGATCTGTCTCAGAAAATCGGACTGCGGACCCTGACCATAGAACAGAAAAAAGACCAGTGGGGAGAAACTTTCAACTTCAACTGCAACGGCCTTTCGATCTTCGCCCGGGGAGGGAACTATATCCCCGAAGACATCTACCTGAACCGTCTCGGCCCCTACGGGACGGAACAGCTCCTGGAAGACTGCCGGTCCGCCAACTTCAACTGCATCCGCGTCTGGGGAGGCGGCGTCTACCCGTCGGACAATTTTTTCGATCTCTGCGATGAAAAGGGACTCATCGTCTGGGAGGATTTAATGTTCGCCTGCGCCGCCTATGATGTGAGCAACGACCATTTCCTTGAAAACATTATGGAAGAAGTAAGGGACAATCTTCTGAGGATCCGTCACCACGCTTCGCTGGGCCTGATCTGCGGTAACAATGAAATGGAGATGGCTTTCGAGGACTGGGGGATAAATCCCACCGGCCTGATGAGGACCGAATATCTGAAACAGTATCAGTTCATATTCCCGTCTATTGCATCGGAGATCTGTCCCGAACTGTTCTACTGGCCCGCCTCCCCTTCGTCGGGCGGGGATTTTGAAGATCCCAACGATCCGGACAGAGGCGACTGCCACTTCTGGGAAGTCTGGCACGGCAACAAGGATTTTTCCGAGTTCAAGAACCACTATTTCCGCTTTATGTCGGAATTCGGCTTCGAGTCCTTTCCATCTATGAAAACCCTGAAGAGCTTTACCGAGCCGGAAGACAGAAATATCTTCTCTCCCGTTATGGAGGAACACCAGAAGTGCATCGGCGGAAACGGAAAGATCCTCACCTATATATCGAAGTATTTCCAGTATCCGAAGGATTTCTCCTCCCTCGTCTATGTCTCCCAGCTGAGCCAGATGGAGGCCATTACCACGGGAATCAAACACTGGCGGCGGAACCGGGGACGCTGCATGGGATCGACCTACTGGCAGCTCAATGACAACTGGCCTGTCGCCTCCTGGTCGAGCATCGATTATTACGGCCGGTGGAAAGCCCTGCACTACGGAGCCAGACGGGCCTACGACAACATTCTTCTCTCCCTCGACGGAAATGATCATGCCGTGGAAATCCACCTGTCCAACGAAAGCTCCGCCATCACCGAAGGAACCGTTTCGTGGAAGCTCTTCAGCCTGAAAGGGGATCTTCTCGACTCGGGGAGCTGCGCCGCATCGGTCCCCCCTTTTTCCAGCAGAATGATCGAGAAAAGAGACTTCACCTCGGACACCTCGAAAAAGAAAGACCGGGATGTCTACCTGAGCGTCTCCTTTACCGATTCCAGAGGCCGGATTTTCCGGGATTTCCATAATTTCGCCCCCTTCAAATATCTGAATCTGCTGGCGCCGGAAATCAGAACCGAAATAACGGAGAGAGAAGATACATTTGAAATCGAGCTGGTTTCCCGCCATCCGGCGCTCCATGTGGAAATAGACTTCGAAGCTTCCGACGCAGTTCTTTCCGACAATTACTTCCATCTGGACGGCGGAATTCCCTGCAGGGTGACTCTACCCCGGGGGAAATACACTCTGGAAGAACTGGCTGAAGAGATCCGCGTCCGGTCCCTTTTTGACAGCTATTGATTAATTCAGGAAGCTGAATTAGATTGGAAACAAATGAATAGTTTACTGAACGCAAAAGTCACAGTCGCCGTCCTCGTCAACAACCTTCGGTTTATTCCGGAAAGGGCGGCTGCGTTGTAAACGGCTATTTCAGCAATTACAGACCTGCACTTCCGGTGCAGGTCTTTTTTTTTCGGAAAAAACCGGAAGAGCGGACTGCGCCTGTCAGCAGATTATTTAAAGGAGCGAAAAGATGAAACACTTTGATTCGAAAGCAGCGGAAGAAAAATGGAGCCGGTTCTGGCAGGAACAGGGAACATACCGGTTCGAAGAGAACAGCGGCAGAGAGGTCTTTTCCGTGGACACTCCTCCCCCCACGGTTTCGGGCTCTCTCCACATCGGCCATGTTTTCAGCTACACCCATACGGATATCATATGCCGTTTCCAGCGCATGAGAGGGAAAAACGTCTTCTACCCGATCGGCTGGGACGATAACGGCCTGCCGACGGAAAGGAGAGTTCAGAATTATTTCAATATCCAGTGCGATCCCGCCATTCCCTATGAAGAGGGCTTATCCTTTGAGAAAGCAGACAGCAAAGCAGCGAAAAAACGGGCGGTAAAAGTAAGCCGGAAGAATTTTATAGAACACTGCCGTCGCCTGACTGGGGAGGACGAGGAAGTATTTAAACATCTGTGGATGAGAAACGGGCTGTCCGTTGAATGGGAACGGGAATATTCAACTATCGATGCCGACTCCATGAAAGCCGCCCAGTTCAGCTTTATCGATCTCTACGGAAAAGGGCATTTATACAGCACCGCCGCACCGGTAATGTGGGATATCGATTTTGAGACGGCCGTAGCCCAGGCGGAAATAGAGGATAGGGAGGAAGAAAGCTTCTATCACTTCATCAATTTTACCGTCGAATCAGGGGAAACCATCAAAATCGCCACGACAAGACCGGAACTTCTTCCGGCCTGCGTGGGGATAACGGCCCATCCCGACGACGATCGTTACAGACATCTTTTCGGCAAACAGGCCCTAACGCCTCTGTTTCATGTTCCTGTGCCCATTTTCCCCAGCCCTGAAGCCGATCCGGAAAAAGGAACCGGTATCCTGATGGTCTGCACATTCGGCGATTCAATGGATGTGGAATGGTGGAAACGGGAGGAATTGCCTCTGAGACAGATAATCCATTCCGACGGAACGATGATGGCTCCGCCCTTCGGTGAGGAGAACTGGCCTTCAGAGAATCCCGGATCAGCGAAAAAACACATGGAGGTTCTGGCGGGAAAATCGGTAAAGGCCGCAAGGAAGATCATTATCGATCTGCTTGAGGATAATGAAGAGGGAATCAACTATAGAGCCGGCGATCCTCTTAAGACTGTTCATCCGGTTCGCTACTACGAAAAGGGGAAGCGGCCTCTGGAAATTCTCTCATCCCGCCAGTGGTTTGTATCTCTGCTCGATAAAAAGGAAATGCTTCTCAAGGCGGGGGACGACCTCAAGTGGCACCCTGCCCATATGGGCAAGCGCTACCGGGACTGGACGGAAAATCTCAAATTCGACTGGTGCATCAGCCGCCAGAGGTATTTCGGCGTCCCCATTCCCGCCTGGTACCGCCTCGACAGGGAAGGACGGCCCGATTACAGTTCACCGGTCCTGCCTGACATTGAGGCGCTGCCTGTTGATCCCGCATCGGACTGCCCTGCCGGGTTTCATGAATCGCAGAGGGATTCGCCCGGAGGATTTACGGCGGAAAAAGACATTTTCGATACCTGGTTTACCAGTTCCCTCACGCCGCAGATCAGTTCGGGCTGGGGAAAAATCCCGCTGTCCATACGCCCCCAGTCCCACGAGATCATCCGGACCTGGACCTTTTACACCATAACCAAGTCTCTGCTTCACGAAGGGTCCCTTCCCTGGAGGGATGTGCTTATCTCCAGCTGGATTCTCGACGGAGACAGGAAAAAGATGTCCAAGAGCAAAGGCAATGTCGTAACGCCCGAAGAGTGGTTCGACCGATACGGCGCCGACAGCATCAGGTACTGGACCGCCGGCGCCAGACTGGGAACCGATACGGCTTTTGACGAGCAGGTTCTGAAAACGGGCCGGAAACTGGTAACAAAAATTTTCAATGCCGCAAAATTCGTTTTCTCATTTTCCCTGCCCGACCGGCAGCCGATGACGGAGCTGGATCGAGAGAATCATCCTCCGCGATAGCGGCGGGGCGGACAAACCTTCGTTGACAGCTGAATTCAAATAAAGATTTTCTTTGACAAAATAACAGGTGTTATTTTATTATGAAAAAGAAGATGATAACACCTGTTATTTTAAAAGGAGATCCCATGCCCAGAAACAGTGCGATAAACCGGGAGGCCGTTCTGCAGGCAGCTTTCGGGCTGGTCCGAAGGGAAGGCATCCATATGTTATCCGCCAGAAATACCGCCGCTGAATTAAACTGCTCGACACAGCCCCTATACAATTATTTTTCCAATATCGCCGATCTGGAACAGGAAATCATTAAACTGTCCTATAACCTCATGTCCGATCAGTATATGTCCTCGGCGGCGGGAGATGACCCGTTTCTGGCCATGGGGCTGGGATATCTGGATTTCGCCGTCAGGGAACCGAAGCTCTTTTACCTTTTGTATCTCTCCGGCAGAAACGAACCGGATTTCTCATCTGAAAACCAGTCCGACGAAGAAGAGCATCTTCTCGATATGATGGCCCGGGGAGAAGGCATGGGGGACTTCAGCAGGCGGTCTCTGAAAAATATCCATTCCAATATTTCGATCTACACCCACGGCCTGGCTCTGATTCTCTATCACAATTCCGACGCTTTCTCCAGAGAGGAATTGACCGGAATGCTCAAAGACGCGGCGGTGAGCTTCACCATCTATGAAAAGACAAAGGAGATGACCTTATGAAAAAATACCTATTGATCCTTTTAACCGGAACGGTTCTGGTGAGCCTTTTCAGTTCGGGAAAAGACGATGATCTGTCAGGGTCTCAGACCCGGACCGAAGATGCGCCGCCCCCCCCTGCCGAAGTTCGGCCTGTCCCGGCCGGACCGCCCGAAGGGGAAATACTCTTTTCCTCGGAGAGAGGCGGAGACCGGGACCTCTATATTGTCAATGCCGACGGGACGGATCTGCGCGTCGTCCTCGACCTCCCCTCGATTGAAGGCCATGGCGACTGGGCTCCCGACGGAGACGGAATCGTGTTCTTTTCCGATCGCGACGGCAACAGGGAGCTCTACTCCATCTCCTATGCCGATCCGGAGAAATCGCTTCGCCGCCTGACCGTCTCTCCCGGAAATGATCATCTTCCGGCCTGGTCTCCCGACGGGGAAAAGATCGCCTTCGTATCGGAAAGAGACGGCAATCCGGAGATTTACATTATGAACAACGACGGCACGGATCAGAGAAGGCTCACTGAGGATGGAAGAAAAGATATGGCGCCGACCTGGTCTCCCGACGGGAAAACTCTCTACTTTTCCACAGCAGGAGACAACGGGACCTGGCAACTCCGGGCGCTGGACCCCTCGCGGCCCGGCAGCAAACCGGAAACCCTATCGGAAGAGAATATCGGATACGCCGATGTCTCCCCCGACGGGTCGAAACTGGCCTGGCACAGCAACAGATCCGGCGCCTACGGCATCTACATTTCGGGAATGGACGGATCGGATATCCTTGCCGTAGAAGGCGCTCCCGGTCAGACGGACTGGATTCCGGTCTGGTCTCCCGACGGCCGCTATCTGGCTTTTGACGGAGAAAGAGGTTACTCGACCGGTGAAATATATGTCAGGGATCTGGAAGAGGGTTCCCTTTACAGAGTTACGAATCACCGCTCTTCCGACTGGGGCCCGGACTGGCGTCCCGTACCGCCCTCAAAAATCATTTACGATTCCAATTCCGGCGGAGACCGGGAAATCTATATAATCGATGAAAAGGGCCGGAATCGGGTCCAGCTGACAGATAACGATTGGGAGGACGGATTGCCCGGATTCTCTCCCGACGGCCGGAAAATCGTTTTTTTCTCCGACCGGGACGGCGATGATGAAATCTATATTATGAACAGCGACGGAACGGATCCTCTCCGGCTGACTTCGAATGAAGCGATGGACAGAGCGGCCTGCTGGTCTCCCTCGGGAGAGCGCATCGCCTTCATCTCCGACAGAGACGGGAACCAGGAAGTGTATATAATGGATAGGGACGGCAGCAACCAGACCCGTCTCACAGAAAACGGGGCCAGAGACTTCTGGCCATCATGGTCACCGGACGGGAAAACCCTGGCTTTTACAAGATATGGAGGGACTCAGGAAACCTGGTTTATCGACTTTTCCGAAGCAGGAGATCCGGAACTCCCCTATTTATTCCTCGAAGACTGCTCGAGATGCGAATTTTCTCCGGACGGCCGCGAAGTGGCTTTTTCCTCGGACAGGGATGGCAACTGGGAAATTTACACGATGAACAGAGACGGAACCGGGCTCAGGCGCATAACCAGATCGGGTAATGCCGATTGGGTCCCGACCTGGTCGCGCGACGGAAAAAGGCTTGTCTTCTCCAGCGAAAGGAATTACAGCGCGAAAATTATGATCTTCGACAGAGAGAGGGAAGAATTTTCCACAGTTACTCCGGGCCGCTTTCAGGACTGGCGTCCCCTTTTCGTCCCGGAGATCTGATTCAGCTGAGATCGAGGCCGGAAATATAGTCCTTCAGTTTTTTATCGCCGTCCGAAAGATCCTGCTGTTTCCGGTTGATCTCTTCATTGATCCGGCGGATTTCCGTCTCCTGTTCATCGAGCTGATCGGCGTAGCGCTTATAGAGGTCTGAATCCCCATCGAGAACTTTCATGTTCTCGCGGACCCGGCTCTGATCGCGCTCGAGACGGCTGATCCGGCTGTTAAGTGAAGACAGTTCGCTCCTGATCGATTCGAGATGGCTCAGAAGGGAGGCTATTTCGCTGAAAGCCTGCTTCATGGCGGAAGAAAGACCTTCCCACTGAATATAATAATTAATATCTGTCAGTCTCAGATTCGCCAGGCTGTACTGCTGGGATATGACATACTCCTCGGTTACCACGGCCGGTTTGTCCCACTCTTTCAATGAGAAACGGTATTCCGAGCCGGTCTCTTCGGCTATGGGCGGATGCTCCAGCAGATTCCATCCCCCCTCCTTCCCGTGGAGAATGAGAAGTTCCCTGTCCTCTCCGCTGATCCTGTACTCGGTGGTGCGGCTGATTTTATCGGTTCGTTTCAGAAGTCCGTCCACCATAATGAGGCTCACCAGACGCTGGGGTTCATTTTCCCGGATCTGCTCCACTTCGACCGAGCCGTGAACGGCGTAGGTCAGCAGCCTTTTCGAACCGGGTATCATTTCGGGCAGAAGGGCGTCTCCCCCGTAATACCGGCCTTCGGAAACCGAGACAGGACCGGCGGCCCAATGAGCTTCTGAATCATTGATAAGCCGGATTCCCTTAAATACCATTTGATGTGAAGGATCGTAGAGAGCCAGGGATTCTCCGGCGGCCTCCCTGGATATGATAGGGATCATGGCCGAAGACCGGGCATATATGGTGACGGGCTGGTTCACTTCATATCTGTAAAAATTACCCGCGGAGATTCCTGTAGCCTGAGCTTCTACCGGTGCGGGACTGTAGGACTCCTCTGCCGGATAGAGCTCATCCTCCCTATCCATCATGGCTCCGTAGGCTGCGGAGGGAGCCGCGCTTTTATAAGCTTCCCTGCCCGAAGGCTGGGGAGCATAGCCGCGATCGTATTCGGTCGGTCCGAGAGGTGCTGCCGCAGCAGTCTGAACCTGCTGTCTCTGAACGTAACGCGGAGTAGCCATATCCATTGTGAAGGCATTGGGCCGGCCGGCGATAAAACTGAGCTTTACATCTTTCCAGTCCATGCTGCCTGTATTCTGAACGAGGGCCCACCCCTCCAGCCCGGGGATTCCCTCTTCATTCAAGTTGATCCGGTAACTTGTTTTCCAGAGAGGAACAGCCCTTACGTAACTGAGACGGATAGTGCGCGTCCCCTCTCCCCGGCAGGAGATTTTCAGGATACGGGATGCCTTGACTCTGGACCGGGCAATCAGATCGAGTGCCGAGAGAAGTTCGCTCTGCAGCTCCGCATCATCAAAGCTCAGATTTGAAATGGCCGAAATATCCAGCGGCTTAAGGCCCGTAGCATCCATCAGATTGAGAATGACATGTCTCTCTTCCTGAAGCAGGACCGTTTCGACACTGAATATGCGTCCGCCTATGGAATTTTCACCGACTGTAACAGTAACGGCTTCTCCCTGAGTCCGTCTCAGAAAATCCACCAGATCAGGAGCTCCCGAAGGATTGACCCTCAAATCCGCCAGAGCCGCGGAAAGGGGGTTCTCGCTTTCGAAATTGATGGTATCGATAGTCCCGTTTCCAAGATCCTCAATGACCAAACTCTTGAGAATATCATTGATATCATTCTGTTCCACTTCGAAGGAGATGACTTCATGACCGCTGACAGTGGTTTCATGCATCATCCAGGCCAGACCGGCTGTATAAAGGGTAACAGCTTTAACGGGGAAAGAATCGTGACGGGAAATCCGGTCCTGCGATCCTTCTCCGGCAGTCAGAACAGGAGATCCCAGAGCGATAATCATTAAAAAAAACAGATTTAACCTTTTCATGATTATAGAATAAGCCAAGGCCTTTCCCTTTTCCAAGAAAGTTGAAATATCCCCGATATTATATAAAAACTTATTCATAAAATATGGTATCTTTTCCCGCAATCTTCTATTATTGTTGTATAAGTGAATGACTATTCGCTAATAAATTATGATAAACGGTTTACAAATAGCATATATTAAATTTCTGTTTACCAGACCTTCGCGGGTTGTGCACGAAAGGCCATTTCCCTATAATACGCAGAGCTTTTTTATGCTATATTTCATATAAGGTAGGATAAATGTTTCCAGGAAAAAAAAATCCTTTTAGTTTCACACTCAGTCTCAGCAAATTTCTGCAGGCCAGACTGAATGTCCTGATCTTCAGGTTTCTGCCCTTCCACACATCCAGACTCTACCTGCTTTTCCTGGGCAAAATCTATTATAATATTAAGAAAAAAGAAAAATCCCATATTGAAAACACACTCAGGGATGTCTGGAAAGACAGCAGATCTCCGGAAGATCTGGATGCAATTATTAAAGACACGTTCCGGGGCATAATTGCCCATTACCACGAAAAGCTTTTCATAGCCTATAACAACCTGCCCAATACCCTGAAGTTTCTCAGGAAGAGCGTCCAGCTGACAGGGGAAGAAGAGTTCAAAGCAGCCCTGGCGAAGGGAAAAGGAGTCATTCTGGTAACAGCTCATTACGGCGCCGTTGAAGCCCTGCCCGGAGCCCTGGCTGTCAGAGGTTACCCCGTTACGATGATTCTCCGTTTTCAGACCCAGAGACTGAAGGAATCTCTCAATAAGAGAGCGGAGCCTCTGGGGCTCGAACTGATGGATCTCGACGAAGGGAATGTCTTCATGCAGGCCGTCAATGCCTTGAAAAAAGGGCGGATTCTCATAACAGAGTGTGACGAATTCGATGCCTGGAGAACATCGAAACAAAATCCGGTCAAATTTCTGGGTCAGCAATTCGACGGGGACAGAACACTTGAGATTCTCCACAAGCGTTCCGGTTCGGCTGTTGCAACGGCGCTGATGCACAGAGAGGGCCAGAAAAAGTTTACCATGAATTTGAAGACTCTGATTACAGAAGAGGATGACCACCGCTCGGTCAGCCAGTCAGCCCTCACTGTACTTGATGAAGCTATCAATAAAACGCCTCATCAGTGGTACCAGTGGGCCGATTACGGCGAGAAACTGGAAGCGGAAGAAGAGAGAAAAAAAAAGCTCGAGGAACAGAGCGATAAAGGTTATTCCGAATCTGTAGAAGAAAATACAATTTCCATGTAAAAAAACCTGCCCGAAGGCAGGTTTTTTATTTCTCTATTTCTTTAACTGATTTAACAGGTCGATCCATTTTAAAGCGTTTTTACCGGAAAATTTCAATCTGTACCTGGTTTTACCGCAATCGAATTCGAATGCATTATTAAAGTTATCGATATAGTGCGCCACATCGGAGACCTGCATGACCAGATCCTCTCTTCCCGGCGACGAGAAGACAATCCTGTCCCGGTAAAGCTTCATATCGCCGCGGCGGGGGTCTACCATCTTCCTGTTTTCCAACTCGCTCAACTCTATATCGACGGTTGAAGTTATCAGGTCATCTCCCGCAGCGGAAATTATCTCGGCGGTTTTTTCTTTCTGCCAGTCATACCAGTCTTTCAGGTCTCTTCCCTGAAGACCTTCCGGCTGGATTCTGAGCGATCCGTCGAGCGTCCACTTCGCCCCGCATGCGCGGCAGAGGATGTCATCGCCGTCACCGGCAATGGAATCCTGCTTTCCGCAGGAGGGGCAAACCCACAGCAGCCTCTGTATACCCGAAGCAAGATCCTTGCCCTTGAAGGTGATATCCTTATTGACCGGATCCTTCACATCGTTAACATATAGCAATTCCGTCACTTTCTGTTCGAGTTCCTGCGGCGTCATGGATCCGACATCCTCTGCGGTGAATGTATAATAATCTATTTTAATTCTTCCCTGCCGGGGGTTGTCGGCCCATCGCGGGAAAGAGAGGTAATTTCCTCTCTGTACGGCCAGAACGATAGGATATTTATACTTGGAGGCAATGGCTGTCGAACCGGGAATAAGAGGGGCTGTTTCCCCGTCCCAGCTCCTGTCGCCTTCGGGGAAAATGCCGACGGGCTCTCCCTCTTTCAGCAGTTCTATTGTCTTTTTTATCGCTGCAAAATCGGGAGCACCCTTCTTTTTACCGTAGCAGGCAACCATATGGGAAAGTATCCTCTGCACATCGGACACACCGTCTATGTTGGCCATGAAGTGAACGATATCCCCCATCTCGGCGCCGATGATATAGGGATCTTCGGCATGGGAATGATTCCCCATAAAGATATAAGGAGGATCGGGAAATTCTCCATGATACTCCGGCTGAACATTGTGGAATTCCCAAAGCTTGTCAGTCTTGAGTTTTATAAGAACCTTCCAGGTTAAATTCTGGTACCATCTAGCCATTCTGTCCTCTCTCTTCTGTCAGTTGTAACATATCTTCAATAAAGCGGTCCCAATGTTCCGGCCCCGCAATATGATAGAACATCATGCCTGCCATCCTGGCCGCCTCGCCGTCCGTATCGTCCCGGTCTCCCACAACCAGAACCTTTTCGGGAGAAACTCCCAGCTTCGCGGCTATTTCCAGCAGCGGCCTGGCCGAAGGCTTTAAAACACCATACTCTTCGCTGCCGGCCATAAAGGAGAAATACTCCTTCGGGATTTTAAGCGCGTGCAGTCTTTCAGGAACATAGGAATAATCGGAAAAAACCGCCATAGGCAGTATTCTCTGAAGCTTTTCCAGAGTGGGAATAAGATTGTTCCGGGCTCTGTATTTCTTTTTCAGGGCTCTGATAAAGCGCGGATAGAATTTCTTCTGATACCAGTGCTCTATGGTCGCTTTCCGGCGTCCCGCTGTCCCGGCGATTCTGCTGTAGAAGGTCTCGTGAAACTTTTCCGAGCTTTCGAGGTCCACTCCCTTGAGAGCTTTCCTCAGACGGTTTGATGCGTGAAGAATGGGGATTTCTCTCCAGTGGCTTTTCAGTGTATTCAGGACGATATTTTTCTTATCGTAAAGCGTTCCGTCCAGATCGAAAATCAGGGCTTCAATATTCTGCGTGTTCATCTTTTAAAATATAACATCAAAAGAAAGGCTGTGAAAATGGTAAACTTCAAAATTGATACGTCTATGGCGGAAGATCCATTGTATTAAAACCGGTGAATAATGTATAAATATATTGATTATACATACTTTTAACCTATCACAGGACTTTTTCATGTTTTTTAATAAATCGCTGGAAACTATCGCACTGGATTTTTTTGAGAATCTGGGTGAATTTATCATAAAGTTTAAATGGCTGCTGATTATTTCAATCCTTTTAACCGGGGTTTTCTTCACAACAGGGATAAGAAACCTGCAGACATCGGTTTCCCTGACAAATCTTTTTCTCGATGATGATCCCGTCGTTGTGGACCAGAAAGAGTTCGACTCAATTTTCGGCAACAGCGATTTTATCGGCATCCTCGTAGAAGCGGAGGATGTGTTCTCCGAAGAGACTCTCGCATTGATAAGAGATCTCAGCAATACGCTTACCGCCGAGATGCCTATTATCAGCGCGGCAACCTCCATTGCGACATTCATTGAAGAAGGTTCCGATAAGGAAGAAAGCCGGAGAAACCTTGATATCCGGAAGAGTGTGAGAGGCGTACTTTATTCCCGGGACTATACCCAGGCCTGGATTTTATGCAGCCTCAATCCCTATGAAGAAGATATAATCGGAGATTATCAGCACAACGATCCGGCTTATGTTGTGGGAAAGAAAGCTTTTGATATAGTGGAAAGATATCAGGACAGAGGAGCCGTTCTCAGAGCAACGGGGGTACCCGTTCTCCTCTATCAGAAAAGCGAGGATATGATGAGTGATCTGATAAAAATGATCAGCCTCGCCGCCCTGATCGCCATAGTTCTGATTGTGTATATTCTCCGTTCCCTTAAAACCATAATCGCCGCGATTCTGACCATTTCCATTTCCACGGGATCTGTCTTCGGAGCCATGGGCTGGTTGAATATGACAATCGATTCAACCTTTATGCTCATCCCCGTTCTTCTCTCCATTGCCGTTTCGATTGGATATACGATTCATATCTTTAATTTTTACAGAAGAAACTATCTGCAGTACAGGAATAAAAACCGGGCTCTTGTCCATGCGGTCAAGGAGACCGGATGGCCTATTCTCTTTACGGCCTTCACAACGATATTCGCCCTTTTATCCTTTGTTTCCGTACCGATAACGGCCATTCAATGGGTGGGAGTCGTTTCGGCAATAAGCATTACCATCGTCTACCTGCTGTCCATGCTTCTGTTCACGTCCATACTGGCTCTGGGAGAAAATGACAAATCCCTTTCGAAAAAGAAGGCTCTGTCGGGAAGCGGGGAGTCGGGAGTCGACCGGGTGGAGACCTGGATGGGAAAACTGAGCGATGTGATCATGCATCACGGAGCCCTTATCTCCGTAAGTTTCTTCATCATAATGGGTCTTTCCGCCTTCGGAATTTCCAAGCTGTCCGTCGATCTGAACAGGAAGCAGATGCTGGGGGATAAACTCCCCCACGCCGTTAATCAGAATTACATATCGGAATCGGAAATAGGATCGAGCAATGCCTATAATATCGCTCTGATTTTCGATGGCAAGGACTCGGCCATAACTCCTGAAGTTCTTGAAAAAGTCGATGAGCTGACCGCTTTTATCAATGAAACCCATTTTGTTAAAAGGACAACATCCATAAACAGTCTGATCAGGGAAGTGAATATGCTCCGTCACAGAGGGGATGAATCCTATTACTCCATTCCGGAGAAGAGCTCGCTGATAAGGGGACTGGTCGGTTTTACCCGGAGGAGTTCGGACCGCAGCCTGAAACCCTGGATAAATGATGACAATTCAACCCTGAAAATCCTGGTCGAAATTTACGATGTTTCAACTCTGCAGACGAAAAACCATATCGATTCCCTTGAGGAAGAACTGAAGAGGCTTTTCCCTGAAGATCAGTATCCCGGATTCCGCTATCTGCTCACCGGCAGCGCCATCCAGATGAGCATAATGAATCAATATATAACAATCGGTCTGATCAGGTCTGTTATGACGGCTCTTGTTATAATTTCCATTATGATGATGATAGTATTCAGGAATTTCAAACTGGGTCTTATAGCCATGATTCCCAACATCACACCGATCATCATTACAGGCGGGTTGATGGGATTTATGGGCGTTTCTCTGGAATTCGTAACCATGACCATAGCGCCGATGGTTATGGGACTGGCTGTAGACGACACGATACATTTCATCAATCATGTGAAACAGGATTTTAATAAAACAGGGGATTATATGAAATCCATCAGGAATTCATTTATAAAAGTCGGTAAAGCCCTCATTCTGGCCAATGTCATACTCTGCGCGACATTTGCGGCCTTCCTGACCTCGGCGGTTCACAGTATGGTGAATATGGGGATTTATATGATTGTCGCCATGTTATCGGCGCTCATCGCCGACTTCACAGTAACACCCTATATAATAAAACTGAGCCGCCCTTTCAAAGAGCGGCCCGATTCCGAATAAAAGATAATGAATATGCGGCAGCTGCTCTCAGCAGTTCCTGTCGTGTTCGTAAATGTCATCGGCATCCCAGGGATAGCAGATCCATTTATCCTCCATGGTCTCCCCTGCGAAATATTTAGTCACCTGGGGGGGAATGGCGCCTCTTTTCTCTTTATCCTTGTTATGCACGACGACGACAGCGATCTCTTCCGGTTCATGGGTCAGAAGAGTGTCAAGGCAATACCCTATGGTTGCCCTCGAATCATCGACTTCATCGACAAGGAGAATCTTCCTGCCTTTCAGCTTGGCATCGGCATCATCAATCCACTGAATGATATGGGGATGATCCATAAGATTGTCATTGAGATCGTAATAGGCGATACCGACTGTCAGGATGGGGCGGTTGATATTGGTCTTGAGCATACGGGCCGGGATGAATCCCCCGGTCCCGATGGCGACAATATAGTCGGGCTCGAAGCCCGAAGCCGTAACCTGTTCCGCCAGGTCCTTCATTATGCTGTGAATGCGGTTGTATGATACGTAATACTTTTCCATGTCTCAGAATAATCTGTAAAGTAAATCAAGAAAAGTCCTTAAGCCTCATTTTTCTAAAAGCCCTATCTTCAGACAAAGAGGGAACAGCCAGAGAGAGATAAACATCTTTTTCAATCTCCGTAGAAAAGAAGGAAAGACCACCCCTCTGAAACCATTTATCGGAATAACACCCCGGCTCGGTTGAAGAATCGAAATCCCGGCCGTACCAGATCGAACCGCCCAGGGCTTTGACATAGGCTTCCTTGAGGCTCCATAACTGAAAAAAATCCCCCGGAGTCCCCTTCTCTTCCAGAATAGCGTATTCTCTGTCTGTAAAAACGGAGCGCAGAGCATCTTCGTATCTGGCTATGTCCTTAACAGATTGCACATCGACGCCGCAGAAGGGGAACGAGGTGACAAGCAAGGCAAACAGATTATCGCAATGACTGAGGTTATAGCTGAAGGGAACTCCTTTCAGAACCGGTTTACCATGTTCATTCTTTGCGATCATGGAAGGAGAAAATCCCTCGATGCACTGTCCGAGGATGAAACCGGTGAAGCGGTTGCTCAAAGAATGATTATTCGTTTTTTCATAGGGGACCAATTCTTCTATCTCATTTTCAGAAGCGAGCCACAACTCGAACAATTTCCTTTCAGACAAACACTTACTCCTTTGCCTATAAAATAACTTTAAAGTAATTGGAATTGGTTAACAACCCCGGCAATAGTCTTGACAATAGCTCTGCATCGGGGTTGAATATCAAGGTTGAATAAATAATTGATAATTAATATACAAAAAGGAAATACTATGGGCAATATGGGCAGCAACTTTTCAGAAAGAAGAGTTGTGATAACAGGAATTGGAACTATCAATCCGATCGGTTCCAATGTTCAAGAATTTTGGAAGAACCTGGCAGATGGAGAATCAGGAATAAGAAAAATTTCAAGTTTTGATACAGGAGACTACGAAATACAAATTGCCGGAGAAGTCGACCTCCCTGACCTGTCCCCTTTTTTTTCTTCCAAAAAAATGACCAGAAGACTCGATAGATATAACATTCTTGCTCAAGTTGCCGGAGTTCAGGCATTAGAGGATTCCGGTCTCGATGTATCAAAAAACCCGGAGCGATACGGCTCTCTCATAGGTTCGGGTGTCGGCGGTCTTTATTCTCACTTTGATAATGTCGGCCGTATAGTGACTAAAGGCATGAATGCAACTTCCCCCTTTTATGTAATCGGAGCCATACCCAGTACGGGATCGGCCTTCTTTTCACAGGAAGCCGGACTTAAAGGGCCATCTTTTTCTCTGAACTCAGCCTGTTCTTCGGGAAATCACTCTTTTGGAACATCTATGATGCTAATCAAATCCGGAATGGCCGATGTTATGTTTACAGGAGGATCCGAAGCTATAATTAATAAAGCCGGTGTTTCTGCATTTGGAAGTATCGGAGCCCTTTCTCTGAGAAATGATTCTCCCGAAACAGCAAGCCGCCCATTTGATATTGATAGAGACGGTTTTGTCATCGGAGAAGGAGCCGGAGTCATGTGTTTTGAAGAGCTGGAACACGCGAAAGCGAGAGGCGCTAAAATATATGCCGAAGTAAGCGGATACGGCTTTTCCAGCGATGCCTATGACCTTGTAGCTCCTCATCCCGAAGCTGACGGTGCAATCCGGGCCATTCAGATGGCTCTGGACGAAGCGGGCTTGACCCCCTCAGACATCGGCCTTATTAATTGCCATGGAACATCGACTCCACTCGGAGATAAAATTGAAGCCTATGCTATTAATACTGTATTGAAAGAATACGGGAAGACAGTACCTGTACACAGCACAAAATCCATGACAGGACACTTGATAGGTGGAGCGAGCGCAGTGGAAGCCGTCGCAGATATGCGCGTATTTATTGACGGCACAGTTCACCCTACTATAAATGTCTTTAATCAGGATCCGGCTATCGAACTGAATGTCGTAACAGAGACCTATGTTGATAAAAAAATCGACCATATCATCTCCAATTCATTCGGTTTTGGCGGGCAGAATGCATCAATCATCTTTTCCCGCTATAAAGGCTGAGAGCAAGTAGATCCCTATAATAAAGGCCGGGTTTCCGGTCTTTTTTTTCGGCTGAAACTTTTTCGAATTTGACATTCTACCTACTAGTAGGTAGAATGATTTTATAATGCAAACCAGATCAACAAAATCACTGATAGTAAAAACAGCTGAAGAACTCATACTCTCCTACGGCTATCAGGGTTTCAGCTATAACGATATAGCATCCGCCATCAATATCAGGAAAGCCAGCATTCATTACCATTTTCCCAAAAAGGAGGATCTTGGAATCGCTTTCATCAGAAAATACAGCAGGCTCTTTTCCCTCTGGACCAAAAGACTGGGCACAGCCAGTAACAGAGAGCGGCTGATAGCCTTCTGCCGGATGTATGGCTCACTCTCAAACAACTGTACAAGAATCTGTCCCATCGGTATGGTTGCTGCCGACTATCACAGCATGCCCGCGGGAATACAGGAACACTCCCAGGAACTTATCGCACAAGTAGAGCAGTGGCTGACCGAACTTGTGGACAAAGGGAAGAAAGAAGGTGAGTTCCGGGAATATCTCCGCAGTTCAGACACGGCGAGACACATGATCTATGTCATGTCGGGATCATTGAAAATGGCCCGGATTTTTAAAGAACCGGGAAGAATAAAAAGAGCCGAAAAAGATCTGGTTTTCCATATCTGCAAAGAAAAGGAGCAATAATTTGAATTTCATTTCCAGAGCCCGCGTTACAGCATTCGGATCCTATGTACCGGAAAAGGTACTATCAAATCAGGATCTGGAAAAAATGGTCGATACCAGCGACGAGTGGATTATTCAGAGAACAGGAATAATAGAGCGAAGAATAGCCGCAGATGATGAATATGTCACCGATATGGCGGTCAAGGCCGTACAGGACCTCGTCTCCCGTTTCTCCGTCGATATCAATGAAATAGATCTGATCATCGTGGCGACCATTACTCCCGACTATATAACGCCCAGCGTTTCTGCGGTCATCCACGGTCGCATGAATTTCCCTGAAACAACAGGCGTTCTCGATCTGAATGCAGCCTGCTCCGGATTCGTCTACGCCATGCAGGTAGCCAATTCCATGATTACGACAGGTCAGAGCAACAAAGTGCTGGTCATTTCATCGGAAGTCCTTTCCAAAATAACCGATTATTCCGACAGAAACACCTGCATTCTCTTCGGAGACGGAGCCGGAGCCGCCCTACTGGAACGGGATAATGAGAATCCCGGATTTTTCGGTGCCTACTACGGATCTCAGGGCAAATCGGGAAACAAGCTCTATTGTACGGGTCTCTCCGGCAGGATCGAAAAAGAGGAAGCGGAAAATGTGAACTTTCTCTACCAGGACGGTAGGGCCGTTTATACCTTCGTCATCAAAACGGTCCCGGCCAGTGTAAAAGCCATGCTGGAAGAGGCGGGCATGACGACCGATGACATTGACTGGTTTGTGCCGCACAGCGCCAATCTCAGAATGATTCATTCCATCGGCGAGAAAATAGGCTTTGCGCCTGAACAGACCCTGTCAAGCCTGGAGTATTACGGAAACACCTCTTCAGTGACCATCCCCCTCGCTCTTTCGGATGCCGAAAAAGCGGGTAAACTGAAAAAAGGTCAGAAAGTTCTTCTCTACGGATTCGGAGGCGGGTTGACCCATTCCGGTCTGATATTCGAGTGGTAAAATATACCGTGCTGTTATATACTGAATATGAATAGCTTTGAGGCTGGTGTAACTTCAGATGAATATCAGTGCGGTTGTCTTCTACTCTCTCGTCATCTCATGTACGATTTTACTCATATCCACTCTATTTCTCATTTTCAGGGATATCAGTAGAAACAGAACTTTAAAACAGACACTTGCGGAAAGAGAGAAACTGGAATTACTCAACAAATCGATGCTGGATATTACACAGTCCATCGTGGGAATAGAAAATCCCGAAGACCTGTATAAATTAATTCTTGCAAAAGTGATTGCCTTTATTCCCAATGCCTGCGTCGGCAGCGTTCTTGTCAAAAATGACGCAGGATTATTCGAGTGTGCCGTCCAGCAGGGATTCGATGAAGAGAAGATCCGCGATTTCAAAATCCCTCTCGAGGAAACAATTCTCTGGAAATATTCCGGAGGAAAGATCATTCAATCGGAAATTATTGATGATGTATCTCTGATTGAAGACCTTGAATTGATACCGCTGGCCGAAGACTCCGATGAGTGGCATATACGTTCGACCATTGCCGTTCCACTCATTCTCAATGGCCAGGTGGAGGGTATTCTCCATATAGATAACAGAGATCCGAAGGCTTTTTCCAGCGAGGATTTACAATCCATGGAATACATACGAAGCAATCTGGAAATTGCTCTGCAGAAATTTCAGCTCTATAGGAATATGGTTCATCTCTCCCGGTTTGACAGTCTGACAAAGGCCTATAACAGGAATTATTTTATGGAGCAGTTTGAAAATATCCTGAACAGAGCGGTAAGATACGGCGAGAATTTCTCTCTTTTAATATTCGATATCGATAATCTGAAAATAGTAAACGATTCTTTCGGTCATTTAACGGGAGACCAGGTTCTGAAGGTCTTTTCCGAAACGACACGGATAAAAATCAGGAAAACAGATACATTCGCCCGATGGGGAGGAGACGAATTCTTGGTTGTCTTCTACAATATCTCCGAAGGGGAAATAGCTGAAAAGATCTCGGAAATCCGTTTAGCCCTGAATGAAACTCCGGTTCAGACTTCTGCTGAAAGCGTTACAGTATCTTTCAGCTACGGACATGCCTTTTTTCCTCTGGAAGGTGAAACCTTCGACCAGCTCCTCAAGACAGCCGACAACCGTATGTATGTAAACAAACGGAAAAATCGGAAGCCGCCTTTATCGGAAGATTGATTTAAAGACTTTCTTTTTTCAGAGACTCAACACCGGATTCGGCTCAGAGGAAGCAAACCTCGGAGATGGAAACACAGGCCACCTGCCCGTCCTCATTGATCACCTGACCTATTATCTTGCCGAAATAGCCGTCATGCTCCAATAACTGCGCCACAACGCGAACAGTTGTACCGGGCAGAACAGGCTGAAGATAATAGGCTCCCACAACCCTCGTCGCTCTAATGGGAGATATCTCCGGGGTACCGGTAATTTCCGTCACATTCTGCGACAGGAAATAATTCATGCAGAGTCCGAGCTGACCGGTCATCTCTATCTGCATCGAACCGGGATAGACGGGGAAATCGGGAAAATGCCCCGCGAAGAGGGGCCATGCGGGATCGATGAAAGTCTCCCCTGCGATAATCTTTTCTTCCGGGTCGAGACCGGTCAGCCGGTCAACCAGAAGAAAAGGATCCCTGTGAGGAACGATTTTCTCGATATCCGTTTTTCCATAAGCAAACCGGACCGGAAGGGTTTCCGGTTCGGCTATTAGTTTCTTTCTTTTTTTTCTGAGAAGCTGATCGTAATCCACTTAGGACTTCATGTCCTTAACGATTACATCTTCGATAATGCTCAGAGTCGTATCCATCTCTTCCTGAGTCAGCTGACTGGAAACAGACATTCTGAATCTTCTGGAATGAGCCGGTACGGCGGGAAAGTCCACAGGCTGCAGGAATAGTCCCGCTTTCTGCATTTTCTCGGCATAAGTCATGAGCTTCTCACCGGAGTTACCGATGATTATGGGAATAACCTGAGATTCCGTACCACCGAGATCCAGATTCATATCGAGAAGATTTTTCTTCATGTATCTCGTATTTTCCCACATTTTGTCTCTGAGGGAGGAATCTCTTGTGGCCACTTCCAGAGCTTTGATCAGACCGCCTGAAACAGCGGGGGATGGCGCGCAGGAAAAGTTCCAGGGAGAGGAGTAACCTTTCAGATATCTGATAAGGTCCTTGTTGGCGCAGATGAATCCGCCGACTCCGCCGAAGGACTTGCTGAGCGTTCCGAAGGAGACGCCGACTCTGTCCTCAACGCCGAAATGCTCGGCGACACCCCGTCCGTGTTCTCCGAACATGAGAGTCGAATGAGCTTCATCGATGAAGATACCGGCGCCGTACTGCTCCGCCAGATCGCAGATCTCGGGCATTTTCGCCAGATCGCCGTCCATGGAGTAAACACCTTCGACAACGACAAGGGTTCTCTTCCCCTTGGCTTTCTCCAGCATCATCTGGAGGGATTCCATATCATTGTGAGCAAAGAAGAGCATCTTGGCGCCGGAGAGTGTTCCTCCGTCGACAAGAGATCTGTGACATTTCTCGTCCATAACGAGGTAATCGCCTTTTCTCATCATCCCCTGAATGGCGCCGACGTTTCCGCCGAAGCCGCTGGAGTAGAGGATACAGTCCTCTTTCTGCTTGAATTCTGCCAGCTTTCTGGCGAATTCCGTATGAATATCAAGTGTTCCCGAAAGCAAAGGAGCTCCCGATGAGCCTAAACCATACTTATCCAAAGCCTCTTTGGCAGCCTGAACAACTTCAGGATGAGTGGAAAGACCGAGATAGTTATAGGATGTGAGGTTGATAATCTTTCTTCTCTGACCGTCGAGATTACTCAGAATTTCTGTGGAAACTCTGGGCGCGTCGAGCAGTTCCTGCTCAAAAAAGCTGAAACTGTGTTTAACAACGGGATTATTGATCCACTCGGAAAAGTCGTCCGGAGGAGACAGAACGTCGGGATTGTCGTTGAAAAAAAAGTCAGCAAGACTGAAATTCAGTATATTGTTTGCCACGGTAGCCCCTTTTATTTCTTACGCTTCAGCGTGTTCCAGGAATTTATCAGCAAGCTGATCGATGTTTTCGATGTCGGCCAGTTCAGCACGGGGAACTTTGATATTGAGTTCTCTCATGGAACAGGAAACAACTTCGATCATATCAAGGCTGTTAGCACCGTAATCTTTCATGGATTTCATGGGATCAATTGTCTCGTTCTCCAGATCATCGAGATTCTCTTTGATATTTTCTGCAATTACTTCAATGATTTTTTCTTTAGTCATAACTTTTCTCCTGTTATTTTATCTCCATCAACAATGGAGGTATTTACTTTACTGATTAACCGTTTTTGTTTTCAGATACCGCATCATGGAATTGTCCTGATAGGGGAATCCGTAATCGACATTAATGATCTGCCCGTTCATGGCGTTCATCAGGCCGCTGCACATGGCAAATACCGAATCAGCACACTCTTCGGGCGTCAGGAACATGGATTCCTCAATGCCTTCTTTCGCCATGAATTCAAAAAATTCCTCACCGAAGATCAGGTTGAAAGACTCGGTTTTCACCGTACCGAACCTGATGACATTGACAGTACTCCCCTTCCCCTCATTGAAGAGATGGACAGACATATATTTCGATAGGAATTCAAGAAGCGATTTTGAAGCCGCGACATAATCATATCCCTGATAAAAATGATCAGGACCATCACTGGAAACGGCCAGAACCTTTTCGGGATATTCTCCGAAGACAGCTTTGATCTGCTGCGTATAATCGACGATGGGCCAGGTGCTGTAATCGAGAGTCTTATAGAGAGATCTCTTCTTGTATTCATCGAGAGATTTGGGACTCTGGGCGAAACCGACATTACTGATGAAGATATCGAGTTTCTCCTCTTTTTCCTTAATAGTTTCCATTACAAGCTTCGTGTCTTCCGGAATGGAGACATCCGCCTGGATAAAGACCGGCTCGATAGCTGCCCCTTCCTTTACAAAATCGGCTTTAATGGCATCCATATCGGCAGATCCCCACTTATAGGTGAGATAAGTCGATGCTCCCGCTTTAGCCAGTTTAAGAGCGCTGGCCAGACCGATGCCTTTTGTTCCGCCGGTAATTAATACAGACTTTCCGCTTAAATCAATCTGAATCATTTTCTTCCTGTACTATTTATTCAGCATAAAAGCTGTTTATTCTTTCTTTCGTTTCGGGAAAGGCGAAGCTCAGTTTGTGCATCATGTCCTCCTGAAGCCTTGCATCGACAAGAAGTTTCTTCTTTTTGGCGCTTAAGGTATACTTCAAAAGATTAACCGATTTTACATTCTTCTCACTTATTTGTAAAGCAATGTCAAAGGCCTTGGCCAATACATCCTTCTTCGGAACGATATAATTGATGTTCGTCCCTTTCTGAGCCAGTTCGCTTCCTTTGAAACGTTTTCCCGTAAACATCATTTCATTAGCGATGAACTCACCCATCAACCCCTGAAGAAGAGTCGTCGTCCCCATGCCAGGGGTAAACCCCATATTCATGAAAACAGCCCCATAACGGCTTTCTCTGGCAGCGATGACGATATCGGAACAGAGAGCCAGAACGAGACCGCCTCCCATGGCATGACCTTCCATAGCTGCAATGACGGGGTATTCCGTGTTGACCAGCCGCTCCGACATGAGAAGATCCTTTACATCGATCTTACCGTTGCTCAGATCAATCAGCGTATCCTTCTCGGCACCGGCGCAGAAAACCGAATCAAGTCCGGACAGAATAAGGCAGTGGGGCTTATAGTTCGCCTCAAGCTCATCCATAGTTTCCAGGAATCCTCTGATGAAGTCATTCGAGAAGATATTTTTATTCTCCACATCATTCATTTTCAGATGGGCAATATTATTTTCGTCCACATGGAGATGCATATTATCAGCCATTATTCATTTCTCCCGTTACAGGTTCAGCGGGTTTGAAACGCCCGAACCAGGGGGGCAGGTCCCCTTCATTGAATTTTTGCACGGCGGCCAGAACCGCTTCCTGCTTTATAAGATCAAACAGAGTCTTTTCGGCCAGAGCCTTTCTTCCGTTAAAGTCCGACTCGAGAAACTGATGGGTAAAATCCTTGAACACGCTGACCGCCTGGGGAGAAGTCCTTATGATCTGACGGCAGAGTGATTTGACCCCCTTCTCGAAATCCTCAAGAGCGAAAACCTCATCGACCAGGCCGACGGCATGAGCCTTATGAGCATCGAGCTGAGCGGCAGTCAGAACGAGATATCTGGCTTTCTGCGGAGGAACCCTCAGCATAAAGAGATAGGGAAGTACATTGGCGGGAATAATGCCGATCAGCGCTTCACTCAGTTCAAAAGAGGCATTCTCCGATGCGAGAACGACATCGCAGGCTGCCGTTATACCCATCCCCCCGGCCTTGACGGGACCGTCGACCAGGGCGACAACTGTTTTGGGACAGTGATAGATATCCGACAGGAGAGACGTATAGTCCTTAACAGCCGAAATGACATTCTCCATCCCGTCATGTCCCTTTTCAAGAGCGACAAGATCCATTCCCAGACAGAAATTCCGGCCCCGGGAACGGATAATGATAAACCTGGCGTCATCGTTTTCGGCAAGATCCTTCAGCGCCGAGGAAAACGCCCCCAGAAAAGAGGGGTTCAGTCTGTTGCCCCCCTCCCCGTCCAGAAGGGTTATTATCCCGGCGCCGGAATCAATTTTCTTTTCTACCAGAGACAAGAATCAGCTCCACTCATAAGTTCTGTAGTAGTTCTTAACTTCCTTAAGAACCAGCAGACCCTTACCTTCATAATGTTTCTTATAGTGATTATCGAGAATGGAGAAATCCGGCTTGAAGTCGGGGTTTTCAACATAGGTGTTTCTCAGTTTCTCAACCATTTCATATTCTTCAACGGAACATTCTCTTCTCTGATCGAAAGTCTCATGGATTTTCATATCCTTGACGATTTTTCGGCTGTTCTTCTGGATGATACCGCTGTAGAACTCACCGATAGCTCCGGACCCGTAGGCAAAGAGACTGATTCTGTCACCTTCGTCCACAGGGGCATCGCTGGAAAGCAGAGCCGCCAGACCGACGAAGTTGCTGCATCCGTAAGTGGATCCGATTCTTCTTGAAAGCTGAAGACCGGGCATAACGCGCTTGTCGAAATCCGCCTGGATCTCACCCTTTTTCAGACGGACCTCTCTATCCCTGTTGAGGAGTGTTCTGTGTCCCTGGAAAGCGATTCCCGGGAAAGGAGTGTGATAGAGGTTGTATCTGAACTCTTTTTCGAAGTCGATGTCTTTTCCGGCTTTTTTACAATAGTCGATGTAGGACCCCTCGAGTGCATCCATATAGGAGTAGAGGCTGACCTCGTTGTTTCCGACTTCGGCGAGAGCTGTCGGTCTGAAGGTATCGTAGATATCGGTTGACCAGTTTCCTCTTTTATTCATTTCTATTTCGAGAACTTCGGGGTTGTCGCTGATGATCATGGCTGCAGCCGTACCGCCCATGACGAATTCCTCTTTGGTATCGAGGTGCTCTCTTGAAAAGTCCGTGGCGATAACCAGAGCTTTTTTTCCATGATTGAAACCGGAAGCCACCCAGCTGATGGCGGGGTCCATTGCGGCCACGCCACTGTAGCAGGCGTGTTTGGTTTCGTAGTTTCTGATATTATTGTGAAGGCCTAAGGCGCCCATGATGTTCGTACTGATGGGTTTACCGAAGTCGACAGAACCTTCGGTTCCGACGATAAGCATTCCGATATCATCGGGATTGATCCCCTCCATTACTTTTTTCGCGGCATTGGCAGCCATCGTAACGGTATCTTCCCAGGGGGGGTTGAGCGATCTCGTATCGATGAGAAAGTCGCTGACCACTTTATCGGGATCTTTGCCTCTTGCTACGGCCAGTTTTTTCTGGTCGAGGAACATAGATGTTCCGTAAATGTTTATTTTTTCAATTCCAACTCTACGACTCATGTCTTCTCCTTTTTCTCAACTGCAACCGGACGGCACAAAATGCAGATCCGGTCGCTTATTCTATTCTCGACTATGTTCGGGGCCCGACGCTCCGCGTCCCCCGAAATATCTTCTATGGTGCGTATGTCAATCCGCCGGTAATATGGAGAACTTCGCCATTGATAAATCCGGCATTTTCAGTTGTAAGATAATAGACGGCGTCAGCGATCTCTTCCGGTTTACCGACACGCCTTGCGGGGCAGTAGTCATTCCAGATACTTGACAGCTCGTTATTCATATTCTCCTTTGTCATATCTGTGGGAACGTACCCGACGACGACGACATTGGAGGTTATTTTCTTGGGACCGTATTCCCTGGCTACGGTGTTGGAGAGCGCGACGAGTCCCGCCTTGCTGGCAGCGTAATTAGCCTGCCCGCTCGATCCCCCCTGGGAAAGGGAGGAGATGCTGATGATCCGTCCGAATTTGTTGGACAGAAAATGCATGAGCATAGCCCGGGTAACGTAAAAAGGTCCGTAAAGATTGGTTTTGATTACATCATCCCACTCTTCATCGCTCATAAAAGCAAGAACATTATCCTTGAGAATAGCCGCATTGTTGACAAGCGCTCCGAAATCGCCGAAATCGTTTATGGCGCTTTCCAGAACCGTTTCCACTTCGTCGACTTTCGACTGATCCATCTTATAGGCGGCAACAGTGCAGTCCTTCCGGATTTCCTTAGCCTGACGGATCGTTTCCTCCGCCGCTTCGGTGTTTCCGGCATAAGTGAACGCACAGCCGTAACCTTCTTTTATCATCTTCAGAACGATCCCGCGGCCGATGCCCCGCGATCCCCCTGTGACAAATACATTCATCCGATTAATCTTCCTTGTATCTCTTAATTATGGAAGTACAGTTTACTCCCCCGAAGCCGAAAGAGTTTTTCATCATGACATCGATTTGGTGATCTACAGCCTTATTGGCGCAGATATCGAGATCAATGTCCACCTTCTGCTCATCGATATTGATGGAAGGGTGCAGCTTTCCGTACTTCATCTGCAAAAGTCCGCCGATAGTTTCAACGATAGGCGAAGCCCAGCATGTATGCCCGAGCATGGATTTGGGGGCATTGACTTTAAGTTTTTTATAATGGTCGCCGAAAGCTTCCTTGATTGCCATAATTTCCTGAATATCCCCGGCAGGAGTACTCGTGGCATGACAGTTGACATAATCCACATCTTCAGGCTTCAATCCGGCCATGCGGATAGCTTCCTGCATAACCACAGCCTGCTCGTGGCCTCCGGGAAGAGGAAGGTGGTTGGCATTTGATCCCGCTTTTACAGAAAGGACCTCTCCGTATATTTTAGCGCCGCGGGCTTTGGCTGATTCCAGTTCTTCTATGATAAGCGTTCCCGCGCCGTGGCTGTAGAGGAATCCGCAGCTGTTCTGATCGAAAGGACGGGACGCCTGCTCCGGCTTGTCCTGAAACTCAGGCCTGATGACAACGGCATTAATAACGACCGAGGCGTGAATATCCGTAGGAGAAACATCGAATGGAGCTCCGGCGATAACACAGAGATCCGTCTCTCCGCTGACGATATCCCGGAACCCGCTTCTGAGAGCCAGGTTTCCACTGGCACAGGCTCCTCCGATAGTAAACATGGGTCCTTTGAGATTAAGGATTTCCGAAGTGATACCCGGCACATTGGGATCCGGAGCATCTACACCGGCCAGAGGATCGGTCCATTCAGGCTCATCCTGAAACTGAACGCTGTTATTATAGATAAAATTCGAGTTTAAATTATGACCGGCAACAATTACGTTGGCTTTATAGGGATCGAATTCATACCCGAAAAGACCGGCATCCTTCCATGCCGAAAGTGAGGAAAGGGCTGTCAGTTTTGCTGAAAAAGTAGTGGTCTTTATCAGTTTTTTAACTCTTTTGAAGTCATCTCCCAGGTCTTCCCTGAATTTTTCAACGGCTCCCAGGGCATCGTAATCACCGAGATCTCCTCCGATTTTACACTCCACGTTGGAAAGGTCGATGGATTGCCATTTTTTTATCCCTGATTTTCCGGCAATCAGGTTGTTGTAGTAATCTTCAAGATTATCTCCCAGGGGATTTATGGTACCCATACCGGTAATAACGACTCGTCTGCTCATTTCATATCCTTAATATTCATAAATATATATAGAGTTCTTTTTATACTAATTTCTCTATGGCGTCAATTTTGCCGGCGGGCTGGCACTTGATCTTTCTGTAGAAAGACTTCCAGAGTCCCGAAAGAACCAGGCCCGGACCGACCTCGAGAATCCGCTCGTATCCGTCATCGAGAATGGACTGCTCTTCAGCGACCCATTGAACGGGAGAAATGATCTGGCTTCCCGCCAGCTCTTTCGCTTCGGCACCGCTGGCAATGATTTTTCCGGTTACATTACTGTAAAGAGGAATAAGAGGATTGTTAAAAGTAAAATCCCCAAGATTGGCAACAAAATCCTTTCTGGCACCGTCCATAAAGGGCGTGTGAAAGGGACCGGAAACTTTCAGAACGACATACCGCATGGCACCGGCTGCATCCATGACTGCCTCGGCGGCTTCAAGGGCTTTCGCCTCACCGGCGATGACTGTCTGAATGGGACTGTTGTCATTAGCCATATAGATCGTTCCGGGGACCTTCTCCAGAGCGGCTTTGACATCCGCCGAAGCCAGGCCGACGACAGCAGCCATCCCGGGCCGTCCTTCAGGACTGTCCAGAGAATTACAGGCTGCCTCCATAACCTCCCCTCTCATTTTTACAAGACGGAAAAGGTCTTCGGTTCCGAGGACTCCCGCCTGCCAGAGGGCCGAGTATTCCCCGAGACTGAAACCGGCGGCTCCCTGCGCTTCAATCCCCTTCTCTTTCAGAATGATACTGGAACTGACGTTGGCCAGCGTAATGGCCAGCTGGGTGTTGTCTGTCGCTTTAAGATCCTCTTCGGAGCCCTCGAAAAGGAGAGCCGCCATATCTTTACCGGCTATATCACTGACTGTCCGGAACAGTCCTTTTACTTCGTCACTGCTTTCCCACAGGTCTTTTCCCATGCCGGGATACTGCGCGCCCTGACCGGGGAACAGAAAACATGTTTTCACTTTATTACCTCTGTTAAATTGTCTTTTCGTAAATTCTGTACGTTCTGTAGTGCTCGGCACCCCAGTTCTCCAGAAGGTTTGTCAGATTGATATTATCTTCAAGAATCCAGGAGAGCTCGGAGCCCCGCATACCCATGCGATCACCACGCTCATAGATCTCTCGAACCAGAACCGCATCGAGCCCTTTGTTCTGGGCGTGTTTTCTCACTCCGAGAATGGCTGTCCTGATCATATCGACTTTTTTCTTCCCTGTCAGGATCTTCAGCAGGCCTGTCGGAAAGAGACGGCCGTTCATTTTTATAAAGATCTGATTAAAGTCGGGAAGAGGGATTGTAAATCCGACCGGCTCATCGCCCATATAGACAATAAGAACCAGCTCGGGAATGGCAATCATTTTAAGATCTTTGGCCAGATACTCGAATTCCTCTTTTTCCCAGGGAACGAATCCCCAGTTATCGGCCCAGGCCTCATTATACATATCGCGGAGAAGCTCAATCGTCTCATCCCATTTCTTCATATCAATGGGTTTGATTGTGACGTTGTATCTCTTTTTTACGATTTCCGAGACTCTGATCATTTTGTCTGAAATCTTGAGACTCTTATCCATGCGGTAGCAGAAGAGATCCTTGGATTTTCCATAGCCGCACTTCTCGATCATGGGAGGGTAGTAATCGGCGTTGTAGGGCATTTCAATGATGGGGGGGATGTCGAAGGAATCGATGAGGCACCCGATGGTTTTCCCCGTCGTCGGATTCATGGGACCTTTGATGGTGTTGTATCCTTTCCCTTTCACCCATTCTTCAGCGGCCCTGAAAAGGGCATCGGCGACTTCCTGGTCGTCCAGAGATTCAAAAAAACCGAAAAACCCGCTGTTGTCTTTCTGATATTCAATATAGGCGAAGTCTACGATAGCGGCGATTCGTCCCGAAAGCTTATCCCCCCTGTAGGCGAGAAACAGCTGTGTTTCAGCGTGTTTATAAAAAGGATCTTTATCCTTGTTGAAGAGATCTTTCTCTCCGAGAATCAGAGGAGGCACCCAGTTTTCATATGTTTTCTCACCACGGTACACCGTCCATGGAAACTTGATAAAACGGTTAATTTCCTTTTTGGATGAAACAGGAACAATCTTAATTTCTTCACTCATCAGCATATCTCCAATATCAGTTCATTATATTAACCGCTTGCCATTGTGAGAATCAAGGATGAAAATCCGTGTAAAATTTAATTTTTCGGCTCAATAATAAAGAATGAACAGTCGCTCGTATTATTTCAAAGAAAATGAACATTCACTCGATTATTCAGCCTATTGACCGCCTTCACCGGGAAAGTATAATTTTGAGGACATGAATGCAAAATGGATTTTCATCCACGGCGGCTGGGGAGGATCCTGGCAATGGACGCCGATACAGAATCACCTGAAAACTCTGGGTATCGAATCGGCTGCTCCGGATTTACCGGGTATGGGGTCCCGATCGGGAAAAGATATCGACCTGACTCATTTCATCGGAAGCATTTCCTCGATTATTGAAGGATCGGAAGGACCGGTCAACATCGCCGCTTTCAGCTTCGGAGGTATGACAGCCACCGCCGTGGCGGAAAAATACCGGGACAGGATTGCCAGACTGATCTACATCGATGCTTTTGTCCCCCGCTCCGGCCAGTCTTTTTCCCATATCGCCGGGGAAAAAATAACGAGACAGATCAAAGCCTACTCCCATGTCATGGGCGACGAAGAGATGATCCCTCCTTTTTTTGAAACGGACAGCCGCTACAGAAGCCATCCCATGAATACCCTGTTTACTCCAGTTCAATATAATCCCGAAAGACTGGACAGCCTGATGCCGGTCTATATCGAATGCACAGATAAAGACGAAGAGTGGTCTTTTACTCCCCTTCTTCGGGAGACAGCGATTTTTATAAAAGAAAAAGGATGGGATTTCCATACAATCGAAAGCGACCATATGCCTATGTACAGTCACACCGACGAGCTTCTAAAGATTATGTTATAAAAATGATTTTTCCGTATTTTCAGTTTATAATTATATTATGGACAGTTACCGGCAGAGTTTTCTGGACCCGAATCAAAGAGCTTTTTTCATTGAGCGGACCGGAGTGGTGCTCCGGTGGTGGCTGATAGTTTCCTGTTCCGTCATCCAGTTCATTTCGCCGATTATTCCCTTTACTGTTTTCTATCTGGCTCTGCCCCTGGCTGTCGGGTACAATTTGACTCTTCATCTGCTGGTCAGGAAAAGAACGGATTTCATTACCCACATGACTGTCATCTCTTCGGTTCTGGATATCATCTTTTCCCTTGTTCTGATTTATGCCGGAGGCAGCCAGGACATCTATCTCTGGTACATTATCCTTCTCATTTCCCATGCAGCCCGTTTCGGGATGAAAGGGGTTATCATCTCGGGAGTTCTCTTCTCCGGGTTCTACACGGCTTCGATTCTTTTAAGGGATCTGCCGGTTTCCCTTCAGGACCTGGCTCTCCGCAGCCTCTTCATCAATCTCATAGCCATAGTCAGCGGTTACCTGGCGCGGGAGGAACACGAGGAATTCGATAATATTCTCATCGGCCAGAAAGAGATGCTCGAGGAGCAGAACAGGCGGAGGGAACTACGTTCCATGCTTCAGCGCTACCTGAGCTACAATATCGTAGACGAACTGATCGAGCATCCCGAGGAGCTGCAGCCCGGCGGAAGCCTGAAGAAAGTCTCGGTCGTTTTTTCCGACATCAAAGGGTTCACGACACTGCTGTCCCTCAAAGAGCCGGAAGAAGTGATCATCAGACTGAACAGCTATCTGGAGGAAATGTCCAACGTTATCTTCGAATACGGCGGAATGGTGGATAAGTTCGTGGGAGACGCGGTCATCGGCATTTTCGGAGCGATCAATCCGACGAAGGACGACACTCTCAGCGCGGTCCGCTGCGCCCTGGCCATGCAGAAGAGGCTGAAGGAACTTCAGGGGGACTGGGAGAAAGAAGGAGGAGACTCCATTTCTTTCCATACCCGCATAGCGATTGATACGGGGAAAGTCATTATCGGGAACATAGGCTCTCCGAAGCGGATGGATTTTACGGCTATCGGCGATACGGTCAACACGGCCTCGCGCCTCCAGTCCGTTGCCGATCCGGATACGGTTGTCATCAGCAGCCGCACCTGTGAGGAGATTTGCGAACATGTGGTAACCGAGGATATGGGGTCCCTTGAGCTGAAAGGAAAACCCGAACCGGTCCGGGTGTACAGAGTGACGGGTTTGAAAAAGTGAAAAGAAAATCAGTATTGATCCATATATTTACCCTATTTGTCCTCTCTCTGCTTCCGGCTCAGCAAAATGAAGATCCCTGGCACATCGCCGGAAGAATGGAAAAGATGCTTTCGGAAATTGAAGACTACCAGTGCCGGATGTACGAGTGGAGCGTGAAAGGCCGGAAAGAGGAAATACGATATATTAATTTCTATTTTAAAAAGCCGAGACTCATCCGCATGGACATTATCAGGGGAAACAGAAATGGCGATGACGGCAGCATCGCCGTTCTGGAGGAAGACGGGAAAGTTACAGGGCGCAAAGGAGGGATACTCTCTCCCTTCGCCGTAACCGTGGAAAAGGACAGCCCTCTGGCCACAACGATTCGCGGCGTGGCTTTCGATCAGAGCGATGCGATTGCGGCCTGGGAGCGCCTTGTCAGTCTGAAAGATTCCAGCCGCCTCATATTTACCGCTGAGACCGAAGGATGGCTTTTTGATTTCAGCCTTAATGAACCGGAAAATGGCATAACCAGAGAAGTTCTGTTTATCTCAAAAAACAATCTGATGCCTCTTTACACAAAATCTTTCGAGGGAAAAACTCTGGTTCAGCATGTCGTCTGGCGATCCTATCTGATAAATACGGGTCTTCCCCGGGAGCTTTTCCATGTCCGCTACGAAGCTGAAAATCTCAGAACATCGGGAATCAGGAACAACATAGACCTTCCGCTGGAGCTTAAAGAGTGAAAATACATGATTTGATTGTCATCGGAGCCGGACCAGCCGGTTCATCGGCCGCTAAAAAAGGAGCGGAACTGGGTTTAAACGTTCTTGTAATCGACAAAAAAAGCTTCCCGAGAGACAAACCCTGCGGAGGTGGCTTATCTGCCGCGGCATATAAAGAACTGGGCGGAGATCTGCCGGAGCATCTGATAGAGCACAAATGCTATGGAATGAGGTCGGTTTACCGGAATCAGATCCATATGATAGAAAGCGAAACACCCGTAGCTTATATGATCCGGCGAATTCATTTTGACAATTATCTGCTTGAACAGGCTCTTTCGCAGGGAGCCGTTTTCAGTCAGGAGACATGCCGCGCGGTCCGGGAGACCAGCGGGCTTGTGGAAATCGAAACGGATAAGGGAACCCATTACAGCCGGTACTGTATCGGCGCCGACGGTTTTTTCAGCCCTGCGGCAAAATCCGTACGGGCCCCTTTTTCAAAAGCGGAAACACGCTTCTGTCTTATTTCCCACCCTGCAGACAATGGACATCCTATTAGGCAGAGCGAAAAAACTGTCGTGGAACTCGATTTCGGGTTTATCAGGAAGGGATACGGCTGGCTGTTTCCCAAAGGAGAGTATATCTCCGCCGGGATCGGAGGAGAGGCGGCATCGGCTAAAGAGTTGCGCCATGTGTACAAAACATTTCTGGCGTCCCATAATCTGGATCAGACCGAAAAACCTCAGGGCTGCTTTATTCCCGTATCCAATCTCAAACACAAATTGGCTACCGGTCGGATCATGCTTGCCGGCGATGCGGCCGGGCTGGTCGATTCATTCAGCGGAGAAGGTATACGCAATGCCCTGATATCAGGTCGTCTGGCGGCGGAAAAGGCAACTGAAGCCAAAAGCCGGGATAGTGCAGTGCAGGGGTATAAGAGAAGCCTATTGAAAAAGATCGGGAACAACCTTATATGGTCGGAAAGGATGACTCGGGTGTCTTCCCGTTTTGAGAATCTCGTCTACGGCCGGCTCCTGGCCGATGAAAGAGTGATGAAACGATACTTTGAGATCTTAAGAGGCGACCGGTCATATCGATCTTTTTTCCTGATGACGATGCTGGAGCTGCCTTTGATTCTTTATTTCAGGCAAAGAAGAGCCTTATCTGATTCATAAACATTTTCACAGGGAGCGGAACAACACGACTCTTATTATGAACCATACCCAGCCAATAGGGATTAGCCAGTGATTTAGGAAGGGGAATAGGTTCAATATTATACCGGTTAAGCAGCCTGGAAAAATCCAATGGAAGCAGTATGACATAATGATTTTTTAATAGCTGAATAGCTGCCATTAAATCCTCCACTTCAAAAGAAATGGGAGGGGGAAGCAAATCGTCGGGAAGGACCGATAAACCGATTTCGCTGAGATCGTTTTTCCGCAGTGAAGGTAGGCTCTTCAGCTTGATCCATCGCAATTTCCTTAAATCATAATTTTCAAGACCTTTTTCAAAAAGGGGATGGCTTTTATCGGTGAAAACGGCTACCTGACTCTTGAGCAGAGGCTCATACTGCATATTTTTAAAGGATTTATTTTCAAGAATCCTGCAGAGCACAAAGTTGTATTTGTTCCCATCCACCAGATCGTCCATCAGTTTCTCAGAAGTGTCGTTTGTAACTTTAATTCTGAAATTTTCTTCTTTATCCACGGTCCTCATAACTTCCGGAAGTAAAACATCCATCCAGATTGTACTACAGCCTATCTCGATTATCACCGGACCGGAATCCGGATCGCTATTAAGTTTTTCCTGCTGGATCATTCTCTCTCCTTCCAGAAAAGCTTTTTCCATCTGGCTTGCTGCTTCATAGAGAATATTTCCGGAAACTGTCGGGCGGACGCCTCTGGCATTACGTTCAAGCAGACCGACCTGGTAATAGTGCTCGAGATTTTGTATTGATTTGGATAAGGCCGGCTGACTCAGATTAAGGATTCTGCTTGCCCGATTAATGCTTCCGGCATCAACTACAGTTTTAAAATTCAGTAAATGGTAGTACATGATTATAGTATATAACTGAAAGTTATACCCTGTATAGCTTATATGTATTAGCGCGTTATTCAAGAAGGAAATACAATAAACCTGATAATAAAAAAAGGAGACGATTTGATGGAAATCGGAGCCGGAATAATCGGAGCTGGAGTCAGGGGAGTTTATTGTCTGGGCCAGGCCATTGTTACCTTATATAAAGAAACTGGAATTGTCGTTCAGGGCGTTTACGATATTGTTGAAAAAAGATCCTACGAATCAAAAGAATATCTGGAAAAGCTCTATTCAGATATGGGAGTTAACAGATCGGTAAAAGTATACGGCAGCTATAACGAAATGATAGATTCCGAAGAGTGCCGGATAATCATAATAACCAATCATACAAATAATCACAGAGAACCGGCTGTAATGGCGTTGAGAAAAGGCAAGAAAGTTTATCTGGATAAGCCGATTTCAGTGACACTGGATGATGCCGAAGCCATTGTCGAAGCAGAAAAAGCGAATCCTCTTATTATGGGTTTTACCAGACGCTATGAGGCGCCCTGGATCAAGGCCAAGGAACTGCTGGACAGCGGAGTTATAGGAAAGCTTCAGATGATGGAGATAAACTCACTGATTCCCTATCAGAGATACCTGCAGACATGGCATCGTAAAAGAGAACTTTCGGGTGGGAGCATAAACGATAAGAACTCCCATCACTTCGACGTATTCAACTGGATGGCCGGAGAATATCCCTCTTTTCTGACGGCCGTCGGCGGCAGGAGTTCCGTTTTCCCCGTGGAAGAGAATGCACCCAAGTCATGCCGCGTCTGCAAACGGGATTGTCATTACAGAAGAGACGATCAGAAAATTTCCGACGGGGCTTATGTGCTGCAGCTGGATTCCTGGAAAAACACCGATGAGGAAATCGAAATGATTGATACCTGTGTTTACGCGCCCGGTTCGGATATCAGTGACCACGCCCTGGTATCAGTCGTGTATCCTTCCGGTGTGAAAGCATCCCTTTTCTTCTCGATTTTCGGTCCCGATACAAAGGACCAGGAAACGCTCACTCTCCTCGGGGAGAAGGGAAAAATTTTCCTCAACCGACACGAAGGAACAGTCACTCTCTATTCCCGATGGGGAGAGAAAGAAGAAATATTCGACTGTAAAGGAGATAACTTCGGTTCAAGCCACTTCGGGGCTGATGAAGATCTTATTAGAGTTTTAAAGAAATTCCTGGACGGAGATAATCCTACTGTGAAAGCTATTGACGGTATGAAATCTCTGGAGATGGTCCTGGCCGCCCAGGAATCAATTGACAAGAATGGTTTGCCGGTACGATTCTCATGAATTTATCCGGTTTATTATTAAAATTAGAAAAGGAGCAATTTATGAAAAAGCTGTTTGTATTGAGTCTGCTGTTTATCCTGGGACTGATGCCGGTTATTGCCGGAGGTTCCCAGGAAAGCGGAGACATGAATGGAAAAGAACAGAAAACTGTACAGCTCTTCATCAGCGGAAAATCCGTCTGGGGAGAGCCGATGAATACAGTCGTGGAAAAATTCAATGAAACCTATCCCGATATCAGGATCGAAGTGGAAGTCGTCGGCGGAGGCGCGGATTACCACCCAGTCCTGGCTTCAAGAGTCCAGACAAAAACCCTTCCCGATATTTTCATGATAGCCGGAGCCGGAGACTATGCGGCCTGGCAGGAGCATCTCGATGACCTTTCCGATATGGAAGTCGTTGATAATTTCCTTCCGATTTCCCGGGAAAGCGCGTATTACGATGGAAAACTGATGGGCCTTCCCTCTTCCATAGAGGGTTATGGATACATCTACAATAAAAAGCTCTTCAAACAGGCGGGCATTACAAAAGTCCCGGAAACATTCACAGAGCTTTCAGCAGCAGTCGATAAATTGAATGCTGCGGGAATAACTCCTTTTGTTTCCGGTTACGGAACATGGTGGGTTATTTCCAACCATCAGCTTAACGTTCCCTTCGCCATGCAGGACGATCCCTTCGGCTTTATTGAGAAATTGAATAACGGATCGGCAACTATTGCCGGTAACGAACAGTTTCTGGCTCTGGAAAAACTTATTAATCTCGTAAAAGAAAACACGGCAAAAGATCCTCTGACAGAAGACCACAATATGCAGGTATCCCTTTTTGCGGGAGAGCAGGCAGCCATGATTCAGCAGGGAAACTGGAAGGAAGCAGCCATTCTCGATGCGAACCCCGATATTGAAATGGGATTAGTTCCCCTGGCCATTGGTGAGAATGCCGCAACAAGCGGACGCATTCCCGTCGGTGTTCCCTGGTACTGGGTTGTTTCCAAAGACTCCGCAGTAAAAGAGGAAGCCAGAATTTTCCTCAACTGGCTGCTGAATGAAGCGCCGGGACAGGAACAGCTGGTCACATCTCTGAACTCCATACCGGCATATGACAATTTCGATGTCGAACTGAGCGGCGGAATCAGCTCCGATGTTCTGGCTTATTCGAAAGCCGGAAAAACAATACACTGGACTTTCGGGCTCTGGCCTCAGGGATTCACCCAGAATGCCTCGGACATCCTCCAGGAATATGTGGCAGGTAAAATTACCTTTGCCGAAGTTCTGGACAGAATGGACAAATCCTGGCAGTCACTGCTGAAATAGGAATAAAGATTGAGGAAGGGGCTGACCGTCCCTTCCCCGATAATCTCAAGGAGGATCCTTTGTCATCGATTATGCAAAACCGGGCTCGAAAGAGTTTCTGGCTTTTTACTATTTTTCCCTATGCCATTTTTCTGATATTTGTGCTGTTCCCCTTTTTTATCGGGGGATATTACTCCCTGACCGACTGGAACGGGATTTCATCCAAAATGAATATAGTGGGATTGAAAAACTATATCAGCCTGTTTCAGAATGATGAAAGGTTCCTCAATTCCCTGTTTTTTACAAGCAGATTTACTCTGACGGCCTGTATCATCGTCAATTTCATAGGCTTGATGTACGCTGTGCTGTTTCACAGAAGCACAAAATGGAATTCAACGCTTCGCGTCGTTCTGGTGCTTCCCAATGTCATAGGCGGGATTATTCTCGGTTTCGTCTGGCAGTTTATCTTTTCCCAGGCCCTGCCCTCCCTTGGCGGCCTGTTTGAATCCATTTCCTGGCTGGGAAATGAGGACTCGGCTTTCTGGGCCGTCCTGATAGTTTTCGTCTGGCAGCAGGCCGGCTATGTCATGCTGATTTATATTGCTTCGATGAACAGTATCGATGAGCAGCTCTTCGAGGCGGCTCAGATCGATGGCGCATCGGCATTCAAACAGTTTACCCATGTGACTCTGCCCCTGATTGTGCCGGCCTTTACGGTGAGTATTTTTATCGTTCTGGTCAATTCTTTCCGGCTCTTCGCCCTAATTTTTTCACTTACCGGTGGAGGACCCTACGGTTCCACTGAATCACTGGCGATCAACATCTACAATGAAGCTTTTCTCTATCAGAATTACGGTATGGGATCGGCTAAAGCTGTGGAGTTTTTTATATTTGTTGCGATCCTGTCGCTTATGCAGGTAAAGTTTACACAGAAACGGGAGGTTGAACTCTGATGAGCAAAAAAAATCCCATGAGAATCATCTTCTACGCTCTGACGTTCCTATTGGCGGTCATCATTCTACTGCCTTTCTTTTTTGTTGTGATGAATTCATTCAAAAGCTATAGCGAAATTATTATCAACGCTTCAGCTCTGCCCGAAAGCCCGAGCTTCGCCAACTACCTTAAAGGCATAGAAAAAGTACATTTCTGGAGACTTCTGGGGAACACGGTCTTTATAACAGCGATCAGCATCGTAGGAATGATCGTCTTCGGTTCCATGGCTGCCTGGAAAATCGCCCGGGTAAAATCCCGTACCAGTTCCATTATGTACGCCACTTATATTCTGGCCATGATTATTCCTTTTCAGTCGATTATGATTCCTCTGGTCGTTGTCGCAGCTAAACTGAATATGCTTCATGCCGTAGGTCTGTCCATACTTTACTGGGGATTCGGTATGCCTCTAACTATTTTTCTCTATAAGGGCTACTTCAACTATGTCCCGCGTTCCCTGGAGGAAAGCGCCAAACTGGACGGTTGTAATGATTTTATCCTCTTCTGGAAAATACTCTTTCCCCAGTTGCGGACCATGACATCGACCATAGTCATACTCCAGAGCTTATGGGTCTGGAATGACTTTCTTTTGCCCTTCCTGATTCTTATTAAAAGGAATCATCACACGATACCTCTGGGAATCAACAGCTTTTTCGGAATTTACAAAGCCCAGTGGGATATGGCTCTTCCCATTCTGGTGATGGGGATGATCCCCCTTATCATCGGATTCCTGGCAGCGCAGAAACACATCGTCCGATCCATAGCCTCTTCAGGGCTGAAAGGTTAATTGAAGGAGAATCCCATGACTGAATATAAACTCTTCTGGGGAGAGATGCACGATAATACCCATCAGGCTCCCGATCCCGACTTTTCCATGGATGAAAGGCTGGATACGGCTGAGAAGCACCTGGACTTCTACTGCGCAGCCTATTACCCCAGTACATCACCTGCGTTCAAAAAGGGAGGACACCCCTCCCAGGATAAGGGGAAACAGCCGCTTAATGTGGAGACCGGTAAATCTCCTGATGAGATGGAAACTGAGTGGAGGGAATCAACCAAAGCTATTGCCAGACATAATAAGGAAGGCAGATTCGTTGCCTTTCCCGGATTCGAGTGGCAGGGAGACGGAACCTGGGGCGATCACAATGTTTTCTTCAGGAATGACTATCCTCCGATTTTCCGCGTCGACACACTGGAGGAACTTTATGAAAAAATGAGAGATGTTCCCTCCATCGCCATCCCCCATCACACAGCATATATCCGGGACTTCCGGGGAAAGAACTGGGACGTTTTCGATGAAGAGTTATCTCCTTTTGCTGAAATCTATTCCATTCACGGCAGCTCCGAAGGGGACAATTTCGGTTCAGGACTCAGATCCAATCCCTTTCTCGGACCGGATATCTATGAGAACTCCTGCTCCGCAGCTCTCAAAAGGGGGCAAAAAGTGGGAATTGTCGCTTCGACCGACAACTGGGGTCCTCTCCCCGGACATTACGGGAGAGGTCTGGCGGCCGTCTGGGCGGAAAACCTGACAAGGGAGTCTCTCTGGGAGGCATTCAAAGCCAGACGCGTATACGGCGTTTCGGGAGACCGCATTTCCCTCTCTTTCAGGAGCGGAAAACATGTAATGGGAAGCGTTGTCAAAGACCGGACAGAAAAAAAAGAATTCGAAGTTTCCGTTGCGGGGCTTGATGAAATTGATTATGTAGAACTTGTCCGTGACGAAGTGGTGATCGACAGGTTTTCCCCTCTGTTTAGTGCCGGTGTTGATGAAAAGAAAAGAGAATATCAGTTCCGTTTTGAGTTCGGATGGGGACCGGCTTCCAATGTGGTCAACCTTCCCAGGAAAAACTGGACCGGTTCGGTGACGATTACAGAAGGAGAGATCATCGAAGCGATCCCCTGCTGGACAAGCCACGAAAACAGCTACGATCTGGAGAAAAACCATTTTTCCTTTCAGGGTGTCACCGAACAGGATTCCATTACCCAGAAAGTCCAGAACGGTTATGTTCTGAGAATCAGAGGAAAGAAAAACAATCCGGTAAAGATCGTTTCCGATGGAGAGACTCTGGAGACGACAATCGGAGAGCTGACTGAAGGGAGCCGGATTATCTGGAACCGGAAAGAATCAGCGGAACTGATTGAAAAAAACTTTGATGTTGAAGCCGAAAAACTGGACCGCAAAGATGTGATTTTCGGAATGGCTTATAAAACAAAAGTTCACAGAGCGCTTCCCGAAGAAGCCTACCGGATAAACTGCCGTTTTACTGATGATGCCGCCAACAGCACAGACCACACGTACAGAGTGAGAGTACTGCAGAAAAACGGTCAGCTGGCCTGGTCCAGTCCTATCTGGTTTGAATGAATATTCTCTATTTCCACTCCCATGACAGCGGCCGGTATTTTCCCCATTACGGATACGGAGATTCGGCCGCCCGGGAACTCTCGCGGTGGACTCTTGAAAAGGCTCTTACCTTCCGACAGGCTTTCTGTGCCGGCCCCACCTGCTCTCCGAGCCGCGCGTCGCTTCTGACGGGACAATATCCTCACACAAACGGGATGCTGGGTCTGGCTCACAGGGGGTTCAGATTAACAGATTACAACAGACACCTTGTTTCTTTTCTCAACAATAAAGGATATGAAACTGTGCTCTGCGGAGTGCAGCACGAAGGAGCCGGATGTTTTGATTTTCAAGAAGGCGGAGAGGTCATCGGCTACAGCCGTAATATTACCGAACCGATTGATAAAGGTGAAATAAACTGTGAATCGACTGCAGCATGGGATCTGGCAAACGGAAAAAAGGCGGCGCAATGGCTTTCGGAAAAGCGGGATAAACCTTTTTTTCTTTCCATGGGTCTCTATTCCACTCACAGAGAGTATCCCGTTCTAAAAACAATCGATCCGGAACAGGTCAAACCGCTTCCCCAGATCTACAACAACGATCAAACAAGAGAGGATCACGGCCGGTTTCTCGAATCGCAACTGATTTACGATCAGGTATTTAAAATCATTATTCAAAACCTGGAAGAGGGCCCGAATGGGGAAAACACAATAGTAATAGTTACAACCGATCATGGAATTGCCCTACCCTATGCAAAATGCAACCTCAACGAGGCGGGTATGGGTGTCGGTCTGATGATAAAAGTGCCGGGAAAGCCTTCACCGGCACCCTTTTCCAATGCTCTTGTCTCCCAGGTCGATCTCTTTCCGACACTCTGCGATCTTCTCGGGTACGAAATGCCTGAGAACCTGCAGGGGAAGAGCTTTGCTCATCTCTTCGACGAACCGGAAAAACCGCACAGAGATTACATTTTCGGTGAAATCAATTTCCACACTTCTTTTGAACCGGTCAGGTCGGTCAGAACGGAGCGGTATAACTATGTGAAAAACCTAGACCGGGAGGATTTGCGTTTCCGTCTATCCAATATTGATAACTGTGCTGCGAAAGATCTTCTTATTAGCGGTGGTATTGAGAAGAGACGCAAACCTTCAGCGGAGCTTTATGATCTATATTTCGATCCTATGGAAAAAAATAATCTGATAGATGATCCGCTCTATCTAAGCGTGACTGAAAAACTGGATAAGATTCTAACAGAGTGGCAGATTTCGACAAATGATCCTCTGAGAAAAGGAGAAATTCAAAAACCTGAAGGATCGATTGTAAATCAGACTGAATGTATTGAACCGGATTCGGATAATCCCGATGATTATCTTTGAACTTATCAGAACCCGGTAATTTCCGAAACATCAATCCCCTTCTCGGAAACATAATCGGCGATCTTCTTATCGTGATCCAGGATATGCTGATAAAGCCAGACCTTTATCTGAGATATGAGCTTCTCTTTATCAATAGGATCCCCGTTAAAGAGTTTCACAAAAAGATCGGAAATGCTCTTATCCAGTTCCAGATGCTGCAGTTTATGTTCAACCAATACGGGATATCCTATGCTCTCCATAAATTTTTCTTCAAATTTTAAATGAGCGCGGGCATATTCGTACATTTTAGCGACCAGGATCTTCATTTTTTCCTGAGTCTCATCATCATGATCATGACCTGAAGCGAGCGAAAGAGATTCCTGATATATTTCAAGCCAGCGGGAATGCTGTTCATCGATCTCATCAATATTGATTCTGTACGCAATATCGAGAATTTCGGTGTCTTTTGATTTCATAACAATAAGATTTTTACACAAAAAATTGATTTCCAAAACAATCCGGAACAGGATATATGTCTTTTTTTCTACATTTCTTTTGAATGAAGCCGGAACAGGAAGCCGTTCCGGCCTTTTCAGAATCTATTTCAATACAAAGGCTTTCAAAGGAGGAAAGCCGTTAAACCCTACAGAACTGTAACTCTGAGTGTAAGCTCCCGTAGTAATGAAGTAGAGCTTATCACCCTCTGTCAGAGTATCGGGCAGCTGGTATTTATAATCCTCATAAAGTATATCCATGCTGTCGCAGGTCGGTCCGGCCAGTATGACATCGATCGCATCCCCTTCTTTTTCACTGTAGATGGGAAACTTGATGGATTCATCCATTGTCTCGATAAGTCCGCCGAACATCCCGATATCCGTATACACCCATTTGCTGGGAGAGTATTTTGATTTATAGGCCGTCGTTATGACTTCGGAGACGATGACGCCTGAATCGGCGACCAGAGAACGCCCCGGTTCCACAATGATTTCGGGAATATCATCGCCGAAGTCCTCAGAGAGAAAGCGCATGATTTCCTTGGTGTAGATTTCAAGTTTCGGCGTCGGCTGAATATACTTGGCGGGGAAACCGCCTCCCAGATTGATCATCTTCAGCTTTATGCCTATTTCGGCAGCGGCATTGAATATATAGGTACAGTGAGCGATAGCCGCGTCCCATTCTCCGATATCGCGCTGTTGGGATCCCACATGAAATGAGAGCCCGTAAGGTTCAAGTCCCATTTCCTGGGCTAGAGAAATATGCCCCAGTATGGCATCGGGGTGAGTTCCGAATTTCCTGGAAAGAGGCCAGTCGGCGCCTGTTCCTTCCGTCAGTATTCTGAAAAATACTTTTGATCCCGGTGCGTTGGCTCCGATTTTTCTCACATCCTCTTCCGAATCAGTAGCGAAAAGCCTTACGCCATTATTGTAGAAATAGGCTATATCGCGGCTTTTTTTTATGGTGTTGCCGAAACTGATTCTGTCGGGACTGATCCCCAGCTTTAGCAGCTGATCGAGCTCATAGACTGTGGCCACATCGAAATTCGATCCCAGATCGCGGAGAAGCAGAATGACTTCCTCCATCGGGTTTGACTTGACGGCGTAATACACCTTGGCCAGGGGCATGTTTTTTGTCAGGCTCTGATAATTCTTTTTTATGATGTTGAGATCCACCAGAAGAAAAGGGGTCTGAACATTTTCGGAGAATTTTTTTATTTTTTCGAATCTTGTCTTGGAGACGAAACGCGAAAGGGGGAAATTGTAAGGCTTACCGGCTTTTTCTTCGATAACCATAGAACACCTCCTGATCCGAGCCGGGAACTGTCCATGGTTGTTTTCCGGGATCTTTTCTACCGATCTCGCTTATTAACATTCAAACCATATAACCAGACAGGGTGGTCGACTCGAGGACACTGTTTTCCTCAACAGCATCACAATCTGAATAAAATAAGCGGTCAGCAAAGGAATCCATTTTCTGGCCGTGGCTTACAGCCTAAGAAGTGATATTATATATCGCCTTTTTAGGGAAGACATAAAAGGCGATATGAGAAACTTTTTTCTATTTTTTTTCCTTCCTTTTTTCCAGCCGGAAATAGAGGATGGGTATGATAAAAAGGGTGATAAATGTAGAGGTTATCAATCCCCCGGCAATCGTCTGTCCCAGAGGCCCGTAAATGGCCGATCCCTCACCCAACCCGACTGCCATGGGGATGACTCCCAGAACGGTTGTCAGGGTTGTCATAAGGATAGGTTTCAGGCGGGAGGAACTGCCGTACAGAACGGCCTCTTTCAGTTCCATGGAATCTCTTTTTCTCAGCAGGTTGATATAGTCGATCATAACGATGGCGTTATTCACGACTATCCCGGCCAGCGCGATTGTCCCGAGAAATGCAACGATGGACAGACCGGATCCGAAAATCAGCAGACCTCCGGCTACGCCGATGATACAGAAGGGGACCGATGCCATGACTACCAGAGGCTGCGTATACCGTTCGAACTGTATGACCATGACGACGTAAACCAGAAAGACGGCAATGGCCATGGCGGCGAGAAGAGATTTAAAGGAATTGAACGTCTCTGCCGACTGACCGGCAATCTGCCACTTCACGCCGGGGGGAAGTCCCCGGTCTTTTATGAATTGAGCCGTTCTGGTGCTGATGCCCCGGATATCCGACCCTCTGGGAATGGCCGTCACCTGTACGGAGCGGACTTTATTTTTCCTGTTTATGGTATCAAGGGATCTTTCCGACTCAAGGTTTGCAATGGTGGCAAAGGAGATCTTCCTGCCTGTCTGCGAATCGGCAAAGAGCCGGTAGAAAGCATCCTCTCCGACAGCGCCTCCGGCATAGGGCGTGGTTAGAAATATGGGATAATCGCTGTCCCCTTCCCTGTATACACCCGAATCCAGTCCGTGAAATACAGCTCTGAGCGTCATGGCGGCTTCATAGGGAACGACCCCCAGTTCCCCCATGGCTCCCAGATCGAGACGGGAAACGAGGCTTCCCGATGTAAAGGAGACATTCATATCGGCGCGGTCCACATCGGGGTCTTCTTCCAGCATCCGGACAAGAGTCTCGGCAGTTTCGATGAGGATATCCATATCGGATCCGAAGAGTTCAAGGCTGTACCCCTCACCTCCGGTGGCCACAGCCATAAGAGAACTCAAGCCCCCGTTGACAACAGAGACATCAATATCGGTGATCTGCCTGGGAATTTCATACTGAAGCAAATCAATGATTTCAAAAACATCCCTGTTTCTCTCTCCCTGAGAGGAGAGCGAGAGAGAGACAAATCCCCTGTCGGGCACGGGACTGGTTGCGAAAAAGTTGTTAAGTCCCGCATAGAAGAGTCCGCCAGTCGCTTCCGGAACCTCTCTGTATATGAGATCTTCGATTTCGAGAAGTTTGTCTCGGCTCTCTTCGATTGAATAGCTTCCGGGAAAATCGATGGAGATCTGGATTTCCCCCATATCCGTAGCCTCAAGAAACTGGAATCCGAGCATATTGAAAACCAGGAAGGTCAGTCCGAGTACGAGAAAGGCGACAACAAGTATAAATTTCCAGCTCTCCAGAGCCCAATGGAGCATTCTTTTATACTGTTCCGTCATAAAATCGATGACCGATTCAATGGACCGGCTCAATTTCTGAGCGAGACCGCCCTCTTTCATTTTCTGTTCCTTCAATATTCTCGACGAAAGAAAGGGAACCACTATGATGGCCACGAACATGGCGCCGGTCAGGGAATAAATGATTGTCAGAGCCACATCTTTGAGAACGATCCCCGTAAAATCCTCCAGGAACAATATGGGGATAAAGGCGGCCAGCGAGGTGGATGTTGAAGCGATAATAGCCCCCCCCACCTCCGAAGTGCCGATTGAAGCGGCTTCCATAGCTGATTTTCCAGCTTTGAAGTGCCTGTGAATATTTTCCAGTACCACAATCGAGGAGTCAACAATCATGCCGATGGCAACAGTCATGCCGCCCAGAGTCAGAAGGTTGATGGTCTGGCCTTTCAACTTCAAACCGATAAAAGCCATCAGCACGGAAACGGGAATTGAAACTGCGACAATAAGCGTCGTTGTTCCGTTATGAAGGAACAGAAGGAGAACGAGAATTGCCAGAAAAGCTCCGAGCAGAGCCGAGCGCTGAACCGAATTTATGGACAGATTGATATTCCGGCTGTCATCGAGAAGCACGGAAAAATCCGCCTGATCATCCATCTCCGACAGTACCTCATTTATGGATGCAACGATTTTACCCGTATCGGCTTTTCTCTTTTTTATGATGCTGACCGTGATGGTCTCTTCTCCCCTGTTGACCGCATAGAGATCGGGTTTTTCCAGAACTCTTTCAACGGAAGCCACATCGGATAAGCGGATATACTGCTCATCGGCAAAGGAGACGACTACATTTCTCAAATCATCGAGAGAGCCGTATTCCCCTTCGGTCCTGATGGTCGTCCGGTTTCCCTGGAACTGAACATCACCACCGGGAAAGGCGACGTTGCTGTATCTGAGGACATTGTAAATATCGAGCACGGGAATCTCCAGAGCCTCAAGCCGATCCAGGTCCAGCTCCACTTGCACAATCGATTCCCTCAGGCCGTTTATCGAAACCTCGGAGACGCCGTCTATCCTGGCTATGGCCGGCTTGAGGATATCATCGATAAACAGGCTTAGATCATCATTTGTCATGGCCGTCTCAACAGTAAAAATAAAAATCGGCTTGACTGATGAATTAAACTCCACGATCGATGGCGATCCCGATATTCCTTCGGGCAGGTCGGGGAGAACGTTGTTGATTTTTTCCCTTATATCGATCAGCCGGTCGCTGACCTCCTGCCCCATCTCAAAATCAAGGATGATATTCGATAGGGAATTGAGAGAAACGGAAGAGATTTCGTCCAGTCCCGAAATAGTGCTCAGTTCATCTTCCAGAGGTTTTGTTATTTCCCGTTCAATGTCTCCGGGACTTCCTCCGGGATAGGTTGTCAGAATCATGGCAGTGGGCAGACTGATATCCGCCAGGTAATCCTGGGGCAGCTGTATGGCTGACATAACTCCGAAGAGAAGAAGAACGACCAGCAGAATGGAGATAATGGCGGGATGTTTGATGGCAAAATCGGAAACTTTCATCTATCACTCTCCCAGAAGCCGGACAGTTTTACCTTCTTCGAGAAAATACTGGCCTTTGAGTACATATTTTCTGTCAGCCAGATCAGCGGGAAGTTCAAAGAACTCATCGTTGCCGAACTGTGACTCAAAAGGGACAAACCGGGCCGTATTTTCTTCATCGACATACCAGAGCCCCCCTCCGGAAAGAGCTTTATAGGGCAGATAGTATGTGCCGCTTCTCTTATCCATGACAAATTCCACATAGGCAAACATTCCCGGTCTCAGCGTCAGCTCTTCATCATCAATTCCACAGATAATGGAAAAATTTCTCGATTGGGAGGATACATAGGGAGCGATATGGCTGATAGTCCCGCTGTAAACCCTGTTATCCATGGCAGGGACCCGAATCTTAACTTCCATGGAACGCCCCTGCTTCTGAAAATAGGAATAATGGATTTCCGGAATGCCGCATTTGACGCGAAGGTTCTCAATATCTCCTATGGTCACGACTGGGACCTGAGGCGCCACCATGGAACCGCGGGACACATGCTTCTGCAGAACAACGCCTTTAACCGGCGAGCTGAGATTTGTATAACTGAGGTTAAGCTCGGCAAGTTCGTATGAAGCCTGCAGAGCATCGAAGTTCCCCTTGGCCTCGTCATAGTTCTGCTGGGAGACCGATTTGGTCGCATATAGAGAAGATACGCGTTTGAAAGTTGATTCAGCCGCCAGGTAGGCTGCCCTCGCCTGGTTGTAGGAAAGCGTGTAAGGCTCACTATCGATATGGGCAATAACCTGATCTTTCTCAACCGGGTCTCCCATTTCAACGGAAATATCCTCAAGAGTCCCGCCGATTCTGGGGAGAACCGTAACGGTGGTTTCGCTCTCGACAAAGCCGCTTATGGTGATTATCTTCTCCAGATCGCCCTGAAAAGGGATGAGGGTTTCAACGGGCAGTACCGGTTCTTCCCTGACAGCTTCCTTCCTGAGAAATGTTATGAGAATCAGCGCCGCTGCCGAAAGCGCCACAATAAATAAGAATAGGGATTTACCCAGAATACTTCTTGACGACATATATTACTCTTCCTTCAAAGGACTTTCATTTTTACACTATATATACTATAATAGTGTAATATGTGGAGAAAGAAATGTCAAAGCGAGAATTGATGCTTCAGTCGGCTTCCCGTCTTTTTATGGAAAAAGGGTATAAAAACCTCACCATGGAAGAGATAGCCGACAACCTTGGAATTACTAAAAAAACACTGTACAACCACTTTCCCGGCAAGTTCGAGCTGATGAAAGAAGCGATAGAACTGAAACTGAACCAGATTCTGGACGATCTTCAGGTCATTGCCGATGATGAGGATTGCCCATTTACCCTGAAACTGAAAAAACTGATCCTCTATGCGGCCCATTCCTTTTCCAGAGATTTCCCTCTGACGAAGATTGCCTCGGAAAACGGATTGATTCAGGAAATCATTTTTCCCGCCATAAGCCAGCACATTATCGATATCACCGGAAAAGTCATGAAAGAGGGGGTGGCCAGAGGCATACTCCGCAAGGAGCTTGAAGACGAAACACCCCCCTACATTCTGCTGGGTATAATTGAGGTTTTCATGACCATGGAAAGCAGGTACGGGATAAAAGACTCGTCTTTCGATCTGTTTTTCTTTATTGAAAAGATCCTTCTTGAAGGCGTTCTTTCCGAAACGGGGAGAGAGGAATACAGGGCTCTGGAGGATACTGTCATATGAAAAAAATCTTACTTCTGCTCATGCTGCCGGCCGCACTGTGCCTGCCGGCCTACTCACAGACGACATTTTACACCGTTGATCAGCTTATTGAGACGGCTTTGGCCAACAGCCGGGATCTGGCGGAAAAGGAAGCGGCCTGGAAAGCCTCGTCCTACAGGGTGAAAGAAGCGATAAGCCGGTCCGCACCGACAGTAGACTTTGAATCCAATCTCAGTTATATAACCAATCCCGATACGCTTACGGTTGAAGCCGGGGCTCTGGGTGAGATGGTTTTGCCCGGCCCTTTAGTCATCTCCATGCCGGAAGAGGATGTCGTATTCGAAATGACAGGCAACACCTATTACGATTTCAAACTGGTCCTCGACCAGCCGATCTTTACCTGGGGGAAAATCCTCAATTCCATCAAAGCGGCAAAAGAGGGAGCCGGAGCGGCCCTGGAAGACAGGGGAAAAACCGAAGATCAGATAAAAACGGAAATTCTGATCAACAGCCACGTCCTTCATTATTTAAAGGAGATCGAGCTGGCGCTGAGCAAACAGAATGAACTGGTTAAGCGACTCGAAGGGATAGCTTCCGACAGCCTGAGCAACGGCATGATCCTCCGGACCGAATACCTGGAAGCGGAAAACAGCCTGAGGGAATCGGACCTGGCAATCAGGAAAATTTCGCAGCAGATAAAAAGCACGACTCTCAATCTCACTTATCTTACGGGGATAGAACTGAGTCCCGTCATGATCAGGACTGAGCCTCTGGAAACCGGAGACAGGGAGAGTTGGGAAAACCTTTTCGGCAAAGCTCTGAGCGACAATAGAGACCTCGTCATGTTCCGCCATAAGGTTCAGGCTGATGAATACAGAAAAAAGATCCGGAAGGGAGAGTTTTACTTCAAACCGGACCTGGCGTTTCATATGGAACTGGGTTACAGCGGTTCCCTCTTCCCTTTTATCCAGGAGGGATGGGAGGACGATGATAAAGGGAACCTGACTCTCACCCTGGCCATAAGAAGCCCGCTCGGCGATGGAGGAACCATGTACTTCGCCGGTGAAGCGGCTGAATATGATGAACAGGCTTCAAGAGCATCCTATGAAGCGGCTATGGAACAAATTGAAAAATTTATACGCCAGAACCTGATGGATATGGAACTCAATGAAATAAACATCGAGTATTACAGGGAGCGGCTGTTAACCGATGAGCGGATTATAGAACAGAAAGAAAAAGAATGGCTGTCCGGTTATGGAGACGAAAAGGAGTACCTGAAAGCGCAGATTGATATGTACGCCCGTCAAGTCAGCCTTTTCCGGGAAATGATAAGCCTGGGAACAACGGGCTTTCAACTCGACCATATAACGGGAAGTGTGAAACAATAATTATAATTATTTTGTACCATTGACCCTTGCGGAGAATCATCCGATACTGCTATTAACCGAAAGGGAATCTAAATTAAGGAGCACAGGTAAATGAATAAAAGAACATCAGATTGCTTTGAAAAGACATTTTCAAACTGTAATGCGCCTGTGCGCTGTTGATTTTCAATAGAGTTGAATCACGCCGCAGCCATTGCAGGGGCTGCGGCTTTTTTTATACCCGGACAGGGACTGGACAAAGCCGTAAACGACTTCAGAAATGAAGGCGCATACGGCTTTTTTTTTCGAACTACGGGATTGTCCCGGCATAATCAGGAGACTAAGTATGCTGAACAATGACACTTACTTATTGCTGCTTCTATCAAAAATGAAAATGGATGATTTTTACAGCACCTCTGATCAACTGAGAATGACTTCGTTCAAAAAAAAGATCAGGTCTGAGAAGCACGGCAAAGTTGCCACTTTCATTTTTCACAAAACGGGTAAGGCGCTGGTTTCCACAGGAACCCGCCTTCTGGAAATTGCCTGAAAGGATTCGGGAACGGTTAATATAAAAGGATTTATCATGTTAAACCAATTCAGTCTTTACGATGAACAATTGATGGCTCTCCAGAGAAAAGAGAGATTAATGCAGTACGCTGAAGCCGAAAGGATCTACAGAATGACCGCTTCGCTGAGAAAAAACAGAGTTATCGAAGCGGCCGGACGGTTTCTCGTTGAAACTGGCAATAGATTACTGGCTATTGCATCATAATAACACCACCAGTTTAGTTGAATAGATTAATGAGGGAGCCTGCGGCTCCCTTTTTTTATTCCGGTGTATTATAATATAAACAGGAAAACAATTGAGCCATGGATATTTACGTCGTTGATTCCGAACGGGAAAGAACAGCTGAAATTGACAGAATTTTCTACTCCATACCTCTGAAAATCAGTAGCTATGGCGATGTGGACCAGCTTTTCGAAGCAATGAAAAATTCAATACCGAATATGATAATCACCTCTTCCATCGAATCTCTATCAATAACGGAAGAGGTTCTCGATTACCTTGAAAAAGAATACGATGAGGAGCAGATTCCCGTTCTTTCCTATTGCCTCGCCGGAGATGAAGAGAGGATAAGCAGGATCTATGATGCAGGAGCAACCGATTATGTTAACTATCCCTTCATCTCTTCGGAGCTCAAGCATAAAGCGCAGACATGGCTTGAAAAAAGAGAAAAATCTCCGCTGAACAGGCTCTGGCTGGACCAGATCAGAACTGTTTCCAACGACGGCCTTTTCGCCTGGGACATTAACACGAACGAAAGTCTCTACGATTCCCAATACTACAAAATGGCCGGATATGAACCGGGAGAATTCCCCAGCCAATATGAAGAGTGGAAGAAACGTGTCCATCCCGAAGATTTCCCCGCAACCCAGGCCCAGGCCGGAATTTATTTAAGAGGCGATGTTCCCGATTCGGATAATGATTTCCGGTTCAGGCGAAAAGACGGCAGCTGGATGTGGATCCGCTCGAGCATCAAATTCGTCCAGAAAGACAGGGACGGAAAGGTCCTCCGCCTTGTAGGAACCCATACGGACATCGACAAGGAGAGAAAACAGGAAGCTTTTATAAGAGCCCAGAATAAAATTGCCGCTGCCTCGGCCGGGCAGAGTATTGACGAACTGATCCGTTTTTTTCTCGATGAAATAAAAGATTTATCGGAAAGTCCCGAGGCCTACATATATGAAATCCGATCAAGGACCGAGTCACCCGTACTCAAATATTCCTCTTCTGGTGCATCGGATCCGGGTAAAGGCATGGCAACCTACCTGATGAACTGCCTGGACAGCCATCCCCCTTTTATCATCAATGATTGCGCGGATTTTGAAAACGGCATAAAAAAGCTGATGGGCTTATACATTCCCTTTGATGACAGGATCACGAGTTTACTCTTCCTGGGACGAAAGCGCTATGATTTTTATATTGAGGAATTTCATGCTGTTGAAGATCTCACCTCATTTTTCCTTGAAATTATCAGCCGGAGAAGGGCCGAGCGGAAAGTTCAGGATCTGCAGGCTTACCTCGCAGCCATAATAGACTCTATGCCTTCGGGACTCATCGGCGTGGACAGGGATGACAATAACACCCAGGCAAATACGGCAGCTCAGGATCTGACAGGGAAAAGCAAAAATACTATCCTCTTCAGAAATTTCTACAATGTTTTCCCCAAAGCTCAATTTGTTAAAAAGCATATTGAGCAATGCCGGAGAGAGAAGGAGATAATAGAAACAACTCTGACCAGAAAACTGGCAAACGGTGAGGTCCAGAACCTGGAAATCAGTTTTTTTCCCCTTGTACGGAATAATGATTGCGATGTCATCCTTCTCATTGACGATATTACGGAGAAAAACAGAGTGGAGGAGCTCCTCGTACAGTCGGAAAAAATGCTCTCTGTCGGCGGTCTGGCCGCTGGAATGGCCCATGAGCTGAACAACCCCCTGGCGGGTATAATGCAGACAGTATATGTTCTGAAAAAAAGACTCTGTACCGACAACCTTTCGGTTCCGAACCGGAAAGCGGCGGAAGAGACCGGTGTGGATTTACAGAAACTGATTGATTTTATGGAAATGAGAAAAGTCCCCCAGATGTTCGAATCCATCTCATCAGCAGGGGAACAGATGGCCGGTATCATAAAAAATATGTTGAGTTTTGCCAGAAATGATCAGGCTGTAAAGCAGGAGGTTAACTTTAATGATCTTCTGAAAGATGCCATATCACTGGCCTCAACTGATTATAATCTGAAAAAACAATACGATATAAAAAATATCCTGTTCGAGACCAATATCGATGAAGACATCCCGCTTATCTCCTGTGAAAAAGTGAAGATTCAGCAGGTTATCATGAACATCATACGCAATGCCGCCCAGGCCATGGCCTTGGCCGGAACAGAAGCCCCCGCCATTAGAATCGAAGCTCTGTACCGGGAGAGCGAGGAAAAAGTGGAACTGTCAATTGAAGACAACGGTCCCGGTATGGATGAAAAAACGAGAAGACGGGTTTTCGAACCTTTTTTCACAACAAAGGAACAGGGAATCGGAACCGGTCTGGGGCTGAGCATATCCTTCTTTATCATCCATGAGGATCATAAAGGGGAAATGTTCGTTGAATCGGCTTTAGGTGCGGGAACGAAATTCACGATAATTCTTCCCGTCTGATATCAGTCTCCGAACTCCAGGATTTCTTTTTTCAGATAATCGGAATATTCACCCAACGCTTTGATGATCATTTTTTCCTTGGCTGAAAGCTGATGGCTCTTCCTGTAGGTTTCAAGCCGCTTGTTGAATTCTCCGAAATCCGATGTTTCTCCGTCGACCGGAGGCATGAGGATGCGGCCGGCACAGAAACTGATCCACCGCTTTTTTTCCTCTTCGGTCATGGTTTCGGGAAAGTTGCGTCCCTGGAAACGGCGGAGCATCTCGGGAATGCGGGGATCTTCGAAAACCAGATCGTTATTAAAAATCTCCCGGCCTTTCCGCTCGTGAATCTTCCGGAAGTTCTTTTTATCGTCATCGTGAAAAAAACCGCCGCTGTATATCTGAAAGTCGGGGTCGCTCTTGTCCGAGGTCAATTTCCTGTCATAAACTTTGTGCAGTTTCTGAATGAGATTTTCCCCTTTCCGGAGTTTTTCATAGTTGGCCATGGCCAGTTCTTTATCAATGCCGATGCGGACAGCATCTTCGTCAGTGAGAGTACTCAACGGGGCGATAGCCGGGCACTTGTTCAGATGAATCCCTTTGACGGGAATGCGGGACACCCCTTCGGGCATCTGATCGTGACGGGTGAAGATCCGCTCCCGAACCTCCTCGACGGTCAGTTCCATCAGCGGACCCGGATCTTCCGACAGATCGAAAGAGAGTATGCAGTTCCGGTTGTGGGGATCGACCGTGAGCGGCAGAACGATGGCCGTGCATCCCTTTCCGTTTGTGAACATGGACGATGTGTGAAGGATCGGTTTGGGATTGTGCAGATCGATCAGCGCAGCCGCTTCATTTTTTTTTCTCAGCTTGAAATAGTATTTGAACAGCTTGGGCTGCTTTTCGTGAATCAGTTTGGCCATATCGATCGTGGCGTACACGTCGGAGAGGGCGTCATGGGCGTTTTTATGGCTCAGGCCGTTGGCCGCCGTCAGCTCCTCGAGCCTGAAAACCGGCCTCCCCTCTTCATTTACCGGCCAGCTGATCCCTTCGGGCCTCAGATCGTGAGTCATCCGAACCAGATCGATAATGTCCCAGCGGCTGTTGCCGCCCGCCCATTCGCGGACATAAGGATCGAAGAAATTACGGTAATAGAGATTGCGGATAAACTCGTCATCGAAACGGATGCTGTTGAACCCGACGACGCAGGTGCCGGGCCGGATGAACTGCTGATTGATAGCCTTGATGAACTCGTATTCCGTAACTCCTTTTTCCAGAGTCTCCTGGGGGGTAATCCCCGTAATGAGAGACGCCATGGGATCGGGAATATAATCGGGCGTAATCTTGCAATACAGAACTATGGGATCTTCGATCGGTTCAAAATTGCTGTCGGTTCGGACAGCGGCGAACTGGGCGACTTTGTCCCAGGCGGGGTCGCGGCCGAATGTTTCGATATCGTACCAAAGAAGTGTCTGCATCATAGTGCTTTCGATTATACAGGCTCTTGTAATGATTGAACAGAGAGAACAGATAGGTTACCATTTCCCATACAAATTTCAACAGGAGTTCATTCATGATATACAGACCGCTGGGAAATACGGGAATCGAAATTTCATCTCTGGGATTCGGCTGCATGCGCCTGCCGATGATCGATAATGGCGATAAGAAGATCGTCGATCAGGAAAAAGTAAACGGGATGATGGCCGAAGCCTACAGGCTGGGTGTCAATTATTTCGATACGGCCTGGTTTTACAATGACTTCCAGAGCGAGGAAGCCGTCGGAAAGGCGATCAAATCGTTTCGCGATAAAATCTACCTCTCCACCAAGTGCCCCAGCCATCTGGTCAAGGAACCGGGCGACTACACGAAATTTCTCAAAGAGCAGCTGAAGCGCCTCGATACGGACTATCTCGATCTCTACCATTTCCACGGCATCGGCTACGACGGGTTTCTGGAAATCGATGAGAAAACGGGATGGCTGGAAGAAGCGAAAAAAGCGAAGGAAGAGGGACTGATCCACCACATAGCCTTCTCCTTTCACGATAAACCGGAAAATATGATCAAACTGATCGATCTGGGACATTTCGAATCGGTTCTCTGCCAGTACAACCTCATCGACAGAAGCAACAGCGAGGCTATTGCCTACGCAGCGGAAAAAGGTCTGGGCGTCATCGTCATGGGTCCTCTGGGCGGCGGTAGAGTCGCCGGTCTGCCGGAGGAAGTAACCGAATCTCTGGGAATCAAGGTGAAAAGCAGCGTGGAACTGGCCCTGAGATATGTCTTCTCCAATCCCCATATCGACTGTGCCCTTTCGGGGATGGAAAACATCGACATGGTGCGGGAAAACGCTTCTGTTTCAGAGGAAAGAGCGGAGCTGGCCGCCGATGAGGCCGCTGCCATTTCCGAACTGATGGAGAAAAACGGCAAGCTGGCCGACCTCTATTGTACGGGATGCAACTACTGTATGCCCTGTCCTGCGGAAGTCAATATTCCCCATATCTTTAAAATGATGAACTACCATAAGATTTACGGTATTACCGACTTCGCGAAAAAAGGATACGCGGAGATCGGAACCAATCAGTGGGTCAAAGGGAAGAGAGCCGACGCCTGTACGGACTGCGGCCTCTGCGAAACCAAATGCCCCCAGAAAATCGAAATAAGAAAACAGTTGAAAGAGAGCCATCTGGCCCTCGGAGCATAGATGGAAATTACTTTACTGACAGCCCTGATTATGGCGGCGACCGGCTTTCTGGCGGGCTTCGTCGATTCCATAGCCGGAGGCGGAGGCATCATTACCGTTCCCGTACTCCTCTCCCTGGGGCTGCCGCCTCATCTGGCGCTGGGTACCAATAAATTCCAGGCCAGTTTCGGAAGCGTGACCTCGGCCTGGCGCTATTACCGGAAAGGGCTTTTCACCCTGAAAGAGACATGGCTCGGCGTTCTCTTCACTTTTGCCGGCGCGGCGGCGGGAACGATCCTCATCCAGATGATCGAAGCCGATTTCCTGATGAAAGCAATACCGCTTTTTCTTCTGGCTGTCTTTCTCTATACGCTGTTCAGCCCCGATCTGGGAGCCAATGATCGCCAGGTCGGCATGGCCCGCTATATATTCTATCCGGTTTTCGGTCTGCTGCTCGGTTTTTACGACGGCTTTTTCGGTCCCGGGACCGGATCGTTCTGGACGATCGCCCTGGTCGTTCTTCTGGGCCTGAACCTGAAAAAAGCGACGGGAACCACGAAGATTATGAATTTCACCAGCAATATCGTATCGCTCGCCGTTTTTATCATGGGGGGAAAGGTTGTTTTTCTCGCAGGCCTGTTTATGGGATCGGGACAGATAGCCGGAGCCTGGACGGGATCCCACCTGGTGATAAAACACAGCACGAAGTTTATCCGGGTATTTTTCCTCATAGTCGTGGCAGCCACAATAGCCAGAATTATCTGGAAGGAGTTTTTCTGATATGAACAGCATGGTCTCCTATTTACTTATGATTTTTCTCTTTCTTGCCTTAGGATACGGAGCCAAACAGTTTTTGACCGGTGAAAGAAACGGAAAAATCCGAATCTTCCTCCAGAAACTGGTTATCGCCGGCTTCATACCTTTTACAGTCGCCACCAGCATCTGGATCGCCCCGATACGAAATCTCAAAATCATTGCCCTTCCCTTTATCGGGATATCCGCTCTGGCCGCCGGTTCCTTCATGGCGCTGGGCATTGCCCGGCTGATGAAAAAGGACAAACGGGACGGCGCGGTCTTTTTCGTTTCCGGAGGCTTCACCAATCTCGGTTCCATCGGAGGGCTGATCTGCTTTCTCCTGCTGGGAGAAGAAGCTTTTGCGCTGGCCTCCTTCTATATGTTTTTTGAAAAAATCTGGTATTTCGGTTTCGGCTTTCCCTATGCCAGGAAGTGCAGTTATACCGCCGGAGATTCGGAAAGCATGAAAGAGACGCTGAAGAAAATGTTTGTCGATCCCTTCGTCATCATGTCCCTCCTGAGCATGGCCGCGGGAGTTCTTCTCAATTTCTCCGGACTGAGCCGTCCCGATTTTTTTGAACGGATAAACGGAATTCTCGTTCCCCTGGGAACCTATTTCCTGATCTTCTCCATCGGCCTGGGCATGAGGCTGGGGGCTGTGGGAAAATACTGGAGAGAAGCTCTGTCCATCATCTTGATAAAATCGCTTATCCTACCGGTTCTGATGGTTAGCCTCTCTTTTCTTTTCGGGCTGCATACGATAGCTGGAGGCCTTCCGCTTAAAACCGTTCTTATCCTGTCATCCATGCCCGTCGCGTTTGTCGCGCTGGTTCCCCCTTCGGTATATAAACTGAACCTGGATATGGCCAACTCCATGTGGCTTTTCTCCTACTTCTCGCTTCTGCTTATAATTCCGGTTTTATCGAAGCTTGTACCGGTGATCTGAAATGAAGGCCGGTAACGAAGTCAGATTCATAAGAGACTCTTCCATCGAAGGGATAGAATGCTGTTCCGTCAGAAACAGCCTGCACGTCTTTCCCCGTCATAGCCATGAAAACCTTTACGCTGTCAGCCTGATGGAAAAAGGCGGCAGCTACTGGAACGGAAGAAGCAGGAGCGCCAGTCTTGTTCAGCCCGGAGAACTGGCGATAATCAATCCGGGAGAAATGCATTCCGGAGAACCTAACAAATACGGGTCTACTTCGTACAGGATGATATATCTGGACAGCTCTTTTCTGAAAAGAGACGGGAGCATAAGGCAATTCGCCAATATCATTTCCGGAGATCTCCGACTGAAAAATCTCTTTATCGATCTCTACAATTCAATCGGTAAGGACATTGAACCCCTGGCTAAGGAAATCTCCCTGACAGCTTTTACAGGCTATCTGTCGGATCATTACAGTTACCCGGGAGTCGGGAGTACAACTCTCAGCAATGATAATCCGGCCGTTGACAGAACCAGAGAATATATATCGGATAATCTGAACAGGAATGTGCCGCTGGAAGAAATGGCGGAAATCAGCAGTTACAGTCCCTATCATTTTCTAAGGTTATTCAAAGCGGCGACAGGCATGACACCCCATCAGTACTTGACCCTTAAAAGAGTGGAGAAAGCCAGGGAGTTAATCATGAAAGGGATAAGTCCAGCGGAAATTGCCATGAAAACAGGCTTTACCGATCAAAGCCATTTTACCAATACATTCAGAAAATTCACCGGAGCCACACCGCGCCAGTATTTTTTATCAAAATAGCATTTATTTACAATACTTTCTTTTCCATTCCCGGTATATTCAGCCTATGGATGAGATAAGAGAACCCTTGAAACAGGAAGTGAAAAGCATTCTTCTGCCCATAACCGCCATAATGGGCGCCGTCATACTCTGGGGGAGTTCCTTTGCGGGAACCAGAGTCGCTTTACGTTCATTAGAGCCGGGACAGCTCGTCTGGATCCGGCAGATTTTTGCCGTACTGGCGATTCTTCCCTTCGCAGGAAAACTCTATCCCCGCCACTACCGGAAAGGCGACTGGAAGCTGCTGATTCCCATGGTTCTGTTTCAGCCCTGTCTCTATTTCTTCTTCGAGTCCAACGCCCTGGTTTATACGACCTCTTCCCAGGCCGGCGTCGTTGCTGCCGTTGTTCCCGTTCTCGTCGCCCTCGGCGCCTGGATGTTTCTCAAAGAGACGATCGGCATTAAAACCGTCGCGGGAATGGTTCTCTCCATCGGAGGGGTTGTCGTTCTGACTCTCAGCCAGAGCTCGGGAAACCAGGCATCCAATCCCGTCCTGGGGAACAGCCTTGAATTTCTGGCCATGGTTTTCGGCGCTGCCAATATGGTCATCGTGAAAAAAATGAGCGGGCGGTACAGCCCCTTCACGCTGACGGCCATGCAGATGGTAACGGGTTTTATTTTCTTCAGTCCGGCAGCCTTTTCGCTGTTCCGGACAAGCCGGGAAATCTGGACGCCTGAACTGATTATTTTACTGGTCTACATGGGTGTTTTTGTCTCTCTGGGAGCCTTTGCCCTTTACAATTGGGGCATGAGTCATTTGCCGGCATCCAAAGCATCGGTTTTTATCAATCTGGTTCCCGTAACGGCGATTCTTTTCGGCTGGATACTGATCGGGGAAGGACTGAATCCGGTACAGACCGGCGCGGCGATAGTGGTTATCCTCGGAGTACTGTTAAGCCAGAGCAGAAGAATAAAGAGAAACTGGAGATTGTGAAAGATTATTCTTCCAGCTTACCGTCGCCGTAGCGCAGGACTTCCACAACCCCTCCATCGAGGCGCAGAACGGTAGAGAGGCTTTTTTCAAGAGCTTCGCCGGAATCGATGATCAAATCGATGCCTCTGATGTTCTCCAGTTCCCAACCGCATTCCAGAAGATTTTCCTCGGGATATTCCGCGTCCAGGCCATAGACATCCATCATGTCCTTACTGGCTGTTATGGAAAAAAGAGGGGCGCCGAGAACATCGACCAGACGTTTCGGGATTTCGTGGGCCGGAATTCTCAAGCCGACTTCCGCCCTCTTCTCCCCTATCATTTTCTCAACTTTCCGGATCGCTTTGAGAACAAAGACAAAAGGACCGGGAGTATTCTGCTTTATGATCCGGAAACTCTGATTATCGATATTGGCGACGGTGCTCATCTGGCTGATGCTGGAACAGATAAGGGAGAATTGCGTTTTCTTATCTTCCCTCAGCCGCGAGAGCCTTTCCAGCCCTTTAGCCGATTCGCTGGAGCAGCCGATTCCCCAGCTTGAGTCAGTCGGATAGGCTATGATGCCGCCTTCTTCGAGAATGGAAACGGCTTTTTTAATAATGCGGTCATCGGGGTCGTGGGGCTGAACATACTCAATCATGAGTGATATTATGTATCACAGTTAAAAAGAAGGGAAGCTTAAAAAATCCATTTGAATCCGAAAGAGAATTCCGGACGTATTCGGGATACTGAGAGAGATGCAGTAATTGAAAAACTGACGAACCTCTATGATAAATAGGGAGATTCATCGGATTATCTTCTTTAAAACTGGTCAAGCTCCCCTTTCCGGATAACATGAAACTTCCCCGTTTCGGTATCCAGGTCGTAAATGCTGAAATTGGTTTTTACATCAAAGCCCTCATATCTCGTTGCCAGATTGAGAGAGGCCGATCCCTCTTTCCCGCTGATGATTCTGTGAAAGACATTTCTTTTCCAGACCAGAATCGCCGGCTTGTCGTAAATAACCTCCCCTTCATATTCGATATAATCGGGCGTGACCGTAAAGGTCATCATGGTCCGGGAAGGCCGGTGATAGACATCGACGATTCTCTTTCCGTAGAGAACGATGAGGTTATCCTCCTGATGGGGATGGGTATACCAGGGCCGGAGTACATCTCCGACCGGACCGGGGGACTGCGCATCGGATTTATGTATCACCCGGTCGACTCCATCGACGCGGGGCGTATTCTCTTTCGTGAGAATGTGAAATTCAACGCCGGGCGTCCGGCGGAATTCTTTCATGGGGATAATGCTGTAAAATCCGGGAATTTCCAAATCTATTTTTTTCATATGACTTAGATTATACAGGCAAGTAGAAATTTCACAACCGGACTTCCGGCGTAAAATCTCGGTTTAATAGATTTCCCGCTTGTTATATCAAAAGTACAGACATATAATTCTGTTTAATATGAAACAATCAGTAATATATTGCAGGAGACAGGTTTGAAAACCCGGTTTACCCCTTGGGGAATCTTTGCCCTTCTGATTGTATTATCTTTGACTGGCTGTACAGAGCCGGAATGGAATTCAGTGGAATACCTGGCGAACGGAGCCGATTCGGGTAAGGCGCCTGAAAAACAGCAATCGGGAAAAAACAGCTATATTATTCTTTCGGACAACTACGGCGATCTCTCGAGAGATGACGGATACAGATTCGGGGGATGGGATACGGAACCGGACGGAACGGGAGTGAATTATTCACCGGGTGCGACTTATCACGAGCCCCGTCCGCTGACTCTTTACGCCTGGTGGATCCCTCCGGGGGTGCCTACCCGGGCAGACCTCGATGCGGCCCTTGAGAACGGCGACGATGTGACCGGTTTCAATACGTCCTATATTACTGATATGAGTTCCCTTTTTCAGAATGATTCCCATTTCAATCAGGACATATCCCGTTGGAATACCGGTTCAGTAACAAATATGAGCCATATGTTCGCTTTTGCCCACTCATTCAATCAGGATATTTCCCGATGGGATACCGGCTCCGTGGCCGACATGGAACAAATGTTCCTCGATGCCCATTCCTTTAACCAGCCTCTGGGCGATTGGGACACGAGTCATGTAATCCGCATGACCGGCATGTTCTGGGGGGCTTCGAAATTCGATCAGGACATTTCCCATTGGGATGTCAGCCATGTGGTCTGGATGGATACACTTTTTGCCCGGACCAAAGCTTTCAATTGCGATATTTCAACATGGGACACGGGCTCGGCGAAGACGATGGAAGGGATGTTCTGGGGAGCCGCGGCTTTTAACAGAAATATTTCCCGATGGGATACAGGATCGGTCGAAGACATGAACCAGATGTTTCACGGTGCCCTGATTTACAATCAGGATATCTCCCCATGGGATACATCTTCTGTCACAGATATGAGCCGGATGTTCGAAGACACCAGGGCATTCAACAGGGATATCTCAGGGCTCGATACCAGCGCCGTAAGGACTATGTATGGAATGTTCTGGGCTGCAAAAGCCTTTAATCAGGATATATCGGAATGGGATACGGCCAATGTTACCGATATGAGTTACATGTTTGCCGAAACCGATCGATTCAATCAGCCGCTTTCCCGGTGGAATACTTCTTCTGTCATAGACATGACCCAGATGTTCTACAAAGCAGAAGCTTTCAATCAGGATCTGTCGGAGTGGGATACAACTTCGGTCCGGAAAATGTACGGGATGTTTGAGGACGCCTCATCTTTTGACAGGGATCTTTCGAATTGGAATGTAGAGTCGGTTGAATACTACGGGAAATTCTCTGAAGGAGATTGTCCTTTATCAGCCGCACATCATCCCCGGACCGGCTGGTCCGATCCGTCTGACTGATAATTAAAACTCAAAAGAAAACTCCGGTGAATCCTCTTTTCTCAAGGAACCGCAGTTCCGGCAGGGAGTGATCTGTTCATCGCCCGACAACGAGTCACAGAGCATAGGGGAATCGGCCTTGAACCGGCCGGCCTTGCGGCGTATGGACTGCTCATCCCTGTTGGCATAGCAGTAGAGACAACCGTGAAGACAGGTATTATAGGTCCCGATGTCACGGCTTTCGATACAGCCGCAAGCCTCTCTCTGCGATTTATCCGATCCGGCGGAAAGGGGATAACCGCAGATCCGCCCGATCAGCTGCGGATCGATACACCGGTTGTGTCCGACGCCGAACTCATCATAATCTTCATCCAAAGCACAGGAAGCCAGTTGAAGATCGGTCTTTCCGGCTATTTGCGCCATACCGCGGACCAGAGCCGTTCTCTCATCGCCGTTTCCGCTTTGAACATTCATCTTATTTACAAAAGGAGCGATCTTTCCATACTCGGTCAGAAAACTGAAAACGCATTTTTCCGTATGATTTTTCATTTCAGAGGCGAGAGCTTCGAAGGCTTTAAGATGATAGGATACATCCATTATCCCGTTGAAAATTACCGGGTCATAGCGCCAGATAATCCGTTGCTGTCCGATTCTTTCCGCCAGTGTCTTGATAGATGCAATAACATCCACTTTACTCCGGATATTCTTCTCAATTTCCCGACCATAGGGAGTCACTGTTATGGTGAAGTAATAGGGAATCCCGTAACCGTCAAGTTCATCAAGATAAGGGAGAAAAGGGCCGGGGTCTTTCGTCCAGAAAACAAAACAATCAACATTCTCCTTCCTCAAGGGAATAAGACTCACCTGTTTTCTGTTAAGGGGATTGCGAACGAGAACTTCGCCCGCCCTCAGGCGGTTTATAAACCACTTTCCGTAGAATGCGGGTATATCTGTTCTGCGGCTGACGCTTACAATCAATCGGGGCTCCTGAAAAACATCTCACGATCTCCCGGAAGATGCAAGCCCGATTCTTATCACATCCATTTGAAACTACAGCGTTTCGTCTATGCTCTGTGCCGAATGCGCAATGGCTCCGACAGGACATTGTGTGAAGCAGGATTTGCAGGAGCAGCATTTTGCAGGGTCTATGACCTTCGATTTGCCGTCAATAATTTGAAAGACTCCCCGGGGACACACTTCGACACAGGCTCCGCAACCCGTGCAGAGAGATGTGGACAGTTCGATCGAGGCGGAAGTATAAGCTCCGGTCATGCTGAACTTGACCAGGGGGGACCACCCTTCGAATTCGTTGACAAAATACAGAGCGGCAACGGCAAAAGTCACAGAGAAAAGAATTCCCCGGGAATCGGGGACAAGCCGGAAGATCATGGAGGAAAAAAGAAAAATAAAGGCACTGTAAAGAACCGACCAGATCCGGACACTTCTAATAAACCGGTAGGGAAATACGATACCGTTTAACAGAGAGATAAACAGGAAGACAGGTATTATGATAAACAGTTTGTCAGGCCCGATGAAATTGAACAGGAGAAATGAGAGCACCGCCGGAATAAACAAAGTGCCGGCAGCCATTTCCATGCGGGACTTAAGGGGAAAAGAAACCTGTCAGATTTCTTTATTTCCGGGATTGGCAGTAAACTCATCGAGACTCTCAATCAGAACCGGTCCGAAACGGCAGGTAAAACCGGTGCGGTCTTTTATTTCGCGCAGAGAGACATTGGCGGCGCAGAGCTGGGGCAGAAGAAGTTTCCGGGATGAAACCAGGGATCCCAGATCATTCGACTCAACGGCGTTTACGATACTGCCGGTGCCGAAGTGACCGGCCAGGGTCGAACACCAAATGTTTATGCCCCTGCTGTCGCAGACAAGGAGCCAGCAGTCTCGTTCTTTCAATGACCGGACTATTCGGCGGATAGTCAACTCATAATTGCCAGTAACCAGAACTATAGAATGCTCATCGGGATGGCCGATTCTGTAGAGCCCGAGCGGTTCGGGACGGGGGAATAGGCGGAAAACAGTCTCCAGAACAGTCAGGAGAAAACGCTGTTTCCCGTATTTAACAGGGACATCTTTCAATCCCCTAAAGATAAACGCCTCTTTCCCGGAAAGGCGGGAATCAGCGGAAATTGACATAAGGGCGACAGCAACGGCCAGAACTGTCTCAAGAGCCGGGACAAGAGGGGACATGAGCTCCGGTCCCGGGATAAGAAAGCGGTTGATGAAGACCGGGATTATGAGAAAAAGAGCGGTTATATAGGCCAATCGGATTTTGGTCTGGAGTAAACCATTTGCCAGAAAAATATCGACTATATGGTAAAAAGGAAGGGCAAAAGCAGCGCCGAAAGCGGCTGACCTGAAAAGTACCGGAATAACAGGAAGACTGAGAATAACAGAGAGATTGAACCATCGTCCACCGGCCGCCATGATAAAAATGGCGGCAAAGACAGTAAACTTAAGCCGGCCGGTCGGTTTTTCCATTGGATTTGTCCTCCCCGGAAAAATCTATTAGCATGGTTGAAGAGTGTCAAAACCTATCTTTAGAAAGGGAGAAAAAACAAATGTTTTTCCCTGACTTCAGTTCGCCGATGAACTAGCCGAAGTCTTCGTTCATAGTGCAGGAAGCCCGCTTGATTTCTGCTTCAGAAGCGATCTCCGTAATATGAGGGAATATCTGTCCGGCCGGTGCGCTGATGATTATAAGCGACTTATCCGACAGGTTTGATTTTATTTTATGGGATGACCTGATTATAATAGGATTATGGAATTCCTTTTTATGACAGTACAGCAATTTTTTTCAAAAGAAACCTTATTATTTGTTTTTCTCACATCCCTGCTGATTCTTCCCGGCTCCGCTGCTTTCGCCTGGAATCCCGACAACTGGGTCCTGATAGAAAAAACCGAGTCTCTCGGCTCCTATTACATATCCAAATATGAATTGACCACTTCGGAAGGAGCCCGAATCCTCAACAGGGCGTTAAAAGACCATGAAATTTATGTGGAGGAAGGGAAAGTCTGGCTCGCCACCCCGCGGCTTCCGCTGATCAATCTCGAGGGAGAGATGGACGGATATGTCTGCTCTCTTGAATACGACGGCTTCTTCAAAGCCAGGGAGGGATACGAAAAGTACCCGGTGAACTATCTATCCTATTACGGAGCTCTGGCTCTGGGCAATTTCAAAAGCGAATTGGACAGAGTCGTACCGCCCTATGTAATAAGTCCGGACGGAGAGGAGTGGAAAAGGGGCTCCGAAGGCTACCGGCTTCCAACGGAAAAAGAGTGGGAATACGCCGCCAGTTCTCTGGGGAAAAACTATCCCCAGGTCTGGGGAGACGGTGCAATAACCGGAAATATCGCCGGAGAGGAGATGAAGGAATACTCTGAAATGTGGCGCATCTGGCCGGGATACAGAGACGGTTATATTTTCACAGCTCCCGTCGCCTCTTTCAGAGCAAACGATCTGGGTCTCTACGATATGGAAGGGAATCTATCGGAGTGGATCTGGGGAGCCAGGCTCAAAGGGGGGAACTATGGCGACTATGAGAAAACCATGTCCATTGGAAGAGCCGGCAATGAAATGTCAAAAACCTTTTTCTTTACCCATTCGGGCGTGAGATTTGTCTGCAACGGCCCCTGATGGTTATTTGCCGGAGCCGCCGCTTGATAGGGGTTTATCGCGGAAGAGTTCCGATGAGTCTTTCCACCGGACATTCCCTTCGGGCATAAGAAGACAGAGATACTGATTGCCACAGGTTTCGATGATTTCCACCTGCCTGAATTTATTCTCGACGGTAAAATCGCACCAGGGCGTATCGCCTTTGTTCCAGAGAATCTCCCGGCCGGGAATCCGGAGCCTCTCACCGGTAACCTATTCGTCCAGTCGGTCAGAGCCCATTCGCCCAGGGAGTATTCATACTTAAGAGGAATGATCTGCTCCGGCTTTAAGTCTTCGTAAGATCCCCCGTATTCCAGATATTCCACCACATATCCGCCGTTCTTCTCTTCCACAATCCGGCCGGGCCAGTAGTCGTGGAGTTTCATCAGCACAAGGTCCCCGGGGTTGAGATCCCCGGTAGCACAAAGACTGACAGCAGACAATAGCATAAAAAGGAATAGGGCAAACTTGTTATTCCATCGGCTCATATTTTTATTTTAGAATAAATCGGGGAGCCATGCTTATTTTTTTATCTCTACAAAACCCGATCATTCTTTCTTGTCGGAAATAAAAATTATGAGATGTGTTTGAAGATGATGATATACGAAAAATTCTCAGACAAACCACTCTAGTCGTCAGAAAGGATGTTATCGGCAGTTGCCCAGGACCAGGGATCTCCGTTCGTATAGTAATGTCTGATTCAGGAAGGGTTGACCCAATATACTATTATTTAGTATACTATTTATTAGGATAGCGCAGGAGGCATTTTGCATAGAGAAATTAACGTTTATCCACTGCCAACATTTAGAAAGATTTGGGATAAGTTAAAATTCACCGAAGCAGATTTGATCGATTTGGCTGAGTTTCTAGAGGGCAATCCCGAGTCAGGCGATGTGATTCAGAAAACGGGCGGTTTTAGGAAACTGAGATGGCCTGCTCCCGGGAATAAGGGTAAGAGATCTGGGGTACGTATTATCTATTACTATAAAGACAGTGAAGGTAATGTCTTCCTTCATTTTCTTTATTTGAAAAACCGGAAAGCTGATCTCACAGAAGATCAGAAAAAAGAACTGAAAGACATTGCAAAAGTTTTATATAAATAAAGCTTTTGCGACTCCCAAAAACGTGGGAAGAAAAAAAAACAAGAGAAAAGAAAAGAGAGTAAAGAATAGGAGAAACAGAATGAATAAGGCAGATTTTGAGCTGGTCAAAAAAAGCCTAATGGAGGTAAAAGATTTTCAGGATGGGAAGCTGGACCTTCAGCCTATAAAGCGGAGAAAGGTTCAGGTAGAGCCCCCTGAGAAATTCGATTCGGAATCAATAAAGTCTATTCGCCAGACAACAAGCTTATCGCAGTCCGGCTTGGCTGATATTCTCGGTATATCAGTCAAAACCGTTCAGGCGTGGGAAGCGGATAGAAGTAACCCATTAGGACCAGCAGCAAGGATACTGGCAATACTAAGAGATGAACCAGGCTTTATGAAGAAGCTGGGAATTAAATAGGAAAAGGAGGCAAATGAGCCTCCTTTTCCTATTTAATTTTTTGCCCTACTCAAAAGAAGTCATTTTATCAGAAGCGGATCACTCAACATTTGTTTGGTCTTCTAGAAATAGATCAATGTATTTCATTCAGCAAAAATTATTCAACTTCTCATAGAATCTACATACTGAATAATAGTTCACAAAAATAATAATGTTTTTTCTTGACTTTGGTTCGGCGCCGAACTACTTTTAAGCCATGGCTGAAAGAATGGAGAGCCCCGAGGGGATTCTGGACCTGATTTCCCGTATCAGGGAGACCAGCAGCGAGATCCTCCGAAGGGAACTGGAAAAGAACGGAATCGAAGGCGTCGTCCCGGCACACGGGAAAATAATCTTTTATCTCTTTCGCGAAGAAAGACCGGTTCCGCTCAGCGAGTTGGTCAAAGCCAGCGGCAGAGTCAAATCCACCATAACCGGCATGACTGCAACTCTTGAGAAACACGGCTATCTCATCCGGACCGGCGGTTTTGAAGACAAGAGAAACGTTCTTGTGGAACTGACCCCGAAAGGAAGAGCTCTCCGGGAGCTTTTCAATGATATTTCCATAAGGGTTCTCGACCAGATTTACATCGGTATAGATCGTCCCGAGCAGGAAGCCCTGACGGACAGTCTCAGCCATATCGACAGGAATCTTAAAGATGCTTTGGCATTATACATTGCAAAGGAGAACATACAATGAAGAATTTTTTCACATTAGCCCTTATGGCGCTACTTGTTTTTTCCGCTTTCGGCGGAGGTAAGGACGATCAGCAGAGCAATAAACTGGTCGTAGCGATGGAACTGCAATTCCCCCCCTTCGAAATGGCCGATGCCGACGGAACCCCCAAGGGGATCAGCGTCGATACCGCTTATGCTCTGGGAGAATACCTGGGACGGGAAGTGGTTATCGAAAACACAGCCTGGACCGGACTTATCCCCTCCATCCAGTCGGGGAAAGCCGATATCATCATCTCCTCCATGAGCATAACCGATGAGAGAGAAAAAGTTGTGGACTTCTCCATTCCCTATGCCGCTTCGGGACTGACTCTGCTGATTAACAGCGATTCTCCCGTTATGAGCTACCGCGACATGAATAAAAGCACCGTAACCGTTGCCGTGAAATCGGGGACGACAGGTGCGATATGGGCTCAGGAGAACCTCCCCGAGGCGACTGTTCAGATCTTCGACGAAGTGACAGCCTGCGCGCTGGAAGTCTCCCAGGGCAAAGCCGATGCCTTTATCTATGACGGATTGACGACTTTCGAACTTCAGAAGAAATTTCCCGGCAAGACGAAGGTCAACCTGGAAAATCTTCCCGGAACTCTGGGCGGCTGGGGCATGGCCATGAAAGAAGGAAGCCCCATGAAAAAAGATGTTGACGCTTTTATTCTCGAGTTCAGAGCCTCCGGCGGATTCGAAGAGCTGGAAAAGAAGTACCTCGGCGAGATCAAAGCCGTCTTCGATGAAGCGGGCCTCCCGTCATTCTTTGATATTCAATAGGACGGATCGTTGAATTTGATAAAAGACACGGAAAACCTGAATAACCGGAAAGGCCATGTTTTTTCCATGGTTATGGTCATTCTTCTACTGGCGGCGGTCTTCTGGTACGGCTTCAGCCGGCTGGGATACCGCTTCGCCTGGGACACGATCTACAATTACCGCATTAATTTTCTGAAAGGGTACGGAACGACTCTGCTCCTCTCCCTTTTCGCCCTCATTCTCAGTCTTCTTCTGGGAACGCTTTTCGGGTTGGGACAGAGCAGCCGGATTCTGCCGCTGCGCTATCTCTCCCGCTTTTACGTGGAACTGATCAGGGGAACGCCGCTGCTGGTACAGATCCTGATCTTCTTCTACGTGATCGCCAATGCCGCCGGGCTGAACAACCGCTTTGTAGTCGGCGTTCTGATCATGGCACTCTTTTCCGGCGCTTATATCGCGGAAATCATCCGGGGCGGCGT
>JAFGXR010000113.1 GCA_016936555.1 Spirochaetales bacterium | reverse complement strand
TTTCTGTTCGAAAAAGGACTCTGGAAAAAACAAAATAAAAAAGCCACGAAACTCCAATAGGAATTTCGCAGCTTTTTCAGTGGCCTCTAATCTTCCAGGAGGTTTTTTGAATCCAGATACGCAGCATAATCACAATAATTCTGTGTCATTAGCTGTTTTCCCGATGTTTCCCATACATAATCAAAACCGAATTTTTTAATATCTTCCCGAATGGCCTTCAAAGGAATTCCTTTCCCTCTCGGTGTATCCCAGGACCAGGTCTGCAAAAAGTGGAATTTCCCGATGCCGGCTGTGTAATATCCCTGCTTTTGCAAAGCCTGCATGTATGTGGGGATTTGCGGAGAGAGGTCTCCTGACATTTCCAGTGTTCCGATCTGATGGGAATAACGCCCGGTAAGAAGCGCTGTTCTTGCCGGGGTGCAAACAGGATTAGAAGTCAGGCAGTCGGTGAAGACTGTCCCCTCGGCAATTCTGTTTATGTTTGGCATACTTCCTATAAAGTCGGATCTTAGTTGATCTGCCATCAGAATGATAATGTTTATCATTTTAAAGGCTTCAGATTGTGAATGATTCCCCCAGCTGTTCTTCGAATTGATAAATTGAATCTTTCCCCTTTATCAAATAAACCGTATATGGAAAGCTCACCGATTTGTTGTGGCAGACAGGGAGAGATCTTTAATCCTTCCGCAGTTTGGCGGATACCCGCCATTCCAATCAGAATCAGTTGGAGAATACCTCCCAGACCGGTCATAAACCACTGGTTGTTATTATGGGGCGTCTCCGTTGAGACTTTGAAAGGACCGTGAAAGTGGTGGCCCGTCTTTTCAAATGCTTCCCAGAGTTTCTCCGGTTTACCAAGAAGGGCATAAGCTATACCATCAATGACACCGGACATCATTATCCCCTTTTTTTCCGTTCTGATTGAATAATATTCCACCAGATCGTTGATTTCTCTTATGGTTAAATTCATTTCATAGGGGTAAATTAATAGAGTGGTATCGGCTTGTTTAATCGTATGGCCATTATAGTTCTCGTACTCGAGAATTAATCCCGATTCATTTCTGGGTAAATGCATCTTTTCAATAATATCTTTCCATGTTTCCGGGATTTTCATTCCTTCAGTTTCATAAAATGATATTAGTCGTCTTATGTCTTTAACAGCTGCATAATTAGTCAGGCTATTATTGTTTACAATACCGCTGAATTCGTCAGGGCAGGAAATCGATTTTATTTCATAGCGGTTTTTCTCTTCATTGAATGAGATCCTCTCCAGCCAGTATTCTACTGTTTCCTCCAGGATGGGGATAGAAATCTCCCTACGGTATTTTTCATCTCCTGAAGCCAGATAATAGCGTTCATGGGCCAGGCACACTGCCGAATTGAGGTGGACCTGATTGACTTCATAGCCTGTGCATTTTTCCATTCCCGAGTCGGTGCTTTCCCATGCGAACCGGGCTCCCTTCCGGCCTTCTTTTGCTGCGTTTCCAATGGCTCCCTTTAAACCGTTGGCTCTGATGTCGACAAAACCTTTAGCCAATCGGGGATTGAGTAAATTGATCCCCGGAAACATCCACAAATCTCCGTCCCAGAAAAGCCTTCCCCGCCAGCATTCTCCACCTGTAATCCCCAACGGGCCCAAAGCATAGGCTCTATTTTCTTCAAGTTGGGAATAGAATAAATAGAGAATAAGGTCGGAAGTTTCCTGAAGTTCTGTATTGTCTGTTTCAATGCGCGAATGCCACAATTTCTCCCAGGCCCTGCAGTGGTCATGTCTCAGTTTTTCTTCAGACATGAATGAGTCCGCAAGCTTTTCGATTGCTTTGGCTCTATCTATTATTGAATCCTGATCGCTATAGATCCCCACAACCTTTCTCACGGCAACAGGTATGTCTTTCTCCGCCTGGAGGTAAATCATTTTTCTGATGCCCCGATCGCTCAAACGATAATCGATAGAGGGAATTTCCACGTAAGGGTGGGGTAGGAGTTCGGGGATTTCACCATTGATGAGCCCGGTCATGGAATGAATTTCTATCTCTCTTCTTTTCTCTCCGAGATTTCCGGTAAGGCTTATGGTTTGCCCTTTTTCTTTTTGCCATACAGCCTGGAAACTGTCACACATGGAGGCGTCCAGAATATCTTCTACTGTAATCCAGCCGTCGAAATGCGGTGTAATGGTCATCTCTATTACGGCTGTGTTTCTGTCATGTCTGGCTAAATATACTTCTGTTTGGTATTTCAGGGAGAATTTAGTCCCGTCTTTGTCTTCAGTAGACCAGAGGGCTTTTGTTCTTACTATCCCCTGATTCAGATTCATATCCTGTTTGTATTCATCATAAGAGCCGGCTCGGCGAGATACATAGCTAGTTCCGAAACTGCCTGAACCGACTCCGAGTTTAAGAGTGCACCAGCGAGGCAGGTATTCAAGACCTGATTCTCCCCATAATCCATTCATTACACTTCCTGACGGGAAGGGACGGTCGTCCCAGAATCCAGGGCGTTGGAGCGTATCATCAAAATGAGAGTAATCTCCTTCTATGGCTATCCTCTGGCCTATATATCCGTTTCCAATAAAGGCTTCCCAGGAAGGAGTGATCAAGGGATCTTCATTTGTTAATACAGTTTTAATCATTTAAGTTCAATTTCCCTTTTAACGGGTGCGGTTGATCCGAAGCTTTCGGAGAGATTGCCAGGCTGACATGTTCCCGCCCAGATATGCAGTTTTCCGGTCTGGTAGATTTTTTCTCCTTCATCGGAAATCCCTTTTGCCGTATCAGCAAGAATTGAAAAAGGGATTTCCCTTGTTGTTCCCGGTTCCAGTTCCAGTCTTTCAAAAGCAACGAGCTCCAGTTCGGGATGACGCCCTGACGGGACGTCTCTGCGGGAATAAATCTGAATGACATCAGAAGTTTTCTCTCCGTTGGGATTTTCAACCGTGACAGAAATATTTATATCTGTGGATCCATCGGAACTGACCGGAGCATTCACTGAGATCACCTTTAAAGAATTGTAGGAAAGCCCGAAACCGAAAGGGAAGAGAATATCTTCTTCTTTCATATATTTGTATGTCCGCCCTTTCATGGAGTAATCTTCAAAAGGAGGCAGAACATCGGTACTTTTCGGAAAAGTAACAGGTAGTTTCCCAGAGAAGTCCGCTTCTCCGAAGAGGAGATCTCCTAATGCTTTTCCTCCCTGTTCACCAGGATACCAGTGATAAATAATGGCCGCAGCTTTCTTCATATAAGGAGAGAGATCGACAGCGCTGCCTCCATAGACAACAAGTATGACAGGTTTGTCAATTTCAAGAAGATTCATTAAAAAGCTGTGCTGGGATTCAGGGAGTTTCAAGTCTTTTCGATCGCCTTTGTAATCAGAGGCAATGGCATCACCCTCTTCCCCTTCGATTAGAATATTCATGCCCATGCACGCTATGGTCACATCAGTTTCCTGAGCATCGAAAACTGCCCAGTCCTTATCATTTACTTTATTCTGATTTAAGAGCGAACCATGGCGGAAGTCAGTTTGAATTTCAATTCCCGCAGCTTCTGCTATTCCTTCAAGAGGGGTTATTAAAGACGATGATATTCCATGGTAGTTTCCTACAAGAGCTTCAGGGCTCATAGCATTGGGACCGAGAATGAAAATGGATTTTAATTTATCACGGTTTAACGGCAATAAACCATCGTTTTTAAGAAGTACGGCCGACTGGACTGCGGCTTCATAGCTGAGTTGAATATGTTCTTTGCTTCTAACTTTTGATATGGGAACTGCTCCATAAGGTTGTTTTTCCGGAGGATCAAATTCGCCCAGTTTAAATCTGGTTGTAAAAAGACGCTTTAGGGAGCGATCTATGGTCTCTTCAGTGATCATCCCCTGTTTTAGCGCTTCGAGAAGATGTTCATAAATACAACCGCAATTGAGATCGCAGCCCTTGTTTAAAGCCAGAGCAGCCGACTCCTCGGCATTGGCTGTTATTTTGTGATACATATGAAAATCCTGAATGGCCCAGCAATCGCTTACAACGTGACCTTTGAAGTTCCAACGCCCCCTCAGGATTTTATTCAGAAGAAATTCACTGCCGCATGAAGGTTCTCCGTTTACCCGGTTGTATGCTCCCATAACCGATTCGACACCGGTTTCAACAAGTTTTTGAAAAGCCGGAAAGTAGGTTTCTTCCAAATCATATGGGCTGGCTTTGGCATCAAAGCGGTGTCTGGCTTCTTCCGGACCGGAATGGACAGCGAAATGTTTGGCGCAGGCGGCTGTTTTAAGGTTATTACGGTCTTCTCCCTGAAGCCCCAGAACGAATTCCTTGCCAAGTTCTCCTGTAAGGTAAGGATCCTCTCCATATGTCTCCTGGCCGCGGCTCCAGCGAGGGTCGCGGAAAATATTGACATTGGGCGTCCAGAAAGTCAAACCGGTATAGCGGGTAAGGTTATTTTTCTTTTTGAATAGAGCATGTTTAGCTCTAGCCTCAGTGGAAACCGCATCGGCTATAGAGCGGAGAAGAGACCGGTTGAAAGTAGCCCCCAGGCCGATGGCCTGGGGGAAAATTGTGGCAAGTCCGGCTCTGGCCACCCCATGGAGAGCTTCATTCCACCAACTGTGCGGGGAAATCCCCAACCGCTCTATAGCCGGAGCCAGATGAAGCAGCTGCGAAGCTTTTTCTTCTATGGTCAATCTTTCAACAAGATCATTTATCCGCTCTTCCCGGGAGAGATCGGGATTGCGGAAGGGGTACATTTCCATAAGTCCGTTCCTTTTTTTATAATTCTTTTTTACAGGCTTCAATGACCCGGGACAGAGAACCGGACGCCAGACAGACACGGGTATCGGCAGCCCCGTAATAAATCAATATTTCATCTGATTCCGCTTTAATTATAGCTCCTGTGGGGAAGACGACATGATTGACATGTCCGAACATTTCATAATCCTTTTCCGCAGCCAGCAAATAGGAATTTGTTTTGCCCAGTATATGCTGCGGGTTCTCTTTATCAAGCAGAAGCGCCCCGATGTAGTAATGCATGCTGTTGTCCGGTATGTCCATTCCATGAGTTATAACCAGCCAACCCTCATCGACTTCGATCGGGGGAGTAGGTCCGATTTTCAAGCCGTTCCATATGGCGTATCCGGGAGACAGAAGGGGACGATGACACCCCCAGTGAATCAGGTCTGGAGAAGAGGAAATCCAAATCCCGGACTTCATGGCCCCTTCACCGGGACGGTCCAGACGATAGTATTTCCCGTTGATTTTCCCGGGGAAAAGAGAACAGCCTCTCTGCCAGGGGAGCGAAATAACCTCTACAAACTCAATATCAATAAAATCTCTGGTTTTATATAGAACGCTGACACAGCCCTGATGTCCGACTTCCCATGTGCCCTGGGGACTGACAAAATAATAAAAATCATCTATTTTCGTTATGCGGTTGTCAATTATTCCGCCCAGAGCTTTGACGACGGGATCCTTTATGGAAGACCGGTCGACTAAAGGGGTTCCACTCAATGTGAAATGTATTCCATCTGTACTCTCCGCCAGAAAGGTTTCTCTGAAATTATTTTCTTTGTTTGTATTTGTCGTCGAAACAAGCAAGCATATTTTCCCGTTCAGTTCAAAAGGAGAAGGATTAAATGCCGAGATTATGCCCGGGTAATCGGCGGGATCGATCAAAGGATTGTTCTCGTGTCTTGTTAGTATTTTTCTAGGTTCCATAGGCAATTTTTAGAACCCTTCGGAGTATTTGTAAAGCTTGATTCGGCAGCTTCTTTGAATAGTTTTATATATCCCTGTTTAGCATTACATAGTCTTATTGGTGTCTTTGTTTTGTGCAAGAAATGAGTGATTTGAGACGGTATACCGCTCAAAATACCTGACTCATAATATTTTCATGTGATTGAAAAGCAGTTTGCCCAATTATCACATCATTTATTTCTTTTCCAAATTAACAGGAGGACTTTTGTGAAGAAGTTTTTAGGACTTTTACTTATTCTGGTTCTGGCAGGCATGTCATTTATGGCTTGCGATACCGGCACCAGCCCTATTCCGACGGATGATGAACTGACCGATGATACAACCGATGATGATCCCCCACCGACAGTAGTTCCAGTTGACTTTCCCATTGTTTACACAGCTGATTTTAATAGTGTATCAGACCTCACTGAAGCCTATGGCAGTACTGCCGGTACCTGGGGCGGAGACGCAACAGGAGCCTTAACTCTGGAAGCCACAGCCGGAGCTGGCGGATCTCAGGCTCTTCAGCTCGATGTTGTCGGCAATTCCGATGCCGATGGATCGGGTCTGTTCTGGGCATGGACAAATAATGCCATAGCTGATGATGGTTTTTCTGCGGATCAGGCCGATGCCCAGATTCCAGAAGCGACTGAGGCTATAGTGAATGTAAAAGCCAATGTCTCGGGTATTCCCGCCGGCGGACATGTCTGGCTCCAGTTCAAACCTATATCTGCGAGTTCCGGAGCTCCGGAATACTCTGCAGTTGATGCGGCTGGACTGGTAACTTTGGAGCCTATCGAAATCGATGCCGATACAGTTGGTTTTCAGGATTTTACAACAACCGTACCATTGGGAGATATTCTTGGAGACGGTGTCCTTTACAATGCCGTCGTTCTTTCATTTGAAGTTTCTACAGATGCCGACAGCCATACGATCATTCTTATCGATGATCTGGAAGTGACTTACAGAAGTCCTGTCATCTACACTGTTGATTTTGACAGCGCTGCCGATGTGACTTCCGCCTATGGTGATACTTCAGGATCATGGGGTGGAGACGCTGTAGGCGCTCTGACAATTGAAGCAATGGCCGGTGTAGGCGGAACCCCCGCCATGCAGCTCGAAGTTACCGGAAACAGCGACGCCGATGGTTCGGGACTGTTCTGGGCCTGGACGAACAACCCTGTTCAGGACGGCGGATTTATCGGTGATCAGGCTGATGACCAGATGCTGGAAGATGAGGTCGCCGAAGTTACAGTTCAGGCTAATGTAACGGGGATTCCCGCGGGCGGACATGTGTGGCTTCAGTTCAAACCTGTTTCGGCAACAACCGGTGCTCCTGAATATTCTGCTGTGGATGCCGCTGGTTTGGTAACTCTGGCTCCTATTGAAATTGATGCCGATACGGTAGGTTTTCAGGAGTTTACAACAACCGTTCCGCTCGGGGATATTCTCGGTGACGGAGTTCTCTACAATGGTGTCGTTCTTTCTTTCGAAGTTTCTACCGATGCTGACAGCAACACTGTTGTGATCGTAGATGATATTACTGTTGAATACAACTAATCGGTAAATCATTAAAACATTTATGTGATAGCTCCGGAGTATTCCGGAGCTATTTTTTATGAAAGAGTCTTATTTGAAAAATAGCAATATACACAGTTTCTAAGAAGAGAGAGTTCTGCCGAAGCTATGGATTTCGGTTCCGGTCCTACTACAAGGATCCATGTAAGTATTGCAAAGAAGTTGAGAGAGTATTATGGGCTGGATAGAGTTCCGGTTAAAGTGACTGAACCATATCAGATGCTGGGTGAGGTTGATGATGAATTGAAGAATATACTGAATATTGAAACCGATCAGGTTTCGTCTCTTAATGGTATGTTCGGATTTCCCAACAGCAATTGGAAAGAATGGAAAGCACCCTGGGGACAGGTCGTTCTGGTTCCCGGACAGTTCTTCAGACGCAATGTGTCGATCTGCTATAGATAGATCCCTTGCGGGAATGGCCTTCACTGAACATGTGGATTTCAATCCCTCAGATATGGGGTATGGATATTTCAAGGCCGGAGCTAATCATTCTGATATGGACAAACTACGCGATCTTTAATTCGGATCAGCTTACCATTTTAAAGGGAATGGAATTTAGCGAACCGCATCTGTATCCCAACGAATTCGCCTCCTTGTCCCAGAGCTTTGAATGGGATGTAATAATCGGATCGGTTCACATGATAAGAGATCGGTCCGTAGGGAATTTGACTTTTGAAGATGCCGGGGATCTTGAGAAACATTATATAAACTATTTTTCGATTATGCTGGAAATGGTGAGATCCGGAGGTTTTGATGTGCTTGGTCATCTGGATTTCGCCAAACGGCAGTTTTTCCTCTATAATCACTAATCTTTAACCTGAATCCGTACAACCTGCACATAACCCCACCTCAGGGCTGACAATTTAATTAATTCATTCGGACCATATCAGCTTGATCGG
>JAFGXR010000112.1 GCA_016936555.1 Spirochaetales bacterium | reverse complement strand
CCGATCAAGCTGATATGGTCCGAATGAATTAATTAAATTGTCAGCCCTGAGGTGGGGTTATGTGCAGGTTGTACGGATTCAGGTTAATATTAAAAAATTCCTGAAATTCATCTACAATAATAATGATGTGTTCCTTTACAGCAATTTCCATTAATAATCTGAAGACTGTTCTAAAATCTTCTCAGGGATTAATCCAGGAGCTTGTGAATCAACGAAAAGGGAAGATTTGCCGTATGCCGACTCAGTTTTACACTTTCGCCATAGGAACTGATTACAAAAAGCCTTGGATCTGAAAAGAGAGGACTAAGTCTTTCCATGTGGGAATAATGCTTTTTTCCGATAGTTTTATTCATTTTAATTTCGCAAAGAATCTGTCTATATCCGTAATTGATAACAAGATCGATTTCATTGCCGTTGTTATCCCTGTAAAAATACAGTTCCTCCGGAGAATTTCTGCAGGTCTTATGCTTTACAAGTTCCATAATAAGAAAATTTTCCAGAACGGCTCCATTCATCGGCCCGGCAGAAAGTGTGTTACTGTCGGGATATCTCAGCAAATAGGAGAGGAGGCCCGTATCACTGAAATAAAGTTTGGGCGCTTTTATGACTCTTTTATTTATATTTTTATAAAAGGGTCTGAGCAAATAAATAATTCTGGAGTTTTCCAAAAGGGAGATCCATCGCTTCACTGTCGGCTGACTGACGCCCAGATCCCTTGATATTTCAGAGAAGTTCACGACATTTCCAGCTCGGGCTGCCAGCATTTCAAGAAAATTTTGAAACAGAGAAAGATCCTGGACATTCTGAATCTGCCTGATGTCGCGCTCCAGATATGTCTGCATATAAGAGGAGTAAAAGAGATTTCGATCGACCTTGTGTATCAGGGGATCAGGATAGGAACCTCTGTAAATTCGATCAAACAAGAGGGATAGGGTATTCTCTTCGAGAGGCTGCTCCTCCAGCGAGATTCCATAAAGTTCAAAAATCGCCGCCCGCCCTGCCAGACTTTCAGTCAGCCCTTTCATCAGCGGGAAAATCTGAGACCCTGTCAAAACGTATTGTCCGTTTCGGTTTCTATCTTCATCTACCGCCATTTTCAAATAAGGTAACAGTTCCGGAACGTATTGGATCTCATCCAATATACAGGGAGAGGGATAATTTTCCAGAAACAAGACCGGATCTTCTTTAGCCCGCCCTCTCAGAAGGGGATCATCGAAGGTGACATATTCAAAATCCCCGAAGATATTCTTCAACAAGGTAGATTTTCCGGTTTGTCTGGGGCCGGTCAGAACAAGAATGGGAAACTGTTCAGAGGCCCTCTGTAATTGAGCTTCTGATTTTCGGGAGATATAAGGTTTTCTCATAGTTCAAGCCTACAACTACATCTATACAAATTCAATATTAAATATTGAATTTGTATAGATTGTTATTCTGAATCGATCTGTTGATTCGATATTTATGAGAATGACATTTGTTCCCTGGGAATATTATGGGATTTTAATCACAGATAATTAAAAACGGTAAAAAGCACGGACATCATGGAAAACCGCCTGTCCAGTGCTTCAAATTAAGGATATTTTCCCCTGAACATGAAAGAACAAATAAAAGATATTCCCTCCGGTCACTCAAGCACAAGTTTCTCTTTCAGCATGGAAAAGGCCGAAATAATATATATAGAGTCTCTTTTGTTCATTGTATATCTGCTATAAGTAGGTCGATCTATCTGATAACGAAATCTCTGAAATTCGAACGATCGATAAAATGTGCTGAGGCATTGTAATGTTGAGAAAAAGTACCGGGAAGCCTTTTGCTCTTACCGGTTTTCCATTTGAACTCAAAACCATGAATATTCCCATCCGCCTCTTCGACAAAATCCACTTCCTGCTGCCCGGTCGTTCGCCAGAAATACATTTTCGCAAAGGGATATTTATAATGATTCTGCTTTAAACGCTCGGAGACCAGAAAGTTTTCCCAAATTGCCCCTTTATCGGGACGAAGTTCCAGCTGCGAAAAATTTCCGATCAAAGCGTTTCTGACCCCGTTATCATAAAAATATATTTTCTTACGTTTTTTTATCTCATTCCTGACATTCCGGCTGAAACTGCTCAGGGAAAACAGAACATACCCTTTCATCAGAATATCTATATAGCGCGAAACCGTATTCTTATCAATTCCTGCAGACCTGCCGAGCTCGTCATAATTGACTTCGCTTCCCACCTGCAGAGCCAGCAGAAGAAGGAGCTTTTCAAGGCTTTCGGATTTCCTCAATCCTGCGAAAGCAAGAATATCCCGGTAGAGATAACTGCTGACAAGCTGCTTGAGAATTTCCCGCTCATCTCCCGGATGGTTCAGGACATCGGGATAAAAGCCGTATATAAGTCTGTTTTCAAGATCCTGTTCGCCGTAGACATAACCGTGTTTCTCTTCAAATTCCTCCCAGGTTACAGGAAAGAGTTCATACTCCCACTTTCTTCCGGTCAAAGGTTCATTGAAAGCATTGGCAAGATCAAAGGAAGAAGAGCCGCTTAATATAAGCTGAATATTATCAAACTGATCGACAATGATCTTTGAAGTCAATCCGATATGGGGGATTCGCTGAGCTTCATCTATGAAAACAATCGAATGACGTCCGAGAATTCTTTTGATTTGCAAAGTATCCGGTTCCGCAAGAAGCCGCCTGATCGATGGATCGTCAGCATCGAGAAACAGATGATTGCGATTCTCAAGGATTTTATTAATTAAGGTTGTTTTCCCGACCTGACGGGGACCGATCAGGATTATGGCTTTACCTTTTCCAATTTTTGATTTGACTTCAGACTCAAGAAACCTCTCATACATAATGTTATTATACCACTTTAAGAGATTGTATTCACTAAATATCATAATATTGCGTGAATTTAATCACGAAATATATTTAATCCCTCGTAATTTTGGGGAAAAGGCAAAGGATCCGCACCTGTTTATTCTCACGGATAATTGAAAAGAGTAAACAGAACCGCCAGCATAGAAAAGCCTACGCTTATGTTTCTGTCCGGATTTGATCGATAAGTTCAGGCAGCAGTTCCACAGCATAGAGAGGAAGTGAGATTAAAGTATAGGACGATTCTTTCAATCCGCTTTTTGTCGAAACCCTGGTGGAGACCCTCTGGACGGAAGGCAGCTGCAGATCAAAACGAAAAGCATAATCGAGCTTTTTTTCATACATCAACTGATGCAGAGATTTCAAACTACCGGTTTTTCCGGCTTTCACCTCTACAGGAACAATCATGGAGCCCTTCGATACAGCGAAATCAACTTCAGCATTGCTTTTTGATGATTCTCTAACCCAGTAAAACAGACCTGACTGAAAGCGCAACTGCTGACCTATGAACTGCTCTGCCAAGGCTCCTTCGTTTATCAATTCCCGCTTAAAAACATTTTGTACATCAATAATGTCCAGCCCCAGAAGATTGCAGAGAAGTCCGATATCGAGAAACAATAATTTGAAGATTTTATTTTTCCTCCCGGCGGCCAGCGGAATTCCGCTTAAATCTGCAGCATGAACCTTTAAAATAATTCTCGCCTTATGGAGCATTTCCAGAAGAGATGAGGTATAGGAGCTCTTCGCATCCGGCAGATAATGAGTATACTTCACTTTTCGTCCGATAAGTCCGGGAACGGTCCTGAATATTTGCTGCAGATCAGCCAGTTCCCGGCTTCTTGCATATTTTGAAAAATCATCTATATAGGTATTGTTAATGGATTCAAGAACAGTTTTAACCTCGTCAAAGGATCCCGTATTCAAAAAAACCTGAACAGCCTCGGGCATTCCCCCTGTCAGCATATAGTCCCTTTGAATTTTCAGAAGCCGCCTGTGAGCCGTTTCGGGGATAGAGTCATTTAGAGAGTAATGTATCAGCAATTCGTATAAGTCCGGTTCCAGCAATTCCAGAAACTCCAGAAAAGACATTGGTCCCATATGCAGGTATTGAATTCTGCCGACAGGCATGGAAAAAGAGTGATCCTTCAGTGCAAATTCAAGAAGAGATCCCGCGGCAATGACAGGTATATCCGGCTTCAATTCATAGAAATACCTCAAAACAGCCAGAGCATGGGGAGAGGCCTGAATCTCATCGAGAAACAGGATAGACTTATCACCTAATTTTTTTTTGGTGAGATATTGTAAATTACCGACAATTTCATCGATGTCCAGCCTCTTGAACAAATCATCCAGATTCCGGTGCAATTCCAGGTTAACTTCAACCAGATCATAACCGGCTTCTTCTGCAAAAATACGTACTAACGTCGATTTGCCGACCTGTCTGGCTCCCCGTAAAACCAGAGGTTTCCGCCCCGGTTTAGCGATCCAGCGATATAGAACCTTCAGATCATTTCTCTTCATACTCACAGTTTAATTTCGAAAAAAGCATAAGTCAACCCGAAAGACCCCGGGTATTTCGGGTTGACTTATGCCATAAGATATGGGCTGTTATTCTATTCTCTTCCTGCCTGGTCCGGCTGACGCTTCAAAATTCTCCGGGAAATCGGATTTATTCTATTCAGCCCTTCAACCCCGGCCCCATTCTCTCCGAAAACATTCCTGTCCGGACAAAGGATAATCTTATGTTCCCGATTGAAGCGGGACCCCGATTCGGCACGTATTGTCTATGTGGCACAAAAATATTATCAGGACCTCCAGACCCCACCTCAGGATCTCTATTTCAAAGGGGAATGGGACTGTCGGCTCTTCAGCAGAACCATCAGCGTAGCCGGAACCAGGAAGATGACACGCTACGGGGAGCTGGTTACCGGAGAAATTGCCGGAGTCATGGCCGCTTCGGGTATCATCCCGGTCGCCGGACTGATGGAGGGCATAGACCGGGAGATCCACAGGGCGGTTCTGGAACGGGGCGGGCGCTCCATAGCCGTAAAAGCCGGCGGGATAGACTGGAAAGGCCGGGGGGAAGAAGCGGCTTTAGCCGTCGAAATCATCGAAGCCGGCGGTCTGGTTCTCTCTCCCTACGGCGGAGATGAAGCACCCTCTCCCGGGCGGTTTCACAGCCGGAATAAAATTATAACAGGGCTGTCTCAATTCCTCCTTGTCATAGAAGCGGCTACGGACAGCCATGCCCTGAAATTGGCCGAAAAAGCCCGGCGATCCGGCAGGACCATACTGGCCGTGCCCGGCCCCATCACCAGTTCCCGGTCGAAGGGGACAGCCCTCCTCATAAAGGAAAAAGCCCTGATTCTGACAGATCCTCTCGATTTGCGGGACTGTTTCGGTCTCCCCCGTCTCTCCGGGACGGGCCTTTCCGCCGGAGTCGAACCCGACAGCCCCGGCAGGGAAATTCTGGATCTTATCTCTGCAGAACCCCTGAGCGCCGATCAACTGACCAGAAAACTGGGAATTCCCGTCTTCGAAACGGGAGCCCTGCTGACAAGACTCTGCCTGAGCGGAAGACTGGTCTGTCGCAATGGAAAATATTTTAAAGGACAAATCTATGCTGATTAAAGCCGCTTCGGTTTCCTTCGCCGGTATGGAAACCATGAAGATAGACGTGGAAGTCAATATCGCCGAAAAGGGTTTGCCCGCTTTCGAGATAGTCGGACTGCCCGATAAAGCCGTGGCGGAGAGCCGGGAAAGGGTCCGGACAGCCCTGGTCAATTCGGGGATTTCCTTTCCCCTCAGGCGGATCATTGTCAATCTCGCACCGGGAGACGTGCCGAAATGCGGAGCTTTCTACGATTTACCCATAGCCGTAGCCATTCTGTCCCAGATCGAAGGATTCGAGATTCCCGAAGAGAGCCTCTTTTTCGGTGAACTCTCTCTCGACGGCTCGCTGCGCCACACAAAAGGGGCTCTCCTGGCGGCCCTCTTCGCCCGGGAAAGGGGCTTCAACAGCATCTATCTACCGGACCTGTCAGCCAATGAAGCCTCGGTCGTCTCGGGAATTCATGTCTATGCCATAAGCGATCTCTGCCACATACGGGATGTTTTGAAAGAGGAGAGGCAGATCTCTCCCGCCCTGTATACTCCGGGGCCGCAGGAATCCCACAAAGCCGATTTCGATATGTCCGATATCATGGGCCAGGAGCAGGTGAAGCGGGCTCTGGAGATCGCCGCGGCGGGAGGACATAATATTCTGATGGTCGGCTCCCCCGGATCGGGCAAGACCATGCTGGCCAGAGCTCTTCCGGGCATACTTCCCTCCCTCAACGAAGAGGAATCTCTTGAAGTCACTCGCATATACTCGCTTTCCGGCAACATACCGCCGGGCGGCACCCTGATACAAAAGCGCCCTTTCCGGGCGCCCCATCACATCATATCCCGGGCCGGGCTCGTCGGCGGCGGCTCCTCGCCTCAGCCCGGAGAAATCAGCCTGGCCCACCGCGGCGTCCTCTTTCTCGATGAATTCAACGAATTCCCCCGCGCCGTTATCGAAGCCCTCCGCCAGCCCATGGAGGACGGCCAGCTGACCATCGCCCGGAGCCGGGAGCGGGCCACCTACCCCTCGCGCTTCATCCTTGTCGCGGCGGCCAATCCCTGCCCCTGCGGCTACCTCTACGATGAGACGAAGGAGTGTATCTGTTCGCCTAAGGAAATTCACAGATACAGAAAAAAACTATCGGGTCCTATTCTCGACCGGATAGACATCCATATAAATGTGCCGGCCGTCGATATGAACAAGCTGGCCCGGGGACTGGCGGGAACCGCGGACAGGGAAAGTTCCGCAGAGATACGGAGCAGAGTCCTGAAGGCGAGAGACATTCAAAGCCAGCGCTTTTCCGGAGATTTGATTCATACCAATTCGGAAATGAAAAACAATGCCGTGCAGAAGTACATGGAGCTCAACCCGTCCTCGCTTGAACTGATGATGACAGCGGTGGAACGGTTTCAGCTTTCCGCCCGGTCCTATCTGAAAGTGCTGAAGCTCGCGAGAACCATAGCCGACCTGGAGTCATCCCGTTCCATCGAAGATCACCATATTGCCGAAGCCCTGCAATACCGGCCGGAGGACTTCGATTGAACTCAAGAGCCAGAGTTGAGCTGGGGAAGCTGGGAGAGCGAATCGCCGCAGAATACCTTTCGGGAAAAGGATTGAGAATAGAGGGACGGAACTGCCGCATCGGACATTCCGATATTGACATCCTCGCCCGCGACGGAGACACGCTGGTCTTTGTCGAGGTGAGGACGAAAATCAAAACAGACCGGGGTATGCCCGAGGACACCTTCACCTTCGGCAAACTGAAAAGAATGAAACAGACTGCCGCCGGCTACCTGGCCCGTTACGAGATCGATGGCCCCGCCCGCCTCGACGCCATCTGCCTCGTTCTCGATTTTCAGGGGGGAATCCGCCATCTGAAACATTACGAGGGGGTCGGCTGAATCTTTCAGCCGATCCCTTTACGGTTCCCGCCGCTTCACCCCCACCCGATCGTTACGGCCAGTCCCGTAGACGCTTCGACGTACTCCACATTGCGGAATGTTTCCACCTCCAGTTCAGCCGGAACAAGGGAATCGTTCATCCACTTCCAGTTTACCGAGCCAATCTCTTTCAGATCCACGTCGATTCCCCAGACCGGATCGACAAGCTTCACATTGCTGCCGAAGAGGCTGAAGCCGCTGGCGGCGGGAGAGAGGTTCGCCGTCAGCTCTATCGTTCCCGTCCAGAGGGCTCCGGAAACCGTGCAGTCCAGGTAGAGATTCGTCGCGTCTCCGCTTTCCTCCACATAGGGACGGTTTTCCATAACCGTACCGTTAGCGCTGATCTGAAGGAGTTCATTGTTGGTATTGCCCTCAATGGTCAGATCAAAGGTCTCGCTGCAGATAATTTCGTCCGGTACGGACAGGCTGTGGCTCACCGACAGGAGAGTGATGGCCACTTCTGTTATGCTGTCGGCCAAGACAGAGACGCCGGCGCTGAAGCCCGAACCCAGCAGAACGCCTTCCGAAGAGCGGGATGATCCCGCGAGAACCAGGACCGTATAGGTTCCGGCCGGTACGGACAGGCTCGTTCCTGTTTCCCCCTGAGCCAGGAGAGCCGAAACCGCCTCCGAATCGTTATAGATCAGGACCTCGTATTTATCGCTGTAGAGCGAGGCTGTCGAGGAATCGGAGCCGCTGAGAGATTTCTCCGGCGGCACAGCCAGAGAGACGAGAACCTCTCCCTTTTCCGACGCCGGAACTTCACCGGCCGGTTGCTGGCACCCCCAGAGGAAAGGAAGGGCGAATAAGCACAAAAGTATTTTTTCCATAGGAAACTCCTTGATATGGTTTCCTCAATTAACGGGGAAAACCTCTCTTCCGCTTCAAGAAGTTCAGATAGATGCCAATTGTTTCTTTTGATTGTATCTTTTTATCAAGAGACTCAGCCGGATATAGCGGCCTTAAACCTCAATTCCCCTTTGAAACTGGAGATCATAGAGGGTTTTGTAAATTCCCCCTCTCTCCATAAGTTCATCATGGGTTCCCATTTCAGCCACAGCGCCTTCATTCAAAACGAGAATCCTGTCGGCATTGCGGATGGTCGATAATCTGTGGGCAATGACAAGGGACGTTCTGTCCTTCAGAAGATTCTTGAGCGCCCGCTGGATCTGCTCTTCCGTTTCCGTATCGATATGGGCGGTCGCTTCGTCGAGGATGAGGATTTTCGGATCGTGGGCCAGAGCCCGGGCAAAGGAGAGGAGCTGCCGCTGCCCCACCGAGAGATTGGTCCCCCGCTCGGTCAGCTCAGATTCATCAATAAAAGCGTTCACCCCGGCGGACTGAACGGCTTCATCGAAGAGATCCTCGCCGATATCGCTTCCCAGGGTGATATTCTTATGCATATCCCCGGAGAAGATAAACACATCCTGCTGAACAGGCTGCACGAGCCGTCTCAGTTCCCTCAGGGGCAGCTCCCGGATATCCTTTCCGTCGATGAGAATGGAGCCGCTGTCGATATCCCAGAACCGGGCCAGAAGACTGGCTATGGTGGTCTTTCCGGCCCCCGTATAACCGACAATGGCGACCGTCTCGCCCGGTTCCACCGTGAAATTGAGGCCTTTCAGAACCGGATCGTCCTGCTTGTAGGCAAAGCGGACATCGCGGAATTCTATTCTTCCGGAAAAGTCCTCTGTCGCGGCGGAACCGCTGTCATCGATCGTCCTGTCCACATCGAAGAAATTGAAAACCCGTTCCCCGCCCGCCATGGCGGACTGCATAATGGAGAATTTCTCGGCGATATCCTTCAGGGGATCAAAAAACTTGCTGATCAGATTGATGTAGGCGATAAGGACACCGAGGGTGATCAGACCCGACTGATGAAATCCCGCTCCGACATAAACGATGACGGCAATGGAAACAGATGCGAGAAGATCGATCAGGGGCCGGAAAACAGCGTAGACATACATCTGGTTGAGATTCGCCTTGAGGAGTTTCCCGTTCTGCTCCTCAAAATACCGGCGGCTCAGGATTTCGCGGCCGAACATCTGCACCACATCCATTCCGGAAATATGCTCGGACAGAAAGGAATTGACCGCCGAGACATGCATCCTCACGCGCCGGAAAACCTCCCGGGATTTTTTCCTGAGCACTTCTATAAGCAGCACCGCCGGCGGAAGCGTCACCAGCGTCACAAGGGCCAGCTTCACATCGAGATAGAAGAGCGCGATAACAACGCCGCCCATAAGCAGAAAATCCTTGAGGAGCGCTGTCAGAACAGTCTCGAAAAGCTCGTCAATCGTCGCCACATCATTGGTAATTCCCGACACGAGCTTTCCGACAGGCGTTTCCGAGAGATAGGACAGGGACCGGGACATCATATGCCTGAACAATCCGACACGGATCTCCTTCATAATATTCTGACTGGTCAAAGCCAGCAGTACGATCTGCACGAAGGTAAAGATGATCCCCGTCGACAGTAGAAAAATAATAAACAGGCTGTTTCGCACAATGACGCGGATATCATCTGCCCGGAAAGCCTTTCTCTCATCGGAGCCCAGTGTCCTGAAATCTCCATCGCTGACAGCCGCGAACACACCGTCGCTCACAAACAGAGCTGGATTGGCTTCGACGACCTGCCTCACGCCCTCATCATCCAAAGCCGCGACATGCCACCGTTCGCTCCCCGCCGAAGCCAGCTCACCGTCATCGAGCTCTCCCGCCTCAACAAAAATCTCACTTCCGATTACAATCCCATCTCCCATCTCCGAACTCCCGTCTCCCACTCTCACATAATGGGGCAGCACATTTTCATCGATGGTTTTCTGAATGACGATCGGCTTGATCAGATCAGCAGCCGTGGCAGCCGCCAAAGCAAGCACCCCGATGACGATCCACTTCATATGGGGCCTGGCAAAAGAAAAGAGTTTCCTGAGAATGACCGGATCGTATTCCCGTATGATTTTCTCTTTTTCCATCACATCTCCTCCGGAGCCGAGAAATTCTGCAGACGGGCAATATCCGAGTAGATACCTTCATGGATGATCAGTTCAGCGGGCGTACCCGATTCGACGATTTTCCCTTTCTCGAGAACAATGACCTTATCGGCGTACTGCAGGGTCGAGATTCTGTGGGATACGACGATGCTGGTTTTTCCCGCCCGTTCCTGGAGAAGGTGCTTGAGAATTTTGGATTCCGTTTCCGTATCGACGGCCGACAGCGCATCATCGAATACCAGAACCGGCGGATCGAGGATAAGAGCCCGGCTGATGGCCACTCTCTGTTTCTGTCCGCCCGAAAGCGTCACGCCCCGCTCGCCCACTTCGGTTTCCCATTTCCGGGGAAAGGCCTCCACATCGCGGTCGATAGTCGACAGCTGCGCCGCCGCCTGAACGGCTTGGTGATCCGCTCCGGGAATTCCGAAGCTGATATTCTCCTCGATAGTCGTGGAAAAGAGGAAATTCTCCTGGGGAACGACACCGAAATAGCGGCGGAGGGCGTTTATTTCATACATCCGGATATCGACTCCGTCGAGAAGGATGCTCCATTCCGGCGGATCGTACTGCCGGGTCAGCAGATTCAGCAGTGTCGATTTGCCCGATCCGGTCCGGCCCAGTATTCCCAGAATCTCTCCTTCCTTCAGATTAAAGCTTATATCTTCCAGAACTGGTTTATCCGCACCGGGATGGGTGTACGTGAGATTTTCAACGATGATTTCCGAGCTCCTGATTCTATCGATCGGTTCCCCGGCATTGCGGATCAGCGGTTCGGAATCGAGTATTTCATTGATTCTCTTCAGCGAAGCGCCTCCGCGCTGGATCATATTGACCGTAAAGCCGGCTCCGAGAAGCGGCCAGACAAGCATCCCGAGGTAACTGAGAAAGGCGGTGAAATCCCCCGGAGAGAAGGATCCCGCAATAACGGCCTGCCCTCCGAAAACAAGGAGAAGGACGGTCGAGACTCCGGATAAAAAAGAGATGATGGGAAAATAAAGCCCCCAGATTTTGACAAGGGACATATTGGCGTCTTTGTAATCATCATTCTTCTTTTCAAATTCTCCGGCAAAATAATCCTCTCTGTTAAAAGCTTTAATAACACGAATTCCCGAAAGGGATTCCTGAACATGACCGGACAGTGCGGAGAAGCGGTTCTGGACCTTGCGGAACAGAGGACCCAGCATCTTTCCGAAGAAAAGAATGATAAAAGTGATGATCGGAAGGGGCAGAATCGTCAGGCCCGCCAGCATGGAATTCTGTCTGAACAGAATGATCAGAATCGCCAGGGACATGAACAGCCCGTCGGCGAAAGCGATCAGGGCCATTCCCGTAGCCATCCGCACATGATTCAGATCATTCGTCGCCCTGGTCATAATATCTCCGGTTTTATGGCTGCTGAAAAAATTATGTCCCAGCAGGAGAAGATGGTCGAAAAGCCTGAGCCGGAGAGCCGCCTCTATGCGCCGCGAAGCCCCCTGGATAAAGAACCGCCAGAAGAAACGCCCGACGGCCACGAGAACGGCCAGCCCCAGGATAAACAGCGTATTTCTCAGAATGAAAGAATCGGAAAAATCTCCCAGATAGATAGCATCGACGGACTTTCGGAGCACCTGGGGAATCATGAGCTGGCCCGCATTTGTCAAAAAGAGAAAGAGAAGACCGGAGACATAGCTGTACCAGTATTTCTTTAAATAAGGGGTAACGGTTTTGTATTCGTTCAGCACGGAAGGGGTACCTCTCCCTTAAATTAAGCCGAACTTTTAAGGCGGTCAACCTATTCTATATTTTTATTATGTATTATATTTATGTCATTATTGTTTATTATTTTTGAAGAGGTAATATTTTATGAGTGTATTGGACAGGATTAAACCTGGCGTAGTCTACGGAAAAGACCTGCAGACTCTTTTCGAGATCTGCAAAGAAGAAGGATTTGCCATGCCTGCTGTTAACTGTGTAGGTTCTGACTCAGTTAACGCTGTAATGGAAGCAGCGGCAAAAGTAAAATCACCTGTTATGATACAGTTCTCCAACGGCGGCGGTGCGTTTTACGCCGGTAAAGGTCTCAAACTCGAAGGCCAGGAAGCGGCGATCGCCGGTTCTATCTCCGGAGCGAAGCACGTTCACCTTATGGCGGAAAAATACGGTATCCCCGTAGTTCTCCATACTGACCACTGTGCCAAAAAACTCCTTCCCTGGATCGACGGACTTCTCGATGCCGGAGAAGAGCACTTCAAGCAGACCGGAAAACCCCTTTTCTCTTCCCACATGCTCGACCTTTCCGAAGAATCAATCGAAGAGAACCTTGAAATCAGCAAGAAATACCTCGAGAGAATGAGCAAAATGGGAATGACTCTCGAAATCGAACTGGGAATCACCGGTGGTGAGGAAGACGGTGTCGACAACACGGATGTGGCGCACGAAGACCTCTACTCCAAACCCGAAGAGATCGATTACGCCTACACAGAGCTCTCTAAAATCAGCCCCGATTTCACGATTGCAGCGGCATTCGGAAACGTTCACGGCGTTTACAAACCCGGTAACGTAAAACTGACGCCCTCCATCCTGGATAAGGCTCAGAAATACATTATCGAAAAACACAGCCTTTCGGCGAAACACCCCGTAACGTTCGTATTCCACGGCGGATCCGGTTCCACAAGAGAAGAGATAAGAGAAGCCATCAGCTACGGCGTCGTTAAAATGAACATCGACACGGACACGCAGTGGGCTACCTGGGAAGGCGTTCTCAACTTCTACAAAGCCAACGAGGCCTACCTCCAGGGTCAGCTCGGAAACCCCGAAGGCGATGATAAACCCAACAAGAAATTCTACGATCCCAGAGTATGGCTCCGCAAAGCACAGGATTCCATGATCGCAAGACTGGAAACGGCTTTCGAAGACCTTAACTGCATCGGAAGAAACTAATAGCTTTCCTTTTTCTTAAAAAACCCGCCGTTTCGACATATGGCGGGTTTTTTATATTTCTTCTCTTCCCTTTCTCAGGACTTGAGAAACTGTTCGCGTAAAGCCACTTTGTTTGTCTTCCCGACGCTGGTTTTGGCTATAGCGTCGGCAAAGCGCACTTTCAGAGTGATGGCTTCACGGGGCAGGACACCCGAATCGACACTGGCTTTAACAGCCTGTTTTACTTCGCTTTCGGAAATTTCAGCACCTTCCGCCGCCACGACGATAGCCATGGGCACCTCTCCCCACTGATCATCGGGGAAAGCGATGACCGCGACTTCGGAAACACCTTCGTGCCGCACGATAACATCTTCAATTTCCAGTGATCCGAGCCACTCGCCACCGACTTTGATAACGTCTTTGGTTCTGTCAACGATTCTTACGCTCCCCTGTTCGTTGATACAGGCCACGTCATTTGTATGAAGCCATCCGCCTTCCCATAGTTTTTGAGAATGCACACTATCTTTAAGATACCCCTGAGTCAGATATGGACTTCTTACAATGATTTCTCCGGGCGTTTTGTCGTCTCTCGGGACATCTTTCCCATCGGCATCGACTATTCTCAATTGAGTCATACCGACGGGTTTTCCGGTACGGCTTCTCAATGATGCCTGCTCCTCAGGAGGCAATTCCGTTTCTGCCCTGCTCAAATGGGAGATGGCGAGAACCGGCGCGGTTTCGGACATTCCGTATCCGCCGAAGACATCAATCCCTCTCACCAGAGCCATCTGAGTCATTGCCTTTGGTAGAGCCGCTCCTCCGATAATGACAGACCAGTTTGAGAGATCGAACTCTGCGGCAGCGGGGGATTTCAATATAAGGTGAAGAATGGTAGGAACACAATGACTGAAAGTAACGTTATGGGAAACGAGAAGCTTAAGTATCATCGCCGGTTCATATTTTCCGGGATAAACCTGTTTTATCCCGAGATAGGTAGCTATGTAGGGGATGCCCCAGGCGTGAACATGGAACATGGGAGTCAAGGGCATATAAACAGACTCTCTGTGCATCCTGCCCTGAACAGCCGGGGAAGAGAGAGAGACGGTATTGACCAGAGTATGGAGAACCATCTGTCTATGTGAAAAATAGACACCCTTCGGGAGACCTGTTGTGCCCGTCGTATAAAATGTGGTCGCACGGGTATTCTCATCGAAGTCGGGAAAATCATAATGGCTCGAAGCTTCTGCAAGCATGACTTCATACTCGCCTTCAATCTTAAGTGCCGAATCTGTAACAACGCCGTTCTCATCGATTATTATGAACTTTCTTCCATCGGCAATCCTACCCTTAATAGCCTCAAGAAGAGGAAGAAAATCAGCGTGACAGATTATGACATCATCTTCTGCATGCTCGATTGTATAGGCAAGCTGTTCCGGAGAGAGCCTAATGTTTATCATATGGAGAACAGCTCCCATCATGGGAACGGCATAATAACACTCAAGATATCTGTGGGAGTCCCAATCGAGCACAGCGACAGTGTTTCCATGGGTTACACCGACTGATTTGAGAGCATTTGCCAGTTTATGGACCCGTTCTCTCCACAGGCGATAAGAGATTGCAGTTTCATCGCGGTAGACAATCTGTTCTTCGGGACGATTTTCTACCGGAGCCAAAAATAATTGCTTAATGAGCAGTGGATACTCATAAGCGGATTCAGTTTTGCTAATTATATTATTCATAGTTGATAATTATATTATCAAATCATTCGGCGGGAAATAAAAAAAGCCTGGCGACGACCTACTCTCCCACAAAATTGCAGTACCATCGGCGCAGTTGAGCTTAACTTCCGTGTTCGGGATG
>JAFGXR010000111.1 GCA_016936555.1 Spirochaetales bacterium | reverse complement strand
TTAGAAAACGGAGGCTTTCATGAAAAATCTCTCTTTATTGATTATAGTCGTTTCATTCCTTCTAATAAGTTGCGTAACTACGAATGAAGGGAATTCATCTATAAAAAAAGATAGCGGTAAAGATCAGATAAAAAAAATTGAACAGGATTCGACGCTGCAAGAGAAAGCTGTGGAATCCAGTTTTCTCACAAATCAGGAACCAGAGAGGATTCCCATTAAAGAATATAAAAGAGTAATAGAAGGCTTACCGGATCCTCCTGCCGCCTTCCTCTATCGACCGGAAGAATTAGGTCTACCATTGACAGACGCCAAATACAATAAAACAATCTACATATACAATGATGCAACTTTGACGGAAATCGAGACACTCATCGGTCATGGCTATTCTCAATCCTGGCCAAAAGCAGATGGAGCGGTAACGTATAGTTTTGAACTTGACGATGGAGGAATAATATTATTTGGTCTCAGCCCTAATAATTCGGGGATTTGGATGGTCTACCCTCAACGTACGTCAAGATTTACTTTTGCCGGATTTCCTCCGTTACCATGGGATACAGCGGTAGTGGATGAATATATACAACCCGGTATAGCTTTGACCGATCTAGCCAAAAAATTAAGAGATGAGACTTTCAGCAATTACGATAACTTTCGTATTGATATTTCAGATAATCAAACTATTGATGCATTTAAAACGGGGTTGCCTCAATTGGCAGAATTAGAACAAATTAGGCTAATCGAAGGTTCACGATTACTTATCGCATTTACTTTTATTTCAAGTGAGATTGATGGGAAAAATCTCTTTATAACAGTATCCGGTAACGGCAATCAATACTCTGAAAATTTCAGGCTTCGTATTCCGAGAGGTGGTTATTTTAGGGAAATCCCTTGGACTCTTCTTCCCGATAAAGAATATCAAATAGATATTTTTATTGATATGAATGGGAATAACCGAAAAGATCCAGAAGATGAAATTTATTCCGAAAGAACAGTAACAGGTTCGGCATTGAATGATGGTATTACATTGGAAAAGCTTTAGAAATGTATTCGAGACTCTAAATAAGTTGATCGTTATTTCAGTTTTTACAAGTCATTTTGATTATGGAAAATTTTCGTCAATAATTTGTCTCGATTATTCAATCCCGGGGTCATAGATATGGAGACTTATCCCTCATCTCCGGCATTACCCTCACCCAGAATTTCTCCTGTAAACATATTAATACATATAAGACGGGTTGATCTGAGAGTCATATCATCATAATCATCCTTATAGGGAGCCGCAAATAAGAGCACATCATCAAAGTCTGGAGTTTGAACGAAGTAAAATACCGGTTCTCGATCACTCTGCCAGAGCTGTATTTCGTCTATTTCACAGCCGACATGTTCAGCGATAATTTCCTTTAAGTATTCGTCAGTATATCTCTTATTGATTATATTCCTCTTCTCAACAAATTGAGCCCTTTCTTCCTTTGTAAGGTTTTCATAACTGATCCCGGTCGCTTTGATTTCTTTTTCACCATTAAGAAGATCCTGAAGCTCCCAGCGAGACAGATTCCTTAACAGATTAGCAAGTAATTCATCCGGAAATTTATTTAGAGTTTTAGAACCTTTCTGCAAAAGATTATCCCAATAGAAATAGGTATATCTGCCATCAGTGTCTCTGACAGAGCCATCCTCTTTATTGAAAAGTTCAATTCCCAGTTCTTTTGCTGCTTTACTGAATTCCCGTATCAACTCATCTGTTTCTATATATTTCAGTTTTTCAACAGGCTCGCTGAATACAATTGTAAATAAACTCTCATTCCCGCAGTTAGGACATTTATATTTATTGTAATGGGAGAGTTCTTGCCACTTACCTTGAGAACCAGAAGCCAGAAATTCTTCATAAGAGCAACCTTCATCTTTAATATCAATCGAATAACAACGGGGACAAATATAAAAACGATAGATCTTGATACCGCCGATTTGCAGGATCGGTGATGGCACATCTAATCCGGCTTGCTTGTAAAAACCTTCAAAGTCAGATTTATAAATATGTATAAATTTCTCTTGTGTAACAACAAGATCATTCTCAGAAAAATATCCTTCCTTAATTTCAGAAAAAATCCTTTTTCTGAATGCTTCTAAATTGACATATCGTGGAGTATTCCAAAGCCTTTCAGTTGGAGTTGATAAACTTTCAACGAAAGCATGTATATCATCAATCTCAGAAGCATCAACAGCTCCTGGCATCATTTTTTGTATTTCACTCTTCGATAAAGATTCTCCGCTGTCAGTCGGGATGATTTTTCTCTGATTTTTCCAATAATCTGATTTCATTATTCAAGCCTCACAAAATACAGTGTAAACCATCCAGGTTCAGACTAAAAACGCTTTTCGGCAAATCAAGAAATATCTAATGCAGATTCCTGCTTGATCAGCTATCATTATGTAGTACAACAACGAGAAGGCTAACACATGAACCAGCATGAGATATCTGAATTCCCTCCTGAAGTCATCAGCGAATTGAAATATTATGTCTACCGGCTTATCGATCCCCGGAACGGAGAGACATTCTATGTCGGGAAAGGTAAAGGCAATCGGGTTTTCCAGCACATGAAAGGAGCTATAGCATCGGAAGACTCCGATGAAGTAACAGACAAAATCAAAACTATCAATGACATTCATTCCGCCGGACTAGATGTTATACATGTAATCCACCGCCATGGGATGGATGAGGATATGGCGTTTGAAGTCGAAGCGGCACTGATTGATGCCTACTCTGGTGTTACAAACCTTCAAGGCGGTACAGGAAGTAATGATTACGGCCCCATGAACAGCCTGGAGATTATAAATAAATACGCTGCAGAAGAAGCAGTCTTCCAGCATAAGGTCCTGATGATCACTATAAATAGACTGGCTTCGGAAAGAGGTATATATGACGCCACACGATTCAGCTGGAAAATAAGTAAGAATAAGGTAAAAGAGGTTGAATATGTACTGGGAGTCATTCAGGGGATGATTGTCGGTGTGTTCAAACCCATTAAATGGATGGATGCGACTGTAGAGAATTTTCCTGAGTTTCATGAAGATGCTCCTGGGAGAATCGCTTTTGTCGGTGAAGATGCAGAGGATTATATACTGCAGCAGTACATGAGAAAGAGAGTTCCCGATTCCTACCGGAAAAGAGGTGCTGCAAATCCGGTTAAGTATAGTTTTTGATTCCAGACTGAAAAGATCAGTAATTTTTCAGTTTTAGAGATCGGTGATACAACTAGCATTTATTTTAAAAACAAAATCAGGTGGATCTTATGGAAAAAAGAGATGAAATCTATAGTTCATACATGGTCCATTGCTTCTTCAATGGAAACTCCTTTATCCTTTGCATAAAGGCTAAAGGTGGTGCATGACAAACTTATTAACCAAAATTGTTATTATATTAATCTCATCATTTGTTATATGCGCAATATCTAAATAATGGATTTATTGAATCCATAGGATATTTATTGGTACTTGCCAATACAACGAATTTTAGATTTATGATCATGCTTCTTCCGATGAAGCCTGCCCGGCCTGCCGCAGCCTACGCGAGCGAGAAAACACAAGCACAAGCGCGGACATAGATACCGCGGTGACTGAGAGTATCCAGTCGATGGAGAGGACATCTGCAACAGGCCCGAATGCCAGCATGCCCAAAGGCATCATCGAGGTCGATATCATTGTAAAAACGCTGAAAACCCTTCCCAGATAGGCTTCCTCAACATGCTCCTGAATCATCGTTGCCGACGGGGCATTGAAGTATGGCAGGGAGAGCCCGAATACCCCCATGAAGCCGAGGTACAGCCAGAATTCGCCAGCAAAGGATAGACCCAGTGTACAGGTGGACATCAAAAGCGCCGCATACAATAGGGAGCGCATACGGTTTTTGAAACCACCCCACACGCTCAGCAGAAGCCCTCCTGCGATCATTCCCAAACTGAAAGCAATCTCAAGAGCGCTCAGCCGCCAGACTTCATCGCCGAAATTTCTGACGGTCTGCAGAGGCGTAAGAAAAGCCGCAGGCGCAATGAGAAACAGAAGGATGCCGTAAAAGAGGAAGAAATGCACCAGCCATGAGTGATTCCTCACGTAACGGAAGCCGTCCTTGAGATCCCTGAGCTGTGAAGCGCTGTCTGTATTGCCGACCCTTTCGTGGTCAGGTATTGGAATGAAGAAAACGAGAGCGAGGATAGCCAGCGCGGCGGTGACGACATCGATCATAAAGATGGTAGACAGCGGAAGTTTTGCTAGCAGTGAGGCAGCGATGATCGGGCTTACCAGCATCATTACGGACTGTATGGTTCCGTTGATGCCGTTCACCCTCGCCAGATGCTCCATTGGAACTATCTGCGGCAGAGCGGCGCCGACGGCGGGCCCGTGCACGCCCTGGCCGAGGGACCGAATGGCCGCCACGGCGAAGAGGAGCCACAGTTCCTCCGTGCCTGACCGGTAAACCAGAGCGAGTACCAGGGTGGCTGCTGCTATGCTCCCGTCGGCAAGCACCATGAGCAGTTTCCTGTTATACCTGTCGGCCCACACTCCGGCGAAGGGTGAAAGGAAGAAACTGGGCAGGAACCCGATAATTATATATAAGGTCATCATCACGCTACTGCCGGTACTCAGCGTGATGTGCCACATCAGCGTATACTGAACAAGAGAAGAACCGAACAGCGAAAGTGTCTGGCTGAAAAGAAACCGGCCGGTCAGACCCTTCCACTTGACCGGTGGGAGACTTTCCGGTCCGGAGAGTGTCTCCGCATCTGAATCAATCATTTCCCGAGTGTAGCACCGGCACAATGTTCAGGCAATAGCCCGGGTGTGGAAAGTCCGCCTTCCGGTCTGAATTTAATCTGATCTTTTATTGGTCATCAGCTTTGATGATTTTTTAAAGTTCCTGAAATAAATAGATTCTATATAACTCCAGATAATATAAACCTGAATCCGTACAACCTGCACATAACCCCACCTCAGGGCTGACAATTTAATTAATTCATTCGGACCATATCAGCTTGATCGG
>JAFGXR010000110.1 GCA_016936555.1 Spirochaetales bacterium | reverse complement strand
CCGTTGTTGAGGATGCCGATAACCAGAGCCCCCAGAAGGGTGCCTCCCAGATGGCCCACGCCGCCGGAAAAACTGGTTCCTCCCAGAACGACCGCCGCAATGGCATCGAGCTCAAAACCGATACCGACCGTCGGCTGGCCGCTGTACATCCTCGCCGCCAGAACGATGCCTGTAAAGGCGGATAGAAACCCGATCAGCGAATAGACGATTATCTCCACTCTTTTAACTTTTATCCCCGAGAACATCGCCGCATTCCGGTTGCCGCCGACCGCGTAGACATGGCGTCCGAATCTGGTTTTGTTCAGCAGAATGCTGACGGCTATAAACAAGACGATGGTATAGAGAACAGGCAGAGGGATCGGCCCCAGATAACCCGTTCCGAAAAAGTTGAACCTATCGTCGATAGTCCGGATCGGCATCCCTCCCGTATAGACATAGGCCAGCCCCCTGGCGATCTGCATGGCCGCCAGCGTCACAATAAAGGGAGGCATTCCCGTCTGAGCGATGATGACGCCGTTCAGGAAACCGACCAGCGTCCCCACGCCCAGCCCGGCGATAATGGCCAGGGGCACGGGAACGGCATTTCTGGTGATAAGACCGGCGGCGATAGTTCCGGAAATAGCCAGTATGGACCCGACCGAAAGGTCGATCCCGCAGATCAGAATGGCGAAAGTCATTCCGAAGGCTATGGTCGCGTTGGTGGAGACCTGCCTCAGCACATTGAGTATATTATTGACCCGGAGGAACGCCGGACTGAGAAAGCTGAGCAGTATGCTCATAACCAGCAGCCCTATCAATATCCCCGCATAGCGTTTCCATATCAGCGCGCCGAACTCCAGCGGCTGGAATAATTTTCCCTTATTATTATCAAGCACATCGGCACTCATTTAATTCCCCCCCGTGGCGTAATGCATAATTTTTTCCTGAGACAGTTCGTCTCTGTTCAGCTCGGCTTTGATTTCACCGTGGAACATGACCAGAACCCGGTCGCTCATATTGAGGATCTCCGGCAGTTCCGATGATATGAGAATAATGGCCAGCCCCTGTTCGGCCAGACTGTTGATCAGCGTGTAGATCTCCATCTTCGCGTTGACATCGACCCCTCTGGTCGGTTCGTCCAGTATCAGTATGGATGGATTGGTAGCCAGCCATTTGGCGATGACAACTTTCTGCTGGTTACCGCCGGACAGCGACTCGATCTTCGTTTCGCCCGAAGGCGTTTTGATGGAAAGCCTTTCCACATAATCGCCGATGATGCTGTTCTCTTTTTTCCGGTTGACCCGGATCAGTCTGATAAAGCGCGAGAGAACCTGCAGCGTCAGATTAAAGCCGACCGATTCGCTCAGGACCAGCCCCTGCTCCTTCCGGCTTTCGGGAACCAGCGCCAGTCCGTTTTCAATAGCTTCCACGGGACTGCTGATCTTCACGTCCTTGCCGTTGAGGATGATCTTTCCCCCGTCGATGGGATCGATGCCGAAAAGGGCTCTGGCCAGTTCCGTTCTTCCGGCGCCGACGATACCCGACAGACCGAGAATCTCCCCTTTTTTCAGGGAGAAGCCGATATCGTTGAAAACGCCTTCCCGCGTCAGCCCTTCGACCCGGAGAACTTCCTCGCCGGACTGGTGGCTGCTGTGTTTGAAAAACTCGTCGAGTTTCCGGCCTACCATCATCTGTATCAGTTCCTGCCGGGTCGTATCAGCGGTGTTCTTCGTCCCGATGTACTGGCCGTCTCGCATGACCGTCACGCGGTCGGAGATGCGGAAGAGTTCTTCCATTCTGTGGGATATATAGACAACCGCTTTTCCGCGGCTTCTCAAATCTTCAATCAGTTCAAAAAGTCTCTCTGTCTCTTTATTGGTCAGAGAGGCAGTGGGCTCATCCATGACGATGATGGCGGCGTCGACCGACAGGGCCTTGGCAATTTCCACCATCTGCTGCTGAGCCACGCTGAGCGATTCGATTCTGTCTTCGGCGGAAATATCCAGGCCGAATGAATCGAGAACTTCCTGGGCTCTGATTTTCATGGTTTCAAAGTCCACAAAGTTGAATCTGCCTTTAACCGGTTCCTTTCCCAGAAATATGTTCTCAGCGATGGTGAGATAGGGGACCAGCACGAGCTCCTGATGGATGATGCTTATGCCCAGCGCCTGGGATGCCTGGACTCCCGTAATGTCGGCTTTTTCGCCGTTGATGAAAATGTCTCCGGATTCCGGTGTGTATATGCCGCCCAGAACCTTCATAAGGGTGGACTTTCCGGCACCGTTTTCGCCCAGCAGGGCGTGGACCTCCCCTTTTCTCAGGTCGAAGTTCACATTTGACAGAGCCTGGACTCCGGGGAATTGTTTATCGATACCGCGCATGGACAGAACGGTATCGGTTGCTGTTTTTTCCATGATTTTACCTGTTGGTTAAAAAGCAGCGGCCTGCCGGTTGGGAGACAGGCCGCCTGGAGGATTACTGCCAGCCGTCGAGGCCGAAGTTGTCTACGTTTGTCGAGTCTATAAGAATGACGGGCACGAGAGTTTCTTTTGCAACGGTTTCACCGGCAATCAGCTTGTAGGCCAGCGTTGCGGCTGTTCTTCCGATTCCCATGGGAGACTGCGCGGCTGTGGCCGTGATTTTTCCCTCTTTGACCATTTTCTTCGCATCGGGAGCGCCGTCTACACCGTAGATGAGAACGCCATCAGCTCTACCGGCCGCTTCCAGAGCGGCGAGAGCGCCCATGGCTGTGGGGTCGTTGAGTCCCATGACGACATCGATAACGGGCTGGGCCTGGATTATGTTTTCCATAACGGGCATAGCTGTTTCGAGCTGGCCGTTGGAGGACTGGCGCGCCACGATTTCAATTCCGGGCATATCCGCCGTTGTGTCCACGAAAGACTGTGTTCTGTCGATAGCGGATTTTGCCGTGGGGTGCTCGAGAAGAACGACTTTCGCCGAATCTCCGATTCTTTTCAGAACGTCCTGCGCTACGAGAACACCGGCGTTGTAGTTGTTGGAAGCGACAATGGCGTCAACGAGCTCTGTGTCGAAAACGGGAGCGTCGACGTTGATGACGGGGATTCCCGCTTTGGCGGCCGCTTCGAGCGCCGGTCTGACACCTTTCCAGTCAACGGGGTTGAGGAAAATGGCGTCAACGCCCTGGGCGATCAGGTCTTCGATCTGGGCGATCTGCTTTGTCTGGTCCAGGGCGGGGTCCAGGGCGATAACTTTATCTCCGCGAGCTTCGGCGATCTCTTTGATTCCGTCATTGAGGGCGATGAAAAAGGGGTTGTTCATTGTCATGTAGGTAGCGCCGAAAACCAGTCCTGATTTTTCTCCGCCGTCCTGCTGTCCTGTCGCGAAAAGAGATCCGCTTACAAGAGCGGCAATCATTAAAAATGCAAATATACGTTTCACTTGGAAACCTCCGTTTGTTTAGATGGTTTACGGTAAATCCCTTTTCTCCATCGCGAAAGATGTCCATTGTCATCACTTTCCAGGGAAAAATGTCATAAGGCCATGTGATATTTATCAGTGCTGGAGAAAATCATTGATCTCCCTCTCCAGGACCGAAATCTGGTGCTCCAGACGGCTCGGGTTCACTTCTATGCTCTTCAGGCCGCCGTCCGCCATTTCCAGGGCTTCTTCATAGCGGGGGAACCGGGGGATGACAAGGGATCTTTCGATGGCGCTTGTAATCTGTTCGGCCGTGAGAAGAGGGGTTTCCACATCGCGCCCCCGGCTCAGGAATATTTTGACATTTTCCTGTTCCAGCACTTCTTTCAGAACGGGAACCCCCTGGGAATAGTGGAAGATATTCGTCTGGGTCTCCCGGTCGGACACCAGGAATTTGAGAAACTCCCAGGCCTCCCTCTTATGGGTGGAACGGGAACTGATGCCTATGAGCAGAGAGCGAAGCTCCCCCACTTTGTCCCCGCCCGGTCCGGAGGGAAGCAGCAGGGCTTTCCAGTCGAAGGTGCTGTACTTCTTGATGCTGTAGGGGTAGAAGGCATAGGATCGGTATTCGGAAAAGGGCATGGGCGTAAAAGCCACATCGCCGTTCTCAAAGTCACGGGCCGTTTCGGATCGGTTCAGCCCTTCGAGCCGGCCCGCAAATGTTATGGCTTCCCGGACTCCGTCCTCAAGCAGATGGATTCTGTCCCCTTCATCGGAAAAAAGCGACCGGCCGTTGGTGTAGGCCGCCATCTTCCAGTCGAAACCGCTAACCGCCTGAACCGGATTGTCTTCTTCCTCATAATAGCTGGACAGATCGTAACTAATCCGGTACAGATCGTCCCAGGTCCAGTCATTACCCGGAACGGACAGCCCCTTTTCATCGAGAATGGTTTCGTTGACAAACATAAGAGTGGGAACGACTTCCAGTGGAAAACCGAACTGCTCATTGCCGTATAACCCCGATTTAAGAGCGTTGGCGAAGTAATCATCGCGGTGAAAATCGGGGTCTTTTTCCATATAAGGCTCCAGGTCTTCCAGTATGCCGATCGATGAGAAGAGAACGAAATCCTCGGGCAGGATCAGGAAGATATCGGGCTCCTCCCCTTTGAGCATTTTCTGACTGAGCCATTCCGAATAATCCTCCCGGAGCGTTCCGCTTCTGTAGACGACGGAGATCCCGGGGTTCCCACCGGTAAATTTATCAATGGCTTCGTCAAAGAAGAGAAAGCTCTGCCAGTTGGGAACGCCCCAGGCGCTTCCGGAGAAAATACCCAGTTCCAGTTCCGTCTCCCCTCTTCCGCATGAAATCAGAAGGAACAGGAGCGGAGCGATAATCAGCACCTTTCTCAAAACTTAATCCCTGGCCATAGTCAGACCGTTCTGCACGGCGAAAAT
>JAFGXR010000109.1 GCA_016936555.1 Spirochaetales bacterium | reverse complement strand
TCTATTGGGGAGAGAAGGATTCGAACCTTCGAAGCCGAAACAACAGATTTACAGTCTGCCCCCTTTGACCGCTCGGGAACCTCCCCAGAATAAGCAAAACAGTTAACAAAAACGTAACGTTTACTCAATCAGCCAACTGTCGGATTCGAACCGACGACCCCGAGATTACAAGTCACGTGCTCTGGCCAGCTGAGCTAAGTTGGCGTTTATGCTTACCGAAAAAGAAGATATGACAAACTGAAAAAACAGTCAATACTTATTGCCTAAAAAGTGTGAACGGTCAGGTTAAAATCTCCAGTCCCCCATCATTGACCGCAATAGTATATTCAAACTGGGATGCGAAAAAACCCGGGTGTACAAGTGCTGTTTCATTTTCATCATAGTAGAGATCACCATTCCAGTTGGTAATGACCGGTTCCAGTGTAAATACCATTCCCGTTCTCAGTATAAAGGGAACTCCGGTCGTAACATATTGTATAAGGGGAGCTTCGTGGAGTTCTTTGCCGATACCATGGCCTGCACCTTCTTCGAGGACGCGGAACCCGTTTTCCCGGCATAATCTCCCGATAAAATCCCCCAGCAAGTCGAGATTTCTTTCTCTCTCCAGAAAATTTACAGCATCAAAAATAATTTGTTTTGAGAACCGGACGAGCCTGGAAACATCAGCAGAGCACTTCCCTACTTCAAACGTCTCGGCTCCGTCTCCGAACCATCCGTCTTTTGTCAGAACGACATCGACAGTTACGATGTCTCCTTCTTTCAAAAAATAATTCTCAGGAACGCCATGATAGGCTTTATGATTTCGTGAAATGAGAACTGAACAGCCATAGAGACCTGATTCTTTTAAAAAGGGAATTCCGTTCCGCAGGATAATGTAATTTTCACAGAAGATATCAATATCGAGTTCATTCACTCCGGGCCTGATTATTTTATCGAGCTGCCTGAGAAGGTCCCGAACAAGAGCCGCGGCATGGGCAATTGAAAGCCTTTCCTCGCTGCTGTAGCAGTTGAACTCAGTATTCTTTTTTTGCGATGGTCCTGTACAAAGGGAGATATCTCTCATCAAGGACTTGCCGCCATGTGTATTTCTCATTAATGATATTAACGGCAGTCTTCCTGATTTGATGTAGGGCCTCTCCATCATTGCGATATAGATCAATGACCTCCGACACCTTACGGGCAAGCATTTCAGGCGTATTGGGACTGTAGGAAAATCCGTTGATCCGGTCTCTGGTTTTCACCAGACCTCCCGTTTCATGAACGATCGGGATATTGCCGTTGAGCTGTGCAATAAAATCAGTCAGTCCACAGGGTTCCCAGCGTGAAGGAATGAGAAAAAAGTCCCCTCCCGCAAAAGTGTCAGCAGAAAGCGACGGATCATAATACCGGAAATAGGCGAAATTCTCTGTTTTTCCGGCAATTCCTGCCAGACGGGATTCAAGATCCCGATCGCCTTCACCCAGAACGAGAAAGCGGGCATCGAGTGATGGGGCATATGTTTCAAGAAAATCCGCTAATATATCGATACCTTTCTGATAAGCTATTCGGCTCTGAAGAGTGAAAAGAGGTCTATCATCATCAATGACAGAACCGTAGAGGTAGCCGCTTTTTTCCAGCTCTCCGATTCTCTGAATAAGTATAGCTCTGCATTCACTTTTTTTTTCAGAGAATGACTTCTGGCTCCCATTCTGTAAAACAGGAGAATGAGAACAGCGATCATGATGTTCCGGATCAATTCCATTGGTAATACCGTAAAGGGACACTCCGGCCGATCGGAACAACTCTCCGAGATTTCCACTGTTCCGGTCATTTCCGGAAAGCAGATCCTCGGCATATTTCTCGGAAACGGTATTGATTTCTCCATATAATCCGGCACAGAGCAGTGGATTATACCCCATTGGCGTTTCCAGTTTCTTCAATACAGAGTGATTCAACCCCGTTAATTTCTCCGCTTCCCGCAGATCTCCGATATTCTGCTGATACACAGTTCCGCCATTGTGTATGGTCAGCAATGTACCTGTATTTCTGAAGAAATTGAAATATCTTCTCCGCGTTCTGAGTATGGCCGGAAGAAATCCGCAGTGTCCGTCATGGAGATGAAAGACATCGGGGGCCTCACCAAGAGCCATTGCCCCCTCCAAAGCGGCGTATTGCAGTGTCAGATTCATCTCATGGGCATCGAGGTGCCCTTTTCCGTATTTGAATTCCCCCTTCAGCCCTTCTTCGCGAATGCTGTATGTATAGACTCTATCTTTAGAAAGAAATACATCAGCCTTAACGAGAAGAACCCTGATCCCTTCGACAGAACAGGGATAAAGACCGATTGTTTCATCCCCTTTCCGACCGGAAAGGGGAAAAGAGACCAGAGGATCTCCATATGATTTTCCTTCGAGGAAACGATACATGGGAAGGATGACTGTTACGTCATGACCGCCTGAAGCCAGGGCCCGGGATAATCCGTAGACGACATCCTTTATCCCGCCAGCTTCAGCGAGGGGGCTCATTTCTCTGGAAACCTGCCAGATTTTCAAGATCTGCTACCCTGTTTCAGCATTCAAAGGCTGAGCTGAGATCTTTTCTGAGGTGAACCGCTTCGCCGAGATAGACGGGAACCGGCCTGTGATCATTATCGCACTGATAGGTGACAAGGACCCGGACTACAGAACCTAAAGCCCCTTCATATTCAGGCTCTTTCGTACAGAATAAAGGCACATAGCGGTATGCGCCGGACTTTCTCAAAGCCGCAGCCGGATTCGCGACATTGAGATCAGAAGTCTGAGAGAAAACAATACTGATAATTTCCTCCTCGGCGAGACAGTTCTTCCCGCTCACTTCATTCATCAGTTCGATAACCGCTTTTTCCATGGATTCGTGATTGTTTGAGTCGACGGAAATCGCACCGCGAACAGCTTTAACCATTATATAACTCCGAAATTCGTTTCCGGTTCATTTTTAGAACCATGATTTTAAAAAATTAATAAAAATATAAAATATTAATGTAAAAGTAAAAATGACTCCGGATAAAATTATCTTGAAAAGAACACTTTTTTTTCTGAACCGGAAAGTGATCAGATACACCGCTCCGGCAAAAAAAGAGGCCAGTGCGGAGAGAATTACTGTATAATTCATTAGTTCAAGCAAAAAAAGTTGAGTGGAATCGGTAAATTTCTGAAAACTCCCCAGTATATAAAGAAAAAAAGAGAAGAGAGTATTATAGAGAAAGAAAAGAGCTGATTTTCTTAAAAGAGCAGGCAACCAGAACCTGAAAGATCTGCCCCCTGCTGTTTTTCCAATGATCATCCCTTTATCTTATCACGGCGAAGAAGGGCCATCAATCCCGCAGAAATTATAACCAATCAGCAGCAATTTGTCGGGATATGACGATTTTCTTGCAAGCGTTGTCAAGATGAACTTACAATAATATATGATGGAATTGATTAATAATAAAAAATCATATACAGAAATAATTAAAGAAAAAACTGCCCCCTTGTCCCCTGTTCCCACAGATCTGCTTCCTAAATTAAATAAGCCGGAAGGCATAAGAGCCCTTTTACTGGATATTTACGGAACAATACTCATATCCGGAACTGGCGATATCGGGATTGCCGAAGAAAAAAAAAATAATTACCCGGTTTCAGGCATCCTCGAAGAGGAAGGTTTCACTTTTCTCTGCGATAAAAATGCAGCTGATGAACGGTTCTCCGAACTGATTATGAGCTTAATTAAAGATGATCACAACAAAAAGAGATCCCTTGGAATACAATACCCGGAAGTTGATATCAGAGATATCTGGAAACAGCTTCTGGAGATATTGATCGATGAAAATTATATTGATGGCCTAATTGACGACCTCAAAATCGGACGCACATCCCTATCCTATGAGTGTATAATCAATCCGGTCTGGCCCATGCCCGGAGCTGATGAGTTGATTCATTTTCTATACAGATCAAAACTGAAAGCCGGGATTGTATCCAATGCCCAGTTCTACACGGAACCGATCCTGAAAACTCTTCTGGATTTCCGAATCGGTGACGGGTTTTTTCCCCGTGAACTTATTTTTTACTCTTTCGAACAGGACCGTGCGAAACCATCGGAAGAATTCTTTTCCTCCGCTGTTTTTAAATTGAAAAGACTGTACAATATAGATTCCCATGAGATACTCTATGTGGGAAATGATATGCTGAACGATATCTATACAGCTTCGAAGTGCGGTTGCAGAACGGCGTTATTTGCCGGCGACAAACGGTCCCTCAGATTAAGAGCGTCCGATAGGAGATGTCGAAGCCTTGAACCTGATCTGATACTGACTCATTTGAGTCAACTGACTGAAATAATTTGAAGGACTGCGGAAGAATTCATGGCTGAAACAACTGGAAAGAGGAAGAAAAGAAGCCCGTTGGGAGCCCTTATCTCCCTGATACTTTTTCTCGGGGCTGCCGGAGCCTTATTCTGGTTCGGCTGGGTTCAGTTTGAACTTCCTCAGAATACGTATGGAGTACTGTTCTCCAAAACAAGCGGATATGACAGCGAGATACTCGAGCCGGGACGCTTTATATGGAAATGGGAAAGAATTCTTCCAACCAACAGTAATATTATAAAATTTTTTATCGAAACCCAAGATGCGAATCTCGACTACGAAGGAATACTCCCCTCCGGCAACATCTACAATGCGTTCATCCCTGAAAATCCCGACTTTTCATACCATTTGACTTTTTTCATTTCCTACCGGCTTCTGGAAGAACGGTTACCCGGTCTGCTTGAAAGCGGAGAAATTGACAATGAGGATCTCGATGGGTTCTACAATAACGTTGAAGCCGAATATCTGAAGATCATAAAAAAAGGATGCAACGATTATTTTACAGAAAATCTCTCAATCAACAGCAGCTCCTACAGTGAACTGGAAGCAGTCCTGCTGGAGAAAATCAAAGCGCGGTATTCATATATAGAGATTCGCAATCTGGTCGTCCAATATCTGAATTTTCCCGATCTGCAACTCTACGGTAAAGCAAAAGATTTATATAACCAGATCCTTGAGAAGCGGAAGGAATCTGAAATTGCCGCTGAGAAATGGTCATTGGAAACCAAAGTTAATCTCGATACGAAAATAGAGATTCTAACACGTTACGGAGAGCTGCTCAGCAAATATCCCATACTCGTCGACTACTTTGCACTAGAACCGGAATCACAGGTGCTGGATATCAGCAATCTTAAAGATTACAATTTCGTCGGTGGAGAATAAATGGACTATTTCTTCAGTTTTAACAAAATGAAATACTTCAGAGAAAAAAAACCTGACGGATGCATCCTCTGCCTGATTCATGAAGGATCTGCAGCGGTGGAAGACCTGACGGTCTTCCGGTCGGAGCTCGTATCTGTAACGGTGAATCTCTATCCCTATAATCCCGGGCACCTTCTCGTTTTCCCGAACAGACATATTACGGATATGAGGCAACTGACCAGTGCTGAGGAAGAGGAAATAAGCCGTATTACGAAATATTCACTGAATATCCTCGACAAACTCTTTGCTCCTACAGGCTATAATATCGGCTATAATATGGGGCTTGATGCCGGTGGTTCGATAGATCACCTACATCGCCACATAATCCCCCGGTACCCCAGGGAAATAGGTATTGCCGAGCTGATCGGAGGGAAAAAAATCCTTGTTGAAAGCCCCTATGACACGGCGGACAAACTGAGAGCAGCTTTTATATCTTTTCCATCTCAAGATTCTGTTTTATAAGCATACTGAGATTTGAAACATCGCTTAAAAGCATTTTTATCAACTCCCTCAAAGAGCGCTCCCGATCAACGAGAGGATAAACTGATGACAGCTGCAATCTTATCAGATCAGCGGGGCTCGAAATTATCCGTTCAAGACTTTTCTCTATGTGTCCGAGAACTTCAATTCCTGAAAAAATAAGTTTTTCCGCTTCAAGATCTTTCTCGGAAATAAAGCTCCTGTATTTCCGTTCAAGAGCCGGGCTCTTTTTCAACTCGTTTTTTAACAGTGAAAATGTTTTTCCATCTTCGTGATCGGAAAGAAGAGATTTGTCAAATGCATTTATCTCTCCGCTTATTTTGTCCACATCTTTCAGGAGATCGTGAATTCTGGACTGGAGCTGAGGGTTTTTAAGAAGAACGGTTTTATAAAGAAGCTGAAATACTTCGAGAACATTCTCCTTATAGTACTGGGCGTAGAAATTGTAAAGAAGCATCAGTGAAGATATATGCTTGAAGTACGGAAGGTTCAGAATTCTGAAGTCGAAATCCTTGTATTCCCTATATCCCTGAAGCTGATATAGCGAAAAACCCTGGAAAATCCTTTCTATAGAAGTATTTATGAATCTCCTCTGGACGTCCCGAAAAACGGATGCGAGGACGGATAGAACCCTCAGCTTGAGAGAGGATCTGTAAAATTCGAAAAAATCCGGCTTCGGAACCTGAAATAACTGTTCGTAATAACAGTCCTTCTTTATATAGCGGATAATATCAGCCATAGGTGTTTTTCTCATAAATTCTTCAACACCTCCTTTGAGAGTTTGAATATCCTTTCTGATATGCTGAAGTTTATCCTCGGAATTCTCCCCTTCGCCGCTCCGTTTGATCCGCAGATATGCACCGGCGACAGCATTTACATGCTCATCAGTCCAGTCGGTAATCGAAAAAAGATTGAGACAGTAAAGCAACTGCTCTAATCGCGTTACAACGAGAGAAAAGTCAGCGCTTTTAAAATCAGGGGACCGGAATTCAACAAGATCAGCCATAGAACAGCCGAAAGATGATAAAAGGTTTTTAAATGGATAGACGACGAGAAACTTGCCGAAATAAAAGGGTAGAAAATACTCATTGATTTCATCGATATTTTTCAAAGGTATGGAATTGAGAAATTCATTCATACGGCTAATCAGTTTTTTTCTGATCTGGTTTCTCTCTCCGGTCGCAGCAAAGATCGATTCCATTTCTTCACTCGAAACAAAATCATATATTTCGCTTTTCCCCGAATGAATAGACTCCCTTATAAATGTGGAATACAGTGCTTCAATAAATTCTGTATCCAGCCAGATTTCCTTGAACATCCTCCTCAGAGGAGCGACAAGGACATAGAGATCATAAATTTCACCTGCGAGCCGACCGGACAGTTTCATTTCGTCACCGGCAAAATAGGATCCCCCGGGAATATTATTGAGTCTTTTCCTCAATTGTTTCAATGAACGTCCAAGATAGAAATCAACAGGGTTCTTACCGGTAAAAAAGGTATAAAGCCGTATAATCAGCCTCTCGAACCAGTTGCTTAAATTAATATCCCTCCTTACCCGTTTCTCGACATCTTCCCTGGAAAATTCCTTTCTTTTGAAATCTTCTGAGCTTTCATTCAATTTCAGACTGTTATTTATTTTTTTCAGAAGAGATTTCCGCTCATCCGGCGGTAATTCAGCAGCCAGTTTATCAAATACAGAGTTAGTACTTTCCATCAGATTGATATGTCATCCAGGGGTATAATCATAGCCAGTTTTCCGCTTCTCATCTCTATTCTAACAGAGTCTTCAATGGATACATTACTGATTCCTCCGTCACCGACGCTCCATCGAAGACCATTTAATGACCACTTCAAACCTGTGCTCACCATTAAGCATTCTTCTTTAGAAACAGGAAAGAGAGAAATGGTCGTATTTATTTTAAGATTAATACAAAAATCTCCATTAACAAGAAAAATTTTCTCTTTATCGGTAATCCATCGCATCGGAGAAATATCCCGGAAAAAGAGCGAGTATATGGCGACTATATGATCCAGTCTTCCGCCGCCGCCTCCGATAACAACAATTTCATCGCACCCTTTTTCATAGAGGAGATTGAGAGCCAGTTCAGTATCGGTGAAATCCTTATCCTCGGGATAGATTAAAACTTTTTCTTTATCAAAACCGGATAAAACAGTGCTGTCAATTATGGAGTCCATATCTCCTACAATGAAATCAGGCTCTTCCCCATAGGACATCAAAGTCTCCAGACCGGAGTCGGCAGCAACAATCATCTCAGCAGATGCCAATTCAATTTTTATTTTTTCAAAATCAGGTGCGTTTCCACCAGTTACGACAATTCCCAGCATAAAGAACATTTTATATGAAAAAAAATCTTTTTTCTATTAAGCAATTTTTTTATCTGTCGAGAATGAAAAGTGTGGACAAGGATGTCCATGTAATATCCAAGGAGGATTAAATGATTATTAATCACAACATGAGCGCAATGAATGCTCAGAGAAGTCTCGGAATCTCAACAGGTCAAATCAGCGGAAATATGGCTAAACTCTCATCGGGTATGAGAATCAATAAAGCCGGTGATGATGCTTCAGGTCTGGCTGTATCCGAAAAAATGAGATCCCAGATCCGCGGTCTGAATCAGGCGTCCGACAATGCGTCGAACGGAGTATCTTTTATCCAGGCTACTGAAGGGAACCTTCAGGAAACAACTGACATAATCCAGAGAATCAGAGAACTGGCCATCCAGGCTTCCAACGGCATCTACTCTTCGGAAGACAGAATGCAGATTCAGGTTGAAGTTTCCCAGCTTGTCGACGAAGTTGACAGAATCGCATCCCATGCTCAGTTCAACGGCATGAACATGCTTACCGGAAGATTTGCAATGGATACAGGGGAAAACACAGTGACCGGATCGATGTGGTTCCATATCGGAGCCAATATGGATCAGAGAGAGAGAGTATTCATTCAGACAATGACATCCAGTTCTCTCGGTCTCAGACAGGTTGGATCAGGCAACATCATGTCGATTTCCACTGCTGATCAGGCTAACAGAAACATCGGAGTTCTCGACGGTGCGCTCAGAATGGTTAACAAGCAGAGAGCTGACCTCGGTGCTTATCAGAACAGACTGGAAATGGCGATCAAAGGTATCGACGTAAGCGCTGAAAATATGCAGGCTGCCGAATCGGTAATCCGCGATACCGACATGGCTTCCGAAATGGTTGACTTCACCAAGAACCAGATCCTGAGCCAGGCCGGAAATGCGATGCTCGCCCAGGCCAACCAGCAGGGACAGATGGTAATGCAGCTTCTCCAGTAGAGCTACTGTAATCATGTTCTGATAAAAAAATGCAGTCCCGGACTGCATTTTTTTTATCCTCCACCCTCCCTTGACTAGAAGATGATATAGACGTAGGTTTTCAACATATGAATATCCGTGTTTCCGATGATTTAAGAAAAATCGCCTCTATTCTCAAAGAAAAAGGTTACAGCTGTTACCTGGTCGGAGGCGCAGTCAGAAATCAGCTTCTAGGCATAGAAGAAAAAGATTACGATCTTGCTACAGATGCACTCCCGGAAGATATAATGGGTATATTCCGCAGAGTGATACCTACAGGAATCAAACACGGTACAGTCACTGTTCTTTTTAAAGGTGAAGCTTACGAAGTGACAACCTTCCGTGTTGACGGTAAATACACCGACGGAAGAAGACCCGATTCAATCAGTTACACTTCCGATATAAATGAGGATTTGAAAAGACGCGATTTTACAATCAATTCCATTGCTTATGATATACTCAGAGGAGAATTAATTGATCCTAACGGAGGCCTGATCGATCTGGATAAAAAAATAATCAGAGCCATTGGCAATCCCGATGAACGATTTCAGGAAGATGGACTTCGCCCGCTGAGAGCCTGCCGTTTTGCCGCACAGTTAAATTTCAAAATAGAAAGTCAAACCTTTCAGGCGATAAGCAGAAATCTGGATAAATTCCGAGGTGTATCAAAAGAAAGGATCTATGACGAACTGGTTAAAACGATGAGGGCCGAAAAGCCGTCAAGGACTTTTAACCTTTTGCTGAAATCGGGTTTATTGGAGATTATTTCCCCGGAACTGACTGCCTGTAACGGTCTCGCACAGCGGGAGAAACATAAATTCGATGTATTCCAACATCTCATAACAACCTGTGACAACTGTCCCCGCAGCGATGTAGATTTAAGGTTTTCAGCACTTTTTCATGACATAGGAAAGGTAGAAGCACTGGTATATGCCGACAACGGAACCCCCACGTTCCACAACCACGAAGTGCATTCAGCCAGGGAAGCGGTCAGAATAATGAAGAAACTTAAATTTCCGAATAAGTCGATTCAGAGAATCGAACATTTGATCAGGCATCATATGTTTAATTATGAATCAAACTGGACTGATGCCGCCTTAAGAAGATTTATTGCCCGGGTCGGACTTGAATATATCGATGACATGCTGTTGCTTCAGAAAGCCGATATGGCGTCCATGTGGAAGACAGAAGAGGAGTATTCGCTCCTCGATGAACTGAAAGAGCGGATTCAGAAACTTACAGAAAAAAATAATGCTTTCACGATCAGAGATCTGAATATCAGTGGAAATGATTTGTTTATGACAGCGGGAATTCCGAAAACTCCGGTAATGGGAAAGATTCTCGAAGAGCTGCTTGAACTGGTACTTGAAAATCCGGAAAATAATAATAAAGAATTTCTAATTAATAAATCTGCTGAAATCTACATGAGTTATGGTCTGGAAGAAAGATAAGCGTAAGCTTCTTCAGCGGCTTGTTGTTCAGCTTCTTTCTTATTTTTCCCTTCGCCTGGACCAAATGTTTTTCCATCTATAGAGACTTCCATCCAGAATGTTCTGTCGTGATCCGGTCCGGATTTCTTCACAAGCGTATATTTGGGATAAATATGATATTTCTTCTGAACATATTCCTGGAGCATGGTCTTGTAGTCTTTTTTATGTTTGTTTTCCAGGACTTTGTTTATTTCGGGGACTAAGAAACGTAGAACAAATTTACTGACTTCCCGATAACCGGTATCGAGATAATAGGCACCGATTATAGCTTCCATACAATCAGCGATTATTGCCTTTTTATTGCGGCCGCCGGAATTTTCCTCCCCTTTTCCAATGAGGATAAATTTATCAACATCAATGGATCGGGCTATGCTGTCGAGACTCTCTTCACTGACAACAAAGGATTTTACTTTTGCCAGGTAACCTTCCACTTTATCGGGAAGCCTGCTAAAAAGATAATCCGCAGTAACCATACCGAGAACAGAATCTCCGAGAAACTCAAGCTTTTCATTGTTTTCTATTTTGTGAGAATATTCGTTTGAAAAGGATCGGTGTATAAAAGCAAGGTTCAAAAGATCTAATCTTTTGAACCTTATGCCTGCCTGTTTCTCAAAAAGACGAAGCTCAGTTCGCCTTTTTGATGACACGACTGGTGTCTTAACAGGAATGTTTTTCTTAATTGGATTCACAAGGTAAATTATTTACTTTTTTCAGCCTTGATAAAATCTAATGCATCAGAAACTTTTTCGAACTCTGTGGCTCTCTCATCGGGAACGGAAACACCCATTTCAGAATCGATAGCGTAAAGAAGCTCATATGTGTCGAGACTGTCGGCACCGAGATCTTCTCTAAATCTGGAATCAAGAGAAATTTTCTCTGCATCAACTTCCAGCTTGTCAGCAATAAGACCTTTCAACTGTTCAAATAATTCGTCCATTCAATAACTCCTTGTAAGATTATCAAGCCATCTCATCAAGCTCGATAACCTGTTTCCCTCTATAAAAACCACATTTGGGGCATACTCTGTGACGCATGATTTTGTTGCCACAGTTTGTGCACGATACAAGAGTGTCAACACCCATTTTCATGTTGATGGATCTTCTTCTCCTGCTTCTGGCTTTCGATGTTTTATATTTAGGTACTGCCATCTCTTACCTCACTTCGCAGTATATCGGAGACTAAAATAACGCATCGATTATATTTTGTCAATAACCGCCGGTTTTACTCTTTAAAAGTTTCTCCACATGGGGAGGAACCATTTCAGAAATTTCAGCATGAAAACTGAGAAGTTCCTTGATCGATGAGGACCGCAATACAAAATACCTCGGATCTGTTGGTAAAAATACAGTTTCTATCGATGATTTCAGCTGCTTATTCATCATTGACAGTTCAAACTCATAGCCGAAATCGGCAACATTTCTTATGCCTCTCAGTATAACTTTTATCCCATTCTCCTCTGCATAATCGACAATGAGCTTATTACATAAAGTTATTTTTACCCCGGGCAGATCCCTAACCGATTCGTTAAGCAGCTCCAGACGCTCCTGAGGCGTCAGCAGGGGCCTTTTACTGGTATTGACGGCTATAACGACATCCAGAGTATCAAAAAGAGCTGCTCCCCTCTTTATCAGGTTGATATGCCCTTTAGTAGGAGGGTCAAAAGTTCCCGGAAATACTGCTTTTACCATAAAAAGCACTATATTTTAAAAAAAGGAAAGGGTCAAATTGTTTTGACTTTTGGCCCGTGAAATTATAGACTTCTCTATGTATATGAAAAAGATAATTTTACTCACAGTGTTTTTACCCGCTCTTTTTTCCTGCAAAACAACGGAACCTCTTCCCGTCGAATCTGAACCGCAGGAAATTGTTGTTCAGGAGCCTCCTGCGCAGATCATTGAAGAGCCGGTTACAGAAGAAGTGGAAATTGTCGTGCCGGATGAAACCCCGGCAGATGATAACGAAGGGATGATTGTATCCGAAGACCTCTATAACAGGACTTTCGATGAGATTGAAAACCTCATAGACGAGCTGACAAAACTCATCAGGAAGAAAAATTTTAACGGATGGAAGAATTTTCTCTCAGAAAAGTACATAGAAAAGGTAGGAAGTGCCGAATATCTAAGAGAGGTCTCCGAAAGTCCCAGTTTAAAAGACGTTGTCGAGCTGAAGACTTTAAGGGATTATTTTCAGTGGGTTGTCGTTCCGAGCAGAGCAAGCGCCAGACTGGACGAAATCATCTTCAAAGATGAAACGCATGTTACAGCCTATATGTACATTGAAGAGAATCCTACGATTCTATTTCAGTTTGAATTGATTGATGAAAAATGGGCTGTAACTGTTTGGTAACCATTATTTGCTAATATTCCTTCTTGGAATTACAATTAATGCATTAAATAAAGGGGTATTTTATGAACATCAGAAAAAAGGCAGCTGCTTTAGCCGGTGTTTTCCTGTTCCTAGCCGTATTGGGAGCACAGGATAAATCTTCAGAGCAGACAATTGAAGACGTCTACCTGAAAAGCACAGTAAAGGCACAGATCATCAGAAGCCAGGCAGAATCTCCCGATCGCGATATGAAGATCATTGCCATTCAGGATATCGAAGAAATGATCCAGAATGGAGAAGCCGATGAAAACAGTATAGAAATCATCGATATCCTTAGTGATCTTTCATCAGAAGGAATCGACAAAAAAGTTGTCGAAGGCGGACGGGTTGTCAACAACTTCTCCATGGTCCGCAAGGAAGCAGTAAGGATACTCGGAGAGATAGGCGGAGATACCGCACGTGATACAATTTTAAATATTTTCAAGAATGAAAATGAAACCATGGTCCTGACCGAAGCTGTCCTTGCATTATCAAAAACCGGCCTCGATGAAAACGGAGAAGTTCTGGATCTGATAAGCTGGACGATGCACTCTCAAACAGCTGTCACAAAAGACAACACTTTCGCAAACGCTTCACTCTCAGCGATTCAGAAGCTTGCGAACGACAACAACGGACTTGAAGATGAAAAGATCTTCAGAGAGATAGCTGCAATTGCCGATCCGAGAAACGGTTATATTACAGTAGTCAGAATGAAGGCTCTTCAACTTCTCGATGAGCTTCAATCCTATTACTGATTCAAGCCCCTTTTTAATGATCAGATTAAAAAAAAGCCCTCATTAAAGAGGGCTTTTTTATGCTTTATGCGTTCGACATATTATGGAATTACTTCTCCGGAATGTCCAGGCGCATATTCATACGCCATTCACTTCTGCTTTCGAGATTTTCTTCATAGGGAATCTTTTTAACAATTTCAAATTTTCTGTTGTTCAGAGATCTGACAACACCGAAATTTCCACTACCAAGATAAGCGATCTTTTCCTGGCTACCAAGATTCTCCGTTTCCGAAAGCTGTTTAACTATGCAATCGAAGTGAACAGGCTTTTCTCCGGAAGGATCTGCCATGGCCGCTGATATATCCCTGATAGGTTTACCACAGACAGCACAATCAGGTCCCAAAGGTCTTTCCTGTTGGGGCCTGTTCCTCCGGTTTCTCTTTCTACGGTCATTCCTTCGGCGGGATCTGCTTCTATCATTCTCTGATCTTCCGGCAGAATCGTCGGGATTGTTCATGTCTTCTCCTCATTGAAGTTAACGATCTCATGTGTCAGAGTGGCCGCAATCTGAGATATGGCCAGAGACAAATACTTGTCATCATCGATTTTCTGCTTCAATTCTTTAAGTCGTTTCGGATCAGACTGTTTTGCAATTCTTATCATTGGAGCTCCATCTCCCTAAAAAGCATTGATCAGATGATGTATTTCTCCTGTCCTCCTTGACAGAAAAACTACATCATAGCGTAGTCTGAAATCGCGATATTGCTGATACTTTACCAGAAAATACCGGGATGTATCTACTATTCTTTTTCTCTTAGTGCTATTAATTGCATACTCAAGATCTTCAAAATCGTAATAATCCCAGTACTTCACCTCAATAAAAGCGATTTCATTGTTAGTTCTACATATAATATCGACTTCTCCGGTACGGGACATAAAGTTTCTTTTCAGAATTTTATAGTCTTTTTCCTCCAGAAAGGATACAGCCAGGTCTTCGCCTTCCCGCCCTTTTGCGCGGTGATTCATTAAACAGATTTACCGGCCAGAGTTTTTACATCAAGAGCCTTAAGAATAAAGAGATTAGTTTCCTGTAGAAGATCGACGACCAGACCTGAACCGTCCTTGTATTCCGTTCCATCAGCATCGATGAGAAGCATGAGTTCCGGTCTCAAAGGAGTGTTTCCGTGGATAGAAATAACACGACCGATACTCGAGTCACTGAGGAGGACAATACTTCCGATGGGATAAATACCCATGCTGGAAATGAAAGCTTTTACGACGGAAGGATCGAAACGGCGTGAATTATCACTCAGAATATTTTTCATAGCAAAATACCCGGTCATTGAGTTTCTGTAAGGACGTTCAGAAACCATTGCTTCAAAGGCATCGGCAACCGAAACAATTCTGGCTTCCAGACTGATTTGGTTTTCTTTCAACCCCTGAGGATAGCCGGTACCATTCCAACGCTCATGATGCTGTAAAGCGATCTGTGCGACCTCTTCGGGGTAATAGAGCTCTTTGGCCATGACCTGGTAAGAATAGAGGGTATGGGTCCTTAAAACCTTAAGCTCTTTTTCATCCAGCTGCGATTCCTTATCTCTGATATTCCTGGATACGCGCAACATTCCACAATCATGAAGAATCGATCCTATAACAAGATTCTGAAGTTTCGTCTCGTCAATCTTGAGATAACTTCCTATGACAGCTGACAGTATGGCACAATTCAGACTGCTTTTTGCATAACCGCTGCCGGCACTGGAACATATGATAAGACTGATAGTTTCATTCCGCTGCTCATCAACATATTTGATAATCAGTTCGGCAAGAGTATCTATCGATGTGGTATTAAAAGTTTCCTTTTTTGAGATTCGTTCAAAAATATCGGAGAGAAAAGAAACGGCACTTTTATAAAAATTAACAGAATCACTATTGGCATCGAGTCCGAAAAACTCAAAATCAGCTTTTACATCAGAAGGTCTTTTATCTATTGGTTTCCCTTCGGTGAGAACCTCTTGAACACCCCACTGATGCAGCCGGTGAAGGTCTTTCTCTCTGATTGCAACTCCGGCGGGAACCAGCAAAACATCGTCTTCAACAAAAACTGATGCATCAAATTCCATACCTACCTGTAAGTCTTCAACTTTTACTATGTTCATAGCCCCATCCTGAATAACAGTCAAACTGATAATCTTTATTATTATAACTTAAAGTTTCCTGATTGACCATCCAATATTTGGCAGGGTAAAAAAAAACCGGAATCTTGATGATTCCGGTCCAATTCTTATTTCTGATCAGCTTTTTTCTTGATAAGCTCTTTAACCTTTGCGGCTTTTCCGACTCTTTCGCGGATGTAGTAGAGTTTAGCTCTTCTAACTTTACCTCTTCTGGTTACTTCGATCTTTTCAATTTTAGGGGAATTGATGGGGAAAATTCTTTCAACGCCAACACCGTGTGAAATCTTTCTTACAGTTACGGTTCTGTTGATTCCGGCGTTGTTGAGAGCAAGAGCCAGACCTTCATAAACCTGAACGCGCTCGGTTTTTCCTTCAATGATCTTATAGAAAACTTTGATTGTATCGCCAATTTTAAAGTTTTCAACATTCTCTTTAATCTGATCAGACTCAATTGATTTAATTATATCCATTAGGTCCTTCCTCCTGAATTACCATTTCATTTAACATTTTTTCAGCTTCTACTGGCAATAGACCACTTTTTAAAAGATCCGGTCTATTAACCATTGTTTTCTCAAGCTGTTTTTTCAACCGCCATTTTTCGATTTTAGCATGATGCCCCGATAAAAGTATATCGGGAACTCCGCGTCCCTGAAAAACTTCCGGTCTGGTGTAATGAGGATATTCAAGAAGAGAGTTCTGAAAACTTTCCTCTTCCAACGATTCCTTAGTGATTACACCTTCACAAAGCCGGTAAACACTGTCAACCAGAACAAGAGCAGCAACCTCTCCCGACGAGATGACATAGTCACCGATAGAAATCTCATCGTCCACATAAAGATCGATAATACGCTGGTCGATACCTTCGTACCGGCCGCATATGATCACGATCTCTTTTTCACCTGACAACTCAAGCGAAAGCTTCTGATCGAGTTTCTTACCCGAAGGCGACATATAAACGGTTCTCAATGTTCGGGCATTAACCGAATCGAGAGCCGCAGCCAGAGGTTCAGCTTTCATAACCATACCGGCTCCGCCGCCATAGGGCGCGTCATCACAGGTTCTGTGCTTATCAAAAGCAAAGTCCCTGATATTGACAAAATTATATTCTACCAGATTGTTTTTTACAGCTCTCGACATAATCGAACTGCTGAAAAATCCCTCCAGTATTTCAGGAAACAGAGATAAAATTGTAAATTTCATCCCAGAATCCACTTTTCTTTCAATTCGATGAGCTTACTATCGATAGATATCTCACCGATAAACTCATCCCGAAAGGGAATTAATACGGTCTCTCCGGAGTTCAATTCAACTTCGAAAAGCTCCCCGCCCCCCCCTTCGATAATTGATTTCACACGACCGATCACGTCTCCGGTAATTTGCAATGAGCACTGAACCAGATCCGCATGATAAAACTCACCCTCTTCAAGAGGAGCTGCATTCTCACGGGAAACCAGGATTTCATACCCGGCCAGAGTTCTGGCTTTTTCAGGCGTATCGATACCTTCGAATTTCAGGATAACAGAATCACCAAGAGACTTTACCTCTTCGATTTCATAATCCTGCTCCGACCTGTCCGACTTCAGTGTTACCTTTTTAAGATCAAAATAATGATCCGTTTCACCTGAAAAGCTTACGACTTTAACAAATCCCTTTACGCCATGAGAAGTCCGGATCTTACCGATCGCGATCAAACCCATATCAGTCGAGAATCTCCAGGACGCATCTTTTCCCATCCCTTGTGCTTGAAGCACTGAGGATGGTCCGGACCGCTTTGGCAATTCTGCCGTGCTTACCGATGACTTTACCGATATCATCATCGGATACCCGCAATTCCAGAATTGTCGACTTTTCCCCTTCAATCATATTGACCGTTACTTCATCGGGATAATCGACAAGCGATTTAGCAATGTATTCTACCAGATCTCTTTCCACAATGACCTCAGACCCCCTTATTTAAGGGTGATACCTTTTTTGTTGAGAAGTCTCTTAACGGTATCTGTGGGTCTGGCACCTTTTGCAAACCAGTCTCTTATTTTATCTTCTTTAAGAACAACCTGTTTATCTTCCGCTTCGATGGGGTGGTAGTAACCGACTTCATCAATAGCTCTTCCATCTCTGGCTGTTCTTGAATCCATAACAACGATTCTATAGTAAGGTCTCTTCTTCGCACCTACTCTTTTAAGTCTGATCTTTACACTCACGTATTTACTCCTAGCCTACATTCCGCCCATTTGCATCATGAGCTGGTTCTGCAGTTTCTTGTTTTTTGCGATTTTTTTCATAGTCAACCGCATCTTGTCGAATTTTTTTATGAGACGGCTTACTTCTGAAACAGTAGTGCCGCTCCCCGCAGCTATTCTTTTTCTCCGGGGCGGGCCGATAATCCTGTGATTTCTCCTCTCCTGAAGAGTCATGGAAAGAATAATGGCCTCTTCCCTTTTTATAGCTTTTTCATCGATGTCCCCTTCTCCTATTTTCCCGGCCATTCCGGGAATCATGGAAACGAGGGACTGGACGCTGCCCATCTTTTTCATCTGCTGGAACTGTTTCAAATAGTCCTCCAGCGTAAAGGTCGCGGAAACAATCTTCTTCTGAAGTTCTTCCGCTTCCTCCTGAGTGGCAACCTCCTGAGCTTTCTCCACCAGACTGACGACATCACCCATCCCGAGAATACGGGAGGCAATCCTATCAGGATAGAAAGGCTCAAGATCTTCAACTTTCTCACCAACACCAATGAATTTTATTGGTTTCCCTGTGATGCTCTTGAGGGAAAGAGCAGCACCGCCGCGGGCATCGGAGTCGAATTTTGTAAGAATAACACCGCTTATCGAAACTTCTTCATCAAAAGTTTTGGCAATATCGACTGCATTCTGTCCGGTCATGGCGTCAGCGACCAGTAGTGCCTCGACAGGGCTCACCGCTTCCCTGACGTCTACGATCTCTTTCATCATGTCCTGATCTATCTGCAGCCTTCCGGCCGTATCGATAATCAGAGTATCATATTGCTTTTTTTTCGCCAGTTTCAGTGCATTCTTTGCAACTTTAACAGCGTTTTTTGTATCTTCTCTGTAAACCTCTACTCCGATCTGTTCTCCCAGAACGGAAAGCTGTTCCACAGCCGCCGGCCTGACCAGGTCACAGGCAGCCAGCATGGGATTTCTCCCTTCCTTTTTCAACCGGGCGGCAAGTTTGGCCGCAGCCGTTGTCTTACCAGCCCCCTGAAGACCGAGCAGAAGGATTACCGAAACGGTATCCGGTCCTTTCAGCTCCAGTTCCTGCCGGGTATCTCCCAGCAGATCAACCATTTTGTCATAAACGATTTTGATGAACATCTGTCCGGGATCAACCGAACGGAGCACATCTTCTCCCGTCGCTTCCTTAATGGTTCTATTTACAAAACGCCTGACAACCCGGAGATTGACGTCGGCATCGAGGAGCGCCACTTTTATTTCATTGACGGCATCCTCAACATTCTTTTCTGTGATCCGGTTTTTTCCGGTAAACTGCCTGGTAATATCAGTCAGTTTATCCGTTATTCTGTCTAGCATTATCTCTATTTTGCCCTAAAAGTTTTAGCCTTTTTATACAGTTAATAGGAGAACCGTGTCAAGTGGAACAACTCAGTAAATCTTCATGAAATGACGTTCCAGATAGCTTATACGTTCCTGCGAGCGATCGCTGTAGGGACTGAGGGGGAAATAGTCTCTTACGAGCCTGAACAAATCGATCGCCTTTTCAATATCCTGTTCCAAACCGGGACTTTCCAGAGATTGCGCCGCCCGGAAAAGCATTTCAGCACTATTGTTATCATAGGGGTAAAGAAGAAAGGCATTTTCTGCCAGTCTCACCAGCAGCTGATCATAGCCTCCCTGTTTTTCCAGTAGAGCGAAGGTATCGAGCATCAGCTCCGTACCGGGATCGGCATCGGGATTAATCAGCTGGTCTATTGAGGCGACGACTCCCGGCACATTCTCTTCAGAGACAGCTTCTGACAGGCCGTTTTCAGTTTTTCCCTGCAAGTCCATTTCAAAATAGTTTTCGGGAGAGGCATTAATCACCACTGGGAGATCGGGATCAACAACCTCTTCCGATGATTCCAGCCTATATATAATTTTTTCATCCTCTCCGGATTCGCTGTTCTGAAGAACAAAACGTAATTTCAAGGGGCCGCCTCTTTCAGAAGTGAAGACAAAACGAGTTGTCCCGCTTTCAAATTGTCTCTCCTTTAAATTGATCCCCTCACTTGAATCTTCACGGTCAAAAATCCACCCCTCTTTATCCAGGGAAATAAAAATATCATCCCCCGGCAAAAATTCAAGCGTTTTTTCAACTGGCCTGATATCCTCCGGGAACAGAGCAGCTTCACCCCTTGTGGCAGGGGATGGGGGAAGAGCGGAAGGATGATCATCAGACGCGACCAGAAGTGTCTTTACATCGTAAGTTTGAGGGGGGGCAACTTCACTCCTGACAGGAGATGGTTCATCAGCAGTGGTTATCGCAGATGATGGCTTTATTTCAGCAGGAGCAGATTCGACAAGCATAGTCATCTCAGCCTCAGGAACCTCTGCTTCGGGAAGAATCATCTCAGATTCAAGAGCGTCATATATTACGGATTCTTTGCCGTAGGACGCTGAAATAAAGAGATTGACTTCAGGCAGGACATCGGGATTTTCCAAACCGGACGTGTCCGAGGAAGCTTTTGATGATACATATTCAAAGTACTCAACTCCTCCTGTTGTAGCGCATGAAAAAACCATTAATAGCAAAAACAAAGAAAAGAGCTTCATTCTAATCATCAGGGTATATCTTCCAGAACACTTTCAATTGATTTTTTATTTTCTACACGGATTTTATCAATACCGAGCTCTTCCGGGGGAATAATATACCTTTCTACCATCGGATCTGACCAGGCTTTCAATGGTTCCCGGTAAAGAATGAATCCACTTTCACCGGACTCCAGCGATTCAGGTATTATGAAATCTGTCAAACCCGGTGACTTAAGAATGGCTGAGATATCTTCTTCCGTGTATAGCGTAGGTTCAGAACTGACTCTGTCTGCCGAAAAAGACCGGAAAACCGTAACCCCTATAACAACGAGAACAGCAAGCATAAGAACAGAAAAAAGAGAAAATACATATATCTTTAAAATGTGAGGTTCAACGTAATCAGACAGCTTAAAATTAATTTTCAGCTCAGGAGTTTTCATTTCCGACCTCATCCTCAAGTCTGATCGATATAATCTTTGAAACACCAGACTCCTGCATTGTAACACCGAGAAGGGTACTGGCACCAGTAACAGTTTTTTTATTATGCGTTATAACAATGAATTGCGAAGTTTTACCGAACTCTACAAGTACGTTGACAAAACGCTGAATATTAGCTTCGTCCAGCGCGGCATCAATCTCATCGAGTATGCAGAAAGGGGAAGGTTTTATAAGATATGTGGCAAAAAGCAGGCCGACTCCTGTAAGAGATTTCTCCCCCCCCGAAAGAAGAGAGATATTTTCCAGTTTTTTCCCCGGAGGCTGCGCATAAATCTCTATTCCCGATTCGAGGATATTATCAGGATCAACCAGTTTGAGCTCCGCCCGGCCTCCACCGAAGAGCCGCCTGAACATTTCATGGAATTCCTTCCGGATTTCCGTATAAGCCTGCATGAAAAGCTTTTCTGATTCCGTCTTGATTTCCTTTGTGACTTCGACAAGATTATCCCGGGCTGTTTTCAAATCCTCAAGCTGACCATTAAGAAAATCATACCTGTCTTTAACTTCTGTAAACTCCTCGGGAGCCATCAGATTGACCTGCCCGATTGCTTTGAGTTTGAATTTTTCAGAATCCAGTTTCTCCTTGATTTGAGAAGCCGGTTCCTCGATGGACTCGGAACGGGTTGCATACTCCTCCAGCTCTCTGGAATACTTATCACGGAAATTACTGAAAAGATTCTGAATTTCCGTATCCAGTTGAGCCATATCGATATTAAAACGGGAGATCTCCTCCTGTATGCTATTAACTCTGGATATTTTTTTCTTTAGCTCGATCTGTTCACCCTGAAGCTTACGGTTTTTATCATTTATTCCTTTCTCCAGATCTTCGAGAGCTTTTTTTGTCTTGACTTTATCCTGTTCCAGCTTTCGTCCGATTTCTTCGAGTTCGGCAATTTTTCCTTCCAGTACTGATTTCTTTTCTCTTTCCTTTTTCAGTTCATCCGTATTCTGCTTCAGATACTCCTTCTGCTCATCCAGTTCCCGTTCCAGAACCTTCAGACTGTCGTTTACAGCATCGACCTGGGTCTTGATCGTTGCGACAGAGACTTTCTGCTCCTCAAGGCTTTCCCTGTAGTCATCGATTTTCTGGACAAGTGCTTTATTATCATTCTGCAGATTTTTAACTCTCTCACGGTTGAGTTTCACTTTTTCCAAAACAGCGGAAACACGGGTATCGATATCCCTTTTACGGGTGATAATTCCCTCAGGAGCCAGGAATTCATCCAGGAAGTCCGGATTGGTACCGGTATACTCTTCGAAAACCTTCTCCAGCTCGTCGAAATTATCCCTGGAGTCTCCCAGAAGGGTTACACAACTCTCTAGCATCTTCCTGAGATCTTTGCCCCCGCCTACCCGGAGAGCGTCATTTATAATCTGAATCCGGCCGGCGATCTGAACCCGCGATGTCGCGGAGATCTCTTTGACTTTTGCTTCCAGAGACTGACGGCGGCTTCGGGAGAATCCCGTATCGCGAAGCCCTTTATCCAGTTGCGTTACGATATCATCAGTAAGTATCCTGAGATCCTCTCCCAGTTTATTCCGTTCCGTCTCTAGCCCGATGCTTTCGTTTTCCAGAATGGAAACTTCTTCATCGTTCTTTTTAATGGAACTGTCGCACTGAGCGATATTCTCTTCCAGCCTGGTAATGTTACGGGTTACCTCTTCAAGCCTTTCACTATAATCTTTAAGGGCTTCAACTTTTTTTTCCCGGTTAGCCGAAATCTGCCCGATTTTGTCGTTAATTGCTTTTTCTTTTGCCAGAAAGGACGAAATCGTTGTTTCAACTTCACTGATCTGTTCCCGGAAAAGGCGGATCTGGTTTTCCTGATTCTCTTTCTCAAGCCCCATACCGTAAAGTTTTTTCTGGAATTCGACCAGCTCAGTCTCCATATAGCTGACCTGCCCCTGATTTTCCTGAAGAAATCCGTTTATTCCTTCGATCTCTCCACTCAGCTTGCTGTAGAGGTCCTTCTTTTCCTGAAGTTTTTCAATTTTATTTTTTCTCGTATCACTCAGAGTAGCCAGCTTGAGGAGCTGAAGATCTATTTCAAGCTCAAAAATTCTGCTTTTACATTCTCTGTACTCAAGGGTTTTTTCTGATTGTTTTTTAAGTGTGTCGTAACTGCGCCTGACTTCACGGAGAATATTTTCTACCTGAACCATATTTTCTTCGGTCCGGGCGAGTTTCCTGTCCGCCTCACTACCCCTGACTTTGAATTTGGTAATGCCGGCGGCTTCTTCAAACAGATAACGACGTTCCTCCGGTTTATTGGAAAGGACCTGATCAATTTTACCCTGTTCCATAATGGAATAGGCGGATTTTCCTATTCCCGTATCAAAAAAAAGTTCTCTCAGTTCTTTAAGTTTAACCGGGGTATTATTGACAAGGTATTCGCTTTCTCCGTTCCGGAAAAGACGCCTTTTTATGGCCACCTCAGGGACGTCAAGATCGAGAATCCCCTCCTCGTTTGCTATTGTCAGTGTCACTTCGGCCACATTGAGGGCCTTTCTCGTTTCCGTACCGTTAAAAATAACATCTTCCATTTTTTCGGCACGCATGTTCTTGGTTGATTGTTCCCCCAGGACCCACTTAACCGAATCTACAACATTACTTTTACCGCATCCGTTGGGCCCGAGGAGAGCAGAAATCCCCTCGGAAAATTCGATCCTGGTACGATCGGCAAAGGACTTGAAACCCATGATCTCAACACTTTTTAAAAACAAACAATCCTCCTGACTGACTTCAGAATATTATATAGAGATTGCATATTTCCGTAAAGCTGAGTTCAATAGACAATCATTCCGAATGAATACGGATTTCAACCCGTCTGTTAAGATTTTGCTTCTCCGGATCGATTGTTATGATATCCTGGTGTCCGCGCCCTTCAAGCAAAGGTCTTTTCTGAGGCTCCCATCCTTTTGAAAGGAAATAATTATAGACATTTTCAGCTCTTTCCACAGAGATTTCCTGTCTTCCTTTTTCCGTTCCGAAAAAGGCGCAATGGCCGGTGATTTCCACATCAAGATTTTCAGTTGATTTTAGTATTTTTAGAATATCATCGAGAACCATTCTGGCATCGCCTGTCAGATCGGTTCTGTTAGGATAGAAGTAAACTTTAGCCAGATCATCAATCAGTATCGATTGAGGTTTTTCCGTAACGGTAGAACTCTCTTCTTCCGAAGATTGTATATCGGCCACGCCTGTAGATGTTCCTGTAGATGTTCCTGTAGATGTTCCTGTAGATGTTCCTGTAGATGTTCCTGTAGATGTTCCTGTAGATGTTCCT
>JAFGXR010000108.1 GCA_016936555.1 Spirochaetales bacterium | reverse complement strand
GGTCCCAGGAGTATATGAATCCCTCCGGCCCGGCATTCCTCTCCGATGCTGACGGCATATTCCCTGCAGAGCTCCCGGTTCCAGGTCGAAGCCAGCTGGATAAAGCAGGGAAAGGCAACGGATTTCTCCAGATCCGTATCAACGCGGTCCTCCAGCCAGGTCTCCCGTATATTGACACCGCAGCTCGCATCGCTCATAAAGATTTCAGGTATATCGAGCCTGGGTATGGAAGGGATAAAAAATCCCCGGACTCCGCCGAGAAGAGAAATTTTCTCCTCCAGCGTCATGGCCAGAAGAAGCTCCCGGGATCTTTCCAGTGCGGCGTTATAGTTCATATCAATGCTGTTCATCTTCATTCCTTAAAAAAGATCGCTCAGATCTCTGTTATTGAAAACCTTCTGCCAGGTTAATGCGCCCCTTTCATGATCCAGTTCCGGAACAGTAAAAATCTGTTCCAGGAACATTCCCGCAGCTCCCGATGCGGCGATCATTTCCTTACCATCATCTATTTGGACAATACAGTTTTCTTTGTTTCCATAAGGCCAGTTCCGGTTTACGGCTTTGCCCAGTATTTCCTGAACATCGGGAACGAGATCGGGAAGATCCCCTCCCAGAATGACTCTCCTGAAATTGAAGAAATTAACCAGAAGAGCCATATGGCTGGAAAAACTTTCAAAAACTTCTCTCTGAATTTCAGGATCGGAGCGGTAGGCATACTGCTGTTCGCGAGTCATATCGAACTGATTGATACGGTCCACATTATAGGTCATGGTCTGAAACTCGCCCGAAGTGTAATCGGGACCGAAATAGGGTCTTCCGTCGAGGACAAGCCCCAACCCCACGCTGACATTGTCATCGGGATTGTACTCGCTGTGAGTCGGTTCGTAGCTGAAAAAAATGTAGAGGAAATTGCTGAAGTCAAGGCTGCGGTTTTTTGTCAGTTTACCCCAGGCGCAACAGTTCGCGTCATTATCTATAAAGCCGGGTATGTCCAGAACATCAAAAACCTCGGTCTGGAAATCAAATGTCTCATCGACGACTCCCAGCTCCCAGGAGTTGTTGATTATGCCCCGATCATGATCGACCACCCCGGGAATTGATACTCCAATACCTATTAGAGGCTTATTTTTCAACTCCTTCTTCACCTCGCTGAAAGCGACAAGAAAAGTACTTTTAATCTGCCCTGCTTTTAACCGCTCACAGGGAAAATTGAAAGTCTGGATCGTATTGAAATGCATATCTTTAACGACTGCTTTTATTCCGTTGACATGAAACTCGAATCCGGCGACATAACCGAAATCCTTCCGGATACTCAATCCGATAGGCCTTCTTCCCGGTTTCAACTCTTCTTTATTAGGACTGATCTCCTCGGCAAGATTCAGCTTGAGCAGCTGGGACACAATCGTACTCATTGTCGCTTTATCCAGTTCCAGCCTGGCGCACAGTTCTTTACGGCTCACACCGCTTTCCACCCAGATAGCTCTGAGCACTTTGTAAAAATTATATTGTCTGCGGATCCGGGCTCCGCCGGATTTTATCTGATTCATATCTGGACTCCCGATTGACTTTAGGGATTGACAAGTTCTCCATGGGAGATCATGGTGATTGTAATATGTTAGTTTGGATAAATCAACTATTATTTCACCTATCAGAAATGGAGTGAAAGACTATAAGTACAGCTATTCTATCACAGAGGAAGGAAGAGGTAAATGAACAGACCGGATACACACGTAGAAGAGAAACTCGTCAGGGACAATGTCTATATCGGCAAAAGACCGGAAACAGCAGATCTTCCCGATTTCAGCACCATGAGAGATAAGCTTCCGGCACCATTCTGGCAGGGGCATGAATCCGTCATTTCCTGTTACTGGAAAACATGGGAACTCGCTTTTTCAAATCTGCGAAATCCCGATGAGTCGACTCGATTCATCAGTCCCTTTATCGATACGGCTTTCAACGGAAATCTCTTTCTCTGGGATTCGGTCTTTATTCTCATGTTCGGGAAATACGGCCGGCGGGTTTTCAATTTCCAGCAGACACTGGACAATTTCTACTCACATCAGCACAGCGACGGCTATATATGCCGTGAAATCCGGGAAAGGGACAGCCTTGAAATGTTCGAGCGCTTCGATCCTTCCAGCACGGGCCCGAATCTGTTCGGCTGGAGCGAGTGGGAATACTACCTGATCAGCAGAGATAAAAAAAGACTGGGCAACATTTTTCCCGTACTCCTGGCTTACAGCAGATGGTTCAGAAAACACAGGACCTGGCAGAACGGATCCTACTGGTCCAGCGGCTGGGGATGCGGAATGGACAATCAGCCCCGCATGGAAGAGAAGTATAACTGCGAATTCGATCACGGACACATGTCCTGGATCGATACAACCCTTCAGCAGATATTCAATAACAGGATTCTTATCCATATGGCCCTAGTTCTGGGGCGGGAGGGGGAATTGGAAGAGGAAAAAAAAGAGATCGCAGAGCTGAGCGCCTTTGTAAACAGAAATATGTGGGACGGCGCTTCGAAGTTTTATTTCGACAGACGGAGGGACGGAAGCCTATCCGGTGTTAAAACCATAGGGGCCTACTGGGCCCTTCTGGCGGAAGCCCTGCCCTCTTCAGAACTGGACGGTTTTCTTTCTCATCTGGAGAGCAGACAGGAATTCAACCGCCCCCACATGATCCCTGCTCTTTCGGCGGATAACCGGGAATACTGCGAAAAAGGGGGATACTCGAATGGCGGCGTATGGTCTCCGACCAATTATATGGTACTGAGAGGTCTGTCTCTCTACGGCCGGAACGGCATGGCTCACAGAATAGGTCTGAATCATCTTGAAAAGGTCGTCGAAACGTACATAAAAACCGGAACCTTATGGGAGAACTATGCTCCGGAAGACAGGTCTCCCGGCCAGCCGGCGCGACCGGATTTTGTGGGATGGACCGGCCTCTCATCGGTCTCCATACTCTTTGAATATGTTTTCGGAATCCGGACATCCCCCGACGGCACCCTTCTCTGGGATGTCCGTTTAATGGAAAAACACGGCGTGTACAGCTTTCCCTTCGGCGAGGAATTGATCGATCTGGAATGCGCGGAACGGAGCACGGAAAAAGAGGAGCCGGTAATCAAACTGCATTCACGGGGACGCCTTACCCTTCGGGTCCGCTGGTCCGGAGGAGAGAAAACTGTAAAAACCTGAGAAAAATAAAACTTGACAGCTCTCAAATTCTAATAGTAAGGTTTACCAAACTAACTATCTATATCACTATTGATTCCGATCGTTGGTAATCCATTTTAAAAAGTCCAAGCAGGACAAAAGGAAGGAACATGAAAAAAACATTATTGCTTGTCATGGCCGTTATGTTTTCCTTAACATCCCTCTTTGCCGGAGGAGCTCAGGAGAGCAAAGCCGGTGAAGAGAAAGCGGTTCTTACCGTTCTTCTCGACTCATCAGACGGATGGGTCCGGAATTTCAATCCCTACACATCGGGAGCCAAACAGTGGAATCACGGTTTTACTCTGGAGTACATGGCTCTTTACGATCCGCTGAACAACAACAGGGAAACTCTCTGGCTCGCAGAGGATATTGTTTCTGAAGACGACCTTAAGACCGTTACCGTAAAGGTGAGAAAGGGAATCAAATGGAGCGACGGCGAAGATTTCAAAGCTGACGACGTTGTTTACACTTATATGCTGAGCAAGGATCATCCCGAACTGGACAGAAACGGTTACTGGGGCGACACGGGAAAAATCATGACTGTGAAAGCTCTCGACGACTACACCGTTCAGTTCAACATGAGAAAACAGAACAGATTCCACAGAATCGACCTGTTCAACGAAGTCCAGATCATCCCCGAACACATCTGGTCCAAGGTAGCGGATCCTTCTTCCTACGTTCTTGAGAATCCTGTTTGTACAGGTCCCTTCTCCGAAGTTATTGACTTCACTCCCGAAATGGTTGTGCTCGGAAGAAATCCCAACTACTGGAGAGGCGATGATCTGGAAGTCGATGAGCTGAGAATTCCCCAGTTCAACGACAACGCCGGTGCTCTCGCCCTTCTCGAAACCGGACAGGTCGACTGGGCTCATATTTTCATTCCGGACATCGAAAAGACATATATCAAAGGCGATGAGCACAGAAAATACTGGTACGGTAAAAACGACGGTGTCAGAATGGCTTTCAACTACATGACAAAACACGAAGGCAACAACAAGGCATTCCACAATGTGGATTTCAAAAGAGCTTACTCCATGGCAATCGACAGACAGGGGATCATCGATTCCGCTGTATTCGGTTACCTCGACAGCGTTGTTCCTCCTGTAACAGGTCTTCCCCCGGCACTCTGGGGATACAGAAATCCCGCAGCTGAAGAGCTGAAAGACCAGTACACAAAATACGATCTCGATGCGGCTAAAGCCATTCTCGACAAAGCGGGATTCGTTGATTCCAACGGTGACGGATGGGTGGAAAACCCAGACGGAAGCGAAATCGAATTTGAAATCCTGTCACCTGCCGGATGGACAGACTGGAATGACGGCGCAGCCATCTCCGCCGAAGGGCTCAGAGCTATCGGAATCAACGCGACTGCCAACGCCGTAGACCTGGGAATCATAATCGAAAGCTGGGAAACCGGTGATCATGATGTTCTTTACAGCGGTTACGGAAAATCCGGAAACCCCTGGAAATTCTACTTCGACACAATCGGCGACCAGTCCAGAGCTCTGACTCAGACATGGTGGTCCGTATGCCAGACCAACTACCTCAACGACGAGCTGAGCGCCCTTATCGACCAGATGCCCTTTGCCAGCGATGATGAGCTGAAAGCCATTTCCGACAAAGTTGAAATGCATTTCGCCGAGAACATGATCAACATTCCTCTGTTCTACAACGGTCTGTGGTATGTTTACAACGACTCCAGATTCACAGGCTGGTCAACTCCCGACAACCCGGTCTGCGAGCCTGCTCTTGCAGACCACGATATGAAACTCCTGCACCTGATGCAGCTGTCTCCGGTAAAATAACCGGTTATTACCTTGTTCATACCCCGGAAACGATGTTTCCGGGGTATCCTTTTATAGAAAGAATCAAAAGAGTAGGAAACAGAAGTGAACTATATATTCAAACGGCTCGGTTTTTATTTAATTGCTTTTGTTGCCGCCGTAACAATTAACTTTTTCATTCCCCGCCTCATGCCGGGAGATCCCGTTCAGATGTATATGGCCAAACTGTACCAGACCAGCGGGAAAATCGATGCCGAAACGATTGCCGCCGTGGAGAAACTGTTCGGATTCAGCAAGACCAAACCGATTATCGAAAGTTATTTTGAGTATGTGGGCAGCATTTTCCAGGGGAACTGGGGTTTTTCCTTCAGCCAGTATCCCCTAACCGTAATACAAGCGCTGACCCGCGGACTCAGCTGGACAGTCTTCCTCATGGGGACATCGCTGATCATCTCCTTTTTAATTAACAATCTTCTCGGCATAGTCGCCGCATGGAGACGGGGAAGCAAACTGGACAGTTTTCTGACAGTCGGCGGCCAGCTGATGGCCAATATTCCCGCGGTCGTTCTGGCTCTTCTGATCAGTTATACTTTCGCCCGCTCGGAAAAATTCGGTATCTTCCCGGCCGGTTACGCCGTGACACCTCTGTTCCGTCCCGCCAATGTTCTGCAATATATCGGAGATGTGGCCTACCACGCTTTTCTGCCGGTCACCTGCATCGTCATGCTCCAGCTCAATGGAATTATGGGCATGCGCGCCAATATGATTAACCAGCTCGGTGAGGATTTCATTGCCATGGGCCGGGCCAAAGGCGTCCCGGAATACAAACTGATGATCTCATACGGGGCCAGAAACGCCCTTCTTCCCGTTGCGACGACTCTCGCCATGCAGATCGGGTTCATGCTGGGTGGTTCTCTTATTATCGAGGTCGTGTTCAATTATCCCGGTCTGGGAAAAGTCATGATCGGCGCCCTTGATTCCAGGGACTATCCTCTCATGCAGGGGATACTTCTCATGTCTACGATTCTTATGCTATCCGCCAATTTCATTGCCGATATGATGCTGCTGATTCTCGATCCGCGGCTTCGAAAACAGGGGAGGTAAAAAATGACATTGAAAAAACTGGATAATCATCCTCTGTTTAAATTTTTAAGAGACAATCCCAAAGCCACTGTGGGCTTTATACTCATATTCACCATTATGCTTCTGACTCTGGGGGCTCCCATGTTCACCAGATTCGAGGCGGGATTCCGCTCCGACCAGTACAGGGTCGCCCCGAACAGCGTGTTCATCCTGGGAACGACACAGCTGGGCCGCGATGTGTGGGCGCAGACACTCTATGGAGGCAGGACATCGCTTCTGGTCGGCATACTGGCCGGTGTTATCGCCGTGACGCTCAGCACTGTAATCGGTATAACCGCAGGTTACTTCGGAGGGATCGTCGACGGAATCATAACCATGGTAATCAACATCGCCATGGTCATACCCCAGATACCGCTATTGCTTATAATTGCCGCGCTTATGGGAGGGGTCTCCCCTATGCTCATCGGGGTTCTCATCGGATTCACCTCATGGGCATGGGGAGCCAGAGTTCTGCGGTCCCAGACCATGAGCATCCGCAACAGGGAGTTCATCTACTCGGCGGAAACTCTTGGCGAAACCAAGCTGCGGCGCCTCTTCGCCGAAGTGATGCCCAATATGCTTTCCATGATGAGCTCCGCCTTCGTCGGCACCATCATCTATGCCATTATGGCTCAGGCTACTCTGGAATACATCGGATTCGGAGATCCCCTTTCCGTAACCTGGGGAACCATGCTCTACAACGCCCAGAACACGGCGGCTTTGCAGACCGGAGCCTGGTGGGAACTGCTCGGTCCCTGTCTGGGACTGATCGTTCTGGGTTCGGGTCTGACGCTTATCAATTTCTCTATCGACGAGCTTTCCAACCCCAAACTGAAAGCCCAGAGAATCATGGCCGGTTACTATAAAGCGAAGAAAGCCGAAATAACTTACACTAAAGCAGGAGAGACGGAATGAGCGCCTTACTTGAAGTTAAAAATCTCTCCGTAGATTACATAACCCTGAACGGAGCTGTCCGGGCCGTCGATGATGTGAGCTTTTCCATCGAGGAAGAGCAGAGCATGGGTCTGGCCGGCGAATCGGGCTGCGGAAAAAGCACCATAGCCTACTCCCTGATGAGACTCCACCGGCCTCCGGCCCTCATCGCCGACGGTTCGATAAAACTGGGAGGCCGGGACATTATTAAAATGGGCGAAGAGGAATTGCGGCAATTCCGCTGGGATCAGATCAGCATGGTCTTCCAGTCCGCCATGAACTGCCTGAACCCCGTAGTCAAACTGGAAAAACAGTTTTTCGAAATCTATAAAAATCACGGAATAACGAAAAACAGACAGGAGGCGCGTGCCAGAGCGGAAAAGCTGATTGAAATCGTCGGCATACCGAAAGAGAGACTGAACGATTACCCTCATCAGTTTTCCGGAGGAATGCGCCAGAGGGCCGTTATAGCCATGGCACTGGCTCTGAAACCGAAGCTCCTGATAATGGATGAACCGACGACAGCCCTCGATACGGTCGTGCAGAGAGAAATTCTCCAGAGAGTTTATGAATTGAAAAAAGAGCTTAAATTCTCCATTCTTTTCATAACTCACGACCTGAGCCTGATGATGGAGTTCTGTGACAACGTATCCATTATGTACGCGGGAAAAATCGTGGAACAGGCTCCGGCTCAGACCATCCTGAAAAATCCTCAGCATCCCTACTCCTACGGATTGAAAAATTCCTTCCCCTCTCTTCACGGCGATATCGGGTATATGGAAGGGATTCCCGGTTCGCCGCTCAATATGAGCCGGATTCCCCGGGGATGCCGTTTTCAGGACCGATGCTTCAGGGCTCAGGATATCTGCTTTAAAGAAGTTCCTCCGAGACAGCAAAGGGGCAATGATTTCTACGATTGCCACAACCCCATGGGAACACTGACAGGGAGCAGAAACTGATGGACAGGCAAATAGTATTCAGCATTAAAAACGTTACAATGGATTTCCAGATCAGCGGAAAGACTTTTTTCTCCAAAAAACGCACGCTCAGAGCTCTCAACAATGTTTCCTTTGATCTCTACAAAGGGGAATCTCTCGCCGTCGTGGGAGAATCGGGTTGCGGAAAATCGACTCTATGCCGCATCGCCATGCGATTTTACACCCCCTCCCGGGGAGAAATGACCTACAACGGAGAGAATGTACACAAATTCAAAGGGAATCCTTTGAGAAACTACCGCCAGAAGGTTCAGATGATTTTTCAGGACCCCTTCTCTTCCCTGAACCCCCTTCACTCCATTTATTACCACCTGAAAAGACCTCTTCAGCTCTATCACGGCTATAAAGGGATAGAGCTTAAAGCAAAGATGAATGAAGCCCTGGAAATGGTGGGGCTTGTCCCTCCGGAAGAACAGGGAATCAAGAATCCCCATCAGCTATCGGGCGGACAGAAACAAAGAGCCTTCCTGGCCCGGATACTGGCCATCGGAGCTGATGTTATCTTTGCCGATGAGCCCACATCGATGCTCGATGTTTCCATACGGCTCGGCGTTCTGAATCTGATGAACAAGCTGAAACGGGAAATGGGCAAATCCTTTCTCTACATCACCCATGACATAGCGACGGCCCGTTATTTTTCCGACAGGATCATCGTTCTCTACAGCGGCCATATGGTGGAATGGGGAGACGTAGACAAAGTGGTGAAGCACCCGGTACACCCCTACACAAAACTGCTGATTTCTGCGGCGCCCGATCCTGAAAGAGAAACTCTTGCCAAACTGGAAGTCCGGGACGATGTGGAAAAAGAAGTGACCATGTGGACACCCGAAAGCCGGGGCTGCCCCTTCCGGAACCGGTGTCCCGTTGCGGAAAGCCGCTGCGCCGATGATTTCCCCGAAGCCGTGGAAGTCAAGCCCGACCAGTTCGTCCGGTGCATCCACGCGAAAGAATGGAAAACGGAAAATAGCGCCGCATCAGAAAAACCAGAGAGAAACCAGCCCGTCGGCTGAGACTCTCCTTTAAATTAACCGGGAAGGGAGTTCTCTCCCTTCCATCCTAATCAAGGATGAAAATATGACTCGGAATACTATCGAAAGAGACAATCTTCGAAAGAAAGCGGAAGAATTGTGCTCACAGTTGACTCTCGAAGAAAAAATATCCATGACTGCGGGAAAAGATCCCTGGAGCACGGTTCCGGTGGATCGTCTGGGCATCCCGTGGATATGGCTGGCCGACGGCCCTCACGGTTTAAGGCGGGCCCCCGTGACAACGGAGATGGGTTACGGAGACCAGCTTCCCGCGACCTGTTTTCCCACAGCTTCGGCTCTGGCCGCCAGCTGGGACAGGGACCTCCTTGAAGAGGTCGGACGGGCTCTGGGCCGGGAATGCCGGCAGCAGAACGTCGATGTCCTGCTGGGCCCCGGCGTCAACATCAAACGGTCCCCTCTGGCGGGAAGAAACTTCGAATATTTCTCCGAAGACCCTATGCTGTCAGGGGAGATGGGCGCGGCCTATATCAAAGGCGTCCAGAGCAACGGAGTCGGCGCCTGCCTCAAACATTTTGCCGCGAACAATATTGAAACGAGACGGATGCACATAAATGCGGCCGTTGATGACCGCACGCTCCGGGAGATATATCTCACTCCATTTGAAATCGCCGTAAAAAAAGGAAATCCCTGGACAGTTATGGCTTGCTACAACCGCGTACAGGGGACCTACGGAACGGAGAACCGGAAACTCCTGACGGAGATTCTCAAAGAGGAGTGGCATTCCGAAGCTCTTGTCATGTCGGATTGGGACGCCGTGGTGGACAGAGTCAAAGCTCTGAAAGCCGGACTCCATCTCCAGATGCCCGGAGGAAAAGCCCCTTTCAGCCTGAAGAAGATAAGAGAGGCTCTTGAGAGCGGAGATCTGAAGGAACCGGTACTTGATAAACTGATAAGGGAACTCATTTACCTGATTTTGAAAATCCGGCAAGATAAAGAGCCGGTCCGGGAATACAGCCCGGATGAACATCACGCTCTGGCCCGCCGTATCGGATCGCGCTGTATCACCCTTCTGAAAAACGAGAACGGAATTCTGCCCCTCTCCCCCGATGGGAAATTGAAAGTCGCTCTTCTGGGAGAGTTCGCCGAAGATCCCCGGTATCAAGGAAACGGGAGCTCGGAAGTCAGACCGACAAAGATTGATACGGTAAGAGATATTCTGGAACGGGAATACAGCGGCCTTATCGAACTGACCTATGCCAGGGGATACAGTCTCGATGATGAGAATCCCTTATCGGAAGCAGAATTTCTACGTGCTGTGGAAACGGCCCGGGCAAGTGACAGAACCGTGATTATGGCCGGTCTTCCCCTCAGCTATGAGTCCGAGGGAATTGACAGAACCCATATCGATCTCCCGCCATCCCATAACCGGCTGATCGAGGCTGTGGCCGATGCGCAGCCCCATACCATTGTGGTCCTGAGCAACGGAAGCGCTGTAGCGATGCCCTGGGTGGACAGGGTTCCCGCCGTTCTCGAGAGCTGGGTCCTAGGACAGGCCGGCGCGGGAGCCATAGCCGACGTTCTCTTCGGTAAGGTCAACCCGTCCGGTAAGCTGGCCGAGACCTTTCCGGCGAGACTGGAGGATACGCCCGCCTATCTGAACTTCCCCGGAGAAGAGGGGGAAAGCCTCTACGGAGAAAGGATCTTCGTCGGATACAGATGGTATGATAAAAGAGCGAGAACACCGCTCTTCCCCTTCGGACACGGATTGTCCTATACGGAATTCTCCTATTCCGGCCTGAGACTCTCATCTGAAAAAACGACGGGAGAGAAGCCGCTTGAAATCACTCTCGATGTGACGAATACCGGTTCCATGGAAGGAGAAGAAGTCGTCCAGATCTATATCCATGACCGGGTATCCACCCTGATCCGTCCGGAAATGGAACTGAAAGGGTTTGCTAAAATTGCACTTGCTCCGGGAGAAAAGCGGACCGTATCCTTTGAAATATCAAAGAGAGACCTCTCTTTCTATGATTCCCTGAAGCAGAAGTGGATAGCGGAAAGCGGTGATTTTGAAATCCGGATAGGCTCCTCTTCAAGGGATATCCGGTTAAAAGCGGGCTTTGCTTATGAAAGCCTTGAGAAACAGCCGATCGTTCAGGATGAATTCACTTTTATTTCGGCACTCTGGAACAATGAAGCGACCAGAGCCGAGCTGTGCCGGGCTGTTCCCCGCTGGATATCTCTTTTTACTCCGGAAGGCGCCGCCCTGAAAGACGCAGATATGGTACCTTTCCTTCTCGACCAGCCTCTGATAAAACTGCCCCATTTTACAGATGGAGAGATCAACGTGGAAGGTGTCTTCCGTCTGATAGAGATTTGCCGGGCACTTGAACCCTCAATATAAGGGATACAAAGACAAGCTTCCCTTTTCCGGGGCTGGATCCGTAACGAGGCGGATTCAGCCTCTTCTTGAAAAATCAACCGGGTAAAATTATTCTTATAACCGATGGATCATAAATTCAGAATCGGACAATATATTTTTCTGGCGGTCATTTTTGTTACAATGGGTCCGCTGCTTTTCTCTTCTCACTGGCACCTGACAACCACAGGAGAACTTTACATATCACTGGAACTGACCGGAGCGCTGCTGGCCATGATCGTCGGCCTCTCATCCTTTCTCTTCTTTTACAGCAACAGACAGTATTTCTACCTCTTGATCGGGTTCGGTTTTCTCCTGTCCGGTACGGAAGATCTCATTCACGGGCTGATCGGGATAAACAATATCCTGTCAGGACTGACCTCACATATGGACCAGCATCAGGCCGGAACAATTCTGGGAGACGATTTTTTTCTGGCCATCGTCCTCATCGTGGCCATGATCGCGAAGGATAAGACCTGCGAGGGAGACAGGATCAGGAAACTTCTGGCCGCGTCCATTTCATCAGCGCTGATGCTCGGTTCTCTGCTGACCCTTCTGGCGCGCTACAGCAACCTGGCCGATATCCGGTTACCGGTATTTTTCCACTCCGATCCGGTGCAGATTTTAACATCTCTTTTATTTTTCACGGCCTTTTCATTGGGTTTGATTAAACGCCGAGGCGATGGAAAACTCTTCAGCCATTTTCTCCTCTTATCCGTTATCATGAATGCCGGGGCTTATTTTTATATGTCATTCTCCTCAAAAGCCCACGATGTCTTCTTCGATTTCGGTCTTCTGGCCAACACGGTCAGCTATATAATCCCGATCATAGGTTTTCTGGTCACCATACTGGAGCAGCACAAAGATCTGGTCCGGAAGGAACAGGAGCTGAGAAAGAGCCAGAGCCGCCTTTCGATGATTTTCAAAGCCTCTCCCGATACGATTCTCGTCATTAAGCCGGATTATACACTGGACCGCTCTTTTTTATTGGGAGAAAAAAATCAGCTGCCAGCCACAGGGGAACAATCCGTTCTCGATTTGATACCCGCTCAATATAAAGAGGACTATACAAAGATCTTCCAGAAAGCCCTGATCAGCGGCAGGACGGAAAGGTTTGAAATAACCGAAGGAAAAGGCGAAGATAAAAAAAACACCCTGATCAGATTAATCAGCGAAAAAAGCGAGAATTCCAGCCGCTCCATACTTCATATCGCCACGGATGTAACCGAATTGAACAGACAGAAACAGGCTCTTTTAAACAGCGAGCAAAGATATGATTTCGCCATGTCCGTTGCCAATGACGGAGTCTGGGATTGGGACCTGATTAATAATATCCAGCACTTTGACAACCGCTATTACGTCATGGCCGGATACTCTCCGGAAGCCTTCCCTCCGGCTCTCGGGGAATGGGAGATTAGAGTTCATCCCGACGATCTCGACAGAGTAAAAAGAGCTATTGATAATTATCTCAATGACCTTGTTTCCCTATACGATGAGGAATACCGTTTCCTGACGGCAACAGGAGGGTATATGTGGATCCGGAGCCGGGCAAAAATCGTCTCGAGAGATGAAAACAACAGTCCGACCCGGATTATAGGAACACATACCGATATAACGAATCAGAAAAAAGCCGAAGAGGAGCTGCGGTCAACAATAGAAGAAACCCGGCAGATGAACGATCTGATGACGGGCCGGGAACACCGGATAATGGAAATAAAAGAAGAGGTCAACAGACTGCTGGAAGAGCTGGGCAGAGAACGGAAATACAGGGTAACCGAATCATGATGACCTTCGGATACAGGGATATTGCCATTTCGGAAAACTACTTTATCAACTTCACAAAAGTAAACGAATCGACTGTGCTGGTTCAAAACAAGGGAGATCTTTCCGAGTTTAAATCAGATCGATACGGCGAACTGATTCTGGAATTCCTCAAAAATGCCTCTATAAAAAAGCCTTATATTGAAATACGCAGTTTCGCCGGACTGAAGGGGACAACTTCAAAATCGGAGATGAAAAAACATCTGGCTTTTCTGGAGGAGCATAAGGAAAACTATCTGGCCATTTATTTCTGCGAAACCCCTTTCTGGCTCGCCCCGCTTTCGCAAATGGGCTACCGGAACCTGAAAAAATTTTTTGTCTTCGAAATTATGGGCTCGATTGAGGAAGCCGTAACAAAAGCCGCGGCGTTGCTGGCTTCGGACGGAAAAAAAGAGATCGGAACTATCAGAAACAAAAAGAATATCTACAGGATCAGCGAGGATGAGTTAAGACTTGCGGTGGATTATGCGACCAGGATTCTCTGGGATGAGCTTGACGACAGACTGAGCTTATGGCAGCCGGACGGGGACAACCCGCTGAAACCGTTCAAAGATATTCTCGATGTCATTTATAAAGATCTCCTGGAACTGAGAACGGAAGATGAAAGGCGCTCGAGCCACATTTTCGACATACTCAAGTTTATAGACATTGGACTCATACTTATTGAACCTGAAGAAAGGACCATCCTTTTCGCCAATCAGTCGGCTTCGGTCCTCTGCGGCGTACCGGCTGAAGAGCTGGCGGGACGGGAATGTCTCGGGATTTTCTGTTCATCCAACGGCTCGAGCTGCCCGAGAGGCAATGGCCTCTTTACTTTGAACCGGGAAGAGGAAACGCTCGAAAGACGGGACGGCACAAAAATTACAGTGCTGAAAACAGCGCGCCCCGTCAAAATACAGGGAAGGGAAATCCTCGTAGAAACCATAATGGATATCAGTCCGATAAAAACGGTCGAGCGGGAGAAAACCAGAGCTCTGGCCAATCTGAAGGAGCACAAAAAAATGCTCCTGAGCATAATGGAGGATACCCAGCTATCATATAAGGAATCCAGAGAACTCAATAAACAGATCAGAGCCAGCGAAGAACTGCTGAAACTCTCCGTTTCTGTTGCCCATATGGGAATCTGGGTCCTGGATCTGGAAAAAGGGCGTATTGACTTCAGCAATGAGTTTTTTGCCATAACCGGCTATGGAGAAGAGGGATTTCCCCGAAGCGCGAGAGCTTTCCGCGACAGAGTACATCCCGAAGACCTGGCCGATACGAATAAACTGATTCTGACCCTTCTCTCCGGTTCCTACCGCTCTGAGGAATATCCGGAATTCCGGTTCAGAAGAAAAGACGGTCAGTATATATGGCTCCAGGCACGCAGCAGAATGATCGGAGAAAAGCGCCTTATAGGGATTCTCTCCGATATCACCGAAAAGAAGCTCAAGGAGAGCCGGATTGAAAAACTCAATGCCCTTCAGTCGGCCCTTCTGGAACAGATAGCTTTATCTGAAAAGTTCAGCCGCATCACCATGACGGTTTATGAAGTTCTTCAATGCGAAATAGCCGCTATCTGGCTCTATGAACCGGGAGAGATCAGATGCCCCGAGGGATGCCTCTTCTCCAATGGCAAAAGACGGTACAACCGCTGCGGCAACAGATATACCTGTCTGAAGCTGGCCGCCTTCAGCAGCAGCATGCTCTATTCTTCGGAGAAACTGATGAATATCGGCGCTATGGAGTTCCGGATAGATGAGGTTCTCCTGCGCGGTGAAAAGAAATCCCGGAATGTGATTGAGCCCGGTCACGACCTGCTGGAGAACGACAGGATTCTCAACCATCTGGTTTATGTACTCATGGACGGTGAAATGAATTCCATCGGAATCATGTCCCTGTTTTCCCGGGGTCTCCCCGATCAGGAAGAGGACTTTTACCTTGAAACCATTGCCAAACTCACATCACAGGTCATACAGAACGACAAGACGACGGAAATTCTCCAGTCGGCTCTGGAACAGGCGGAAAGGGCCAATAACATTATGGAGGGAAGAGAAGTCAGAATCAGGGAGATGAAGGGTGAGGTAAACCGGCTCCTGAGAGAATCGGGCGGAAAGGATAAATACCGGGAAACGATCGATTCTCATGAACAGGGAATGCACCGTCCCGGAAGGATATCGCCGGAAGAGTCGCGGCGGAACGCTCTCAGTCTTGTGGAGGACGCTGAAATCGCCCGGAGAGAAACCCAGAATATCAATGATCAGCTGACCTTGATCAAACACGCGGTTAACAATTCGAGTGACGCCATTGCCATTTCAACCCTGACCGGAGATTTCTTTTATATTAACAGCACCTTTACCTCGCTTTTCGGATTTACCATCGAGAGGCTGGCCATGCTGCCGACGGATCTTCTCTTCGATGAACCGGATATTGTCGATGCCGTACTGGAAACGGTAGACAGCGGATCCATCTGGCAGGGCAGGGTCCATGTGTTCAAAGAGAACAATGATGTTCTGCCCGTTCTGCTCAGAACATCACCGTTCCGCGATGAAAAGGGGACCATTATCGGCCTGTTATGGTCTATGACCGATATCCGGGAACAACTGGAAAACGAACGGCGCATAGAAAAAGACCTCGCTGAAAAAAAACAGATGCTGAACAAAGCGACCCTTCTCCAGAAGAGCTTTATTCAGAAAACTCTCCCCATTCTGGAGAAACTGACCGTCAAAGCCCTCTTTCTCCCCTGCGAAACCCTGGGAGGCGACTTTTTCCGCATCATTTCCAACCGGTATGAAAAGAAACTGATGATTGTAATCGGTGACTGTACGGATCACGGTCTGAAAGCCTCCATGGATGCCTCCCTGCTCTCAAGCCTGATAGACCCTCATCTGGACCGGCTGCTGAACGGAGAAACCGATATATTTCTCCGGGATATCAGTCGCGACTTCTACCGGATGGCTGATGATGATCAGTTTCCCACAATGACGGCCATGGTCATAGATGAAACCAATGGACAGATCCGATATTCCAATGCCAACGGAGAACTGCCTTTTCTGATCCGGGGGAATGATGTGTTCCAGCTGGAAAAAGCCTCGGGAATGCACATCGCCTATTTTGAAGAACCGGAATACGAAATGAAAACATTTCAGCTCGAATCGGGCGATCGCCTCCTCTTTTTTTCCGATGCCCTGCCGGAAATGAAGATCGATCACAATACCAGGTTGGGTTACGACAGACTGATGGAAATCCTCAAAGAGGAAAACGCAACCAACAGCCGCAGCTTCCATGCCCTTATAGACCGCATGGAAGCCATGAGTCACCGGCTTCCCCTTGAGGATGACCTGACGCTGATATCCCTGCAGTTTCAGGAGCCTCAGGTCAGGGAGTCCGAATACTCGGGAGAAGAGGAACTGAATGATTTTCTCAAACAGATCCGAAAAGACCTCGAAACGATGGATTTCAAAGATGACGAGATTTCCAGAACCGATATTGTCCTGAGAGAACTCTATCTCAACGCCTTCCATCACGGGAACAAGGGCGATAAGCAGAGAAAGATTCTGATAAAAAGTCATATAGACTGCTCAGGTTGCCGGATTTCCCTGGAAGATGAGGGAGAGGGCTTTGACCGCAGCTCCCTCATTGATCCGATCGGCAATATCGAATCGATCCTCCGGAGGGATGTGGAAGAGGAATACACCCACGGCAGGGGCATCGTCATCGCCGAACAGTTCACCGATTCACTGGAATACAATGAAAAGGGAAACGCGGTTATCCTGAAACTCAGCAGAAAGGAAAACCGCGTGACAACCTATAACTGAAGGGCTTCGGACCTCCAGCACTTCTGGGCGGAAGCGGCAAACATCCATTCGTGTTTTTTCATCTCCAGAACTTTAACTCCGCCCTCGCTGGTCAGCAGAACCCGGGCAAAAGGGCTGTAAAGCACAAATTCCATCCGGCAGGGCCGGTATCCGCTCTCCTGGGGAATCAGCTCCAGTTCGAGCGTGTCGTCGTTGACTTCGCCTTTAATGGTAAAGCGGCTCTGCCCGCCCTCCCTGTATTCGTAGCCGTCTCCCTTATCGTAGGTGTAGACGTATTCCAGATGGCCGGACTGACGGTCCGCAAATATGTGGAATTCCACGACCGAAAGATCGGAATTGTTATCGGTTCTCTCGCCGGGCTGCATGGGAATGACCGCGCCGTCACGGATAAAAAGGGGCGTTTTTTCATCGGAGCTGTCGCTGAACGACAGAATCTCTCCTCCCTCTTTCCAGGAACCGCTCTGCACATCGAACCACCGGCCCATGGGCAGATAGAAGTCTCTCCCCTTCTCCCCCTCCTTGAGAACGGGAGCCTGCATGATCGAAGGCCCGACGTAAAACTGATCGCCGATATAGAGAAGGCTTTCCATCTCTTCCTTCCCGGCGTGATAGTAAAGGGGCCTCAGCAGCGGCTGTCCCGATGTCTCCTGATCGATAAAGAGATTGTAGAGATAGGGAAGCAGTTTATAGCGCTGGCGGATATAATAACGGACGATATCGAGAACTTTGTCATCAAAAGCCCAGGGCTCCTGGTTCCGCGTATCCTTCAGACTGTGGTTTCTCAGAATGGGAGCCAGAAAAGCCGCCTTGTGCCAGCTGATCATCAGCTCTTCCGTGGCATCGCCGCCGAATCCCGGAACATCGGAGCCGATTAAGGGAACCGATGAAATGGAGAGATTGAGAGCCGTTTCAATGTTCTGCTGCAGATTGTGATAATTGGAATAGTTATCGCCAGTCCAGATGGCGGACCACCGGCTGGTGCCGGTAAAGCCGCTGCGGCTCATAATAAAGGGGCGGTTTCCGGGATTGGCCGCTCTCAGCCCCCGATAGGTCGCATCCTGCATCCCGAGAGCGTATTGGTTGTGAAACCAGTCGTGCTCCCGCTCTCCCCTCCGGAATTTCATCTCGTTGTTTTCCGAGCTTCCCGTGGAGGGATCGTTCATATCGATCCAGACCCCTTTGATCCCCGCCGAAGCGAACCGGGCCACCTGATCGGCCCACCACTGCCGCCCTTCCTCCAGGGAGAAATCGGGAAACATGGTTTCTCCCGGCCAGACGAAGCCCGTATACTCGAGTCCCTCGCTGTTGAGGCAGAAAATATTTTTCTCCCTCCCGTCGCGGTATACAGAAAATCCGGGATCGCGTTTGACACCGGGATCGAGGATGGGAACAACCTGCCGCCCCGATTCATTGAGTCCGGCGATCTGCTCTTTGACATTGGAAAAATGCTCTTCGTTCCAGGTGAACACCCGGAACCCCGTCATATAATCGATATCGAGCCAGAGTCCGTCGCAGGGGATCTGATGCTCAGTGAATTTCTCATCCAGTTCTTTCAGGTCTTCATAGGATTTGTATCCCCAGCGGCACTGATGATAACCCAGGCTCCAGAGGGGCGGACGTTCCGTGGTTCCGCAAAGCCGCTGGAGTTTTCCCGTCACATCGGCGGGATTTTTACCGGAAATAAAATAGAGGCGGGGCTTTCCGTCGGTCGAACCGAGATAGAAATCCTTGGTCGTATCGGACTGGTTCTGTTTGGCGATCATCTCTTCGGCGCCGGTCGCCATAAAAACGGGATAGGGATTATCCACCAGGATTCCGAACCAGTTATCGCCTCTCTTTATGAGGAGATAGGGAACAGAGAGGTACATGGGATCGGTAGAATGGAACATGACTTCGGGAACGGGAAAATCGCTCCAGACATCGGTATTCCAGAATTTGGTTTTAATGCCGCTTTTCTCGAAGCCGTTGCTCTTCTCCCCCATTCCGTAGAAATGGAGGTCATCGGAATAATCGAAGGCGAAAAGCCATTTCCTCCCGCAGACACCGAAACCCTCTCCCGGTTTCGATTTCAGCAGGACCTGGCCGTCGTAGGAGAACTCGATCTCTCCGTCCTTTTCCCTCAGAACCGCCAGGCTGTCGGTTTCCTTCAGGGACTCCTCAAAGAAAGGGGCATAGGAACCTGTTTCCTCCCAGCGGGATTCTTCGACGGATAGGCTGAAAACGCCTTCCCCGATTTCTCCTATGCGAAAAAAACCGCCCTCCAGACCGGGAAAGCGGAAATTCATAGGATTGTCTATTTTATGAAAATACACATCTGCATCCTTTTTATAGGTTATTGTAGCGGTCAGCCTTTTCCTTTTCAAAAAGGATAGTCTCTACATTAGCCATTCTCTCTTCCAGGCGGCTCATGCGTTCCGCCATTTCGTCGCGAAGCTTATCCGCTTCTTTATTATTATTTTTTAATTTCGCTCTGTACATCTCGCTAACCGCGCCGATCAGTACGACCAGGACGATCATCGCCCATAGACTCATATTCCACATAGTCGGATCTCCTTTTATTACTTCCTGAATCAATTATAACAAATAAAAGAGGCGGAATTAATAAAAATCCCGCCTCTCCATATTAACATTTGTTCACAATCGCTGTCAGTACCGGAGAACCGGTTTTTTCACAGCTCCCGCCTCGTCCAGACGTTTGACCGCCGTGGAAGCCGGCGCATTGTGGAGCAGATCCGGCGCATTGACCGCCTCGTCGGCGATTTTGTTCATCGCCTCGGCAAAGGCCTCGATGGTTTCGCGGCTCTCCGTTTCCGTCGGCTCGATCATAATGGCTTCGGGAACGATGAGGGGGAAGTAGATCGTCGGCGGATGGAATCCGTAGTCGATCAGCCTCTTCGCGATATCGAGCGTGTGGATGCCCGGGGCTATATCCCCTCTGGTGACGAACTCGTGCATGCAGCTCCTGTCGTAGGCAGCGGGGAATTTTTCCGCTACCAGCGCTTTCAGATAGTTGGCGTTGAGAACGGCATTTTCCGTCACGTCCCGCAGACCGGCGGCTCCCAGCATGGAGATATAGGTGAAACCGCGGACCAGGATACCGAAGTTTCCATAGAAAAGCTTCATCCGGCCTATGGTCTTCGGCGGCTGTTTCAGCTCGTAGCCATCGGCTTTTTTATAGGCGATGGGTCCGGGAAGATAATCCTTGAGAGCCGCTCCGGCACTGACGGGACCGGCTCCCGGTCCGCCTCCTCCGTGAGGTCCTGTAAAGGTCTTGTGGACGTTGTAGTGCATGACGTCGAAGCCCAGTTCCCCCGGCTTGACAATGCCCATGACGGCGTTGAAGTTCGCCCCGTCGCCGTAAACCATACCGCCGGCCCTGTGGACCGCGTCGATGACTTCGAGGATGTTCTCTTCGAAAAGACCGAGGGTGTTCGGATTGGTAATCATGATCCCGGCGAGTGTTTCATCGCATTCCGCCTTCAGAGCGGCCAGGTCTATATTTCCGTGCTTGTCCGAAGGGATCTCTTTGGACTGGAAACCCGCCATGGTCGCCGTTGCCGGATTGGTTCCGTGGGCCGAGTCGGGAACGAGAATTTTCCTTCTTTTCTCCAGTTCGCCCCTCTCTTCATGATATTTTCGGATCATGAGGATACCGGTCAGTTCCCCCTGGGCCCCCGCAGCGGGCTGAAGGCTCGTCGCGTCAAAGCCGGAAATGGCTGACAGCTGCTCCTGCATGCGGTAAAGAAGCTCGATAGCACCCTGGGAGAGTTCATCTCCCTGATAGGGATGGGCGTTCCGGAAACCCGGCAGCGCTGCCGTCACTTCATTGACTTTGGGGTTGTACTTCATGGTGCAGGATCCGAGCGGGTAGAAATGGGTGTCGATGCTGAAATTCCGTCTCGACAGATTTGTGTAGTGTCTCACCAGGTCCATTTCCGCCACTTCGGGAAGATTCGGTTCTTCCTCTCTTCTCAGTTCGGCGGGAATGGGCGTTTCGGGAACATCGAGCCCAGGCAGATAGACGGCGCTCCGTCCCTCTCCGCTTATTTTCCAGAGATTACTCATTATTTCACCTCCTTCAGAGCGGCGACGAGGCGGTCGATCTGCTCTTTGCTGTTCACTTCGGTCACACAGACCAGAAGCTCGTTATCCGCTCCGCCGAGACGGCTCACCGGCAGTCCGGGCAGGATGAATTTGTCTTTCAGCTGCGCGAAAATTCTCTCGGCGGCAACGGGAGTTTCCACCAGGAACTCCTTGAAGAAGTGTCCTTTTGTCTTAAGGGAAAAACCATCGAGTTTTCCGATTTCAGAAGCCGCGTAGTGAGCCTTGTGCCAGCTCAGTTCCGCCACTTTTCTGAAGCCGCTTTTACCCAGCGCCGCCAGATAGATGGCGGCGGAAAGGGCGGCCAGTCCCTGGTTGGAACAGATGTTACTGGTGGCTTTTTCCCGCCGGATATGCTGCTCTCTCGCCGCAAAGGTGAGGACGCAGCCCCTGTTGCCGTTGTGGTCCACCGTCTCCCCGATTATTCTTCCGGGCATTTTTCTGATGTTCTTTTCCGTGGTGGCGAAAATCCCCAGCATGGGTCCGCCCCAGTTCATCCCGACGCCGAGGCTCTGCCCTTCCGCCGTGACGATATCGGCTCCGCAGGCACCGGGTGCCTCGAGAACGCCGAGGGATATGGGATCGGTGTGGACGATGAGCATGGCCCCTGCGTCGTGCGCTTTGGCGGCTTCGGCTTTCACATCGAGGATTTCCCCGGTCCAGGTGGGATTCTGGACGATGTAACCGGCGGTCTGATCGTCGATCTCTCCGTCGGCAAGCTCCATATCAAGCCCCTGGAAATAGGTTTCGATAACATCGCGGTATTCGGGATGGAGCCCCGGCGCGAGAACCACCTTGTTTCTCTTTCTGGTTGACCTGACGCTCATAATCGCCGCTTCGGCCAGAGCCGTGGCTCCGTCGTAGTGGGAGGCGTTGACCACATCCATTCCCGTCAGCTCGGAAATCATGGTCTGATACTCGAAAATGGCTTCGAGAGTTCCCTGGCTGACTTCGGGCTGATAAGGCGTATAGGCTGTTAGGAATTCCCCTCTGGTGATCAGCGCGCCGATAACAGAGGGGACGAAGTGATTATAGACGCCTCCGCCGAGGAACCAGTCGTAACACTCGGCGCTGGCATTCTTCGCCGACAGTCTGGACAGTTCCAGAAGGATTTCCGGTTCAGACAGGGGCGCGGGCATCTCGACCTTCGGGAACCTCTTGTCCGCCGGAACATCTTTAAAGAGTTCTTCAACAGAGGACACGCCGATTTTCTTCAGCATGATCTCCCTGTCTTTTGGCATATTGGAAATAAAACTCATACGCTATTTTCCGTCAGTCCAGTTCGCTGACCATTTTTTCATAATCAGCCGCGGAGAGGAGTCCGTCAAAATCCGACATGTCGGAGGGTTTGATTTTACAGATCCAGCCGTCGCCGAAAGCATCACTGTTCACAAGGTCAGGGTCATCCTCGAGAGCTTCGTTCACTTCGACGACTTCGCCGCTGACGGGAATGTAAAGATCGTTGGCCGATTTCACCGACTCGACAACACTGAAGGACGCGCCTTTTTCAAACTCGTCCTCTTCGGGAAGCTCGACAAAAACCACCTCGCCGATTTTGCTCTGGGCGTAATCGGAAATACCGAAAACCAGAAGGTCTCCCTCTTTTCTGACCCATTCATGTGTTTCGCTGTATCTGGCATCTTTATCAAATTTCATAAACTCTTTCTCCTCTCTCTATCTTTTATCTGTATGAAGGCACGTATAAAGGCCGCTTTATAACAACGGCTTTTTTAGATTTGCTGCGGATCTGAATGAGAATCTCCGTTCCCACTTTGGCGTATTCCGGCTTCACGTAGGCGTTGCCGCAGTACTTGTCCACCCAGGGAGCGTAGAGGCCCGTAGCCACGTATCCGATCTCCTCTCCTTCGGGAGACAGAACGGTGTATTCCTCTCTGGGGACCCCTTTATCGGTCAGCTCGAAGGAAACCAGTCTGGAGGGAAGCCCCTCTGCCATCTGCTTTTCAATCGCTTCTTTTCCGATAAAATCCTTGTCAAAGGCGCAGGCCCACTTCAGAAGGCCTTCGGCGGGCGTTTTCTCCTCATTGAGCTCATGGCCGTAAAGGGGGAATCCCGGTTCGAACCTGAGACTGTCCCGGGCTGCCAGGCCGATGGGGAGAACTTCGATCCCGATTTTTTTACCGTGGTCGATGATGCCCTGCCACACAGTTTCAGCCCTGTCGGCGGGATAAAAGAGCTCGACTCCGTCCTCGCCGGTGTAACCGGTTCTTCCGACCAGGACTTTCACGCCGAAAAGAGTGTCTTCTCCCGATGAAAAACGCCGGATTTTTCCTGTCCGTCCGTCCGTCAGAGAATCCATGACCTCAATGGCTTTCGGTCCCTGGAAGGCGATCATGTATGTCTCCACGGAAATATCGGTAACGGTTACCTTTTTCCCTTCGCTCTGCTTTACAATCCACTTGTAGTCTTTTACCAGGTTGGAGGCGTTAACGACAACCATCCACCCCTTACCGTCTCCTTTGCGGTAGACGAACAGGTCGTCGATCACGCCGCCGGAGGGCAGACACATAAGCGAATAGGTGGAATTCCAGGGCTCCAGTTTCGATAAATCTGCGGTGACGAGATAGTTGAGGAAATCATCGGCCTCCTCTCCTTCGACAAGAATCTGTCCCATATGGTCGATGTCGAAAAGCCCTGCTGTCTCCCGGACCGCCTTGTGTTCACTTATGGGACCGGGAGCGTACTGAATAGGCAGCTCCCATCCGGCAAAAGGCACTATTGTTGCACCGTTTTTCTGATGCCAATCGTATAATCGGGTTCTTTTTAAATCCATTTCTTATCCCCTTTCACAATTAGTATAGGTCATGAACCTTCAAATGAAAAATTCTATATCATTGCACAAAAGCACTTTGAAACCCCTTCCTCCGGGAAAAAAAGAAAAGGACAGGGCACAAAAAAGCTAAGCGCTTTTGTGCCCTGTCCTTTTATCTGAAAGATTCCCCCTGAGGGTTGCTTCTTCGATGGGAATCTCAGAGGATTCCTCTCTCCAGGGATGTGTAGGATTTACTGTTCCTGACCTGAGAGATTCAACGGAGATTCAAGCCGATCCCCATTTTGCTCCTTCGGTAGCCGAAGCTTCTTCAATAAACCGTTAACCACAATATATTCAATTTTCCATATAAACGGTACGCCATAAATTTGCCGATGTCAAGCAAATCCTCAAATGCCGTAAAACACTTTACGCAAGCCCTTCTATTGGATATAGTTTGTCCAGGGAGACATGGCATGGCAATGACAAGACAAGAAAAAATTTTTGCGGGTGTCGCCGGATTTCTGGGATTCTGCGGACTGATGGTCGCCATTATCGCGATCAGCTTTTTTATGTCCATGTAGATTTTATGGAAACTATGTTCGCATCGCCGGAGAGAACGAAAGACCGGGAACTGGAAGAGGAAATCAAAGCGATCAGCCGGGCGCCGCTGATGCAGGTTTTTCTCAAGAGCATCAATTGCCTTTTCGCGGTTCTCGACAGCAATCGGCAGATCATCACACTCAACGATCATTACCTCAGCTACCTGAACAGAATTCCCGCCGGATCCATCCTCGGACTGCGGGTCGGCGAATCGCTCCGGTGCATCCATGCTTCGGAGATGGAAGGGGGATGCGGAACCTCACGGCACTGCCGTTCCTGTGGAGCCGCCCTGGCCATAACGACCGCTATTACCAGCAGTGAACCGGTCGAAAGGGAGTGCGCCCTGGAACTGGAGGAAAACGGCGAGAGAAAAGATCTTTTCTTCCACGTCAAATGCGAGCCCTTTTACCTGGAAGAGAGGAAATTCTATCTCCTGTTTCTAACGGATATTACAAAAGATCAGCAGAGGAAGATGCTGGAAAAGATCTTCTTTCACGATTTCAACAACATTCTGGGCGGACTGTCCACCAGCGCCTACATGCTCTCGCGGGGAATCAGAACAGACCAGGTTGTCGAATCGATCTACAGCACGACAAACACACTGGTGAAAGAGGTTGAAATCCAGCGCTGCCTGATGGGAAATGATCTGGACTATTACAAAAAGAACCTCTACCCCCTCATCCTGGAAAAGACATTCAGCAAACTGGATGATATTTTCCGGGAAAAAGCGGAAAGCGAAGGGAAAACAATCCTATTCCGAGCAGACCCGGCTGCAGAAGAAATCAACAGCGATGAAGCGCTTCTCATACGCATAATCTCCAATATGATAAACAACGCTCTCGAAGCCACCGGGGAAGGTGATACAATCACCCTTGACGCCCATCGCGATGAAGACATGGTGAAAATCACGGTCCGGAACCCCGGATTTATACCCGGGGACGTTCAATTACGGATATTTCAGAGAAATTTCAGCACAAAAAGCCGGACTGGCAGAGGTCTCGGAACCTATTCAATGAAGCTTTTCGGGGAAAAAGTTCTCGGAGGCAGAATCGGATTTATTTCAACAGAGAGAGACGGAACGGAATTCTATCTGATTCTGCCAACCTGAAACGATTCCCTTAATCAGGTCAGGAGGATATTTCTAGTGTATAAGTCCTTATTTTCTTGTGTATCCCCTTGAGGGATAGAATATCGTTTTCCCGGCAATCAAACCGCTCTTTCACAAGAGCCCAGGTTGAATGGCTGATCAGAATCGAATCGGCAGGGCAGGCTTCTTCCAGACGGGCGGCGATATTAACTTCCGTGCCTATTGCCGTATAATCCATCCTGTCTGCAGATCCGAACTCTCCGACAGTGGCGTATCCCGAATTGATTCCGATGCGGATGCCGAGTTCCCAGTCATATCCCTCGTTAAACCATTTTTCCTTCAGACGTCTCACATCCAGACACATCTTGACTGCCATTTCAATACATTTTACGGCTCCCTCCCGGGGATCCATGCTCTGCGGAGCTCCGAAAAAAACCATCATCCCGTCCCCTCTGAACTTGTCTATAGTGGCTCCGGCTTTAAAAGCGATCTGACTCATTGAAGAGAGATACTCATTAAGCAAGCTCGACATTTCTTCCGGCTCCAGACCGTCAGTGGCTGAAGTAAAGCCCTTAATATCGCTGAAAAGTATGGTCAGTTTTTTCCGCTCAGTAATGGGCGACAGGTCCCGCCCCCCATCAATAATGCTTTCTACAACTGACGGAGGCAGATAGCGTTTGAGACTGGAAGCCCGCTCCAGTTTCGCGGCGTGGGAAGCGACCCGTTCCCGGAGCTGCCGGTTCAGTTCCTCATTTTCTCTCAGCAGTTTCTGCAGAACAACAGATTTGCTTTCCAGCTGACGGTTCACTTCCTCCAGTTTCGTCGAATCATCCAGCTTCGTCTGATACTTTTCCCGAATCCATTTGAAATGAAGATTAAACCAGTGTTCCGAAATTGCCGCTCCGTAGCCGTGAAATATATTGAGATTAAGCCTCTTCTCTGTCCGAATCAGCAATGCGGCTATGACCTCGTTATCCTTCCGCAGGGGAGTAATGTAATGGAAACCTGTTTCCTTCAGGGAAGAAGGTGCATCTTCAAGAGATGCTGAACCAGACAACCCTTTCAGCCAGATGATGACATCTCCTCCGGGAGAAAAAACGAGATCATTTTTCTCCAGATGAGGATCGTTTTTGAACTTCCATAAGCCGTCAATCTTCTGCTCCAGAAATCCGGCGTCCGATTCTCCGAAAATGAATTCCAGTTGCTCCTTCATTTCCTTGAAAAAGCTTTTCAGTGTCGATAAAGGCTGAAAAACCTGTTCGATATTTTTTACATAGAGACTGCTTATGTAATTGAACATGTTTTCAATGAGAGGATCCGACGGTCTTGCCTGAATGATTTCGCTCATTAGGGACAGAGCATTTCCGTATTCTCCTTTCTTCTCCATCGATTCGGCTTCGTTATACTTATTCCAAATGGCAATATCATCCCCGGATAGTTCATCTTCTTTCCCGATTAGAAACATAGCGTTCTGAGGCTCTTCCGGTCTGGATGCTCTATCGAGCCGGTGAAAACAGGCAAAGCGGTATTCATTGCTTAAAAGCTTCTGAACATTGACCGAGGTCGCGGGATAAAAACCATGGCACGAAGAAAACTCTTCATATAAAGAGGCGTGATATATCGTTGTCCCCTGAGGGGTGAACATAGGACGGCTTTCAGTCTCGTAATTACCGAAATGAAGCACTCCTGTATCAAAGCCGATACCGGCTCTGATATTTATATGCTGTATTTTCTTACGGAGTTCGACGCTCAATTCGACAAAAGCCCGGGCTTGTTCTTCCGGTGTCATTTCAAAAGGTGCACCGAAGACAATAATCGCGGCGTCTCCAATGATTTTATCTATATAGCCGTTTCTTTTGTTGGCTTCGAGCGAAATGGAATCAAAAATAAAAATCAAATCTTTCCTGCTCTGCTCAATACCGACATCTTTCTCATATTCTGAGAACTTGCTGATATCAAAAACAAAAGCCGAAGCTGTATAATCTTTTGACTTCTTGCTCAATTTCGGTTTGAAGTTCAGAATCTTTTCGATTTTTTCCGGAGGGATCCGCCCGGTAAAGATACGGTCGATCTCATCGTTCGTGTAGAAATCATTGCGACTACTCACAGATATACCCCCGGAAATAAATTTTAATTTCTTTCCGGAGGAGAAACAAGAATGAATTGGTTTCTATTGAGTCTGCGAAGGAGCGCATTTACCATGACGGCTGGAGCGGGACCAGAACTCTATCCGGAACGTCCCTCCTGAAAGATTTCAAACTGCAGCTTCGCCTGCTCCTCGAGCATTTTAAATCCGCCGAGGACCGGACATCCCGCCGCTTTCGCCCGGGCCATCATTCTGGTGACTTCCGGTTTGTAGATAATATCATAGACAACTTCCGAACCGTCGAATTCATAAAATGAGACCGGATCGACATCCTCAAGGGGGGGCATGCCGGCGCTGCCGGTCTGAACGATGATGGAGCTGTATGCCTTCAGGTCATCGGTAAACTCCGGTCCGAGTCCGAAGGAAGCGCAGCCGAACAGCTGAGCCAGCTCATCGGCCCGGGTTTTCGTCCTGTTGAAAACAGCGACCTGCGCCCCTTTATCCTGAAGAGCGAAGACAGCGGCCCGCGCCGCGCCGCCCGCGCCGATAACCGCGGCTTTCCGCCCTTTCAGATCATCAGAACCAAGAAGATCCAACAGGGGCTTGATCAAACCGAAGGCATCTGTATTGGTCGCCGCCCACTGCCCGGAACTGTCACGATAGACGGTATTGGAAGCGCCGATGGCATCGACAGCTTTATCGGTCTTATCGACCAGGGGGATGATATCACTTTTAAAGGGGACCGTCACTGAGACGCCGTTTATTCCCAGCAGCTCAGCTGTTTTCAGAAACCACGCCGGGGAATCGGTCAGGAACGGAACATAGACAGCATCGAGACCTTCCTCTTCATACCAGCCGTTGTGAAGATGGGGAGAGCGGGACTGGCTGACGGGATTCCCGATAATGCCGTTGATGACTGTTTTCTCTCCGATTTTCCGGAAACGGTACAGACCGTTAAGGTCGCCGGCCGTGCAGTGGCCCGGCGCCCCGCTCGGAGCCCCGCTGTCGGAACAGAAAGTCAGGTACGAGCCCAGTTTCTCCGCCAGGATGCGTGTGGGAAATCCGAAATCCCCCATGCCGAGAAGGATATAGGGCGCTTGTCCTGTTTTTTTCAGATTGAGGGCTGTCCGGACGAGCCGGTATAAATCCCCGCTGCTCCGGGGATAAACAGCTCCTTTGGCTATATCCCCTTCGAATCGTGTCATCATGTCATCGAGGTTTTCGGGAACACCCTTAAAATCGTGGAATGAGCGGATTATCCCGGTATGGACGGAACGGGCTTTTTCGACCAGAGAGCGGGCATCGATATCCATCTCCAGATCGATGAACCCGAAACCACCGTCGAGCCACCGGTCCAGAAGGTCCAGTCTCTCCTTTTCCCTTCCGGTCCATCTGCCACCATCACACTCTTTCCGGCATGTGAGAACGACCGGCACGGAGGAATGGGCCGGAAATGACGGGACATAAGGGTATTCGCTCTCGTTCAGCAGGTCTGTCCGCAGTTCCACCATATCCACAAAAGGTAGATTTCTCTCGAGAATGACCCGGTTTTCTTCCATTGTCGATGCGGTAAGCACCATGCATATTTCAGCCATAAGATTTTATACCTCTAGAAATCGGAGCGGTAGACATATATATCATCGAGTGATTCTCCATCGAAATAGAGAGACATCCGCACCGGCCAGGGCCTGTCGCGCAACTGAAAAGTGAGCGAATCCTCTCCGGTCAATAAAGGGATCATCTCCTTCTGAAGAAAGCCGGACAGGATCCGGCTTCTCTGATCTCCGATCTTCAGATCGTATGGCGCCTGGACCGCTCTTCTGTCATACCGGACCTGCCATACACGGTTTTTAAAAAGAAAAAGGGAGAAGCCGCTGCCGTAAAAAAAAACGACATTATCCTCATCAGCTTCGACGCCGCGCTGAGGGCGTATATCGAGAGGGATCGCGTCGGCTTTGAAAAGATTCTCTACGGTCAGGCCGAGAAATGACTCCCCGTCGGAAGTATCAAAAGCCCGCATTTGTCCTATAAAAAGGAGAAAAAAAGGGATCAGCAGCAACTTATTTGTCATAGGAGAATAGTAGCTGATCCGCCGAGGTCTGGCAAGAAGGACCGGGAAGCGCTGAAATAAGCCGGGCGAGTTCTTCGGGTGTCCGGAAGGGGATCCCACGGCCGCTGTTGATCAGATGCCTGTTCCCCAGTTCCCCTCTGGTATAAACTCCGGGATCATAGACGAAAAGGGGGCGTTTCTGTTCGGCAGCAGCCGTGGCGGTATGCATGGAACCGCCGGTCGCAGGGGAAGCCATCAATACGACGAAACGGGCCATTCCGCTCTGTAGCCTGTCGCGGCGGACAAAGCGGAACGGGGCGGGAGGAACAGCGGGACCGTATTCAGAAAGGGCCATTCCGCCCTCCTCCAGGATTTTTCCGTAGAGAATGCTGTTTTCTCTCGGATAAATATAATCGGGACCGCAGGGTAGTACAGCTATGGTCGGCTCCCTCGATTTCAGAGCGGCGACGTGTGCCGCCGTATCGCAACCCCTGGCCATGCCGCTCACAATTGTATAGCCTCTGTAGGCCAGGATTTCTCCGACCAGAGCTGTCGCCTTCAGAATACCGCTACCGGCATTTCTGCTGCCGATAAGTGCTGCCGACAGAGGCCTTGTCAGAACAGGGACATAACCTTTGAAATAGAGAAGAGGCGGGTAATCGCCTATGGACAGAAGACTCACAGGATAAAGAGGGTCCCGCCAGGAAACAAGGGAGATCCCCCGCCGGACGGCCAGCTCACTTTCGCGGTCCGCCAGAATCCGGGCTTTATCGACAGCCCTGTCGCTTATAGGCAGAAAGGGGTAGAGTTTGCTGATGTGTACCGAAAGGCTGCCGCCGCTGTAGCTCGCGGCGATCTTTTTTGTCCGTTCCGCTCCTACCGCGGGGATATTGATTAAAATCTGTGCTAATTCTCTGGTATTCAAAGCTGACTCCATGATAATATCACCGGAGAAAAAGCTATGATGATTCAATTATTCCGGAGCAGACTATTTTTATTTTCACTTTTTTCAGCCGCTCTTTTTTTCAGCTGCGCCCCCGGTGAATTCGGTCTCTATCTGGGTACGGAAAAGGACAGGGAGCTTCTTCAGCTCTTCAGCCTCCTCGAAGAAGTGGACCATGAAAATGCCTACCAGCAGGAGCAGCATTATACCATAGTCAACCGGATCATATGGGAATACAGGTCCATCGGCGAATTGGAAAAAATGGATCTCTACCTTATCGACTATATGGCGGTTCATCCCGACGATCCCTATACAGCTTTTTACCTCCTGAATATCGCTCAGAATTATAACGACAGAGATGCCCGCTTAGTAGCGGAAACCTATTTCAGAAGGATTCTGGCCAACTATCCGGACCTGAGAGTGAGCGGACGGTCCGTTCACAAGGTGGTTCTGGAAGAGCTGGCCTTTCATTCAGACGATTACGAAGAACGGGTGCGGTCCTTCAACGAGCTGTTGAGCCGCTTCCCCGGGGAGATCGACAGGGGACAGATATACTATTACCTTGGTAAAAGTTATGAAAAACTCGGGTTCTGGGATAAAGCGTTCTCCGCTTACGAGGAGTTTCTCGAATCGCCGGAAACGGAGATTGCCGGGGATCCCGAAGCCCGGATAGAACTGACGGACCTGCTCCGCTTCCAGCGGTCCGACAAGTCCTGGACAAGAGACGATCTGATGGAGCTCCTGTCGGGGATCAGGTGGGCTGTCTCCAACAGGAAAGGGGCGACTCTCCGCCGCTATCAGGCTGAAAAATTCTTTACCATGAGCTGGAGCCAGGACGAAACGGACCTGTTCACCCATACGAATATCGATATCCCCTCTTTTTTCAACCGCAATGTGGTGGTGCGGAGTGTTCTGGACCCCATGTCCAACGAGAAAGAAGCCTTTGTCAGATCCTGGGGATGGTCCTACCGTATTCCCACCTGGTATCTTTACTTCAAGAAAATCGACTATCCGGCCGATCCGGAAATAAATGGGAGATGGGAATGGGCTGGAATCTATTTCGGCGATACGTTCTGATTCTGGCGGCCGCCGTGCTCCCGCTCTACGGCCACGATTTGCCCCATGAAATCAGGCAGACCGTATCTTTCCGGACTGAAGACGGAACCGCGACAGAAGAGCCTCTCCCGGTCAGAAGGGATTTGAGAAGCGACCGCATTTTCTCCTACCCCTTCCAGATCAATCCGACCATAGAAGCTTTTATTGATGATTATACCACGCCGGAAAAACTGGCGTATCTGCAGAGATCCCTCGACAGGGCTGCTTATTTCAGAAATCACATAGAAAAAGTCATTAAGGAGAAAGGGCTGCCGGCGGAACTGATCTATCTCCCTCTCGTCGAATCGGCTTACAGAGTGGATGCCGTATCACGTTCCGGAGCGACCGGCCTGTGGCAGTTCATGCTCAACAGCATCGAGCCCTACGATATCACCGTGGACCAGTGGCGCGATGACCGCCGCGATTTCTGGCGGTCCACCGAAGCCGCCCTGGAGAAGCTGAAATATAATTACGAAAAAACCGGAGACTGGGATCTGGCGCTGGCTGCTTACAACTGCGGCCTGAACGGATTGCGCCGGACCATAGCCGCCACGGGCATCGATGACTACTGGGAACTGGCTTCAAAAAAACAGCTGCCCGCGGAAACCAACCGTTATCTACCCAAATTTCTCGCCATCTCCATCGTCTGCTCCTACGGCGGGCGGTACGGTCTCGATGCGGGCTGGGAAGAGCGCCCGGAGTGGGAGCAGATTGAACTGGATCGCTCCGTCGATCTGCGACTCCTGTCGGAACAGTTGGGAATCGATTACGGGAATCTCCGTTTAGGCAATGCGGAACTGCTTTACGACGTCACCCCCCCGGCCGATTCGGGATATGCATTGAAGATACCGGTATCCCATGCCGATTCATTGAATAGAGCCCTTGAAACTTCCGATGAGGCTTTTATGGAGTTTTACCGCTATTCGATCAGAACGGGAGATACGCTTTCAGAGATATCGGAACACTACAGAGTGCCCCTGTCTCTCCTCTACCGGTACAACAGAGATCTGTCGCCCCGTTCTCTCAGAGCCGGACAAACCGTTATTATACCGGCTCTGGCCGATGTTCCCCCCTACGGTTCGGCAGCAGGAGAAGAAAAAGAGTTTGACGGAGCCTACGTGGTCCGGGAAGGGGATTCCCTCTGGTCTATTTCAAGGCAGTTCGAGACGACACCGGAACTGCTCGCATCGCGGAACAGACTGCCCGTAAACGGTATACTCAACATCGGAATGAAACTACAGGTTCCCTTACTGGAGTGAGAATGAAAAGAATCGCCCTTAGCCCCGTACTCATATTCTTCTTATCAGCCCTGCTGCCCCTGACGGCCCAGGATGTATCGGTTTCCGCGGTAAAACATATAAACTGGGAAGAAGGTCTCGTGACGATCGATATAACGGCCTCGACCGGAACGGCCTGGACAGCCCTGTCGAGCCGCTACGATATGGACAAGCTCATTTCAAAAAGAGCCCCGGTCCTCACAGCGGAGATGATCGCCGATATTCCTGTCAGCTCGCTTGATACCATCGGTTCGGCTATTTTGAGAAACACATCTCTTTACGGGGATCTGCTCAAGCTCACCGATACGGTGGGAAAAACTTTCAGCACAGCCGCGGAGGACAGAAAATCGCTCACAGTACGGTATGACATCCCTGTTTTTCCCCATATCGCCTCTCTGTTTATCGAGCGCAGCGAAGCGGATCCGGTGAGTAAGGATCTCCGATATTACCCCACAGAGGATTTTACAGGCATACTCATCTACGCGGCGGAGGAAATGCCCCTTTCGGGAACCAACCGCAAAAGCGCCCTCAATCCTTCGATCTTTCCCCGTCTCTTCGATGAAGACCTGAATCTCATACTGGATATGTCTAAAATGGATCCGGAATATCTGCGCCGGTGGGGAACCGCCGGTTTTTCCTACGACAGGGACAGGACTTTCTACGGAGACAGAGTCGGGGCTTTTCCCCTGCGGACCATGGCGGAGGGTTACTTCGGCATGAACAGCACCGATATCATACTACCGGAAAGAGCTGTCCGCCGCATACTCAGCAGCGACAACAACAGAGAGCTTCTTACCGAAGGCCGGGTTCTGATTATCTGCAGCCGGCCCGAATCATAAGGGAAACAGGTTGCCTCCTTTCCCCAATAACGCTAAAATCAGTGGTATTATGTCGAAAAGAATATTATACGCGGCGACAGCGCTGCTCCTGCTAATCTCACTAACATCATGCAATAGAAAGATCGGTACCGGAGTCGTGCTCTGGTCCCCCGATGAATCGGTTCTGAAAAACGGAGCTGTTGTCAATATATATGAAGAGTCGAAGATCCGCCGTACCTACGCCGTGGCGCTGCCCGGAGAGAAGGATACGGTGGAGATCGATACATGGCGAATCGATTTCTTCGAAGGACAAAAGGAAGCCGAGGATTTCGCTGAATCTTATGCGCCCTATACCAATACCTACACTTATACCGACCTGTCTGTCGGCCTCCCCGTAAGAGACGAACCGGTCGTCAAAACAAACAACCGCGTTTACAAACTGCGCCAGGGCCAGGAGATAAAAGTCATAGGCCGCAGCGATGAGGTGGTGCCGGTCGGGAATCTGAACGACTACTGGTATCACGTCCTTACGGACGACGGGGTGACCGGCTACGCCTACGGCACGACGCTTGTTGTCTACAGCATGAACGATACGGGCATGGTTATTGAAAACGCCAGCGACACGACAGACGAACTGCTCGAAACATTCCTGAACAGCGTCTGGCGCCCTTCCTATTATAACGATATGATAACCAAGAATGTGATTGACCTGACACGGTTCAAAGACTCATTTGCCCTTCGAATCGATCCGGAGAAGAAAGTGATAACCCTCCGTCTCCAGGACAGGAACATAACGGAACAATACACCGATATTACCAAATTCGGAGCCAAACGATACGATTTCGAGGGTACTTCTTTCCGGGTCATCCTCGTATCGGACAGCGTAGCCTCGATTTTCTACAAGCACGACGGAAAGGATGTGAACGAATCATTCGTCCGGCTCAGCGAGAATGTCAATGAAATAGTCTCGACAGAACTCGATAGGCGGAAAGCTCTCCTCACCGAACTGATGGAAAAAGGCGAGCGGTTCACAAGCGCCAACTACGGATCGATCAGCATCATCGACGAAACGGGGCGATTCATCTGGAATAATATTCAGGAACTGATAAACCGGAATATCATCTCCGCCCAATCGGAGCCTCAGGGCCGTATCGAATTCAGCCGGTTCCCCGATTCGCTTATAAAAAACACCTACAAAGGGGTTATAACGTTCCTGTTCCGCAACGGATCGGAAGTGAACTTCCTCTACTCCTATACGGAAAAAGGGGTTTCCTTCATTTACGTTCCCGACCGGTATATAAAAAACCGCATTGTCACGACTGACCAGTTTTTCGATCCCGCGCTGCTCTATTTCGAATTCGAGAAACCGGCAGTGGAAGAGGAATCGTAATTCCATGGCCTTCGTACAGCTCGACAACATCTCTCTGGCTTTCGGCGACCGGGACATTCTCAAAAATGTCAATTTCATGATTTCCACGGGGAGCCGGATCGCCCTTTCCGGAGCAAACGGCTCGGGGAAAACGACTCTGATGAAAATCATTTCATCCCAATCGGAATGCGACGGCGGGAACGTCATCGTCTCAAAAGAGTCCCGCATAGCCTACCTTCCCCAATCGGGGATAGAGCATAAGGGTGCGACTCTGCGGGCAGAAGCCGAAACGGCCTTCGGCTGGATCGGAGCCATGCTGGAGGAAGTCGACCGGCTGGGCAAAGAGCTGGAAGAGCATCATAGCGGAAAAAAAGCGGAGAGTCTCCTTCACCGCCATCACGAACTTCAGGAACAGATTCTCGAAAGCGGCTATTACGGCAGGGATGAACAGATAACCCGGATCCTTCAGGGACTGGGATTCTCCATGGAGGACATGGAAAGAGAGTGTTCCCAGTTTTCGGGAGGATGGCAGATGCGCATCGCTCTGGCCAAGGAACTTCTGAAAAATCCCGACATCCTTCTTCTCGACGAGCCGACCAACTACCTGGACCTGGAAGCGAGAGAATGGCTGCGCGACTTTCTCGACACCTTCAAGGGGGGAATTCTCATCGTCTCCCACGACCGCTTCTTTCTCGATAAGGTGGTCAGCGAGGTCGCCGAATTGTTTCTGGGAGACCTGAAAATCTATAAGGGGAATTACAGCTCCTACGAAAAAAAGAGAAAAGAGGAACTGAAAACCCTCGTCGAGCTCTACAGAAAGCAGCAGGATGAAATTGCCAAAAACGAAGATTTTATCCGCCGTTTCCGTTATCAGGCGACCAAAGCCTCGGCTGTCCAGTCGAGAGTGAATATGCTCGAGCGGATGGAGCGGATCGAAATCCCCGAAAACCTGAAAAAGATACACTTTTCCTTTCCCGAACCGCCCCATTCGGGAAAAAAGATGCTCACTCTCGAGGGGATCAGAAAATCCTACGGAGACAGACAGATCCTGAAAGGGATCGACCACCTGATACAGAAAGGGGACAAGCTTGTCATAACGGGACTCAACGGCGCCGGAAAATCGACCCTGTTGAGGATCCTCTCGGGAACTGATACCGATTTTGAAGGGACGCTGACTCCCGGAACCGATGTGAAAATCGGTTACTTCTCCCAGGATCAGGAGGAAGTCCTCGACAAGAGCAGAACCGTCCTGGAGGAACTGGAATCCGATGCCCCAACGGAAATGATTCCCAACCTGAGAGGGATGCTCGGCGCCTTTCTCTTTTCAGGAGACGATATTTTCAAGAGCGTCGCCGTATTGAGCGGGGGAGAGAAAAACCGTCTGGCCCTGCTGAAGCTTCTGCTCAGGCCGGTCAACCTTCTCATTCTCGACGAGCCGACCAATCACCTGGACATTCACTCCAAGGACGTGCTGCTCGATGCACTAAAGAGTTACAGCGGTACGGTTATTTTCGTCTCTCATGACCGCTATTTCATTGAAGAGCTGGCGGAAAACGTTCTGGAGCTGACCTCTGAGGGCCACCGGCTCTACCAGGGGAATTACGAATACTATCTCTGGAAAAAAGCCAATGACGGGACTGACGCAAAAGAGGCCCCATCGGACCCTGATGCACGGGAGGAAGAATCTCCTGTTCAATCGGCCAAACTCTCCCGGGAAGAGGACAAGAAGCTGAAAACGCAGATCCGCCGCCTCAAGCGCGAGGAAGAGGAACTGCTGAACCGTCTGGCGGAACTGGAAGAGCAACACGCCGAACTGAGCGAAGCCCTCGCCTCGCCGGAAGTATACTCGGACGGAGAAAAAGCCAGAGAGGTGAGCGAAGCCATAAAGGCCAACGGAGAAGAACAGGAAAAAATCAGCGAACAGTGGGAAGCCCTGGAAGAACAGCTTTCGGAACTGGAGTCTCAGCAGTAACGGGATATTATAGACCGGACCGATCCCATATAGGATGAGCCGAAGAGATTCAGATGATTGAGCATATGGTAGAGATTGTAGAGGTCCCGTCTCCCGTCGTAACCGGGGGTCAGAGGAAATTCCTCTTCATAGGCTCTGTAAAAATTGCGGTTGAAACCGCCGAACAGCTCTGTCATGGCCAGATCGGCTTCCCTGTGGCCATAGTAAACGGCAGGATCAATCAACACCGCCCGGCCGCCCTCATCGACCATGAAATTTCCCGACCACAGATCACCGTGTAGCAGCGAAGGAAAATCGGGCTCCGGGAGAAGATTTCCGATGCGTCGGCAGATCGATTCGATTCCCCGGCTTACAGAGCTGTCGGCTAACCGGGAGGACCGGGCCAGCCCGGCCTGAAAGAGAAGCCGGTTTTCAGCAAAAAAATCAGTCCACTTACCCATTCTGTCATTTTTCTGGAGCGTGGATCCGATAAAATTATCCCGTTCGAAACCGAAACCCTCCCCTCGGCCCTTCCTGTGCATCTGCGCCAGAGCACGTCCGAAACTCTCCCAGAATTCCGGTCTTTTCGCACCGCTCCCGATATATTCCAGTATCAGAAAAGAAGATGAGTTGTCTTTCCCCCAGGCCAGCGGTTCCGGCACATTGAGGGGAAAGGCCTCTTTCAGTGCGGCAAGCCCCCTCGCCTCTTCCCGGAACATTAAAGATAGAGCCCGGCTGTTCTCCTTCAGGAATACAATTCGGCCGCTCTGAAGCGTGATTTTCGAAACGGCGTTTATACAGCCGCCCCCTCCTCCTGGACCTCTTCCGGCCGGTGGATCACCGGGAAAAAGAGCTTCCAGGGCACCGGAAAGGGAAGAATACTCCCCGATGGGCATCAGAGATCTCCCGACTCCATAAGATCGAGGATATTGTCGCAGGTCCGCTTGACGATGGAGAAGACGGTTTCGAACCCTTCCTGTCCGCCGTAATAGGGATCGGGAACATCGCCGGGCCCTTCGGGATCATAGTCCCGGAACATTCTGATCCTGGCCAGAAGCCCTTCATTGGCGGTCAGGCGCCTGAGATTGCTGTAGTTGTTGTGATCCATGGCGAATATGTAGTCGTAATCCTCGAGATCGCAGCGGAAAATCTGCCTGGCCCGGTGTTTGATCTTCACACCGTGATCCAGAGCCGTTTGTTTCATCCGGCTGTCCGACGGCTCGCCGACGTGGTAGGCGCAGGTTCCCGAAGACTGGACTTCATAGCCGTCGGAAAGTTCTCTTTCATTGACGATTTCCTGAAAAACAGCATGGGCCAGGGGGGACCGGCAGATGTTTCCCAGACAGACGAACATGACACGTTTTACACTCATGTTTTCAGTAGTAACACGATTAGTAAATACTGTCGAGACAAGTATTTTTTAAAATATTCAGGTTATCGCCGATGAGGCAGAAATCCTCCCAGCTGAGAGGCCGGGAATGATCGCCCGTACAGAACCAGATCGTATAAATCAGTTTGACCGTATTCAGATAATCGCGGAAGGATTTTCCGTTCTCGCGGATCCATTGTGAAACGGCTTCGGTATCGCGGTCATCGGAAGCCAGGCTCTCCAGCCACAGGTGGATCTCCTCCATCTGTATATGATTGTCCAGATTGATACAGGTACAGGTGTTTTCGGTCAGCTGGCTGATGTATTTCTGCACAAGCAGGAATGTCTTTTTGTTTTTTTCCAGTACGGTAAACATAAAAACCTCTCTTTTTCACCATCGACAGAAAATTAAGAGGTGATAATACCTAATCTGCAGGGTATCATAGGCCGAAATAATAATTGAGGTTATTCCATGAAATTAAAGTACAACGCGCCGGTGACTCTCACTTTCGCGCTCATATGCACAGCTGTCGTGGCAGCGGACCAGTATCTCGTGCCGGGACTCATAGACGGGCTCTTTACGGCGGAAGGCTCGACGACCTTCCGCTATGATAATATCCCGGCCTACACCAGGGTATTCAGCTACACCTTCGGGCATATCGGCTGGGACCATCTGCTCAGCAATATGACCCTGATCCTTCTGCTCGGACCGATTCTGGAGGAGCGCTTCGGGTCGAGAAGCCTGGTTTTCATGATGTTCGTCACCTCTGTGGTCAACGGCTTTATCAATGCTTTTTTCTTTCCCACGGAACTGGTCGGTTCGAGCGGCCTCGTCTTTATGATGATCGTCCTCTCCTCCTTCACCAACATCCGCAAAGGGGAAATCCCCCTCACCTTCCTGGTCATCATATCGCTCTATATGGCGAGGGAGATTTTCGCCGCCTTCAAATACGATGATATTTCGCAGATCTCCCATATCATAGGCGGGACCTGCGGCTCCTTCTTCGGGCTCTTCCGCCAGGTCCTGAAGGATCATCAGAGCAAAGCGGCCCTTAAAGCTCCCCAGGGCGGAGGGGGATCGCCGAGCACCCAGCAGACCATCGTCATGTGATCATGAATGAAAAGAACTGCGCTCTATGCGGCGCCGCAATAAGGAATTACGATGCGTTCCTCCATCATTTCAATCTGGGAGAAGGGCTGGAAAAAGATATCTGCTCCCGCTGTTCCGACAGAATACTGAAGCACCAGCAGGAAATTTTCGCGAAGCTGTTTCCCACCAGAGCGGCGAAGAAAAGGTATGACCGCAAATAGGATCTTTCATGGGGGCCGGCGGTTCCTTCTGCTCCAGGTTGCATGGCCGGGCTTAACAATCAAAGCTTGTCTTTTCATCCCTTATATCTTCACGGCGAGGATCTGCCCCTGAGAACAGATTTTTATAATCACCATGCTTATCCATATGAAATGATCCGGTTAACTGGAAAATATATTTAAGAAGTAACAGTTTCAGTAGAAAAAACGGAAAATATCAACCCACCAGTTCGGCGTCGGCATCCTTTTCCAACGCGACGAACTCTTCGCAATGACCGCTCGTATTTAATTTGGCACCGAGGATAATGCAGTACTCGATAACTGTTTTCAGAGACTCATCATCCTCTACAAAGTATTTACACTTACTGCACTGAGCAAAATCGCGAATATTAGCCATATTTATTGAAATTAACACAGTATAGTAAAAAAACAATACCATTTTTACAAATTGTTTTTTTTTATCATTTCTGATATAAATGTACACCTTAACAAGAGGAGTATTAAATGCTGGATAAACTGGAAAAACTGCACCACCGCTACAGCGAAGTGGAAAAAATGATATCCGATCCCGATGTCATCAGCAATCAGAAGCGCTACAAAGAGCTGATGATGGAGTACTCCGATCTGAAAGATATCGATAATGCCTATCTCGAATATAAAAAGATGACCGAAGAGCTGGCCGACGCCAGGGATATGATCGCCGAAGAGACCGATCCCGAAATGAAGGAAATGGCCAAAGAAGAGATAAAGGAACTGGAGCGTTCGGCTGAAGACATGGAAGGAAAAATCAAACTTCTCCTGGTCCCCAAAGACCCTCTCGACGGCAAAAATATCATTATGGAGATCCGCGCCGGAACCGGCGGGGACGAAGCGGCGCTTTTCGCCGCGGACCTCTACCGGATGTACAGCCGGTATGCCGAAACGAAGGGCTGGAAAATCGAAGTGATGAGCTCCAGCGAGATTGAGCTGGGCGGTTTCAAGGAAATTGTCTTCTCCATCAACGGAAAAGGGGTTTACGGGGATCTCCGCTATGAAAGCGGCGGCCATCGCGTTCAGAGAATTCCCATTACCGAATCGGGCGGCCGTATCCAGACCTCGGCCGCAACCGTCGCGGTTCTCCCTGAAGCGGAGGAAACCGATATCGAAATCAGGACTGAAGATCTGAAGATCGATGTATTCCGCTCATCGGGACCCGGCGGGCAGAGCGTCAACACGACGGACTCGGCCGTAAGAATTACCCACCTTCCCACGGGGCTGGTCGTGTCCCAGCAGGATGAGAAGTCCCAGATCAAAAACAAGGCCAAAGCCCTCAGGGTCCTCCGGTCCAGGCTGCTGGAGATGGAAGAGCAGAAAAAGAATGCCGAACGGGCCGCCGACAGAAAGAGCCAGGTCGGTTCGGGCGACCGTTCCGAGAGAATCAGAACCTACAACTTCCCCCAGGGGCGCTGTACCGATCACAGGATCAACCTGACTCTCTACAAGCTGGATACGATAATGCAGGGGAACATCGGCGAGATTATCGATGCCCTTAAGATGAGCGCTCAGGAAGAAGCGCTTCAAAAGGGTGAATGACAGTACGGGACGTTCTGAATGAGGGCTCCGGCAGACTGAACGAAGCGGATATTGAGACGGCCCGTCTCGACAGCTCGCTTCTGCTCTGCCACTGCCTGAAAATGACAAGAGAAAAACTCTATGCCTCTTTTCCCGATGAGGTGCCCGGCGAGGCTCTGAATATGTTCAGAAAACTCATAGGGATGCGTCTGGATCATCACCCCGTCGCCTATCTGACGGGTTCAAAAGAGTTTTTCGGCCTCCCCTTTCGAGTGGAGGAGGGCGTGCTCTGTCCCCGGCCCGATACAGAGCTGCTGGTGGAGACGGCACTATCTCTGACGGAAGCGGACCATTCCCTGAAAGATGTGCTCGATTTGTGCACCGGAACGGGTTGTATCGCCGTTTCGCTCAAAAATACCGACCCGACGCTCAATGTCAGCGCATCGGATATTTCTTCTGTCGCCGAAAAGGTTTTTTCCATAAATAACTGTACATTGGCCGACGGGAGTATTAAGTTTACAAAAAGCTCTCTTTTTGAAAAAATCGAGGGCACTTTTGATATTATCGTCACCAATCCCCCCTATCTCACGACCGGTGAGACGGATGAGAGGATGGATGAGGGATGGAAGGAGCCCGCGCTCGCCCTTGACGGCGGAGAGGACGGTCTCGATCTGATACGGATGATAATCGGGGCAGCACCGGGTTATCTGAATGAGGGCGGCTACCTTCTCATAGAAGCGCATCCCGCCCAGATGGAAAGTATGAAGGTCTGTATGGAGCGCGCAGGATTTGAGGATATCGTTGTACTGAAGGATCTGCCGGGACTCGACAGGGTTATCCGCGGCAGAAAAGGGCCCGTTGATGTCTGAAAGCAAACTGGTCACAGTCGACGATATCGACAGGGAAATACAGCTTCTCAGAGACAAGGTCTCCTATATGACGACGGAGCAGCAGGACGAGGTCGTCCGCGCCGCCCGGTGGTCGGAGCAGCAGCACGTAGGACAGAAGCGCCGCAGCGGCGAGCCCTATATCATCCATCCCATACGGGTCGCAGAAATTCTGGCCGGCCTCTACCTGGATCAGCACACTGTTCAGGCGGGACTCCTTCATGACGTTCTGGAAGACACGAGCATCACCCGGGCGGAACTGAAGGAAATCTTCGGTCCCGAAGTGGAAAAGCTGGTCAACGGCGTCACCAAAATCAATATCGTCAATGCGAAAAACCGCAATGTCCAGGAATCGGAAACCATAAGGAAGATGTTCTTCGCCATGGTAAAGGACATTCGCGTCATCCTGATAAAACTGGCGGACAAGCGCCATAACATGAGCACGCTCCAGTATATGCCCGAGGACAAGCAGAAGCGCATAGCCAGGGAATGCCTCGACATTTATGCCCCTATCGCGGGCAAACTGGGTATTTATTCCCTGAAGTCGGAACTGGAGGATCTGAGCCTCAAGTTCACCTCTCCCGATGTCTATTATCAGATCAAAGATTTTATCGATCATAAAAAGGAAGCCCGGTCCGATTTTCTAAAGCACATCGAGGAAGACATCTACCGCGAAGCTTCCAAGCAGAAAATCCAGATCAAAGTCCAGACGAGAGCCAAGCACTTCTACTCCATTTACAGAAAGATGAAAACCAAAGGGAAGGACCTGAGCGAGATATACGATTTCCTGGGCATACGGATCCTCTGCAATGACACGGTTGAATGTTACACGCTTCTGGGAATCGTCCACCATCTGTGGACACCGCTGGCGGGGCGATTTAAAGACTATATCGCCATGCCCAAGGAAAATCATTACAGAAGTCTCCACACCTCTGTCATGGGCTACGGCGGCAAGCCTCTGGAGATCCAGATCCGCACCTTTGATATGAATAAAACGGCGGAGTATGGAATCGCCGCCCACTGGCTGTACAAGGAAGGGAAAACCGCCGAATCGGGAAAGCCTTCGGAGATCAATTTCGTCAATCAGCTGAAGAACTGGAACGAACAGAAACTGGACTCCGGCGAATTTATGAACTCCATAAAAAAAGAGCTGCTGGAAGACTCCATATACGTTTTTACGCCGAAAGGCGACAGCATCGAGCTCCCCAAGGGATCGACAGCCATCGACTTCGCCTACCGGATCCACACCGATGTGGGGCATCACTGCATGGGCGCCAAAGCGGACGGGGCGATTATCCCCCTGACCAAACCGCTGAGAAACACCCAGACCATATCGGTCATGACAAGCCCTTCGGCCCACCCCCATCTGAACTGGCTCCGTTACGTTAAAACCTACAAGGCGAGATCGAAGATTCGGCACTGGCTCAACAAAAACGAAACGGGTATCTTCATAGACAGAAATATCGTCGCCCATAAAAAGGACGGGGCCCCTCCGGCACCTGCCAAAGATACGGATGAACAGAAAAAAGAAGGCGAGGAATACTCCCATATTTTTCAGAACAAGGTACTGGACAAATCCAAAGTCGGTATCACGATCGACAATGAAAGAAACCTCATGATCCATCTGGCTCAGTGCTGTAATCCCACGACCGGTGATGAAATCATCGGTTTCGTGTCCCGGGGCCGCGGCATCATCGTCCATAAGGCGAGCTGTTCCAATCTGAAAAACATAAAGGAATTCGATGAGCGGAAAATCCATGTCGAGTGGGAGACCGTCTCGACCAAATTCACCCAGCGCTTCCGCATCCATTCCAAGTACCGCAACGACCTGTTCTCCGAAATAGAAGGAGCCATCAGGAAAAACCGCGGACACCTTATCTCCGGGTCTCTCGATGAAACGGAGAGAGGCGACCTCCTGGGGTTTTTCACCGTCGAGCTGGAGAAGATGGAAGATGAGAAAAAAGTTTCCAAAAGCATACGGTCCATTCCGGCGGTCATGAATGTCCAGAAAGTTCAGAGCCATCAGAACAGGCCTCTTCCGGAGTAGCGTTTTGCATCTGAATATCGTCCTCCACGAACCGGAGATACCCCAGAATACGGGGAATATCGCCCGGACCTGCAGCGCCACGGGAGCCTCCCTTCACCTCATCAGGCCTCTCGGTTTTTCCGTCGATGAAAAATCGGTCCGCCGGGCCGGTCTCGATTACTGGCATTTGCTGGACATCCATTACTACGACGATCTGGATCATTTTTTTCTCAGAAATCCCGGAGGGCTTCATATTTTCGCCACGACGAAAGCGGAACAGACCTATGACACCCCCCCCTACCCCTCCCATGAATCGGTATTCCTGATATTCGGCAAAGAGTCGAAGGGGCTTCCCGAGGAACTGCTCGTCAGGCACAGGGAGAACTGCGTCCGCATCCCCATGATAGGCGAAGCCCGGTCTCTCAATCTCTCCAATTCCGTGGCCATCATGGCTTACGAAGTGATGCGGCAGTGCGGATTTGATTTTCTGCAGAAAGAAGGGAAGCTCCACAGGCTCTCATGGGACTGACCGCTCCCCGGCACATATCGGTAAGAGAACTGATCGCCGCCGTCAACCTCGCCGGCGATCTGGTTTCGGAATCCTGGTCCAACCGGCGGGCCGTCGAGGGAACGAAAGGGCATAGAATCGTCCAGGAATCGAGAGGCGATGATTATCAGAAAGAAGTCAAAGTCTCCGGTGAGTTCAGGTCCGGCGAACTGGTATTAGTGGTCGACGGCAGAATGGACGGCTTGTTTCCCTCTTCGGATTTGCGGGAAAGACCTCTTATTGAAGAGATTAAAACCGTTACCGATACATTTCCGTCATCCTGGGAGGAAACACCTCCGGAGCACAGACAGCAGCTCCTGTCCTACGCCTGGCTTTACTGCAGGGAACAGGAAATTGAAAGCGCGGACATTCAACTGACCTACTATCACATGACCTCGGGAGAGGAAAAGATTTTCTCCCGGACTGTGAGTATGGAACAATCAGCACCTTTCATAGAGGGACTGACTTCCTCCTATCTTTTTTTATGGAGCCAGACGGTTGAACGGAACCGGTTCAGAAATGAATCGATACGGAGCGCTGAGTTTCCCTACGGAGATTTCAGAGGACCGCAGAGAGAGATGTCCGTAGCCGTTTACAGAGCCATCAGGGAGAAACGGACCTTGATGGTGGAAGCGCCCACAGGGACGGGTAAGACCATGGGAGCCCTTTTCCCCGCCTTCAAGGCCCTGGGGGAAAATCTCGGTGACAGGATTTTCTACGCCACAGCCCGTACACCGGGACGGCTCGCCGCCGAAGAGGCGTTTGAAGCGCTGCTCGGAACTGGAATGAAATGCCGCGCCGTTTCGCTCACGGCCAAACAGAAAATCTGTTTCAGTCCCGGAAGCAGATGCTCGCCCGACGAGTGCCCCTGGGCGGAGAACTATTACGGAAAACTGTCGCAAGTTCTGGAAACGCTGGACGATGCGGTGCTTTTCAACCGGGATAAAGTGGAATCTCTGGCGATGGAGCATCATCTGTGTCCCTTCGAGCTCTCTCTCGACATCTCCCTCGTTTCGGATCTGCTGATCTGCGATTACAATTACATCTTCGATCCTCTGGTCAGACTCAAACGCTATTTTCAGTTCGGAAGGGGGGAGGACTACCTCCTTCTGGCCGACGAAGCCCACAACCTGCCGGACCGGAGCCGGGATATGTTCAGCGCATCTCTCAGCAAAAAAGAGATCCTGGACGTGAAACGGGAGATTAAATCCATTCATCCCGTACTGGCCCGCCGGCTTGAGAAGATCAACAGGATTCTCCTCGGGGAAATGAAGAATCTGAAAGAGAAAAACCGGCAATGGGATGAAAGGGAGGCTTTGCCCGAAGAGCTCCGCAGAGCCGTCGGACTGTTCCTCGAGGAATCCGATGCGACCGATGCGGGGCAGATTGTCCTGGACCTGACCTTTGAGCTGAGACGTTTCTACCGCATCAGCGAACTGGCCGGTGAGCAGCACAGGGTTCTGATCAGGAGAATAGGCGAGAAGGGATTAAAGCTGTCGCTCCTCAATATGGATCCGGCTCCTCTCCTTGAAAAAATGTTCAAACAGTTCCGCAGTTCCGCTCTCTTTTCAGCCACGCTGATTCCCTCGGAATATTTCTGCCGTACCTTGTTCGGAGAGGAGGAGATTCCTTTTATCACCCTCTCCTCCCCATTCCCGGCTGAAAACTGCGCCGTATGCATCAGGACTGATATTGAAACGCGGTACAGCAAGCGCCATGAGTCGCTTCCCGATCTCTGCCGGGCCATAGAAAGCGCCTTCGCGGCTAAAGAGGGGAATTATCTCGTGTTCTTTCCCTCCTACTCCTACATGGAACAGGCCTTTGATTATTTCGGCCTTCACTTTCCCGACAGGAAAATCCACAGGCAGGAAAGCGGTATGTCCGAGGAGGACCGGAGCTCCTTTCTGGACCGTTTTTCTGAAGATGAATGGGACAGTCTCCTGGCTTTCGCTGTTATGGGAGGGATTTTCGGGGAGGGCATTGATCTGAAAGGCGAAAAACTGATCGGAGTGATGATAGTCGGCCCGGGACTTCCCGGATTGTCGGTTGAAAGAGATCTCTATAAAAAATATTATGAGGAGAGAGGGACAAAGGGATTCGACTACGCCTACAGACTGCCGGGATTCAATAAAGTACTGCAGGCGGCGGGTCGGGTGATCAGGAGCGAAGAGGACAGAGGACTGATTCTGCTGATCGACAGCCGCTACGGCTGGAGCGATACGAGAAAGCTCTACCCCCCTTACTGGAGCCATATAGCATACTGCCGGAACGAAGAGCAGATGAATGATAGGATAGTAAATTTCTGGAGAGGATGAAGAGATGAAGGTTGAGAAATTTGATTTTGGAACAACAAAAAAGGGAGAAACTGTCGAAGGCCTGCGCATAGACAACGGGAAAGGACTGGAAATGTCTCTTATCAGTTACGGAGCAACGCTTATATCTCTGAAGGCGCCGGACAGAAGGGGAATCTCCGGAGAATGCCTGCTCGGCTTCGGGACTGTCGGGGATTACGAGGAACAGGATGCCTTTATCGGCGCGACCATCGGCCGCGTGGGCAACAGAATCGGACAGGCGGCCTATGTGCTCGACGGCAGGGAATACAGATTATCGGTCAACGATCAGGGATGCAATCATCTCCACGGCGGAGCCGTTGGCTATGATAAAGTGATCTGGAACCTGGAACCCCTGGAAGAAGCGGAACAAGCGGGGGTCCGCTGCACCTATCTCAGCCGCGACGGAGAGGAGAACTACCCCGGGAACCTGAAAGTGGAAGTCACCTACTGGCTGACAGTGAATAATGAACTGATTATGGACTACAGGGCTGTAACCGATAAACGGACTCCCGTAAACCTGACGAACCACGCCTACTGGAACCTCAGCGGCAAAAAGGGAGAGACCATCCACAATCACTATCTTCAGATTGAAGCGGAGAGCTATCTCCCCGTCGATGAAGTCTCGATACCTACCGGTGAAATCCGGAAAGTCGGGGGAACGCCCTTTGATTTCCGGACTTTAAAACAGATCGGTCCGGATCTGGAGAAATCCGGCGGCTTCGACCACAACTTCAATCTTTCGGACAGAAAAAAGGAAGAGCCTGAAAACAGGATCTATGTGGAGCACAGGGAGAGCGGCCGCGCTATGGAGATCCTGACCACGGAGCCGGGCGTTCAGTTCTACAGCGGCAATTTCCTGGGCGGGCTGAAAAATAAGGGATTCGATACCCATTACGCCTTCTGCCTGGAAACGCAGATGTATCCCGATTCGGTCAATAAACCGGAATTCCCCTCGATTATTCTGAATCCCGGAGAGGTTTACAGGCATAGGACAATCCATAAATTCTCACATATTAAGTAGCGAAGAGCGGGGACCTGTTTCATACTGTAAGAAAAGGCAGGTCCCCATGAAAAAGAAAGAGAAGATAAAAGAAGAGAATTTCCGTTATTTCAGAGATAAACACAGAGAGATAGCCGAAGCATATGATCATTTCGGCCAGCTCCTTCACGAGAAAGGCGGCCCCCTAGACGAAAAGACCCGATGGCTCATCAAAATAGCCGTTTCCGCAGCCTCTCAGTACGATTTCGCCCTCCATACCCATATAGAAAAGGCCCTGACAGCCGGCTGTACCCCTGAAGAGATTGAACACGCCATACTGCTAGTGGCTCCTTCAGCGGGATTTCCCAAAGCCATGGGCGCCCTGATGGTTTTCCGGAATAAAGACTGATTTATTCTGGACGATAGAAGATAAAACTTTTATTCTGTTGCTATGAACAGCTTACTCACACCAATGGAAATAAACGGGTTGAAGATTCCCAACCGCATAGTTATGGCGCCTCTCGCCACCTGGTTTTCCGACGAAAGCGGAAAAGTGAATGAAAAACATCTGAAGCACTACGGAGACAGGAAAGGGCCCGGCCTGATGATTGTCGAAGCGACCACCGTTTCTCCCGAAGGAAGATTGTCGGAAACACAGCTGGGGCTTTTCGACGATAATCAGATAGACGGGCACAAAGAACTGGCTGCTCTGATTGAAAAAAACGGTTCCGTTCCCGGGATTCAGATTCACCATGCCGGAGGAAAATCCACTCTTAAAACAAATTACGGACTGCTCCCCCTCGTTCCGTCCAAGAGCGGGGTGAAAGAGGGAAAGGAATGCCGCGAATTGACTGTGGAGGATATTCACAGAATCCAGCGCGATTTTGCCAACGCGGCGCAAAGGGCTGTGGAAGCCGGTTACAGATATATAGAATTGCACGGAGCCCACGGGTACCTGGGAACCCAGTTTCTCTCTCCCATAACCAATAAGCGGACTGACGGATACGGCGGTTCGCTCTCGAACAGACAGAGATTCGTCCTGGAATTATACTCTCTGGTGGAAAAAGCCGTAGAAGGCCGGGCCGTTGTATCCATCCGCCTGGGAGCCGCTGAAAAAGACGGGCTTACACTGGAAGAAGGGATTGATACAGCTGAAAAGCTTAAAGCCATGGGTATTCGGGTTATCCATATATCGAGCGCCCATAGTATTCCGAAGCTTGATGTGCTGGAGGATGACAGGTTCTCCCCCCTGTTCAATATCAGCGCCTATGTGAAAAAGGCTACAGGTTTAACCGTAATCGGCGTAGGCGGCATAAAAAAAGCAGAAGAAGCTCAACTGGCTGTGGAGACCGGATTGACCGATATGGTCGCCGTGGGCAAAGCCATTCTCTGCGATCCCAAATGGGCTGAAAAGACAGTTTCCGGGAAAGGAGATGAGATTGAGCTGTGCATCGGGTGCAGTCCCTGCAGATGGTTTACTGAGCCGGAGAAGTGCCCTGTAAGGGTGAAGAGGGAGAATTAGACAGATTTTTTTTTTGAACCTATAATTACAGGATATGGTCATGAAAGGATGAAACTCTTGAAAAATTCAATACCGGTTTTCTTTCTGCTTTACTCGGTGTTTTCCTTAACAGCACAGGAGAAAGTTGTTCTTTCAACACATAACCTAGATCCATACGGAAGTTATCCGGAAGGAATGACTGATCAACCGCTTGTGGCGGGACAGCAATTCCGGGGAATTGCTGTCGACCGGGTCCGATGCATTTTTGAAAAAATGGACATTGAGCTTGAAATTCATGTTGTACCATGGGAAAGAGCCCAGCACATGGTTCAAACAGGAGAAGCGGACGGATTTTTCGCCGCTTCCCAAAATCTCGAAAGAGACAGTTTCGCTGTTAAGTCCGGCATCATTGCAGAACAGGACTGGAACTGGTATCTGCTGAAAGAGAATCCCCTGAACCCCGATGATCCCGAATTCAGACAAAAAGCCAGAGTCGGAGGATTTTTCGGATCGAACATGCTCAAATGGATGATCTCTCAGGAATATAATGTAACAGCGGTACCCCATACCACGGAATTATTATATCAGATGCTGCTGGCAGGCAGGGTCGATGCGGTTCTTGCCAACAGCCAGGTAATGGAGAATATAATTAAAAAAAATCTTGGGGAAGACAAAATTCAAGTTTTCCATAATCTGGATAAACCTCTGATGGTTTATTTTTCAAAAGATTTTCTAAAAAGATACCCTGCTTTTTTAGAGGTTTTCAACAGTTACATTGAGGCGTGTTATAATCAGAAGGAGAATTAGACGCTCACCGATCTTCAGTGTATAGTAACCATATGAAGAAACTGTTTCTCTCCATACTATTTATAATCCTGTCTCTATCTCTGCTTGTAGCCTCGGAAACACCGTCCTGGCCGCACGATCAGAATTACTGGAAAAACGTAAAAGCCGATCAGCTTGAAAAAGAGCTAGAATCCGGGTCCGATGTGAACAGAGTCGATTCTCTTGGATACACGGCGCTTACTTATGCCGCCGGCCTGACAGAAGATATTGAAGTTATCTCCAAGCTCCTCGATAAGGGACCGGAGATTAATTTCAGAGCCGGAAACAACTGGACCCCCATTATGTTTGCCGTTGCCATGAACCGGAATACCGATATTGCAAAAATGCTTCTCCAAAAGGGCGCAAATGTAAACGCGGTCGATTCCAGAGGCTACTCTGTACTTATGACAGCAGCCAGCTGGAGCATTCAGGGCGAAATCATTGATATGCTCATAGAATACGGGGCCGATGTATCGCAGAGGAACAGCGATACCGGTTTTACAGCGCTCATGTATGCTGCCGCCAGGAACAGCTACACCGGTATTACCGAAGCTCTGATCAGAGGCGGATCCGATCCCGAAAAAAGAGACAGTACGGGGCGGACAGCCATCATGGTGGCGGCGGAACTCAATGAAGATCCCGGAGTTTTCGCCTACCTGTTCGATCTCGGGGTGAGCCGCGCAAAGCGGGACGGTGACGGCCGCACCCTGATTATGCTGGCAGCTGCCGGCTATAATCCGGAAAATGTGGAACTTCTTTTCGAGAGCGGTGCCGATCTGAAAGCCTATGACAGCGCGGGCAAGAATGTCTGGGACTATATCTCCGCCAATAAGAACATGAAGGATTCCGATATCTACTGGAAATTCAACGATATGTATTATGAAGGATTCTGGGAAGTTGTTCCCGACAAAACCGATGAAGCAGAATCCTGAGTGCAAAAGCCCTGACCCATATCATAGCTTGCCTCTTTGCAGTCTGAGCTGTACTTTAAGTGCTGTATTTTGCTGCGGCACATCCTCCCGGGATTTATTCCCGATCCGGACAATAATCAGGACAAAAAAAGAATAGTACTAACGGCGATGGGATTCTATAATCTCTGTATAATTTACTATAAAAATAAAATTAGCGGAGTCATTATTGAACATTCTCTTCATAGATGATCATAAGATTTTTCGAGAGGGAGCGGGCAGTCTGATAGAAAAGCTGCCCCTCTGCTCCACTCTGCATTATGGCGGCTCTGTTAACGATGCAATCAATGCACTCGATTCTCTTGATCTGGACATACTTATATTCGATCTGACACTGACCGACGGTTCCGGAATAGATATTCTCTCCCACGTTAACAGAGAAAAGATTCCGGTCAAAACAGTCTGCCTGACCATCAACGAGGAATTATCGGTTCTCTATAAACTCTTCTCCCTGGGGCTGACCGGGTTCGTGACCAAAAACTCCGGCCTGATGGAATTGGAGAACTGTCTGACGAATCTTTCGAAGGGAATGATCTATATTGATCAGATAATGATAAAAAAAATGATCCGTTTCAGAGGGAAGAGGATCAGCACCGGAGATGCTCCCGGAATTCTCTCTCCCAGAGAACAGCAAATCTATGAACAGCTGATAAAAGAAGAGGGAATTAACGACATTGCGATAAAACTCTGCATCAGTCAGAAAACAGTGGAAAATCACAAATCCAGCATCTACAGGAAACTCGGTATCAAGGACAAATTGTCATTACTCCGTTTTGCCGCCGGTGAGGAAATGCCAGATGCATGACAGGATTACCGACTTTCTCGAAATCCTCTATGGCGAAAAGACAAACAGGAATCTCTATGAATCCGGTTTTTTTGCGGCCGATTTTATTAATAAATATTCTTCCCTGAGCAAGCCTCTCCGGAATATCGGGCTCTCCGGTGAAGACATGATGAATAACCGCTTCGTAGGAAAGATTCATTCCGACGACCTGGAATCGTACCTTCAGGGATTAAAAAGGCTCCATCAGGGGAAAGACGAAAATCTCTTCGTCGAATACCGCATTGCCGACAGAGAGGGGAACTGGCACTGGATTCTGACTCTGGCTACGGTCATATCCAGATCATCTGATGACAGAGTGGAAAAAATATTCGGATTTGACAGGGATATTACATCGGAAAAAGAACTCAGGGATCTTCAGGTCAGGGGAATCCATCTGGAAAAAGCGGGTCGTGCCGCCCTGGAGTTCGGCGGCACGTCCGAAAGTCTGGAAGAACTCAGGGAAATGCTCAATTTCGATCAAAGCGAAATTTATCTTTACAGGAATGGTCGCTGCGAAATCATCCGATCCTATCCTGACGATGAGCAGGAATATACGCTGTCTTCAGAAAAGCTGTTTCAGATGCTCATCGGCAGCATTTTTCCTGTTGTTTTTGAAGATCTGCCCGGAGAATCCGGGTTTAAGACATTAATTGCAGCACCTGTTTATTATTTTCAAAAACTGGTAGGTATGACGGCATTCTATTTTCGCCAGAAAAAGATCTTTTCAGACACCTCTTTTAACACCGTACGTTTTTTTTCCGAAATGCTTTCTCTCCCCCTGGAAGTTCTCCTCCGGAAGGAAACCCGGCAGAAGGAATTGGACTTCTATATAGATCAGACTCAAAAAGAATTGGCCCGGACACTCCATGACGGCATATCACAGAATCTGGCCTTGAGTAAAATGCTGATTAATCAGATCATGAAAAAAAGAGACAGCGAAAAGGTAAAAGATGAGATCCTCAATCACATTCATTCCCTCTTAAGCTCAGCCATTGATGAAATAAGAAACCTTGCCGACAGCAAACGCAATTTTCCCATGAGATTTCTGTTATTTCCCTTTCTCGGAGAAACTGCGTCCGCCATGGAGGAGACATTCAGGATTCCGGTCCGTTTAAAAAAAACAGCATCTGAGACTATAACTCTGGAATGGTCTCAAAAGGAACATATATACCGAATCATACAGGAAGCGGTATCCAATGCGGTAAGACACGGTGAGGCCGCTTCAGTTACGATAAGGGCAGAGGCAAAAGATAAAGAACTTTTGCTCGCAATTGAAAACGACGGAGTTAATCCGGATTTTATCAAGCCGGGTATGGGGTTAACCGGTATTAGAGAACGCCTGGAGATTCTGGGAGGGTATATCATATGGCACAGAGGCGGGAATGGAGCCCCGTTTACACTGGAAATGATTATACCACTGAGCTGAAAAAAAGGACCCCGGCGGGGATCCTTTTTTCCTGGAGCTCGAATCTGCTCTTACCTATCAGAACAGTCCCGTAACCTTTCCGGTCTCCGGATCGATATCGATGCTCATATAAGCCGGTTTGGTTCCCAGTCCGGGCATGGTTCTCACATCGCCGGCCAGCGGATAGAGGAATCCCGCACCGGCACTCAGGCGGATATCCGTAATGGGAAAGGTAAATCCCTTCGGAGCTCCTTTCAACAGCGGATCATGAGAAAGGGACAGGTGGGTTTTCGCCATACAGATGGGAAGATCACCGTATCCGAGATCGGTGAACTGCTTGATCTTCCTGTTGGCTTCAGCGGAATACTCGACACCGTCGGCGCCGTACATCTCTTTCGCCAGAACTTCGATTTTATCTTTAATGGATTTTTCCAGATCGTACAGATATTCGAAATTTGAAGGCTCTTCACAGGCTTTGATAACCGCTTCCGCCAGATCGGCCGCCCCTTCTCCTCCGTCAGCCCAGTGGTTGGCGATGACGGCATCAAAGGCCCCGGCTTCAACAGCTTTTTTCCGGACGATTTCCTGCTCCGCCGCCGTATCGGTCGGGAATGTATTGATAGCCACGACAACGGGGATTCCGAAGCGCCTGGCATTTTTGATGTGGGCCATAAGATTGTCACAGCCTTTCTCCACCAGTTCGAGATTTTCCTCTTTATACACGGGGTCAAGGTCTCTTCCGGGAGTTACCTTCGGTCCGCCTCCGTGCATTTTCAAGGCTCTGACAGTCGCCACGAGAACGACAGCGTCGGGGATCATGCCGGAGTTGCGGCATTTGATATTGAAGAATTTCTCCATACCGATATCGGCACCGAATCCCGATTCGGTAACGAGGTAATCGACATAGCCCGAAGCCACTTTATCGGCGATAATGGAACTGTTTCCATGGGCGATATTGGCAAAGGGACCGGCATGGACGAATGCGGGCTGTCCCTCGAGAGTCTGCATCAGGTTGGGCATAATGGCGTCTTTCATCAGAACGGTCATGGCTCCGGCCGTGCCGATATCTTCCGCTGTAATGGGCTCGCCCTTTGTGTTGTAGGCGACGATCATCCTACCGATTCTCTCGCGCATATCCTTCAGATCGCTGGCCAGAGCCAGAATGGCCATGATTTCGCTGGCTACGGTTATGTCGAAGCCTGTTTCCCGGAGAACGCCGTCGGCTTTCTCTCCCATACCGATAATGATATTTCTGAGCGATCGGTCGTTGATATCGACAACCCGTCTCCAGGAGACGTTATCGGGATCGATATTGAGTCTTTTCAAGCCCTGTTTTTCCAGAAAGGAATCGCTCCAGCGGCTTTCGTGATAGATTCTGGCGTCGATAGCTGCGGCGGTCAGGTTGTGGGCCGCTGTGATGGCATGGAGGTCACCGGTCAGATGAAGGTTGAAGTCCTCCATGGGAATGACCTGGCTGTACCCGCCTCCGGCCGCTCCGCCCTTGATTCCGAAAGTCGGTCCCATGGAAGGCTGTCTGATGGCACAAGCCGCTTTTTTACCGAGATATCCCAATCCTTCGGTCAGTCCGACTGTGGTCGTGGACTTTCCTTCTCCAAGCGGTGTAGGAGTGATGGCTGTAACATCAATGTATTTGGCTTTCTTCCCTGCCGGTGCGTGTTTGATCGCATCGAGCTTTACCTTTCCCTTATAAGGGCCATAGAGTATAATATCATCCTTGGCAATGCCGATCGATTCGGCGATTTCGAGAATAGGCTGAACTTCCGCCGCCTGGGCGATATCCAGATCCGAGGGTACCGGTTTTACTTTCCTTACAGACATAGTGCCTCCATAAAATTTTTCTATTGTTAGATTATAAGACATATACTGATTTTTGTAAAAAAAATAATTCTATATAGATATATTCCTATACATCCGGGTTTTATGATTCCCCCTTTTTACGGATTGATTAATTTGCATATGCACAATAAAGTGGATTCAGGAATTTATTGAACCGTATAATGCGGTAAGGAGTATGTGAAATGAATTATGATGTTGTTGTAATCGGAGGATCCGCTGCCGGGCTCATTGCGGCGAAAACGGCAAAGCTCGCCCACAAGGAAAAAAGCGTCCTGGTCATCAGAAAGGAAGAGATATCGCTGGTACCCTGCGGGATCCCTTATATTTTTTCAACTCTGAACAATATCGATGAAAACAAAATGGGAATCGATCCCATAAAACAGTTGGGAGTGGATTTTTTAATAGAAGAAGCTCTGTCTCTCGATGTGAAAGAAAAAAAAATCCGAACTACAGACCATGTAGTATCTTATGATAAACTGATCCTGGCTACAGGCTCCACACCATTCGTACCGCCGATTAAAGGCTCTGATCTGAACGGCGTCTATACCATTCCCAAAGATTATGAATACCTGAAAACCATCATGAAACCGCTGGCCGATGCGAAGAACATTGTTGTAATCGGCGCCGGTTTCATAGGGGTGGAAGTGGGAGATGAACTCCGCAAGGAAGGGAAAAACGTCACTCTGGTAGAATCGCTGAACAGGGTTCTTCCCATGGCTCTCGACGAAGACATCTCAGAACTGGTCGCCTCGAAACTGAAGGAACAGGGCATGGATATCCGCACAGGCCACACCGTTTCCGAACTGAAAGGTGAAAAGGGAAGAATCAAGTCCGTTGCATTTCAGAACGGATCTGAAATTCCGGCCGATGCCGTTATCATGTCTATCGGCTACAGGCCCAATAACAAACTGGCCTCCGATGCGGGAATCTTCATCGGACAATACGGGGCGATCTGGACTGACGAATATCAGCGTACATCCCTAGCCGATGTCTATGCGGCGGGAGACTGCGCTGAGCATAAGGATTTCTTTACAAGAAAAAGCAACAGGCTGATGCTGGCCTCCACGGCCACATTCGATGCCCGGGTCGCGGGAATGAATCTTTACAAACTGAAACTTGTGAAAAAGAATAAAGGAAATATTTCAATCTTCTCTTCGGCCATTGAAGGTCTGGCTCTCGGAGCAGCCGGGATAACGGAAACAACGGCGAATGAGGAGAACTTCGATATCGAAATTGGTAAATTCACATCTGTTGACCGGCATCCCGGGACTCTGCCGGACAAATCTCCCCTTACGGTGAAACTGATCTTTTCCAAAAGTGACGGAACGGTCATGGGCGCTCAGATCGTCGGGGGCAAATCGACGGGAGAAATGATCAATATTCTGGGAATCGCCATACAGCAGGGCATGTCAGCCATGGATCTGGCGACTCTCCAGTTCGGAACACAGCCGCTGCTGACCGCGGCACCGACCATGTATCCCATAGTCGTAGCAGCGGAATCAGTTGCCAGGAACCTCTGCTGCCGTTAAGTATCCCTCCGGGTTGCCTCAATGAATTCACACTCCGGAGGCAACCCGGATTTATACAGATGATATTCCCTATTCCTTGTCCGGATCGGGTCCGACGAGATAATCCATGACCCCGAGCGCGGCTGTCGTGCCGTCGCTCACAGCTGTCGTGATCTGCCGGAACTTTTTCTGCCGGACATCACCGGCGGCAAAAACTCCCGGAACATCGGTCGCCATCATTTCATCCACGAGAATCTCTCCTCTCTGATTGAGCCTGACGCAATTCTCGAAGAGTTTTGATCCCGGCTGATAGCCGATAAAGATAAAGGCACCCGTCACGGCGAGCTGCTGTTCCGATCCGTCTCTTTTATTCAGAATCCGGACACCTGTGAGATCTGTATCCCCGGTGAATTCAAGAATTTCCGATTCCATCATAAACCGTATTTTCGGGTTATCCCCGGCCGCCTTGATAGCATGGGGATAGCCCTGAAAATGATCGAACTGATGGATAATGGTTACGGACCGGGCATAGGTTGTCAGCGAAACAGCTTCTTCCAGCGCCGAGTTACCGCCTCCCACAACAACGATATCCTGATCGGTGAAAAAATCGCCGTCACAGGTGGCGCAATAGGAAATTCCCCGTCCCTGGAATTTTTCCTCCGACTCCAGTCCCAGTTTTCGGGGCTGCCCGCCGACGGCGAGGATGACAGCCCGGGAGCTGTACTCTCCGGAATCGGTGATTACGACTTTTTCTTCCCCTTTGAAATTGAAATCCTTGATAGACGTATTCCCGAGGATATCGCAGCCGAAATCAGCAGCCTGTTTCTTCATTTCAGAAGCGAGCTTGTATCCCGACAACTCGGGGAGTCCCGGATAATTGGCGACGGCATGGGTCAGAATAACCTGCCCTCCCACCGTCCCCTTATCGAGGATGAGAACCGATTGCCTGGCTCTGGATAGATAGATTCCCGCCGTCAGCCCCGCAGGGCCGGCACCCAGGATGATAACATCATATTTCTTCATGGTTACTTTTCAAAAACCTCATCGAGAATACCGGTAACCTGATCTTTATTCTGAATGCTTGATGTGGCTTTAACCACTTTTCCGTTTCTGTAATACACAGTGAAAGGAAGTCCTCTGAAGGAAGAGCATTCCGGCAGATCGCGGATGGCAGCCGCTTCGGGATTATCGAACAGCATATCCCGGAATACGACATGGCCGTATTCATCGGAACCTTCAAGCTGTTCCATCACATCGTAGACAGGAAGACACATCGGTCCCATTCTCCCGCAGCAAACCATCACCGATTCATTATTATTGATAAGGTCTTTTAATTCAGCTTCTGTTTTAACATGGTTCAGATTGGTATCTAAAGTCATCTTTTCAACTCCTATATATTCTTTTTAATATATAGTACTGTGCAAATGCACAAATGTCAATAAAATTATGTCCCTGTCGATTCCCGCAATCTGTATAAAGGGTTTGTCCCGAATTCCTCTTGATCAAATGTGCATATGCACTGTAAGATCTCCAATATGAAAGAAATAATCGGCGCTTTTGCCACAGACAACGGGACAGAATTTATAGACAGACATTTCGGAGATGCCTCAAAGTATCTTCTTTATAAAATCAACTCCTCATCAGCGGAATACGTGGAAACAATAGAAAACACAGTAGAGGAAGAAGAAGAAGAAACGGAACACGGCGATCAGAAAAAAGCCGGAGGAATTTCAGCTCTTCTCAAGCAGAAAGGTGTGCAGATGACGGTCGCACCGGTCTACGGGCCTAACCTGAAAAGAATCAAAAAGAAATTTATATCTGTCATAGTCAAAGAAACATCCATCGCCGCGGCTCTGACTTTGACTCAAAACCATTTTGATGAAATCATCGCCGAATGGGAAAAAGGCGAAGAGAGAGATTTCCTGAGCTTGAAGTAAGAATGAGGCTGTTGCAACAGCCCTTATCGCTTTTTCAGGGTTTTGTAGTAGAATTTCCGGGCCGCTTCCATAATCCGGTACAAAGGATAGACCAATGAAGAATAACGGTAGTCCCAGGCTCCGAGGCGGTGATGGATCTCTCCTCCGAACCCCGTTTTGAAACGGTACAGCCCGTGCATGGGATGCTCCGGATCATCGGCCGGAGGAATGCCGAACATATCGTAGGATTCACAGCCGGCTTCCTTCGCCGCCTTCATGGCTTCCCACTGAAGCGCATAGGCGGGCATGAGATTCCGTTTTTCATTGGAAGAGGCGCCGTAGAGATAAGTGGCCCGTTTCCCATCGATCAGAACGATTATCCCCGCCAGGAGATCTCCCTCGTGCTTCGCCAGAAAGAGGCGGGATTCGGGATTGCCGGATTTCCCATCAGCCAGAGTAAAGACCTTGCCGTAGTAATCGCGGCTGTGAATGGAAATGCGGTCCCTCTCCGATGTGGTCCTGTACAACTTATACCAGCCATCGAGATCCACTTCCGACCCTGTTTCGACAACAACGCCCTTCTTCCCGGCCAGTTTGATATTGTAACGGGTTTTCTTGTGCATCGCGGCAAGAAGATCATCTTCCCGGGGAGTCAGATCGATAATGACCGTATCGGGGGGCTGAATATCCATCGGGGCTTTTGAAATTCCCTTGAACTTCAGCGGTTCGGGAAAAGAATCGGCACCTGTCTCTCCCCAGAGAAAATCGTATCGGACAAAAAAAGTTGCCAGGGGAACGAACTCCAGCAGATCCCGCGAGAGTTTATGAATAAAAGATTCTCTCTCCCCGGGGTCCACATCCACAGCGGGACCGTGGGGAATATAGGCGAGCGAGAGCGTTCCTTTGAAAGTTCTTACCAGCACGAGAAGGGGATAGGACTCCCCTTTCCATGTCAGTTTGAGCGGAACGGATTTCCATCCCGTCTTTTCCCGCAGCCCGGCCCAGTAGCCCGACTGAAGGAAATTGGAATGGCCGTTCAGATAGACCGGCGAGACCTCTTCGAGTTTCAGATCGCTCAAAGGGATCAGCCTACTTCGCCGTCTTTGACTTTGGTTGTTTTCAGTTCCTTTCCGTTGACGGTCAGAGCTGTTTTTCCTGTTCTGACAACGAAATCTTCCGTTCTCAGAGGGATCTCGAAGAAACGGCTCGCTTTCAGATTGGCATATTCGCGGTTTTCACGCTTATCGTCAGCCAGAACAACAGGAGTACCGGGCTCGGCGTCGTCTACGAAAATGACTTCCACATTCTCATCCTTGTCCTCTGCGGCGAGAATCATGCCCATGCTCTTGATCCCCCGCAGCTTGGTGGGCTTCAGGTTAGCCACGACAACGAGATTCTTTCCGAGGAGCTCTTCCTCTTTATAGTAGGGGACCAGACCGGATACGATGGTTCTCGGCTCATCTTCACCGCAGTCGATCTTTTCGACATAGAGCTTTTCCGCTTCGGGGTGTCTTTCAATTTCGACGATTTTCCCGACCACGAGCTGTATCTCTTTATTGAATTGAGTTTCAAGAGAGTCATCGGCAGCCGCCGCTGCTCTTTCATCCTGGGTTCCGGCGAAACGCTCGCGCAGTTCGTCGATTCTCTTCTCTTCCAGCTTGGTAAAGAGGATTTCAGGTTTATTAATGACGCTTATACCCTCAACCTTCGCCAGACTGCTCCAGGAGAGATCAGCCCCTTCCATAAAGGAAACGATTTTCTCAGAAGTTTCGGGAATATAGGGATGGGCCAGGATCGCAAGGTCCCGAACCAGATAAATGAGGCTTTTGAGGAGCGAAGCCGCTGCGGCGGGATCTTCCGTCCTGGTTCTCCAGGGCTCTCCGGCCTGGAAGGCTCTGTTGCCCATGGAGGAGAGCATAAAGATCTCTCTGAAGGCATCGCGCAGTTCCGCCCGGTCCAGCCTGGCGGATATCAGCTCTTCCTTCTCTTTCACTTCTTTCCAGAATTCAGCATCCACTTCTGCGGCCGGGACCTGTCCGTCGTAGAACCGGTTGGCGAATGTAAGCGTTCTGTTGACCAGATTGGCAAGGTTGCCGATAAGCTCGGAATTGACCTTCTCTTCAAAATCCTTCCAGAGGAACTGGGTGTCCGATTTTTCCGGTCTGTTGTAGAAAATGTAGAAACGCCAGACGTCGGCGGGGATGCCCGTATCCTGGCAGTCGTTTCCGAAAACCCCTACTCCCTTGCTCTTGGAGAACTTGGCATTTTCATAATTCAGGTATTCGGAACTGGACATATGGTGAAGCATGGTCCAGGGCTCTCCCGATCCCAGAAGGGTCGACGGAAATATAACCGTATGGAAGGGAATGTTGTCCTTACCGATAAACTGGTACAGCTCCACTTCTTCGGGGTTCTGCCACCAGTCCTTCCAGTCATCGGTCAGATTGGCTGTTATGGAGATGTAGCCGATGGGCGCATCAAACCACACGTAAAAGACTTTATCTTCAAATCCCTCTTTCGGCACGGGGATGCCCCATTTGAGGTCTCTGGTGATACATCTCTCTTTCAGTCCGTCGCGGATCCAGCTCTTTGTCATCTGAACGGCGTTTCTCGCCCAGAATCCCAGTTCCGACGCTTCGTCCATCCAGCTTTCCAGCTTGGGCAGGATAGCGGGGAGATCGATAAAGAGGTGCTTTGTGCTCTTCACTTCCGGCGTGCTTCCGCAGACGCCGCATTTGGGATTTTCCAGCTCCACCGGTTCGAGGAGCTTTCCGCAATCCTCGCACTGGTCGCCCCGGGCATTTTCCGAGCCGCAGTGAGGACAGGTCCCGTGAACGTAGCGGTCCGCCAGGAAACGGTCGCAGCTGTTGCAGAAGAGCTGTTCGAGGGTCTGCTCGCGGATATATCCCGCCTTGTCTATGGCCTTGAACAACCCCTGAACGATCTCGGTCTGCTTTTCCGTCGACGTTCTGCCGAAGTGATCGAAATCGATGTTGAACCACTTGTATATGTCGCGATGAATCACATGGAATTTATCGCAGAGCTCCCGGGGGGAAACCCCTTCGGACAGGGCTTTCGTTTCCGTCGCCGTACCGTATTCATCGGTACCGCAGACATACATGGTTTCATATCCGTACTGGCGGCAGTAGCGGGCAAACACATCGGCGGAAAGGACCTGAATCAGGTTGCCGAGGTGGGGAATATTATTAACATAGGGAAGTGCTGAAGTGACTAATCTCTTTTTCATAGCTTCACATGATATTTTGCCCCTGTTCTTATGTCAATAGAAGGGATATCTAAACAATCAATTCATAATCTTCTCACAAGTCGGGTTATCCTTGACTGAGTCCTCATACAATGTTTACTTTTATAACAACGTTATAAAGGAGGGTACATGTCAGAACAGAATGTGACCCCGGGCAGAAGCCCCTTTAAAAAGCCTCCCAAGCCATCCTCGATACTCGGTATCATTGCATTGGTTATTGTGGGAATGTTCCTCTTGACCAGTTTCTATATCGTCGATGAGACAGAGCAGGCTGTCGTGCTCCGATTGGGCCGTCTGCAGAAAATCACCGAGCCGGGATTAAACTGGAAAATCCCCCTGGGAATCGACCGCGTCTACAAGGTTCCGACCAAAGTCGTACAGACCATGCAGTTCGGTTTCCGCACCGCCCAGCCGGGCATCACGACAATATACTCCAGAGACGATTACGAAGATGAATCGTTGATGCTGACAGGTGACCTGAATATCGTCACGGTCACATGGATCATTCAGTACAGAATCACAGATCCTGCGCTATGGCTCTTCAAGGTCCAGGAAAAGGATAAGACCATCCGGGACATCTCCCAGTCGGTTATGAACGAACTGGTCGGCGACAGAGCCATCCTCGATGTCATCGGCGACGAGAGAACCAGTATCGAAATCAAGAGCCAGGATATGATGAATGCCATCCTCGACGATTACGATCTGGGCATCAACATCGTGACGGTCAAACTTCAGAACACCCTGCCTCCCGAAGGACCGGTACAGGATGCTTTCGAAGATGTCAACAAAGCCATACAGGATATGGAAAGGCTGATCAGCGAAGGGAAACAGGCCTACAACGCCGAGATTCCCAAAGCCTCGGGTCAGGCCGATCAGATCATCCAGCAGGCAAAAGGTTATGCTTCGGGACGGGTCAACAGAGCGAACGGAGACGTCGCCCGTTTCAATTCGGTCCTGGAAGAGTACAGAAAGAATCCCGCCGTAACGAGAAACCGTATCTATTACGAAATGATGGAGGAAGTTCTGACTTCCGGAAGCAAAGTCGAGCTTATAGATAAAAATCTGGACAATTTCCTGCCGCTGAAAAATCTTCAGCCGGCTCAGACAGGAGGAACCAATGAATAAGATGCTCAAAACACTCATCCCCCTGCTGATCATAGTCGTTATTTTCTTCGCAGCCGGACCCCTTTACATAGTCAACGAAGGAGAGCAGGCTGTTATAACCCGTCTGGGACGGATCGACAGAGTGGTGACCGATGCGGGCCTGAAAATTAAATGGCCGCTGATCGAAAGCCGGACAAGATACTCCAAGAAGATACTTTCCTGGGACGGCGCGCCGCAGAAAATTCAGACAGCGGAAAACCAGTACATCTGGGTGGATACCACCGCAAGATGGAAAATCTCCGATGCGACAGAGTTTTATAAATCGATCAATAACATGAGCCAGGCTTATTCCAAGCTCGACGATGTGATCGACTCCGCCGTCAGGACGATCATAGCCCGGAACTCCCTTTCCGAAGCGGTGAGGAACTCTGATATCATCATCGAGCTCCAGGCCAAGTCCCAGGCGAAAACAGCGGAGGACAAAGCCGTACAGCAAGCCTCCGGCGAAGTTCTGACCGATGTGCTGCTCGAACTGCCCGAAAGCAATACGGATTTCGAAAAGATCAATATGGGACGCCGCCAGCTCTCCCAGCAGATGCTGACAAACGCGGCAAAGGACACCGGCAACCTGGGAATCGAGCTGATCGATGTGGTCATCCGTCAGATCCGCTATTCCGACGAAATGACTCAGTCGGTCTATGACAGGATGATCAAGGACAGAAACCAGATCGCCCAGTTCTACCGCTCCTACGGGGAAGGGAAGAAACTGGACCTGATGGGTCAGCTGGACAATGAAAAAGAAGTCATTCTATCCCAGGCCTATGCCGAGTCGGAAGGGATCAAGGGAGAGGCCGACGCTCTGGCCGCCAGGATCTACAATGACTCCTACGGACAGGATCCCGGGTTCTACGAATTCTGGAAAGCCGTTGAATCCTACAGGAAAACACTTCCCGGTATGAGCAAAACCCTTTCCACGGACATGCAGTATTTCGATAATTTCTATAAATCCGACAACTGATCGGATATAATTTAACAACAGGCCGGACTCTCTTGCGGACCCGGCTTGTTTTTCTCTTTTCAAATCACCACATTTTTGCGATCATGGAAAACTGGTATTATACTTTAAAACGAAGGCACATGGAGTGAAATAATTTGAAGTTCTCTAAAGATTCGGAACTGAGCCGCGTCAGCATCAAGAACAGTAAAAGAGACAGCATTAGGAAACCGGTGGATATGGATGGTTACTATAACGCCGGAACGGGCTGGCATCCCTGCAAAATATACGATATCAGCACGGGCGGCGCGGCTTTGAAGCTGAATCAGTTCTTCGTCGAGGGCGACGAGATTCTCCTCCGCTTCGGCAACAATTCCAGTTCGGAAATTTTCAACACCACAGTGGCCAATGTCAACGGACAGCGGATCGGCATCCGCTTCAAAGCCGACAGCACTACAAAGCATCTGATTGAAAAGATCATGTCCACTTACTGATAATCCTGTTAATTACAGACAAAAAAACAGGGGCTGTAGCAACAGCCCCTTATCAGAATACTATTAATATTCCCTTAACCGTTGTACATCATAAGTCGCCAGACGAAAACATATCGATGACACCCATCAACGTGTCGAGCTGATCAACACCGTTTACTGTTACAGTTGTAAAATCTCCCGCATCGTCAACGCTTAAGGTTAAACTATAGCCGGTGCTCAAAGACCCGCCGGAAACGGATGTGATAACAATATCGAAAGAACCCTCATCGGCTATAGTCAATGTACCGGCCATAGTCATATCTGATGCGGCTCCTCCGTCTTCCCAGATACTGTTAACCGTAATACTGATCGTATAGACCTCATTGGCGCCGGAATCATCGTAGGCGATAGTTCCGGTTAAGGTCATACTCATACCCGGTCCCGGCATAGAGACTTCATAACCTGAAAATGTAACGGTAGCTGTAGTTGAGTTAAAGGATATTGCGTCGTCTACCAGATCTTTCATGGCATATATACCCGGAACGCCTTCCTCACTATCGCTCCATCCGCTGAAAACCTGATACAGGAAGTAATAATCCGAAATGATATCCCGGAATGCATTATACTGCGGGAGGAAATTGACGCCGTTGACAGTCAGTATATCTACTGAAATTTCTGAATCGATCCATCCGACGGTAACAGCAACTGAAGTGATAGTCTTGGTGATATAATCATCGTTATAGGTCGTGAGTGTAATGGAAACGGTTCCGTCAACTTCCATTTGTCCTGTCGTAGAAACCGAACCGGCAAATGCCTGATTAAGGGTATCACTGCCATCTACTACCTCAACTGTTATATTAAAATCCATACCAGTCGTTGTTAAGGTTGCAGTTCCGCTTACTGTTACACCCTCCTCAACAGGTTCATCTTCCAAGGTAATCGTCGGATCCTCAGCGGTTAAGCCATTGCTGAAGATGAGAATCCCCTGAGCAAGATTTACAGCAGTTTCATAGATCTGCATGACCTCTTCATCATCGAGCGTAAAGGCCGGAGTGGTATCGCCATCGCCATCACCTGTCCCGTCCGTGTCTCCGCTGTCATCTCCTCCCCCGAGCAGGTCACATGAAACAAAAAGAAAGGAAACGACAACCATCATGGTTAAAAACAGTCCTAATTTTTTCTTCATAGAAATCTCCTTCAAAAATTACTATTAAGAATTTTAAGAGCGGAGTTATTGTTTTACAAATTTAAGTTATTAAAAATATTCCGGCTGTAAAGCCGGGATGAGAACCTGAAAAAAACTATAAAAAAAGGAAGTGCGGTTATCACACTTCCTTTTATCTACGATTCCTTATCCTCTTCGCTCTTATTCACTTCCAGCTTCAATTCAACCGGATTGGCAAAGGGATTTTCCGTCTTATGCTCCTCCTCCACTTTGGGAGGTTCGTTCTCTTTGGCCAGAGCCTTTGCTTCGGCGCGGGCTTTTATCGCCTCATTTCTCTTTTCCCCTGTCAGGACGGCCAGTTCGGAAGGCGTCATGTCCGCGGCTTTTCTTTCTGCGTAGGCAGCGGAGGCTTTTTCATCCTCCTCGATCAGCTCCATGAACTCTTCGGCCGTCAGCACTTCCACATCCATAAGACGGGCGGTAATGCTCTTGAGCAGGTCGAGGTGCTCGGTCAGCCTGGCGATAACGATATCATACCGCTCGCTGATAATCCGGGCGATCTCTTCATCGACGTACTGCTGGGTTTTTTCAGAGTATTCCCTGATGCCCGCCCCTCCGCCGAGATAGGAGTTTTTCCTTTCGGTCAGAGCCACGTTTCTGAACTTCTCGCTCATACCGTATTCGGTAATGAGATTTTTCGCGATGTCCGTGGCCTTGGAAATATCATTGCCCGCACCGGTCGAGAGCTTTCCGAAAATAAGCATTTCCGCGGCTCTTCCCCCCAGAAGGGTATCGATTCTCCCCAGAAGCTCTTCCTGGGTCATGAGGAAGCGGTCTTCCGTGGGCTGCTGCAGCGTGTATCCCAGTGCGCCCATTCCGCGGGGAACGATAGAGACTTTCTGCACCGGATCGGCGTCGGGCGTAAAGGCGGCGATAATGGCATGACCCGTTTCGTGATAGGCGACGATTTCCCTCTCACGGGGGTTGATCAGGCGGTTTTTCTTTTCCAGACCGGCAATGGTCTTTTCAATGGCCTCATCGAGATCCTTCATGGTCACTTCGCTGCGTTCCCCTCTTACGGCGAGGAGAGCCGCTTCGTTTATAATATTGGCGAGGTCGGCTCCGACAAAACCCGGAGTGGATTTGGCGACCTCTCTGAAATCGACTTCAGCGGCGATCTTAACGCCTTTGGAATGTATCTTGAGGATGGCTTCCCGCCCCAGTAGATCGGGGCGGTCGACCAGCACCTGTCTGTCAAAACGTCCCGGCCTGAGAAGCGCCGGATCCAGAACCTCCGGCCTGTTGGTCGCCGCCAGGATGATAACTCCCGAAGTGGCATCGAATCCGTCCATCTCCACAAGAAGCTGGTTCAGAGTCTGTTCCCGCTCATCGTTTGTAGAGGCCAGACCGGCACGGCTCTTGCCGATGGCATCGAGCTCATCGATAAAGATAATACAGGGAGCTTTTTCCCGGGCCTGTTTGAAAAGGTCTCGGACGCGGGCAGCTCCGACCCCGACGAACATTTCGACGAAATCGGCTCCCGACATCTTGAAGAACGTAACGCCGGCCTCTCCGGAAACGGCTCTGGCCAGCAGGGTTTTACCGGTCCCGGGAGGGCCGACCAGGAGAACACCTTTGGGAATTTTCCCCCCGATGGCAGTATATTTTTTCGGATTTTTGAGAAAGTCGACAACTTCGACAAGTTCGTCTTTCGACTCTTCGCAACCCGCCACATCATCAAACCGCGTATTGAGATCTTCCTCGGCGACGATTTTGGCATTGTTCTGGCCGAAACTCATAACGTTGTTCCCGCCCATATTGCCCATCCGCCGGAATATAAAACGCCAGACGACGAGAAGCAGAAGCAGCGGAACAATCCAGCTCAGCAGGATTTCCACAAAGTAGTTGCGCTGTTCGTGCTCAGCGAAATATTCCACACCCAATTGATCGAGGAGAGGAACAAAAGAGGGATCGTTCAGGGGAACCGTACTGTAGACGATCCCCGACAGATTGTCATTATTCCTGGACAGGGATCCGGTTATGGAGTTGACCAGATCGGTTTCGTACTGGCTGCTCGTTTTGGTATAGCCGGTGTACAGCGATGCCGTAAGCTTGACACGGACGATCTCGCCGGATTCGATTTTTTCCTTAAAAACACTGTAATCAATCGATGTCTCCGGCGATCTGACAAGAAACATATTGAGTATCGCCAGCACGGCTATGACAAGAATGAAATACCAGAGAGAGAAACGATACTTCCCCTGTTTCATCTTTTTCATTTTTTTATCGATATTTTCCGAACTCAGTTCCTTTCTGGCTTTGTCCCACCAGTTTTCCGGTTCTTTCCGGGAACTGTCGTTCCTGTTATCTTTTTTCTCAAAATTATCCATAAATTCCTCGGTAATCATAAACATATCAGAAATGCGCCGCACCATAAACCCCGATGATGCCGGGCCCAAATAACCGCAGCGGAACCGATATTGTTTTTTTTAAATTAGAAATAAACCCCTATAAAGTAAAGGGAATAATTACATGGAGACTGTAATTATTCCCTTTCAGATCAAATATTAACAAATTTTAATATTATGCCCCTACGATTCCTTCTTCTCCTCGCCGGGAAGAGGTTTGGCATTGCGGCATTTGGGAAAGGCGCTGCAAGCCAGGAACGGCCCCCGTTTACCCATTTTCACGACCATTTCGGAACCGCATTTTTCGCACGTCTCGCCGCTCACATCGGGGACTTCGACCGCCTTGCCGTCCTTATCGATCGGCATGGTGTGCTTGCAGTCGGGATAGCCGGTGCAGGCGAGAAAGAATCCCGTCCGGCCGGCTTTGACCGCCATGGGCTTCCCGCATTTATCACAGGCCCGTTCGATCCTGGGCATTTCGACCGGTTTTCCTTCCTTGTCGGCGGACAGGGTTGTCTTACAGTCGGGATAGCCGGTGCAGGCGTAGAATTTCTTGCCGTAGCGCGATGTCTTGAGAATCATGGGCTTGCCGCATTCGGGGCAGCCGACTTCAACGGCTTCCACCGCGCCGTCTTCATCCTCATCGACCTCTCCTCCGGGCATGGGGAGAAGCCCCTTGCATTCGGGATAGTTTTTACAACCGAGAAAAGCCCCGGACTTGGAATAGCGGACCACGAGCGGACCGCCGCAGACCGGGCAGGTTTCCCCGCCTTCGTAATCCCTCCCCTTCAGAGGTTCGGCCTTCTCCATCGCCTCGTCGAGCCGGTCCGCAAAGGGCCTGTAAAACTCATCGATCAGTTTGACCCAATCCTTTTCGCCCTGCTCGACCTTATCGAGATCCTCTTCCATAGCGGCGGTGAACTGCAGATCCATAATATTGGTGAAGTTGTTCAGAAGAATATCGTTGACAGCCATGCCGAGTTCCGTGGCGTGAAAAGCCCTCTTCTCGATACGGACATACCCTCTTTCCCTGATGGTCTTGATAATGGGAGCGTAAGTCGAAGGCCGGCCGATTCCCTCTTTTTCCATGGCCTTGACCAGGCTGGCTTCGGAATAGCGCGCAGGCGGCTTGGTAAACTGCTGCGTCTCCTCCAGCTTCTCCAGATCGAGGGCTGCGCCGGCTTCGACAGGGGGTAGCGTCTGATATTTATCTTCCTCTTTATCCTTCTGATCGGCTTTGTTCTCGGCAACCAGAACGGTGTATCCGTCAAAAACTTCCACGCGGCCCTTCGCTTCGAACAGCCCTTTGTCAGCGCTAATCGTAATCGTCGTAATATCGTATTCCGCCGGATTCATCTGGGAGGCGACAAAGCGCTGCCAGATCAGCTCGTAGAGACGGAACTGATCCTTATCGAGATAGGGCTTCACATCCTCCGGCCTGTTGGCAACGGAAGAAGGCCTGATCGCCTCATGGGCTTCCTGGGCGTTTTTCTTGGAGGAGTAGACATTGGCTTTCGCCGGCAGGTATTTCTCCCCGTAGGTTTCACTGATATAATTTCTCACCTCTTCAATCGCCTCGGGAGCGATATTGGTGGAGTCGGTTCTCATATAGGTGATAAGACCGGTCAGCCCGCCTTCCAGCTCGATCCCCTCATAGAGCTTCTGAGCGACGGACATGGTTTTGGTGGTTCCGAAACCGAGTCTGGTACTGGCAGCCTGCTGAAGTGTGGAAGTGATAAAAGGAGCGCCGGCTTTTCCCTTCGTTCTCTTTTTGTCGACCGAATCAACTGCATAGTCAGCCTTTCTGAGAATATCGGCAATTTCCTTAACCGGTTTCTCACTCTGGGCAAAATCGGATCCGAGAGCGAACTTCTTTCCGTCCCATTTTTTAAGAGCGGCTTCGAAAATATCGGCCTTTTGACCCTGAGGATTGACGATGGCATTGATCTTCCAGAATTCCTCCGGTACGAAAGCGGCAATTTCCCGCTCTCTTTCCACGACCATTCTCACGGCTACGGACTGCACTCTTCCGGCGCTCAGATTCTTGGCGACCTTTTTCCACAGGAAAGGAGAGAGGCTGAATCCCACCAGCCTGTCCAGAACCCTCCGTCCCTGCTGGGCGTGGACCCGGTCCATATTGATATCTCCGGGATGGGCGATGGCGTCCTGTACGGCCTTTTTGGTAACCGCCGTATAGGTAACCCTCTTGACCGGTTTCTCCGTTTCGCCGATGACTTCTTTCAGATGCCAGGCAATAGCCTCCCCTTCGCGGTCCGGGTCGGGAGCCAGGTAGATTTCATCCACTTCGGAAGCCGCTTTCTGCAGCTCCTTGACGGTTTTTTCCTTGCCTTTGATAACTGTATATTCAGGTTGATAATTATTATCGATGTCGATACCGAAAGCTTTTTTCCCGCGGCCGCTTTTCAGGTCCCTGATATGACCGACAGAAGCTTTCACCGTAAAGTCCCGTCCGAGAATTTTCTTGATAGTCTTCGCTTTCGCCGGGCTCTCTACAATGAGAAGCTTTTTGACTTTCTTCGTTTTTTTCGCTGTTTTGGAAGCAGTTTCTGCCACATGCATCTCCAGAAATTGATTGAGGATAGTACTTCCCCATTTAAAAATGAATTGTTAAACAAGGATTTTGATGTTGTCAAGTTAATTTTACCCGATTATCAGTGTAAAACTTGTATACCCTCATTATATACAGTAGTCTCTGTCCTATGGGATTTCGAGAAATATCGTTAAAAATGCCGACAGATTTTTCAGAAGAGGCGCTGGTTGAAGCTATTTCGCGCTCTCTGAAAATCCGTGACTTTACCTATAGAATAGAGAAGAAAAGCCTCGACGCGCGGAAGAAAGAAAACATTCACTGGGTTGTGAAAACAGCGGTGACCTCGCCGGAACTGAAAGGGGGAGAAGAACCGGTTCAGACATTACTGGAAATCCCCTTCAGGAAAAGAGATAAGAGAATTGTCGCCGTCGGCACGGGCCCGGCGGGATTCTTCGGTGCCTACGCTCTTCAGAAAGCGGGATTTCAGGTCACACTTCTGGAAAGAGGAAAGGATGTGACCGCCCGGAAGCTCGATATCGAGACATTCGAAAAAACGGGATCTTTTGTCAGCGACAGCAACTACGCTTTCGGCGAAGGCGGTGCCGGAACCTTCTCCGACGGCAAGCTCACGAGCCGGACGAAAAAAATATCCGCGGAAAAAGACTTTATCCTCAGAACTTATATCGAAGCCGGCGCTCCCGAAGAGATCGCCTATATGACCCACCCCCATCTGGGGAGTGACAATCTGCTGAAAATCACGGCCCGCCTGAGGGAGATGTTCACATCGGCGGGAGGGGAAATCCTCTTTGACTGCCGGGCCGAAGACATCACCCTCGAGGGAAGGAGAGTCAAAGCCGTCAACACCTCGCGGGGGACGCTGGACGCCGACTATGTGTTCTTTGCGACGGGACATTCCTCCTTTGAAACCTACCGCTTTCTTATAAGGAAAGGAGTGGTCTACCGGAACAAGAATTTCGCCATAGGGTCCCGGGTGGAGCACCGCCAGGAACTGATTAATGAAGCCCAGTGGGGATGCACCTCTCTGAGGGGAGTCAAAGCGGCGGAATACAGGCTGACCGATTCGCCCCGCGACGGTTTGCCGGTCTACAGTTTCTGTATGTGCCCCGGCGGCAAGATCGTGCCGGCGGCTCCCTACGGGGATGTGAATATCGTCAACGGGATGAGTCTGTATAACCGCGATTCACCCTTTGCCAATGCCGCCATCGTAGCGGGAATCAATCTCGAAAAGCATCTGGGACGGGAACTCGACCCGCTGGAATCACTGGAGTGGCTGGAAGAGCTGGAACGGTCTTTTTTCAGGGGTGATTACCGGGCTCCGGCCTCGACCATCGGGGATTTTCTTTCGGGAAAAAGCGGAAGCTCCCTGGGGGAATCGAGCTACCCCCCGGGATTGAATCCCGCCGATCTGTCGACCATGCTGCCGTCGCCGGTCAGCGACGCCATGAAGCGGGGACTCCTGGATTTCTCGCGGAAACTGAAGGGATTCGACCAAGGCAATATCATGGGCCTGGAGAGCAAGACTTCCGCGGCCATACAGGTCCTCCGGGACCGGGACGGACTGGCGGAAGGTTTTGAGAACCTCTACATCTGCGGAGAGGGGAGCGGTTATGCCGGAGGGATCATCAGCTCGGCGGCCGACGGATTGAGAGGGGCTCTTTCAATTATTTCAAGGCACGGATAATGGCAAACTTTTCATTTGCTTTATAAAGGGAAACCAGTGAAAAGAGCCTCTTCAGACTCTTCTCATACCCCAGATGCCTGTTGGCGATAACAAAGAGCTCCCCGCCTTTTTTCAGGACTTCGCGGCTCTGATCAAACATCTTCAGAGCCGATGTGGTGCTGAGACTGTGGCTGTCGTGAAAAGGCGGATTGCAGAGAACCAGATCGGCCTGTTCCGGCTCCACGCCTTCCAGCACATCGGTCACTACAAACTCCGCCCTGTTCCCCATTCCGTTCTTTTCAAAGGACTCACGGGCCGACCGCACGGCCAGCCGCGATTCATCGGCGCAGAGAAAAGAGGCTTCCGGCCACAGTTCCGCGGCTTTCAGGGCGAGGATTCCATCGCCGCAGGCCACATCAATCACTCTCTGTGGAACTTTTAAGGGTTCCGGCATATGGCCGATCATAAAAGCCGAACCGGGATCGAGGCGGCCGAATGCGAAGAGGTTGGGATAGTTTACAAGAGTCGAACCAAGGTTTTCCGGTTTGTACTCGACGGGGAATGTCGTCCCGCCCGATGACTTACCGGAAGGTCCGTTACCGCCGGTTTCCCGGGCCTGCGCCCCATTGGTGCGGACTCTCTCTCGGGCTTCCGGAACAGAGCCTTCCACCAGCCTGGCTTTCTTCCAGGCGAGGGTCGTCTTTGCCCCGGGCAGATAGTTCTCGAAAAGAGAGACCGTTGAGCTGTGTATGTTCCGCGCCATATCACCAGCCAGCACCCTGACACCACCAGGCAGCTGCAGGCTCAGAATCTGCAGGATATATTCGAGAAAATTCAGACTTTTGGGATTTTTCAGCAAAACCAGATCGATCGATTCGGGAATTTCATCTTCAGGAGACAGAAAGAGAACAGAGCCCTCTTCCATCCCGTTCTCTCTGAGATTCCGTCTGATATGCTTCTCAGCGCAGAAGGAATCGGTCCAGCAGTATACCCGGAATTTTTCAGCCAGGGGAACTGTCAGAGCCCCGAAGGCATCGTTCATGACAAGAAGCGCACTTCCTTCGGCCACTCCGCTCTCTCTCATTTTATTGAGGATATACAGATCGGCACTGCTCCAGGCCTGTAAAGAGCGGTTGAGCTCTTCAGGGCCGCGACTGAGAGTCCCGATCCCGTAGGGGCTTTCGTACCGGGATTCGCTCATTCAGCCCCGGAACCTCATGTCGGCAATGTTTTTGATAGATTCCAGCCCTTCGCCCAGAAAACCGAAAATGTCCGGTTCTTCAGAGATAAGCCGCCCGAGCTCTTTCCCGGTTTCCTCGAACTGATCCCGGTATTTTTTAAAGGCGAATTTCCGGACGACCTGCAAAAGTCTTCTGCCGTAGCGGTTTCTCAATTTATCATCTTCACAGCTTCGCATAAGATCCATCAGGACGTGAGCCTCCTCCCGGTTGTCGGCGCAGAGGGATTTTTCCAGCAGCCCGAAAAGAGCCTCGAGCTGCCTGTCCGACAGAGCTTCGAGCCTCTTCGACGAAGGCATCTCTTTGAAGACATAAAAATCCCGGGTTTTGAGCAGGAAGGATTTATCAGCATCGGGGGACAGATCGGCGGTCCCGGCGACGCAGGGGAAATTCTCTTTCATCTTAAGAGGATGGAAAGGCCGCCTCAGCAGAGTTATGAGCTTCCTTTCCAGCAGGAACCGCTCAACCTTTCCCCGGTCGCTTTTTCCGGGTCTCTCCCTGCGGTCCAGAACCAGTAGCAGCTCCATATTGTAATTCTGACGGCTCAGGCTCTGCTTCCCGCCGCGGTAGAGAATGTAATCGCGGCAGTAGAGTTCCGTCCTTCCCTGCCTTTCCATGATATCGTAGAGCTCGCCGAAGGGGATGATCCCCTCGGTGTTGTAGCTGAGCATGATGTAACGCGAATCGATGGCGTCGAGCAGACCGGAAAAAGCTCCCGGAGCGTCCTTACGGTAACAGAAGGGACTTCTGGTCTGAATCCAGTCTTTCCGGATTCCCGCCTTCTCCACGAATCGCCCGTCATCCTTTCTGTCTCCCGATACGGGAGGCTTATCCCAGAGAGCCACCGTATTGAGCATAAAATAATTGCTCCCGTACTGATGACTGTTGTAGGGAGGGTCCAGATAGGTCATATGGGAGCTGTTCCGCGAAGCGAAATCCGCAGCATCCATGTTTTCGATGACCATTCTTTCTGCAGAATCGACCAGATGGGGAATTTCCATCTCCATTGGGGCCAGAATGCGGGTCAGGGCATCTTTGCCGTGGCCTCCGAACCCCTTGTGGCAGGCTTTGAAAACGCCGGAGGTATTGGCATGGGTCGACACCTCATAGAGCAGGCTGGCCAGAAGAATGTGCTTCTCCTTCAGTTGTTTTTCATCGAGATCCCAGCCGCGGTACCGCTCTTCGATCCAGTTCCTCGCCCTGTCGATAAAAAGGGCGTTTTCCGTCGTGTAAAAGAGGCGCTCGGTCCGGTAATCGGCTTCCTCCGTGTTCTCGGGAGCGTAATGGAGGCTTATATAGGGATCGGAAGGACTTCCGTCGAGATGATTGAGCTCCCGGAATACCTTGTCCACGCCGCCGTACTGTCCGAAGAGATTTTTCAGATCGCTGCGGTTGGTACCGATATAACAGCTGTTGACGATTTTCGAATAGGGTTCCCAGTCGTTGGCCTGAACGGCGTAGCCCATCTTCCGGGCCAGCCTGGCCACGGCGCCGCTTCCGGCGAAGGGATCGGAGAAAACGGTCCTCCCCTCTTTGCTCTCAAGAGAGGAAAAAACCGTCCCGAGAAAACCGAGGAGAGATCGTTTGTTGCCGATATAGGCGATCAGCTGTTTCGTAAGGTAGGGATCAGTCTCCTTGTCCTCACTGGCGGGAATAGGATGCCACATGTTTTTCAGTTTCAAAGACTTCGACCAGAGACAGAGCTGCCGGTTCTATGTCGAGGCGTTTCTCCATTTCAATAAATATATATTCCGCTATGCGCTCGGCGCTGGGATTACCATCGGAAAAGAAGGGGAGATCGTTGAGATTGACGTGATCAAGCTCTTTAAAAACATCTTTCAGAGCGGTTTTGAGTATTCCGAAATCGCAGAGCATCCCTCCCGCATCGAGTTCCGTCCCCTTGACGGTGACTCTCACTTTATAATTATGGCCGTGAAGATTTTCACATTTGCCGTGATAATTTACCAGAAAATGGGCTGCGGCGAACCACTCTTCCACCCGTGCTGTGTACATGAATTCCTCACTTGAAGAAAATTTATACTATTGATACCATAGGCCAATGAAAAATAAAAGATTGTCGGAGCTATTGAGCGGTATAAATGTCCTGAAACTGACCGGGCCGGAGGACACACCGGTCACTTCCCTCGCCTATGATTCGCGGGAAGTGAAAGAGGGAACCATGTTTTTCGCTCTGAAGGGAATTCACACCGACGGCCATAATTATATTGAAAAGGCCATCGCGTCCGGAGCTTCCGCCATCGTCCATTCCGATGATCCCGATGTATTTCACAATAATATCGCCTATATAAAAGTGGAGGACAGCCGCCGCGCCATGTCACCCCTCTCTTCGGCCTTTTACGGCCACCCCTCCCGGGAGTTGAAAGTGGTGGGCGTAACGGGCACCGACGGGAAAAGCAGCACCGTTTCCATGATTCACCAGCTGCTGGAGCTTAGCGGCAGACAAGCCGGTTTTTATTCCACAGTCAACTATAAATCGGGAGAATCCATCGCCAAAGCGGCGATCCGCCAGTCATCTCCCGAAGCCCCGACTCTCCACAGACTGCTGAGGGAAATGGTCGACAACGGCAAGGAATTCGCCGTTATAGAGTCGACATCCCACGGGCTCTCCTACAGGACGAGCCGCCTCGCCGACGTGGATTTCAACGGAGCCGTGTTTACCAACGTGACCCATGAGCACCTGGAATTCCACGGCTCGCTCGAGCAGTACCGCAGCGACAAGGCCAACCTGTTCCGCATGGCGAAAGACTTCGCCGTCATGAACAGAGACGATGAGAACTGCGCCGTTTTCGATAAGGCCGCCCGGGCGCCTGTGAAGCTCTTTTACAGCACGAAAGACGATAGCGCCGATCTCTACGCCACCGATGCCCTTCCCGATTCGCGGGGTACCGATTTCACCCTGGTCTGGGGAGGGGAATCCCATTCGGTCAGGCTGAATGTACCGGGGCTTATCAATATCGAAAACACACTGGCCTCCCTCGCGGCGGCGGAACAGATCTCGGGGATAGACAGGGAAACTCTTTTAAAAGCCGTTCCCCTGTTGAAAAGCGTCAAGGGGCGGATGGCCCGGATCGAAGGTTCCCAGCCCTTCGACGTCTATGTGGATTACGCCCACACGCCCGGTTCCTACGAAAAGGTCTTCCCCCTCTTCCGCCAGGCCGCCGGAAAGAGACTCATTACGCTTTTCGGTTCCGGAGGAGAGAGGGACACGGAGAAAAGGCCGGTCCAGGGACGGATCGCCGATTCATTCAGCGACATCATAATAATAACAGACGAAGACCCCCGCCTCGAAGACCCCATGACGATCATCGGGCATATCCGGTCGGGCATAAAAAATAAAAGGGAAGGTGAAAACCTCTTCCTCATTCCCGACAGAAGGGAAGCCATCCGCAAAGCCCTTGAGCTGGCCGGAGAAGGCGATATGGTCATAACTCTGGGAAAAGGTCATGAAGGCAGCATCGAATACGCCGACGGACACCATCCCTGGGATGAGATCACCGTTGTCGAGGAACTTCTGAAAGAGATGGGATACCGGTGATTCCCCTTATTTTCATCATTTTTACTTGACCAATAGCGAATAGGGTCTATAATCATATTAGTTGGTTTTAAAACCAACTGAAATAACCGTTCTTTCGGGGCTAGTTTGAAAGGGCGGATAAGATAAAAAAAATATGGCAGTTAAAATTACCAAGATAATCAACACATCCAATGTGCTCAAAACGATATGGGGCAATCAGGGAATCAGCCGGATCGACATTGCCAAAAAACTGAAACTGGACAAATCGACGGTTACGGTTATCGTCAACAACCTCATTGAAAAGAAATATGTCATGGAGATCGAGGAAGGCGAAGCCGGTCCCAAAGGCGGGCGAAAACCGGTCAAACTGAAAATCAATAAGCTCTTCGGTTCCGTCGCCGGGATTGAAATGCACCCCAACTTCTACCAGGCCGTTCTTATCGATCTGGAAGGGGATGTCATAACTTCCGTTTACCGGAAAGTATCCATCAACCAGAAGAATTTCCTGAAGCACTACTTCGATATCATTGAAGATCTCTGTAACTCGGAAAAAGAAAATCCGCCTCTTCTCGGCACGGGAATCGGAACGACCGGTATCGTCGATTCCGACACCGGTACGATTCTGCAGTCCATTCCCCTCAACGTGGATAACTTTCCCGTTCAGAAAGAAATACAGATGCAATCCCTGACACCGGTGAGCGTGGAGAACGACGCCAATGCCTGCTGCTGGGGCGAAATGGTCTTCCACAGAGGGCGCTCTCTGAAAAACTTTCTCTTCGTCCTGGTGGAGTTTCACGGAAACGACGCCATGAATGAAGACACGACCCACGGGATATCAGTCGGAATCGGCTTCGTCTTCAACGGGAAACTCCACTACGGACAGAACCACTCGGCGGGAGAGTTCCGCAGTATCGAGGGATCGGACAACAAACTGAGCCAGTTTTCCATACCTGACGAAGATTCCTTCCTGGTGGAGGAGAAAGAGGAAGTTTTCGACCGCTTCGCTCTGGAACTGTCAAAACACCTGGCTTTTCTGGTCAACACGCTGAACCTCAATCATATCTTCCTGGGCGGTGATATTGAAAAGCACAAGAACCGCTTCACCCCTGTCCTGAAAGAGTGCATACAGCTGAACTGGCCCTATAAAGACGTGGACAAATGCGACATCCACTATTCCTCTTTCGGAAAATCGGCTGTAGCCTACGGAGCGGCGGGAATGATGCTGAATCGGCTTTTCGCCAATCGGGAACTCATTCACGCTCTCTATAAATAACACCCCCGCCCGGGAAGGCGCGGGGCTCTGAGACTGGTAAGATTTAAAGAGTAAATTCCGGCAGTCCGCCGAAAAAGAATCCCACGAGAACCCCCAGAACTGTTCCGGCCAGGACCTGTGGATAAGTATGTCCCAAAAGTGTTTTTAGAGCCTTCTCGTTTTTACCCTCCTCCAGGAGATGGGAGAGTTCCGCGACGAGATTGTTGAGAATCACGGCGTGTTCGCCCGCGGCCCGTCGGACACCCGTCGCATCGTGAATAACCAGGGATCCGAATACGATACAGATGGCGAAATAGGGACTTGCGACCCCGTAGAGAATGCCGCAGGTCGTTGTCAGGGCGGCGACTGTGGCCGAATGGCTGGAAGGCATTCCGCCTGTCTCCTTGATGCGTTGCAGGTCTATCCGCCGTTCAAATATCAAAATAACAACGACTTTGAGAACCTGGGCGATAACCATGGCCCAGAAGGCGGACCAGATCATTTTATTGGCAAAAAAATCCATGGACTAATCATATCAGAATGAATACATATGGGAAAGTAAAGCTATTGTGTGTATAATCATTTACCATGAAAAAAGAACTGATCCTCATCTACGGAGGAAGAAGCGGAGAACACGAAGTCTCTCTCCGCTCCGCCGCTTCTGTCTTCAATCATCTCGATAAAAGCCGGTACGACGTGACTCTCATGGCCGTTTCCAAGGACGGACTCTGGTACGTTCAGGATAATCCTTCCGATATTTGCGGAACCCTTCCCGTTCTGATGGAAAAAGAGAGGCTTGTGAGCCTGCTTCCGATGCAAGGCCTGTCCTGCCGCGGAGAGATCATCAAACCCTACGCGATTTTTCCTCTGATCCACGGGACTTTCGGGGAGGACGGCACTCTGCAGGGCTTGATGGAAATGTGCGGCTTTCCCTATGTAGGCGCCACAACAGGCGGCAGTTATCTGGGCATGGACAAGGAAATGGCCAAGATTATCTGGCAGCATCATCAGATCGATATCATTCCCTTCCGAACAGTTCGCCGCTACGGCTATGATGGCGCGGCACGGGAATCCATACACGAACAGCTCATCACAGAACTGGGACTCCCTCTCTTTGTCAAACCGTCCACAGCAGGCTCTTCCGTCGGAGTCTCCCGTGTCGATTCAAAGGAGCAGCTGGAGGCGGCTCTTCTCTTCGCCCTTCAGTTTGACACCAAAGCCATTGTCGAGACAGCGGTCAAGGGGAAGGAAGTCGAGTGCTCGGTAATCGGAAACCACGAGACCGAAGCCTACACGCCCGGAGAAGTAGCCCCGACCCATGCATTCTACGACTATGAAGCCAAATACCTGGATCCCGATGGAGCCGCCCTCATCATTCCGGCCGACATTGAGGGAGAAACAGCGCTTGAGCTGCGATCCATTGCCCGGAAAGCCTATGAGGCACTGGATTTGAGAGGTTTTGCCCGGGTTGATTTTTTTGTGGAGGAGAGCGGTAGAATCATCCTCAATGAAGTGAACACCATTCCGGGATTTACAAACATAAGTATGTTTTCCATGATGTGCGAAGTGGGCGGACTCCCCTACCCGGCCATGCTGGACCGTTTGATTGAACTGGCACGTGAACAGTACGCCGAACGGTCGGCACTGAAGTTTTCTCTGAAATAGAATTTAAAAGGAGATGGAAATAGTCGGGAGATCGGAATCCCCGCCCTACCGGACGTTCTTCCCATCTCCCTTCTCCGTCTTTAAAACTTGTAATTGTAGGCTAAAGCGACGCGGTTGAATTTCGTATAAGTCGCTTCGTAATCCCTGTTCTGATAAAATTCGTTGAAGATGGTTTCATCGGTGTAGTCGCGGCCCGTCTGGAACTGGAGCAGAACGGCCAGGCTGCTGTGCTCGCTGAAGGAAAAATTCATCAACGGGCCGAATGTGACCTCGACAAAATCGCTACCCCAGCCATCTGCCGAATCCATTGTTTCAGTTGTATCATACCCGAGCAGTTGACTTGTTTCGACGAGGAATCCCACGGTATCGAGAACCAGGGGCATCTGGTAACCGAGGAAGTAAGTGCCTTTGTATTCCCAGCCGTTCAGGTTTTCTCCGCCGTCGGCAAGCCACTGCCAGGGGCCTCCGCTCCGGGCATGTTCCGAAGAGAAATAACTGTAGACGAATTTGCCATTGAGCTGCGTAACGATATGATTCCACTCACCGGGAACCAGCGCTGCCAGATCGAACTGGAAGGTGGCCGATGAGAACAGCTCTGTTACCACACCGGGAAAGGAATCGGTTATGATCTTACCGTTTATATTGTCCCCGACGCCATTGAAAAGAACAGCATTCCAACCTGTTCCGATCAATCCACCGAAATTGAAGTTGAGAAAGGCGATGGGTGTGACAGTAAGCGATGCTCTTCCGTAAACGGCGACAGGAGCCACATAGAGATCGAGATTGACCGTGGCATTATTATCCGCCACGAGTGAGCCTTCTCCCTGTAGAAAGGGGAATTTGATCCGGTGTTTCAGATATCCCTGAAGCTCGACGGATCCCCAGCCGGAACCGAGGGTACGCTTTTCGTCATCATTCAGATCCAAACCATTGTCATCGGTTTCGTAAGTAAATCCGGCAGGTGCGGAATCGATCGTGACAGGGCTGTAGGAAGGGGCGATAAAGCCGCCGGTCTTATCCCAGCCCTGATTGTTGTCGAAATAATAGGCGAATTCCGCTCCGATTGAAGTTGTGTGTTCAACTCCCTCAGCAGACAATGAGAAAAAAGCTCCTGCTAGCAGGAGAACAGGCAAAGCCTTCCGGTAAAATTTCATAGTGACCTCGTTTTAATTAGTTACACTATATAATAAATTGCTTTACCGATTTTTAAAAGGCAGAGAAATTAAAAAAATCGCCCCTTTCCCTTCCGGTGAAAGAGCGGAAATTGTCCCATTGTGCAGCCTGAGGATCTCCCGGCTGATGGCCAGTCCGAGTCCCGATCCGCCGTGGTTCCTGTTTCTGCCGGTGTCGGTGCGGTAGAACCGCTCAAATATCTTCTCCAGGTCTTCCGGCGGGATCCCGGGACCGCTGTCTTCAATTTCCAGGATCAGATGATTCCCCTCGATACGGCTTCTGATCTCGATAAAGCCGCCTTCGGGCGTATGCCGGAAAGCATTGGCCAGCATGTTGGCGAATACCTGCTTGAGTTTCTGATAGTCTCCCTGAAAGGAAGGCAGACGTCCCTCCATCCTGTTCCTCAATTCAATCCGGGATTTTTCCGCCCCGGCGGTAAAGACATTCAGAACATTGTCGAGCAGAGCCAGAGGATCGATCTCTTCAATATTGAGATTCATGGTTCCCAATTCGGCACTTGATAGCTGCTGAAGCTCCTCGATCAGTCTGGTAAGGACCAGCGTTTCATCGTAAATGCCGCGAAGACGCTCTTCGTCAGCTTTGTACAGTCCGTCGAGAATCATCTCCAGATTTCCCTGGATCAGACTGACAGGGGTTCGCAGTTCGTGGGCCGAATCGGCGATAATCCGCTTTCGCCACTGATCGTTTTTTTCCAGCGACAGGACCATTTCGTTGAAAGAATCGGCAAGTTCCGACAACTCGTCCCGACCCGTTACAGCAACCCTTGTGGAGAGATCGCCCTTGCGGACCTGCTGGGCTGCACCGGCCATCCGGGAGACAGGCCCCGAAAGCCTTGAAGCGATCAGCCATGAGGCAATGATGGATGCCGACAGAATCAGAAGCGAAACGGCCAGAATGACCACCATGGTCTTATTCAGAAAGATCTGTTCGTTTTCCGTCAGTCCCCGGTGGATCATCGTACCGACGAGAAGGTATCCCACGGTCCGGTTGTTGACAACTATCTTTCCGGCTTTCTCCAGTTCGTCGCGGCTGTAGCGCTCTTTGTCCTGGGAAATCTGGGGATCCGTATTCAGAATGACCTGCCCCGAACCGTCGGTCAGAATGATGTGGGGCAGCATTCCGCCGGGCCTGGCTCCCTGCCCGGGATTCCGCCCCATCATACCGCGCATCTGGGAGGTGCGGGAAAGGGGGAACAGGAGGATGGTCTCCACGCCGTCCCAGCTTCCCGTGCCTCTGTAGTATTCCTCCAGGGGAATCCGTATCGATTCGGCGATATCGACATCGTTCTGCTCGGCAAAAGAGCGGTAGCCCGTTCTGGTCGTGATATTGATGAAGGAAACCATGAGTATGGTCCCGGCGATAATTATCAGAGAAAAGGATAGCATGATACGGGACCGGAGCCTGAACATATCAGCCCTGCTCCTCGGCAAAACGGTAGCCCGTTCCCCAGACTGTCTCGATGTATTCCGGTCTGGAAGGCGTTCTCTCGACCGCTTTCCTGATATTTTTGATGTGTACGTCTATGGTTCTCTCATAGCCTTCGAAGGCATCCTCCTGAAAAGCGTTGAGAAGCTGCATTCGCGTAAAAACCCTTCCGGGATGGGAAATGAGAAGTTTGAAAATCTCGAATTGTACCGATGTGAGGTCCAGCCTCTCGCCATCGCGGTAGACAGACATTTTTTCGCTGTCCAGTCGGATGTCCTTTACGGTAATGATATTGGGAGTTTTATCCTCTTCATCACCGGCCGCGGCCTTGTCGGTCCTTCTGAGAACAGCCCGGATTCTGGCGGCCAGTTCCTTCAGACTGAAAGGTTTGACGATATAGTCATCAGCTCCCACATCGAGCCCCATAAGCTTGTCAGCCTCCTCGGCCCGGGCCGTCACCATTATAATGGGGACATCGGTTTTTTCCCGGATCCGCCTCGTGCTGTCAAAACCGTCAAGTCCCGGCATCATGATATCCAGAACGATCAGGTCGGGTTTTTCCGCAACGGTCTGTGTAATGGCATCGATTCCATCCGCAGCGGTTACGGTTTCATAACCGACCGCTTCGAGATAATCGCATATCATCTTTCTGATTTTTTCTTCGTCATCGGCAACAAGAATTTTTTTCATATCAACTCAATTGTACTATAAAAGCCCGGGGCTGTCGCAAAGGAAGCTTACGAAACAGCCCCGTTTTTTATATATGCAGATTACTGAAACCGGGGACCGCCCATCATGGCGCCGCCTCTTGAACCGCGTCCGCCCCGTCCGCCCATAGGATCAAAACCGCCTCTTCCGCCCATAGGGCCGCCATAGGCGTATCCGTCCACAGGGTGATCGATTTCGATTTCTTCTCCGTTGATAAGGGCTTTGGTTACCATAAGTCCTTTCTCCGAATTATCCCACTGCATGGGAGGTCCCGGCATAAGATACCCTTCGACAGAAACTACCAATCCGTCAGTCAGTTCCAGATCGTCAAGGTAAGCCCAGGGGGCCATTATGGTGTATTTTATCCCTTCACTTTCGATGAAAGGGAGTTCTCCGTTGATAAGTGATAGAGCCCCGGAGACCGATACCATTTCCTGCGAATCGAGGTATTCCTGCCTGGCGGCGTCTCTTTCCTCAATCCACTTTTCAGAATCTTCATTGCTGTATCGGTATCCGCCCATCATTCCGGGGCCCCTGCCATAGAACTGAACGTCATCATCATCCTGTTTCCCTTCAGCTGCTATAAAAACAACCGAGCTTGCCAACATCAGTAATACAAGTAGCTCTTTTTTCATTTGAAACTCCTTCATGGTTAATCTCTGATTCAGAAATTAACCGGAAAATGTGAACCAAATGTAAATGAACTCCGTTTCTTCTATGAAGCTTTCCGCTCACCGGATCGCTTGTAGAGAATTTTCCTGATGCTGTCGGACGAAAGATTGAAGTGGTCGGCGAGATCGTCGATTTTCCATCCGGAGCTCTTCATTTCGCGAATGGAGTTGTTCCGGTGCTCGAGTTTCTCCCTGGTGCCGTTCTTTTCCCCCCAGGACAGACGCTGATCCGCCACGCCGGGAATATAAATTTGCGCACCCTGGACATACTTCTGTATCTCTCGGATTAGTTCAGCCGGAAGATGTTCTTCCGCTTTTATGTATGACATTTTGTTTTCCTCATTTTTAATCACAAAAGCGACTGCCTTGACCTGAATGAGGATAGGTGAAAAGTTTACTATTAACCTTTCCTTTTCAGGACAGGCAGATCCATACCTGCGCAGTAGCTACTTTTATTCGAGTAATGATCATTTAATAAACCTCCATTAGTGAATAGATTACTAACTACTATAGTGCATTGAAAAAGATTTGTAAAAGAGAAAGATCGATTATAACAAACTTTACCAATAAAAATCTAATAAAATTAAACTTTCCCTTTCGCCGAACCCTTCCGGGGGGCTATGGTTAGGATACCGGAAAAGAACAGGAAGCCGTTTTGCATCCGGTGCAGGACCGGCGGGGAGGTGATTGATGATTGACATTAATGCGGCGGGTAAAACCGCCTAGGACGAAGGGGACTCCGGTCCCCTTTTATTTTCTTCGATCTTTGCCGGAAACTCGAGTTCGAACCAGGTCCCCTCGCCGACAGTACTGGTACAGCTGATCTGCCCGTTAAGAGACTGTGTTACCAGATTGTAGACGATATTCATCCCCAGGCCGCTTCCCCCTGAACCCCGCCTGGTCGTAAAGAAGGGATCGAATATTCTTTTCAGATTGTCTTCGGGAATTCCCTTCCCCGTATCGCTGTAAATGATAAGGACATTTTCGTCGATTTTCTTTATATCGATCTTTATACTGCCGCTCTCACGCTCTTCAAAGCCGTGGGTTATGGAATTCATGATCAGGTTCGTCAGGATCTGGGACAGAGCCCCGGGATAAATGGTGACCTGAAAATCTTCGGGACAGACGACTTCGATTTCAAAAGGCGTCCGCCGCAGCTGAGCGTGAAGGCTCATAAGCACTTCGTCAATATACTGTTTTATCGTAAAAGTTCTGATCTCCCGGCTCGACTGGTCCACAGCCACCTGCTTGAAGCTGTGAATAAGGTTGGAAGCCCTTTTCATATTGGAAAGAATCATGGCCGAACTCTCCCGGCTGAGTTTGAGAAAACGCTCGAAATCCCGCCTGGACGCTTTGTTTTCCAGAAAGAGCTGGTCGAATTCCCTTACTGCCTCTTCCAGATGGGATGCCGCTGTAACACCGACCCCCACCGGTGTGTTGATCTCATGGGCCACCCCGGCCACCAGGCCCCCGAGAGCCGCCATTTTTTCCGCTTCCACAAGCTTTTTCTGAGCATGCTGAAGATGTTCCAGAGAGATCTGAAGCTCCATGGTTCTGTCGGCGACCAGATCTTCCAGGTGGTCCCTGTGATCCGTCAGTTCCCGGTTGGCTTCATGGAGGCTGTTCTCCGCTTCCTTCAGTCGGGTAATATCATAGCCGAATCCCAGATATCCTGTAATTACGCCATCGTTGTCTTTCCGTGAAAAACTGTTCCAGACGATGGTTCGCTTTTCCCCGTTTATGGCCGTAAGGGTCATTTCATAATCGACGACGACCCCCTCCAGCGAATCCTTGAGAAGCCGGCGGACCTGGTCAAAATCGTCGCCGGGATAAAAGAGCTTCCAGAAATTCTTCCCGATAATCTCTTCTTCCCTGTATCCGGTAATTTTCTCGATAACCGGATTGATAAAAACGACTATTCCCTCTCTGTTGAGCCCGCAGATGAGGCTCGGGGCATTATTGATTATACGCTGGACATAGTTCTTTTCCCTGAGCAATTCCTTCTCGTGTATTCTCACTTTTCTTTCAGCCCTCCGGGAGAGCATAAAGCCGTAGAGAACACCCAGAAAAGCAATAAGGAACAGAACAAATCCTCCGCTAATCATAATAAGAATATTTTTATAACGCTCGTAGAAACTGTCGGGATGATAGAACACAGCGGCATCATCGGGAAGCGAGTGGCTGCTGATCCCGCGTCGCTCCAGTTCCCTGAAATCAAATTGAAGAGAAACCGGGGTGTCATATTCAACGGGTATTGATCCGATGTCCAAACCTTTATGAGACTTGAGCGCCATGGCCGCGACTTCCGTCCCCTGCTGGTAGCCATCGACCAGATAGCCGCCGACGATACCGTTGCCCATTTGAAATGTCCAGGTTCCGTAAACGGGAACCGCCGAGGCTTCGGAAATGAGGCGAACGTTCTCATCATATTCATAAAAAACACCCTTTGCATCTCGGGCAAATACGGTGAGTATGACAATTGTTCCCTCTTTCAGATTTGAAAGCCTTTCCCTCAAATCATCCATGGAAACGCTGTGTATGAGTTCCAGGGGCGTATCGCCGCTTTGCCTGCGGCTCATGATCCGCTCAACTTCGCTGTTGATTTTCAAGCCTGTTGCCGTGTCGTCGGAAATGATAAGGATCTTATCCGCATCTTTATGGATAGACTCTATCAGACTGATATTGCGCTCGATATCGGCCCGTTCATTGACACCCGTAACATGTTCCATTCCCGCCAGATCATCACTGTTCAGATAATTGTATCCGCAGAAAAAGAAAAGCACCTCTCCGAAAATACCGGCTCCCTTTTCGCGGAAGAAGTTAAAGGCGTTATTATCGGAGGCAATGACTGCGTTATAGGAGTAGGAGCTGTGCTTCAGGGCGAGGAGTCCGGAAAGATGGTCGAAATAGGGATCGTCGAAAAAACGTTTCGTATCGAGGTATTCCACATGAAGATCCACATCTTCACCGCGGAATGTATCTTCTATCCCCCTGGTGATTTCATCTGTCCATTGATAGCCTTTATGATAGGAATTCAAAAGCAGAACGCGGAAGGGCTCTTCTCCCCATAAGGGCATGCTTAAGAGAAAGGCTGAGAATAGAGTAACGATGTATTTTCCGAACCTCAATGATACTCCTTATACTGACATTTTATATTTTCGGCTACTGGAAGCTGTTTTTAAAGCACGACTCCATTTGACTTGTCCGCTTTTAGCGGTTTAAATACAAGAATGATGGAAAGCGGCATACTGATTTTCAACAGAAACGTGAGGAAATGGGTTCTCTTCTCCATGATTCTCCTCTGCGACTTCGCCATTCTCTTTCTCTTTCTGCTGGGAAGGGGGAAATTCGATCTCCCCGAGAGCTGGCATATTCAGTTCCTGGCCATTTTAGGCGCCAACCTCATCTCATCGCTTGTCATTTTCATCATACCCGTAAAAGGGACGCATCTGGCTTTTATCTATATCTTCCAGCTCGGCTGCAAATACCTTATGACAAAACCATTCAGCCAGAATATCTGGTTCGAGTTTTTCCTGCTGCTGATAATGATGCTCGAGGGGATTCATCTGCTGTCGACAGCCGAGCTGACCTTTCTCTCCCTTATCCTGATGGCAACCTCCCTGCTGACCGATCACAACGACACATTGTGGGGTATGGAACCGGTGCCCCGGACCTGGGAGCTGAAACTGTCTCTCTTCATTCTCATCATCCTTATCGCCGGACTCAGCATTATCATAAAAACCGCCTATAATCTTCTCTTAACTCACAAGGAGATGATCAACAATCAGAAACTTATAATACGGAAGCTGACTACAGCCAATCAGGGACTTCAGCAGTACGCCAATCTGGCGGAGGAAAAAAGCATTATCAATGAGAGGCTGAAAATGACCCGGGAGATTCACGATACGGTGGGCTATACCCTGACCAATCTGCTGATGATGCTCGAGGCCAGCACGGACCTGATCAAAACCGATCCGGTCAAGCTGGAAAAACTGCTCCATCAGGCTCTGGGGATCATCAAGACGGGACACGAGGATATCCGCCAGGCCCTGAGAGTTCTGAGAAACACGAAGATGAAAAAAGCGGGCAGTATCGAAGCGATCAAAAACCTGACCGATATCTTCCGCGAATCGACCGGCGTGGAAGTGCGGGTTGAATACGGAAACCTGCCCCGGGTTCTGGGCCGGAATGTAGACCATACGATCTACCGCTTTCTCCAGGAGGGAATGACCAACGCCCTGACCCACGGCGACGCGAAAAATATCGATATACATTTCTGGCTCAACGGGAATATAATCCATATCAACGTGGAAGACGACGGAAAGGGAAGCCTCAATATCGAACAGGGCATCGGCCTGAAAGGGATGTCCGAACGGCTGTCCGAAGTGGGCGGCTCTCTCGATTACGGCAATACCTTCCTCGGCTTCTCCCTCAGCGCCAGAATACCCTGGGAGAACGATGAATAAAACGAAATTGCTCATAGTGGACGATCAGCTTCTCTTCGCCGAGAGCCTCAAGACCGTGCTGGAAACCAGAAGCGACGATCTGAAAGTCGTCAATATAGCCGCCAACGGCAAGGAAGCCATCCATATGGCGGAGATTTACAACCCCCGGATCATACTCATGGATATTCGCATGCCCGAAATGAACGGCGTGGAAGCGGTTAAAATCATCAAGGAGAAATACCCGTCCATAATAGTCATCATGCTGACAACCTTCGACGACGACAGCTATATTCACAACGCGCTCAAATACGGAGCGACGGGATACCTGCTGAAAAATACGCCGCCTGAAAAACTCATCTCCTCCATCAGGGCGGCGGAAAGCGGCCTCGTACTCGTTTCGCCTTCCATCATCGAACATCTGACCCAGGACTCCCCCATTCCCGATTCACCGAGAGAAATGCCTTCCTGGATGGCCGAATTGAGCAACCGTGAAAAACAGGTCCTGAAGCTCATCACCGGAGGTATGAACAACCGGGAAATCGCCGATGAGCTTTTTATCGCCGAGCAAACCGTAAAAAACCACGTCAGCCTTATCTATTCCAAAATCGGAGCCCATGACAGAATGCAGGTTATCCGCATCGCAAAGGACTTAATCTGAAAAACAGTACCGAAACCGGTACTTCCGTACCTTCTTTTACCACAGAAACAGCCTGATAATGACTCAAGAACATTAAAAAATGTAAAAGGAGTTACTATGGAACTTGTAAAAAAGACTATCCTGACCATGCTGATTCTGCTTCTGGCCGGAACAATGGCCTTCGCAGGGGGACAGCAGGGATCATCAGATGGCGCTGGTGAAAAAGTGAAACTGGTATTCACCAGCTGGAGAACAGAGGATATCGACAGAATGAACCGGATCAATGCCGAATTCACAAAACAGCACCCCGATATCGTCATTGATTTCCAGCCTGTAAAAGATACGGAATACGATGCGCAGCTGAAACAGTCACTCGCGGCCGGTGTCGGTGCCGATATTATCTTCCTCAGATCCTACGACTCGGGATATCAGATTTACAAAACAGACTCTCTTATGGAGCTCAATTCCATGCTCCCCGAGCTGAAGGATTTCCCTTCGGCGGCCGTTGCGGCATGGGCGACTCCCGATAAGGTCAGCTATGCGATTCCCGCAGCCGGCGTCGTCCACGGAGTTTATTACAGAAAGAGCATTTTCGACAAATACGGACTGAAAGTTCCCGCAACCTGGGATGAATTCATGAAGGTTTGCGAAACGCTCAAAACCGGCGGAGAAACCGTATTCGCACAGGGAACAAAAGACAACTGGATGCTTTACGAAGTTATGTATTCAGGACTCGGAGCCAATTTCTACGGCGGAGAGGAAGCCAGACAGGCCCTTATGAGCAAAGAAGCCCGGTTTACCGACGCCAACTTCGTTCTGGCCATGGAAAAAATGAAAGAGCTCCAGCCATACTTCCCCGAAAGATTCGAAGGGATCGACTACGTGACCATGCAGCAGATTTTCGGAACGGGAAATGCGGCCATGTTCATGGGCGGAAGCTGGGAAATCGGTATATTCGAAGACCTCGGCGGCCTGGATGACGTGGGCTATTTCGCACCTCCTCTGGCAAACAAAGGAGACACTCTCCAGTACTGTTTCCATGTTGACGCCGGTATCGGGTTCAACAAAAATACAAAATACCCCGAAGAGCTGAAAGTTTACATGAAATGGTTGGCTTCATCGGAATATGCCCAGCTCTATATGAATGAGCTACCGGGATTCTTCAGCTACACTCCCGGAAGCTACACATTGACCAACGATCTGGCTAAACAGATGCAGAGCTACGTGGCGAAATCGGTTCCCACAGTCAGAACCGTTTGGGAAAAACTCTCAGCCCAGGCTCCCAGCGGAAACGAGCTCGTAGGCGAAGCCATCCAGCTGATGTACGCCGACAAAGCAACGCCCGAGCAGGCTTGTGCCCTCGTGGATGACGGATTGTCCTGGTACTACGAATAAGCTGATTTTCCCCCTCATCCCGACCTTCTCCCAAGGGAGAAGCCGGGTGAGGGATAAAAAACCATTTCAAAAACCCCGAATAATAAGATAGGAGGAGTCATATGCTGCAGGCCCAGAAAAAGCATGCCCGGTTTCTTTTCATGTTTATTTTTCCGGCATTCATCATTTACACGGTTTTTATGCTGCTGCCCATATTGAACTCGATGAAATACAGCCTTTACTCGGGCGACGGGCTCATACCCGAAAACTTCGTGGGGCTCGATAACTATGTGAAGCTGTTTACGGAGGAGAGGTATTACTCCAAATTCTGGAACGCTTTCTCAAATAATATAAAGTTCTTTCTCATCGTTACTTTTATTCAGAATATTCTGGGATTCTTTATGGCGGTTTTCGTCACAAGATCCTTTAAAGGCAATAAATTCATGCGTAAACTGAGCTTCCTGCCCACGACTCTGTCGGTGCTGGTCGTCGGTTTTATTTTCAAACTGATACTGAACCCCTACTACGGCGTTTTCGACAAAGTTCTGGAAGCCCTGGGACTGGGAAAATACATCATCCCCTGGCTGGGAGATCCCCGTTCAGCCCTGATCATCGTCTCCATAGCGGTGAGCTGGCAGTTCTTCGGCGAATCGGTCCTGTTCTACTCTTCGGGAATAGACGGCATAGACGATTCCATACTGGAAGCGGCGCGGATCGACGGCGCGAACATCTGGCATGAGATCATCCATATCATCCTTCCCTCGGTTCTTCCCATAGTGGGGATCGTGACGATTCTGATTTTTATCGGGGACTTCACCCAGTTCGATATCGTCTACGCCATGACCGGCTATCGCGGAGACCCGGGATACAGTACCGACCTGATGGGCTCCCTCTTCTACAGGACCGCTTTCGCCACAACGGAACGGGGCGGATGGGGCACGGGAATGGGAGCCACCGTGGCGACCATGATGTTTATCATCGTGACAGTCGGCGTCGGCATCCTCCTGGCATTTTTCAACAGGAAGAAAGAGGAGATGTTGAAATGATGAAACCGACGAAAGCCGCGGCGAGAGCACTTCTCTACGGCATCATGGTATTCTACGCCCTGACCATAATCATGCCGCTCATTATCATGCTGTCCACCTCTTTCAAGAGCAATGCGGAAATTTTCAACAACCCCTTCGGCCTGCCGGAGAAATTCAACTTCGACGCCTATACGTCCCTCTTCGTCATTTCCAACTACGGAAGATACTTTCTCAACAGCATCGGGGTCACGGTTATCTCCCTGGCCGTAGCGGTGACCGTTTCGGCACTGGCCTCCTATGCCATATCGAAGTACCAGTTCAAGTACAACAAAGCCATCTATGTCTTTTTCGTACTGGGTCTGTTCATCCCCATAAAACTGGGAACCGTCGATATCATGCTGACCATGCTGAACCTGAAGATATTCGATACGCTCTGGGCTCTGATCATTGTTTACATCGCCATGGCCATTCCCCTGAGCGTCTTCATTCTCTACGACTATATCAGAATGATTCCCGACGAACTGAGCAGCGCCGCCCGGATAGACGGATGCAGCGAGCCCGGAATATTCGGCCGGATCATCGTCCCCCTTGTCAAACCCGGCCTGGCGGCGGCGGGGATCATCAGCTTCATTCCGAACTGGAATGAATTCTGGTTCCCCCTCGTCCTTATCAAATCGCGGGAGCACTTTACCATCCCCCTGGCGACAGGTCAGCTCTTCGGCCAGTTCGATACAAAGCTGAACCTGGTATTTGCCGTCCTGTCTCTGGCTTCCGTGCCTGTTATCATCATCTATCTGCTCCTGTCCAATTACTTTGTCAAAGGATTGTCGGCCGGTGCAGTTAAAGGATAAGCTCTCCTTTCCTTTATATCCTAGGGCTGCTTCGGCAGCCTTTTTTATAAAACTGATTTACTCACTGAAAAATCCGGATAACAATATAATTGAGTGAAAACAGAGAAAGCAGGTCCACGGCCCGGCAGATTAAAACACATCCGCAGAAAGCCCCTTTTAATCCTCCTGGCCTGCCTATTATTCAGTTTTGTCATGATCTTTTTCTTCAGGATATCCGGAAAAGGCATAGCAGCGTCCGAAGGGGTGATCAACCTGCAGAGTCATACCTTTGAGGGCAAAAAGATCTATAAACTGGGAGGAGACTGGCTCCTGTATCCAAGCCGCTTTCTCGACCCGGAGACAGAGACACCATTTCCCGGTCCCGGATTAATCCAGGAAGTCCCCGGGACCTGGGATGACAGATCAGACCCCAGAGGATTTGCCACCTACAGGCTGAAAGTACAGCTACCCGATGAATGCGGGCCTCTGGCGCTGCTGATGCCCAGCCTCTCAACAGCCTACAGTCTTTATATTGACGGAGTGCAGCTCGGCTCGAACGGAAAAGCTTCGACGACCCGCAGCGGGGCGGTTTCACAATACAAATATGAAGTCATCCCCCTCGGGAAAAACTGCGGAGAGACGAATATCCTGATTCACGTCTCCAATTTCGATTATGCAAAAGGTGGAATGTGGACAGCACCGCTTCTCGGTCCGCAGAAGGCGGTGACGGGCTACTTCCGCAACAGGATTTTCACAGAAACCCTTATCGCCGGCGGCGTCATGCTGGTGGGAATCATACTGCTGACTCTATTCATCGTCCGCCGGGAATTTCTCAGTTACGCCAATCTGGGTATCTTCTGCCTTATTATGGGGATACGAACCCTGATAGTCGGAGAAATTCCCTTAACCTTCTTTTATCCCGACTTCAACTGGAGCCTGATGATCCGTCTGGAATATCTGTCCATGTCGGTCGGATTTATATTTATAAATGCCTATTTCTACAATATATACAGCCGATTTTACAAGAGGGGAATATTCGCCGTATTGAACTCTCTTGCCGGTCTTTTCTCAATTTTCATACTCCTTGCTCCGGTCTATATTTTTACCGGCCAGGTATTGGTTGTGCAACTGATAATGGTGGCGGGAATCATCAATGTCTTTTACCTCTTCGCGAAATCCAGCCATGAGATGAAAGAGGAAAATACAATTCTCATTGCCGGGATTACCCTGCTGCTCCTTATGGTCATACTCGATATACTCATTTCCCACAACAAACTCATGTTTCTTCCCTTTAAAATCAACACATCCTACGGCCTGATCATTCTCATCCTGTCGAACTCCTTCATCCTGATCAGGCAGGCGGCACGGATTACCATGCAGCTTCAGAGACTGACAAACAACCTGGAAGAACTGGTCAGAAAGAGAACCGGGGAACTGGAAACCGCCAACCTGAAACTTTCGGAACAGGCCGTTACCGATCTTTTGACGGGGGTCAGCAACCGTCATAAGTTCGCCAATGTAATGAAAACAGAAGAAGCCCGTTTTAAAAGAACCGGCAGCCACTATGCCGCCCTCTATCTTGATCTGGATAATTTTAAATACATTAATGATACGTTCGGTCATCCCGCCGGAGATCTGATACTCAAGCACTTCGGACAAATACTGAAAGCTATTGTCCGCGAATCCGATTACCTTTTCAGGCTGGGCGGCGATGAGTTTTTCATACTGATGACCGGTATCCCTACGATTGAAGAGGGAATAACCCTTGCCGCCAGAATCCTCGAAGAAACGGCGAAATGGATGGGCTTCAGGGAAGAGCTGGAAGAATTCCTCGGATACCCGGTCAATATTCCGAAGAGAAAAAGCCTGTCCCTGTCCATTGGAATCAGCTCCACCGGAACGCCGGGTATCGATTCCCTTCACACGCTCCCGTCCCGGGCGGATAAGGCATTGCTGAGAGCGAAAGCCGAAGGCAAGAACCGCTATGCCGTTTACACCGAAGAAGATGAGGAGGATGCATGAATTGAGAGAAAAATCCTCAGGCCCCATATAACTCCCCGTAAAAATTGAAGGTACCGGGGGAGTACAAACTCACATGCCGGAGGAGGCCCCCCGGAGAAAAGCCAGGACAGAAAATGAGCAGCTAAAGCTTGTAACTGTTACACATAACAGTATAATTCTATTTTCCATAAATATAACATACAATGAATTATTCAATTTCCATGACAGAGAAACCTGTCACAGGAGGAACTTCATGTATGATCCGGCAAAGAAAGGCAAGGTTCTGATCGTTGATGATGATGAAATAATCAGAATGTCATTACAGGATATGCTTGAGATGCATGACATCCCATCCATGACAGCTTCTGACGGAATTGAAGCTCTTGAGGTTTTTTCCTCCCATGGAGATACTATAAAACTCATTATTCTCGATCTTAATATGCCGGGGCTGAATGGTCATGAGACTTTTCTGAAATTGAAAGAGATGAATGAATCGGTCCCCGTTCTTCTAGCCACCGGTGATATTTCCAGTAAAAAAATAGATGCAATGAGAGCAAAAGGTCTGGAATACGTTCTGGAAAAACCCGTGAAATTCGAAAAAATAAAAAATATATTATACAATTTACAATAAAAACAAGCAGGATTCATGTCACATTCCCAGATTACAACTGAAGAAAAAATTCATTGTTTAGAAACCATTATCAAATCCAAAGCTTTTAAAAGCGATTCAACCTATAGAAAGATTCTCTGCTATTACAAGGAAAACCTCCACAACAATAGCGATACATACTTTTCCGAAACTTCCATAGCTCTGGATGCATTGGACAAAGATCTCGAATTCAACCCCTATTATGATTCCTCGGTACGCGTAGCCATGCACAGATTGAGGAATCTTCTAATGAAGTATTACGCCAAAAACGGTAAAGATGATGTAATTAAAATTCATATACCCATCGGCGATTACAATCCTTTCTTCTACAAAGAAACCAAAAAATCCGACTCTGCAGATTACTGCATAAAAATGCTTAAAGCCGCCATTTTTCAAATAGAATACACTCTTACGGACCACTCTGTGGAACTGTATAACTTTGTAATCCGGACCAATGCTGACTGTCTTAAAGAGAATTTCAGAAAATACCATTATTACAGCACTGTTTTCAGTTTTCTCCACGATCCCCTGATTCTCAACAAAAGGCTGACTGTTGAAGAGAACAGTCTGGAAGAGATGGCTACTAATATTTTCAAAAACAATCGCGATGATGTATTAGCCCTCATCCTCCAGACTTATTACTGTTTCTACCGCAGAGATTACAGAGAGGCTTCCATTCTTTCGCAGAAAGCCTTTATTCTTGCCAATGATCAGCGGAGTAAAGGTTCAGCTATGGTATTTCATATTTTAAGCGGCTTTTTTAAAGAGGATGTAATTGACAGTTATTATGAATTACAGAAAACCTACAATCAGCATCCCCCCTATTGGTTTTTAGTGAACATTGTTATTTCCATAAAAAACAATCAGATTTCCGATGCCTACGAGTATGTAAAAAGATTCAATGCGATTCCTTCAAAATTGAGTCAGGCCGTATATCTGATTGTAAAAAGAAAAGTGAAAGAACTGAGTGAGCCGGAAAGGCAATACATCGAGGATAATCCCTCGGACTTTTCCAAAGACTATCTGTCGTATTTTCTTTCATCGGTGATTGATTTGATACTTTAAAGAGAGATCGATTCCATTCGCTTTTCTCCTCGCCTTTTTCTGACATCAGTTAGTATCTTATTCAGAGAAAATGACGAAAGGAAGCACTTTATGAAAAGCAGATTATTCATAATAATCGCATTAAGCATAATATCCGTTTATTCTCTGAACGCGCTATCGGACAGAGATTCCCAATTAATCCGGGGGAACGGCGGAACTTTGATTAATGCGGAAGATTTCGGTGTTTTTTACGAACCCTGGGCAATGACATTTCTTCCGGATGGAGAACTTCTGATCACTGAAAAACCGGGGAATCTCTATAAATACAATATCGAAACCCGGAACAGGATAAAAGTGTCGGGAGTACCTGCGGTAGCCTACGGAGGCCAGGGGGGTCTGGGAGATATTATTCTGCACCCCGATTATAGAAATAATCATATTGTATATCTTTCATACGCGGAAGCCGGATCAGCAGGAAGAAGAGGCGCGGCCGTTGCAATGGCGGAACTGGGAATAAACGATATGGGGGCTGAACTGAAAAACCTGAAGGTTATCTGGAGACAGGATCCCAAAGCGACGGGATCGGGCCACTACTCCCACCGGCTGGCTTTTGATTCCTCCGGTTACCTCTATATCACATCGGGAGAAAGACAGCAGCAGACTCCCGCGCAGGACTGGACAGTAAACCTCGGAAAAATTATACGCCTGCATGACGACGGCACGGTTCCCGCCGACAACCCCTTTCAGGACAGAGGAGAGCTGGCAAAAACGTTCTGGACCCTGGGGCACCGCAACATGCTCGGAATAGCATTGGACAGGAGAGGCCGCCTGTGGGTGCACGAAATGGGCCCCCGCCATGGCGATGAACTGAATCTCATTGTCAAAGGGGAAAACTACGGCTGGCCTCTGGTTTCATGGGGCAATCAGTATTCCGGAGCCGACATTCCGGATCACGATACACGGCCGGAGTTTCAACAGCCCGAGGCTTACTGGGTACCGAGCATCGCGCCATCGGGCCTTGTCATTTACAGCGGAGACCTTTTCAATTCCTGGCAGGATAATGCGATTATGGGAGGCCTGGTTTCTCAATCCCTTATACGGGTTGAAACGGCCGGTCCGGAAACCTCTGAAATCGAAAGATTCCCGATGGGAAGCCGGATCCGGGAAGTGGAACAGGGTCCTGAAGGCGCCCTCTGGGTATTGGAAGATGGGAAAAATGCGAGGCTGAGAAAACTGACTCCCCTTTCTGCAGATTGAGAGTGTAAATAACGAGCATATATATCATGTCAATAATGATTATGTTCTGAAAATTACCGATGGAGATATTGAGAATCAGATCAGTCGCTTTGAAGGGATTAAGGACCTGAGATCTATCTGAATCAACAAGAGCCTGAGGATGAGAAAAAATAACCCCCGCATTAACCTTCCTTATATTTATAGGAAATCTAGTTACATATCTGCACAGTATGTAATTTTGAATAAAATCCGATGTTTATTTTTCCTCATGATTTATTATCATTATGCACCAACCAAAGAGAGATCACTCAGCTACCGTGTGAAGGAAAACTGTAACTGATACTCTTTCCGGTACCGCTGTCCCACCGTTCAGAAATTGTCTTTTTCCTTGTATAGAAGTTAATGGAATCGGGCCCGTAGGCATAATGGTCTCCCATCAGAGAGTCTTTCCATCCTCCAAAGCTATGATAAGCCACGGGAACAGGAAGCGGTACATTGACCCCGACCATCCCCGCCGAGACATTCCGGGTATAGAAATCGGCGCTGCCGCCGTCCTTGGTATAAAGACAGCTTCCGTTCCCGTACTGGTGGCTGTTGATGAGCTGAACAGCCTCTTCCAGAGTTTTCACCCGAACGACCGAAAGGACCGGACCGAAAATTTCATCCCGGTATATAGACATGCCCGGCTTCACCCGGTCAAACAGGCTGGGGCCGATAAAAAAACCGTCCCTGAATTCCAGCTCTCTTCCGTCGACAATCAGCTCCGCGCCTTCTTCGACACCTTTATCGATATAGGAACGGACTCTTTCCCTATGCTCCAGGGAAATAAGAGGGCCCATATCCGATGTTTCATCCATGCCGTTACCGACCTTAAGGGCTCTGATTTTATCCACCATAGAGGCAACAAGTCTGTCAGCGGTCTCATCGCCGATACAAACCGCTACAGAGATAGCCATGCAACGCTCTCCCGCCGAACCGAAAACAGCCCCCATCAATCCGTTGCCGACCATTTCCAGATCCGCATCAGAAGTGACGACAGCGTGATTTTTGGCACCGCCCAGTGCCTGAACCCTTTTACCCCGGGCTCCGCAGCGCTCATAAATTTTCCGGGCGACAGCTGTTGACCCGACGAAGCTGAAAGCCTGCACCCTTAAATCATCGATTAGAGCGGTAACGACCTCCTCATTACCGTTCAGAACCGTGAAGACATTGTCCGGCAATCCCGCTTGGCTGAACAATCCCGCCATATAAAGACTCACACCGGGATCTTTCTCCGAAGGCTTCAGAATAAAGCTGTTTCCGCAGGCAATGGCCGCCGGATACATCCAGAGAGGGACCATGGCGGGAAAATTGAAAGGGGTGATCCCCGCGACGACCCCCAGGGGAAAGAGTTCCGTTCTCGTGCTGATTCCCGAACCGGCGCGGGAGGAATATTCTCCCTTGAGAAGGGCGGGAATTCCGCAGGCGAACTCGACATTTTCGATACCTCTCTGCAGCTCCCCTCTGGCATCGGCTATCGTCTTGCCGTGCTCCTCCGTAATAATCCGGCATATCTCGTCCTGATGTTCCATGAGAAGCTCCCGGAACCGGTAGAAAACCGATGCTCTTTTCGCCGGTATCATCGCCGCCCAGGCTTCGCCCGCTTTTGCGGCTTTTTCAATAACCGACTCGGTCGTTTCTTTCCCGGCATGGCCGGTTTCAGCTATGACTTTCCCGGTTGCCGGATTGAAAACCGGAGAGGTTCCTTTATAGACAGGCTGTTCCGCACCATCGAAAAATTGACCGTATACTTTGTAACTCATATATATCTCCCTGATTATTCTCTATTTAAAGTTCCAGAACTTTTTTCAGTGATAAAGCCTTGCCGCTGTCGCCCTGAATCGTAATCAATCCCTGCAGATAGGCTGTCATCATAGATTTTTTCCCGGAGAGGACCGCCCCCCAGACTCCGGAGTCCGAAGAGATTTTAACATCCCATCCCCCGGTCTCCGTCGCGGAATCCATGGAAATATTTCTATCCGCAATATCGAGCCGGTAGGTGTCTGTTGTCTGATTTACTCCTGTCAGTTCTATCAGAAAGACACCTCTCAGATTGAGATTCTCCTTTCCGGCAAGAGATTCTCCCATAGAGAGAGTCAGATTTCCCGCCACTGAAGCATAGGAGGAGAATTTTCTTCTGATTTTTTCCAAACGCACCGGATTACCGCTGTCCTTCGGGACCTTAACATTAAGAGGTGACCGGGACTTCATCCTGTTGCGCTCCTTCCAGGCATAGAATCCCGGAAGAGGCGCATCAAGCTCATCGACAAAGACGGGACGGAACTTTCTGGCGGCTTTCTGGACAGCAATATCCATAGCCAGTATATGTCTGGCGTCGCCCAGGCTCAGAACCGGCTCTTCTCTGCCCTGAACGGCATTGATGAAGTTCCTGGCAGCGCCGGTAAAGCCGGAACTCCAGTCCGAATCCGACTCTTCGGGATATTCCCATTTTCCGTCGCGGTAAACCCCCAGTACGGGACGGTCGCTCAGATGTCCCGTACAGCGGTTGATCCTGAGGATACCCCGGCTTCCCGTAATGTCGATCCATTCATCATTGGAATAGTAATCCGAAGGCATTTCCATCTCATTGGAATAGGAATACTCACAGCTGCCGTACCGTCTTTCCCCGCGGTGTTTCCACATTATAACCGCGGGAGAATCAATAGAATCATCGGTCACATCGATCCAGGCGCTGACTCTTTCGAACTCCCCCATGAGAAACCAGGCGACAGCCCAGAGATGATGCCCGTGATCGAAAGTCTGGGACCCGCGCCCCTGTGCGAATTCCTCCATTCTCCACTGCCACGATCCGGGAGGAACAAACCACCCCCCCGAATTGGTTGCGCTCAGTTTGATTCTGATAGTGGAAGGCTCTCCGATCTGTCCTTCGAGTATTCTTTTCCGCGCTTCGAGAATCGGCGGATAAAAGATATAGTTTTCCGTCACCTTCAGGATCCTGTTGTTTTTCTCAGCAGCCCTGATCATCCTGTCGGCACTCTTGAGACTTACTGTCATCGGCTTCTGAACAGCCACATGCTTTCCCGCTTCCAGAGCTTCTATTACAAGCTGCTCATGGAAAAGCTGCGGCGTGAGAATCTCCACGGCATCGATGTGAGGATTTTTCAGAATATCCCTGAAATCTGTACAATAGTTCCCGACACCCCACAATTCCGCTTTTTTTCTGACGACCTGTTCATCGGGATCGCAGATCATGGCAATTTCCGCCTCATCCAGCTGCCGGTAAGCCTGATAGTGGAGATCGGAAATACGTCCGCATCCGATAAAACCTGTTTTTACCATTTTATTCCCCTATAAAGCATTTTGATGTCTGAGCGGCTGAACGCTGGAACACCATGGCCCTACGTTCCAGCGGCCGTAAGCGCCGAGACCGCCCAGTTCATGATCTCCCCAGTAGACCGGAACATGAACGACCGATAAACCGTTACAGGAATAGGCTTTTTCAAGAGTCCTTGAAAAAGACAGTGAATCGTAACCGGCAAAAAAGGCCTGCACACCCCTGACCGAGCGGGCCATGGCGCAGTAATCCACGTCCACATTATCGTCGGTAGCGTAATCGACTCCGTACTGGTCCCTCTGCAGACTGGAAATGGCCGCCATCCTTCTATTGTCGAACAGGATTATCATACCTCTCAGCTTAAAGTTTACGGCATCAATGAGAATCTGGGGATTCATCATAAAGCTTCCGTCTCCTGTAAAAGCAATAGTGTACTCGGTTTTTTTTCCTCTCAAAGGGGCAATGGCCGAAGCGAGAAGCGAGCTGACCGCATACCCCATATAGCTGGATCCCGTATCGGTATAAGTCCGGAAGGGGTGTTCATCCCGGCACAGCTGAAATCCATTGGCCTGGACATCTCCTGCGTCGAATACCTTGACGGCCCCCCGGGAGTCGGCGAAATCGACAGCCAGATCGATAGCTGCGGGCTGAGTCAGAACCGGCCGGCCCCATTTCGGATCATGAAGCACCGGCTCTCTTCTTCTTCTGAGAATCAAATCGAGCCATTCCCTCTTTTTTTCTCCGCCTTCTTCAAGCCAGAGTTCCGTCTCTGTTCCCTTGATGTCTCTTATCTTTCCGATCTTATCACAGATTATTGATATGACCGACGAAGCATCACCGGGAATTGAAATGCTGTTGTTGTACTGGGAGAGATCCTCGATTTGAGTATTGATGTTGATGATTCTCCGGGCGCCTGCAAAGGCTGTTCCGGAGCAGTCCCACTGGCAGACTCCTCGAGCGCCGATAATAAGCACGGTATCGGCATTATCCATAGCGAAATTCCCGCAGATCGACCCCTTGGAACCTCCCACTCCCATATTCTGCTTATGGGAAAAGGGAACAAGACCCGGAACCTGGGGACCGTGAACATAGAGCGCGCCGGTTCTTTCCAGAAGTTCCGTCATCAGATCCGGATCGACATTTTTCGCCCCGCCCCCTGTTTTAATAACCAGCCTCTTCGAGGCCATCAGCATTTCCGCAGCCCGGTCAAGAATTCCCTCATCAGCCGGTACGCGGCCGGGAAAGCCTGTCTTAACGGGAAGTTCCCTGAGGTTGAATGCGGAAATTTCCTGAGGCTGAACATTCATGGGGAGCAGAAAATAAAAAGGCTTTGCTCCATCGGGATCCGATGTCACGGAATTGGCCCTTTTCAAAGCTGTCGGCAGGGCCATGGGTGTATGAAGAGAATATCCCCGCCCCATGACATCGGCCATTTTCAGAAAAAGAGACTGTTCCCTCTTGGGAATCTGCTGCATATTGGGACCTTCATCCTCTGTTGTTTCATCCCCGAAAATATAAATGACGCCCAATCCGTTGGACTGGGGGACAAGGGATCCCGCAAGAGCCTGAAGGGCACCGGGACCGATCGACGTAACGACGGCGGCCCGTTCTCTGTACTGCCAGGACAGAGCAGTCGCAGCATGGGAAGCCTCCACTTCATTCCTGACATTGATAACCGTCAGGGCTCCGGCTTCTTCATAGACACGCAGGACATCTCCCAGATCGGTGCTTCCATGACCGAAAATTCCAATATATGTCCTGACTCCCAGTCCGCAAAGCCCAAGAATCAGGGCTTCACTGACCGTCAGTTTCTGTCTTTCTTCCAGTTCGCCGCTGTCAAGAGCGGCGGCCAGCCCCCGGCTGACTTTCTCCGCCCGTTCCAGGCGTTCCCGGTTTACTGTTGAAATGATTGCACTTTCCATATTATTTCTCCACTGCGGATACGAGAATGTCCCGTATTTTTTCATCCGAATCGGAAAAGGACAGAGAGAGGTTCATTTTCTCCGCGGCTCCGGGAAAGAGAACAGCATGTCGGAGAATCTCTCCGGGTAGACGGCCTATGATCTCCTTCATGGACAGGTGGGTAGCCGCCGAGATATCGGTCAGGATCTGACGGGAAACTCTCTGGGGTTCCCTTCTGTGCCCGGGATATCCTGCCCCGAATTCCACGCTGAAAAGCCTGTCGAAAATGAAACCGAGGTTCTCCCCGGAGGCCCATCCGTACCCCTGATTCAGAGCCAGAGACAGACAGTTCCCGCCGTTGATCTGAGCGAAAAGCCAGGCATCAAGCGGACTCAGAATGTGTCCGCAGAACATTCCCGGGTACTGCATGACCGAAGTGAGATACCCCTGCCCGGTGCCGCAGCCCCCGACGACGAAATCCGCCGTTCCGCTGTGTACAGCCAGAGCCGATAGGAAACCCGTATGAATATAACTGAGTTCGTAATCGCCCCCTTTTCCGGTCATACCCAGATTGATGATATTGTGCCCCCGTTCCGACAGAGCTCTGACAATATCTTCATTGCGGTCGCCCGCGCTCGTCTCACTTACTACTGCTATATTCACGATACATCTCCTTTGCTGCCTCTATGATATTTTCCGTATTCATTCCGTAACGGCTGAAGAGGATTTCATCATTTCCCGATTCGAGAAACCGGTCATCAAATCCCAGCCGCCTTACCGGACAGGGGGATTGTGATGTTACAACCTCCGAAACAGCTCCCCCCAGACCGCCTATGACACTGTGATTTTCCACAGTGACAATGGCTCCGCACTCCCGGGCCGCGGCGAGAACCGCTTCTCTGTCGATCGGTTTTACGCTGCCCATATGAATAACCCGCGCTCCGATGCCCTGTTTTTTCAGAGCCAGCCCCGCTTCCAGTGCTTTGGGAGTCATCATCCCACTGGAAATAATGGCGACATCATCGCCTTCCAGAAGCCGCTCCGAGCGGCCGAACTCCATGGTGTGCCCTTCGGAGAAGATCTGCGGAACCGGACAGCGCACCGTTCGGATGTACACCGGCCCGTCGTGGTTCATAGCCAGCCGTACCGCCGCTTTGGTATCCTCCGCATCGGCGGGATCGAGAACCGTCATATGGGGCATGGAGCGCATGACCGCCATATCGGAGACGGAAGAATGGGTTGCGCCGCTGTTTCCCGTAGGCAGCCCCGCATAGGCCCCGTTGAGGATGACCGGCAATTCCGCATGGGCGATGGAAACCCGGATCTGATCGAGAGCCCTTTTAGCCAGAAAAACAGCGAAAGTGCTGACGACCGGTTTGAAACCGCAGGATGCCAGCCCCGCGGCCATTCCCGCCATATTCGCCTCGGCTATACCGGCCTGTATAAACCGTTCGGGGTAACGATCCCTGAACATATCGGTTCTGGTCGATGTACAGACATCTCCATCCAGAACAATCAGGTCCTGTCTGTTTTCTCCCAGTTCCAAAAGAACCTCTCCGAAGGCCTGACGGGGAGCTATGGCGGGAATTTCAATTTTACTGTGCACCGTAAACCTCCTCCAGTTCGGCTCTGGCTTTTTCGTAATCTCTATCGCTGACTATTTTGCTGTGCCATTCAATCTGATTCTCCATAAAGGAGACGCCTTTGCCCTTGACCGTATCGGCCAGAACCATAACCGGGCCATCGGCTGCCAGATTCCGGGCTTCCCGCAGAGTTGAAAGAAGTTCGCCGATTTCATGTCCGCTGCACCGGAGAGTCTTCCAACCGAAAGCTTCAAATCTTCTCTCGAGAGTTCTTTCCCCGGCAGGGGACAGAGTCTTCGCGGAAAGCTGCAGATTATTGCAGTCCACAATACCGATCAAACGGCGTATCTGCCGGAAACCGGCAAAATTCACAGCTTCCCAGACCTGACCCTCCTGGATCTCACCGTCGCCCATCAGAACGTACACATAATAATCGAGCACTTTCATCTGCCCGGCCAGGGCCATGCCCGCCCCGACCGAAAGCCCCTGTCCGAGAGACCCGGTGGACATATCCACACCGGGAGTTTTCATTCGGTCGGGATGCCCCTGGAGAGGGGAACCCGCTTCATCAAATGTCTCCAGGACCGACTCGTCAAAATATCCTGCAGCGGCAAGAGCCGCGTAATACCCCGGCGTCGAATGGCCTTTTGAGAGGATAAAGCGGTCTCTCTCCGCCAGGGCCGGACGGGAGGGGTCGATATGCAATTGGGAAAAATAAAGGCAGGCCAGAATATCCGCTTCGGAGAAGCTTCCTCCCAGATGTCCGCAGCCCGCATGATGGCAGGTCTTAAGAGACAGCCGCCGGATACGGCCCGCTTTCTCTTTAACCGCCTGGATTTCATCTATACTGATCTTAATCTTCATATTGCGTATTGTACATTCTAATTTCGTATTGCGCAATACAATAATTTGCACAAATATTAAACCGGTGCTATGATCTCCTTATGGCAAAAGAAGAGAAAACAGTCGTACAGTCCGTAGACAGAGCATTACAAATCGTTTCACTTATTGCGGAAAACCCTCAGTCCAACTGGGGGCTCCAGGAATTATCTTCAGAGATTGGAATTGACAAAAGTTCCGTGTCGAGATCCATTAATACGCTGGCCAAATACGGACTTATCCGTCAGGATACTGGAGAGAGAAATTACCACCTCGGTTTCGGCGTTTTCAAACTGGCTTCGATTCTGAGAAACAGTCTGAAAATAACCGAAATTGTCTCCCCTTTCCTGAAACAGATGAAGTACAAATGGGGAGAGAACACCCATCTGGCCGTCCGGAGCGGGAACCGCTGCGTTTTCATAGACAGGGAACTGGGCAGCCGGGCACTGACGGCCAACACCAATATCGGCGACACGGAAGAGCTTTACTGCACTGCCGTCGGGAAAAGCCTTATAATGGATATGACCGCAGGGGAAATGAGAAGACTCATCCCGTCAGAATCACTTCAGCCCTTTACAGAGAATACCATTACATCTCTTGATGAGCTGGTAAAGGAACTGAACAGCTGCCGGGAAAAGGGTTACACCGTTGACAGAGAAGAATTCGAACCCAATGTTGTCTGTCTGGCCGCCCCCATCCGGAATTACAAGAGTGAAATCGAAGCCGCCATCGGCATTTCCGGCCCGAAATTGAGAATTGAACCAGCCCTGGAAGAACTGGGCCGGGAACTGGCGGAAACGGCTGCTCAGATCAGTTCCCGGCTCGGCTATTCTTCCTGAGAGACACTATCTTTTCTGCTCCACCATGAGGGTTTATATTCAGTCATGACATAATCTCCGGCATCATAATCATCTTCAAAGGATTTCTCCAGATAGGCATCACCGGTTGCCGCCATATGTTCGTCGAGAAGCCCGCTGAGACCGGCGGCTTTTTCCGGATAAAGATTAATGACATTATTCTGTTCATCGGGGTCCGAATCCAGGTCGTACAGTTCTTCAGGAATCCGCGGAGATTTCCAGGGTTGACCGGAAGAGTCACAGAGACGGTGGGCCCACTCGAAGTAATTGAGCTGATCCAGGCCGATATTCCCGCTTGAATAGTTTCTGATGTACTTCCACGACCCCTGCCGGACAGCCCTGCCGGGGATATACCCGACATGATATGTCATTTCCGTAAAAACTGCTTTATCGGGATTCTCCGGTCGGTTCCCCTCCAGAAGCGGCATAAGACTTTCCCCCTGAACTTCCCGGGGAATATCCAGTGACAGGGCATCGAGTATAGTCGGCATGATATCGATGGAATTCACAGGTTCGTCGACAACAGAGCCGGCAGACTCCGTTCCGGGAATTTTCACAATCATCGGAACCTTTGTCCCCCTCTCATAAAGGGTCATTTTCATACCGGGATAAGGGGCGCCGTTATCACTGAAAAAAACAATAATCGTATTATCCGTAAGCCCGTTCCGTTTGAGCGCTCCGAGAACGTCACCGATCATCTTATCCATTTTCATTGTCTGACTGTGATAATCCGCCAGGTCCGACAGGATTTCCGGCATATCAGGAAGGGCGTAATAGGAGGGAACGGAAATGGCTCCGGGATCGGGAGCATACTCAGCAATGTTTTCGAAGGTACCGTCATCCCGGCGGTGATTATTCATATAATTGAGTTCCAGATAGAAAGGTTCATCGGCATGATTGTTAATATAATCGACCGCCGGATCGGAACTTTCGATATGCATGGCGAAAGGATTGATGGGATTGAGCGATGTTTTATACCCGTACCAGCTTTTCGGGAAAAAAGGAGCCACATGCCATTTCCCGTGAATCGCTGTTTCATAACCGGCCCGCCTGAGAATACGGGGCAGAGTAAAATGAAAAGGAGAAAGGGTTTTCTCCGGATGTATGTGGACCAGTCCGTCTACGCCGTGGGTGTGGGGATACTGCCCGGTTATCAGAGACGCCCGGCTCGGTGCACAGCTCGGTGAAACGGCGTAGCACTGGTCGAACAGGAATCCCTCATCGGCCAGACTGTCTATATTCGGCGTGGGCACGTCGGGTGACCCGTAGGAGGAAAGATCCCGCCAGCCCAGATCGTCAGCTGTAATAACAATGATATTCTTCAGATTTTTTTCTTCGGCCCCGGTCCTGCCGCAGCTTGCCAGAGACAGGACAAGCAGCAGTATCAACATCAGGGCTGTATACTTTAATACCCGGTTTACCATAGCAACTCCTTCACGCTTTTATCAAATATCAGGATTATTGTAAATTCATTTTTACTATTACGCAATACCGTTGTACAATACGCATTATGAAAGAAAACAATTATAACACAGGACCTCATGTCTCCCTGGGAACGAAAATCGGTTACGGCCTGGGCGATTTCGGAGCCAATCTCGTTTACCAGACAATCATGCTTTTTCTCATGTTCTATTTTACCGATGTCTTTCTCCTACCAGCCGGATTGGCCGGGACGATCATTCTGACATCAAAGATCTGGGATGCCGTCAGCGATCCCCTCATCGGCTACTCTTCCGATAAAACCAAAAGCCGCTGGGGCTCGAAGCGTCCCTATCTGCTCTTCGGAGCCATTCCCCTGGGGTTGTCCATGTTTTTTCTCTTTTACAGCCCCGACCTGAGCGGCAATGGAAGATTTATTTACGGGTTATCGGCTTTCCTGCTTCTATGTACAGCTTACACAGTCGTCAATATTCCTTATGGAGCCCTCACGGCCTCTCTTACGACCGATACCCATGAGCGTTCATCCATAACCGGCTACCGAACCTTTTTCGCCATACTGGCTACAGTATTCGTCGCAGGTGCCACCAGGCCGATTGTATCTCTTTTTTCCAGCGAACAGACGGGGTGGCGTTATACTGGACTCCTGTACGGAGCTCTGGTGGCCGTCCTGACCCTGATTACCTTTGCTTCGGTCCGTGAAAATACACGGTCGGGCCCTCTTGCAGACTATAAGATTTCCGACATCGGAAAAGTCATTCTGGCAAACCGCCCCTTTCTGATCCTGGCTTCGGGAATGACCATGCACATGATAGCCATAGGCGTACTTGGCGCCATGATCAACTATTTCTTTAAATACAACTATAACAGGGAAGCCTTCATACCTGTTGCCCTGCTCATAATGTTCGGAACCTCGGCACTGGCTATTCCCCTCTGGGTCAGGATAACAGGAATACTGGGGAAAGCCCGGTCATTCAATACCGGCATGATCATTGTAGCCCTTTCTCTCATCTCTCTTTTCTTTATGGGAGAGTTCAATCAGATCATACTGATACCTCTGCTGATTCTGGCGGGAACAGGCATTTCGACACTTTACTTCAGCCCCTGGGCCATGATTCCGGACACAGTGGAATATTCCCAATGGAAAACAGGTTTAAGAAGAGAGGGGATTCTCTACGGTTTCTTCTATTTCAGTCAGAAACTGGCTGCAGCCATAAGCGGATTTATTACAGGGTTGGGGCTTTCTCTATCCCGCTATATACAACCCGAGTCAATATCGGACAGCCTATCTTCCTTTACACAGAGTCCCGAAACCCTTTTGGGAATCAGGCTGCTGACCTGCCTTGTTCCGACAGTCTTCATCGCCGCCGGCCTCTTGATTATCAGAAAGTACCCTATCGATGCCGGACTTCACAAGGAGATTCTGGAGAAAATAGGCCTGAACACTAAATAAACATTCAATGTACATTTATACACATATTATAAATTATAGATTTATAATAAATATTTTGCATTATTTTGTTTGTACATATATTATTAAAAATAGACATCTTTAGTCTTAAATTGCACAAAAGGAGATTTCTATGAAGATTCTGAAACAGGTGTTTCCCGCGCTGGTTCTGCTGGGTATTCTGTCATCACCCACGTATGCCGCAGGGACACAGGAAAAGGGGAACGGCCATGAACCGGATGAAGCCATTATTATGGTCAACCTGACAAACGCCGCTCTCGAAAATGATGTAATGGCTATCCAGAGGCAGAAATGGCTGCTCGAAAACTACCGGAGGGTGGAACCTGATACGGTTGTCAACTATAACCCCTACAGATATGATCCTCAGACTTTCGTCGCCCGGTTCGCCGGAGATCAGCTCGAAGACAGCTATGCTGTTTTCTTTACGGAACCGCAGGGACTCATTGCCGACGGCTATGCGGCGGACATATCGGAATATGTAGCGGATCTTCCCTATCTCTCCGAATTCAATGCTGAAATCCTCAAGGTCGCAAAAGATGAAAACGGGGGAATATACGGTCTTCCTCACGATGCCTACGGCCTGGGGCTCATGTACAACAGAGAGCTCTTTGCTCAGGCGGGACTGGATCCCGACCAACCCCCGCAGACCTGGGAGGAAGTCCGGGAATACGCAAAAATCATCAGCGATAAACTACCCGGTGTAGACGGATTCAACATCCGCAACGAAGGGGGACTCGGCGGATGGATGCTCACGACTCTCATGTACACTTTCGGCGGAGATGCCATGGTGGAAAAAGAGGGCCGCTGGTCCGCATCCTACAACAATCCCGGCATGGTTAAAGCCCTGCAGCTTCTTCACGATATGCTCTTCATCGACAAGACCACGACACCGGATATCACAGGCTGGGGAAATTTCCCCCAGGTTCTGGATTTCGCAGCGGGTAAAGTCGCCATGACGATTGCCGCCGGTGATACTCTGAAATGGATGGTCGGAAATATGGAGGACTTTGATTTCAAAGTCGCCGGATTCGGCCGAATGCCCGACGGAGGAGCCAATGCGACTCTCGGCGGCGGAAACGTATGGCTCTACAACCCGAAATCGGCTCCCGAAGCTCTGGAAGCTGCCGTGAAATACAATGTATGGCGGGACTTCGACATCCTATCCTTTGAAAACGATATCAAAGCCCAGGCTGAAAGAGGCGATTTAATCGGATTTCCCCAGGTCAACATCTTTACCGGGGAAATGGGCCGACAGCGCGATGAAATCATTAAGAAGTATGCCAACGCTCCCGTGGAAAACTATAAAAACTTCAACGAAGCGGACATTATCATACGCGGCGAGCCTCCTATGGAAGCTCAGGCTCTCTATACGGAACTCGGACTGGTCTACCAGACTGTCATGAGTCAGGATACTCCGGACATTCCGTCCATCCTCGACAAATCCGTAGAAAAATTTCAGTCACAGGTTCTCGATCAGATTCAGCAATAACAAACAGCACCCGTCCTTCCTCAGGAAGTGCCGGGTGCTGTTCAAATTTTATAAACTTTGGAGGCCGCATTGAAAACGGCTGATAACCTTCTCCATAAACCTCTGCATATCATAAAATCCAATTTATCAGGATGGCTTTTTCTTCTGCCGGCTGTCATCATCTTCTTCACGTTCTCCTGGTACCCCATAGTCAGAGGATTTATTATCAGTTTCCAGCAGATAGACCTGGTAAATCCGCCGCGGTTCGTCGGATTAAAAAATTTCATCCTGCTTTTCAAGGACAGGGATATGCCGGCGGCCTGGATAAACACTCTCTATTACTCTCTCCTGGGAATCCTCTTCGGATATGTTATTCCCCTGATCCTCGCCCTTTTTATCAACGAAGTGAGAAATGGGAAAGGCTTTTTCCGGCTGGTTTTCTACACGCCCACAATTGTGCCGCCTATGGCGGTTATGCTCCTCTGGAAATGGATTTTTGATCCCCGCAGAGGTCTGGCTAACTCATTTCTGGGGTTTTTTCATCTGGAACCACTGCTCTGGCTTAATTCACCGGATCTGTCAATGCTCTCACTGGTCATCATGTCAACATGGGCCTATTCGGGAGGAACCATGCTAATCTACCTGGCGGCACTGCAGGGAGTCCCGGTCAGTCTTTACGAAGCCGCCGAAATTGACGGTGCTTCTTTGAGGACCCGGCTTTTTAAAATTACACTGCCGGAAATCAAAGGGGTCATGGTTATTCTCCTGGTTCTTCAGATAATCGGAACCATGCAGGTTTTCATGGAGCCTTTCGTCATGACCAAAGGCGGACCGGCCAATTCGACTCTCACGGTTATCATGCTGGTCTACCGCTACGGTTTCGAATTCAGGAATTTCGGTGTCGCCGGTGCGCTGGGCGTTCTGATGTTCCTGGTTCTCCTTGTTTTCTCCCTGATCTATCTACGCATCACAAGACAGAACAGCAAATGAGGACGACTATGATATTCAACCGCAAATTCAGCTTTACCGACAGGGGCATTCTGTCCCCTCTTGAAATGAATAAACCTTCGGGAAGATTTTATTATATTATCTTCTTTTTCCTTCTGACCGCTCTGGCTCTTACTTGGGTATTTCCTCTTTACTGGATGTACAGCAGCGGCCTTAAGTCGTCTCTTCAGATTGTCAAGTTTCCTCCCGATCTCATTCCGCCGGAGCCGAACTGGAAAAACTACCTGAGGGCCTGGAAGGAACTTCAGTACGCACGTTACTTTTCCAACACGTTGATTCTGGCATTCGGCGCCTGGGCGCTTCAGATCGTCATTTCCTCGACAGCCGCCTATTCGCTTTCCAAGCTCAGACCGCTATTCGGAAATATCGTCTTTTTTCTGTTTCTCAGCACTCTGATGGTCCCGGCTATGGCTTACCTGATTCCCCAGTACCTGACGATTGTGAGAGTTCCCCTCTTCCACTTCACACTGCTCGATTCCTGGATGGGGGTGCTGCTTCCCCAGGCGGCCAACGCCTTCAACATCTTTCTGCTGAAAAGCTTTTTTGATGATATCCCGCGGGACCTGACCGATGCCGCCAGAATAGACGGGGCTTCATCTTTTCAATCTCTGAAAGCGATAATTCTCCCTTTGTCGAAACCGGTCCTCTCGGTGATAACCATCTTCACAGTCATAGGAACATGGAAAGATTTTTTCTGGCCCTATCTGGTTCTTTCGGGTCGTCCCGAACTCCATCCCATCATGGTGGCTCTTTACAGAATGACCATAGCCCTCAGCTATCCCCAGCCCCTGAATATCCAGCTGGCGGGAATGGCCATTACGGCGACGCCGCCCCTGATACTCTTCTTCATATTCCAGAAACAGATTATAAGAGGCATAACGCTGACAGGACTTAAAGGATAGATCCGGACAAAAGAAAAGGGGCTGCGGAATACAGCCCCTAATTCATTTTATCGGCAGGAATCAATCGAGAACCGAATAGACGGGCCGGGCGGCGGGCCCGTCCTTCTTTTCGGGTTCATAAACATCGTCCACCTTCTTTCCTATGATTAAGAAGACGGCAATGATCAGAACGATGCCTGCAGGTATTGTCACAAAGCTGCTTACACCGAATCCCGCGGGAAGAAAACCGACAAGGCCCGCGACGACAGCACCCAGAAGAGCATAGGGAATTTGAGTTTTTACATGATCTATGTGGTCGCAGCCCGAAGCCATGGATGACAATATTGTCGTATCGGAGATGGGGGAACAATGATCGCCGAAAATGCTTCCCGTCAGAACCGAAGCAATGACCGGAGACATGGGACTTCCCAGTGTCAATCCGAGAGGAATGGCGATAGGCATAAGAATGGCCATAGTTCCCCACGAAGTTCCTGTAGCAAAAGATGTTACAGTGGCTATCAGGAATATGAGAAGGGGAATCAGCTGGGCCGTCAGAAGTCCGTCCGTCACTCCGATTATGTAATCAGCTGTTCCCAGATCGCCGGTAAGAGAGCCGAGCGCCCAGGCCAGAACAATGATCATATTGGCGAAGAGAATGGATTTTGCCCCGTTTACCCAGGTATCCATAACTTTGCTGAATTTCATGACTCCCTTCGCGAGAACGAAAGCTCCCGCGAGGAGGCTTCCGCTGACAGAAGCCCACACCAGAGCTTTGGCCGCATCGGCATTTCCGAATGCGTCGGCTACAGATCCGGCGCCGAAACCGCCGCCCGAAAAGAAAAGTCCCGCCACAGTGGCGAAAATCATAAAGAGAATGAGTATGACCGCATCAGGGGCCGACAGTTTTTTCCCGCCCTCTTCCTCTTCCATCTCGATTTCCTGGGTAGACATGGCTATGGCTGTATCGGAAAGCACTTTTCCAGTCTTTCTGGCGCGGAGTTCCGCTTTGTGCATGGGACCGAATTCCCTTTTTGTAAGGATGATGACCAGGGGAATCAAAACAACGAATATGCTGTAAAACCTGTAAGGGATAGATCCGAGGAGAGCCTGAAATGCATTCTTTTCAACCCCTGCGGCCTCAAAGGAATCGTGAACCAGACCGACTTCGAAAGCCACCCAGGTGGAAAGAGGGATCAGACTGGCTATGGCGGATCCTGTCGTGTCGATAAAGTAAGCCAGCTTTTCTCTTGAAATCCTGAACCGGTCGGTCACGCTTTTCATGGTGTTCCCGATAATCAGAATATTAAAGATCTCATCGAAGTAGATGACGATTCCGGAAAACCAGACAGCCAGCTGTGTGTTTGTCACATTTTTCGCCTTTGAAGCGATACTTTTCCCCAGGGCGCTCATTCCGCCGGATTTCGCCAGTATGGCTATCATTCCCCCGAAGGCGAAGTTCAGAAAGAGAATGCTGATATTCCAGCTGTCCGCAACAGAATCGACGATATAGTGGTCGAAGGTTCTGAGCAGCCCCGTAAAGGGATTGTACTGATTGATGAAGGTGGCTCCGAGAAAAATCCCGAAAATAATAGAAGGCATAACCTGTTTGGTACGCCAGGCCAGAACGATAATCACAATTGTCGGTATAATCGATAATAATCCATAATTTTCCACTTTTTACTCCTTGTTTATTAATAAACCGATTGCATAACGGTGAAGTTCCGGAACAACTCCAAGAGAATATCCAAGATGAAGGCGCTCAGTTGAAGTGTGAAAATCCCTGCCGCGCAGACCGATTACCACACCGGGAATATTTAATTCCTCAAGTATTTCATAGGGAACCGGATATAGCCGGCTGCCGGCCGGTGTATTCCTCTCAACGGGAATCACTCTATCAGCAGCCGAACCGGCCAGAAAACTGAGATCCGACACACCCATGTAATAATCTTCCGGTATGACTTTCTCCGAAAAGGATTCCCGGGCAAAACGGGACACTTCTTCCATGATCTCCCGCAGATCCTCACCCCGTCCATTCCTCCCTTCGGGATATCCGGGCAGATAACTGGGCGGAAGAAATCCGATAAGAACCGCAGGTTTTTCCAGTTGCGCCAGCTCCAGCATCCTGGCGGCCAGAGAAATTCCGGCATCCTGGATCGACAGATCACTGTTCTTCATTTCTTCGAGAATTTCCAAGGTGATTTTTTCCGGATCATCACCTGCGTTTTTTTTCGCTAGTTCATAAACCTCCTCATACAGATAAACATTCTCCAGTACACTCTTTCCAATCTGCACAAGCGATTCGAGAAGAGCGTCTGTATTATTTTCCAGATAAATCAGATTAAAATAGGCAACAGCCTCAGCCGGAATACTGGCGCTGTAGTTCTGCTTCAGATCTCCGAATTTCAGACAGACAGGCACCGGTGCGGTTTTACCCCGGGACGTTGTGATAAGGTCCTCACGGGAATACATTTCCAGTATGATCCGGGACAGAGTGGAAGCGCAGTCGACCGGATTCCCGTCGACGCCCGCATGGCCGTTTTCCACAGAAACAAGAAAAAAAGGCATAATTTTGCCGCAGGCCCCGATATGTATGAATTTACTGTCCGGTTCGTCCCGATCCTCAAGAAAACTTTCAAAGAGAAACAGTCCTCTGTAACTGAGACCGTACCGGTTTTTCAAAAAATTTAGTAAATGCAGGCTATGGCGCATCCCTTCGGAATTGCTCTCCTCTCCCGCAACGGCGAGAAAGAGGATATTTCCCTGAAAATCTCCCTTTTCCATGTACTCGAACATCAGCTCGAGCGCCATGGCGAGTCCCATACGCATATCCGCGGTACCGCGCCCGAAGATCCACTCTCCCGACTCGAGATCACAGAGGGCCTCTTCAGAAAGATTCAGCTCACCGACTCTTTCCGTATAGGCTTCGTAGTCAAAAGCCAAAGACTCCAGATGTCCGAAGCCTTCGAGCTCGACAACATCCATATGTCCGGAAAAAATAATAGTTTTCCCCGATGGAGACAGGCTTCTGTAAAAGGCACTGATATTGAATCTTCCGAAGGGATCATCGGGGATATAATCCCTGACAAGATTTTCCCGGTTTTCTTTAAAATAGGGATGCTCTTCGAAACAACGGAAAAGGAGATCTGCTATCTCCCGTTCTCCATCTGTTCCGGAGAACCCTCTTGCCTGTTGCAAAGTTTTGAAGCGGTTGAGTACTTTTTCCTGAAACATTTAGGTCTCGCTCTACTTTTTAGGTTATTCGGTCCCGGATATCGGAACCTGATAATACCTATACAAAAACCGTGCCAGAAAATAGAGAGCCGGAAAGAACATTTAACAGTATTTCAAATCAGGGAGGGTCTGTGGAGTAAAATATTATTTTACTTCCGGTGCCTTTATTTTTACTTTCTGAGTCCGTACTTGTTCAGTTTGTGATACATATTCTGCTTGGAAATTCCAAGTTTACCGGCAGCTCTGGAACTGTTGCCGCCATAGACTTTCAGGGTATCCATGAGAATCTTCTTTTCGAACTCTTCCAGCCGTTCATTCAGGGAAAGCGATGGGTCGGAAAGATCAGATAAGGTTCCTCCGGACCTGTAGAGAGGAGGCAGATCTGCTGGCGTAAAGGTTCTACCCTCTGCCAGATTAAAGAGCCCCTCGACGAGATTGCGCAGCTCCCGTACATTGCCGGGCCAGCGGTACTCCTTGAGAATGGAAAGAGATTCTCTGCTGAAGCCTTTTATCTTACGGGGCATATTGCTATTGTAGAAATCGACAAAGTAGGAAAGAAGAAGCGGAATATCCCCGGCTCTTTCCCTCAGAGGGGGAATATTCAGTTGAACCATGCTTATCCGGTAATAGAGATCTTTCCGCAATTGCCCCTCTCTCATGCTTGTCAGAGGATTTTCATTCATGGCGACGATAATCCTCACATCGATATCGATATTTTTCACATCACCGAGACGCCGGAGCCGCTTCTCTTCAATAACCTTCAGAAGTTTGATCTGGGATTCCGCCGAAAGACTGTTGATTTCATCGAGAAATAGAGTCCCCCCGGCTGCCGCTTCAAAAAGGCCCGGTTTATCGAGGGCTCCGGTATAACTCCCTTTGACCGTACCGAAGAGAAGGGATTCCAGAAGTGACTCTGGAATAGCCGCACAATTCTGGGAAACAAAGGGCCCTTCGAAGCGCCGCCCCAGATTATGAAGGCTCTGGGCAACGATTTCCTTGCCCGATCCGGTTTCTCCGCTTATGAGAACCGTCGATTCCGTTTCCGCAATCTTCCGCATTTGGTATTTGAGTTTATCCATAGAAGCGGTCCCCGAGATCAGATCTTCGATACAATAAATTGTATTGTTCTGCCTGTAACCGCGGTGTCCGGCATAGGATTCCAAGTCCTTCAGGGAATCTTCCGAGTACATGTATTTTGAAAATTCAATGGCTCCGGTTACGGTTCCGTTATCGATAATAGGGTAAGTCGACCCGATCTGACGGATTCTATTGCCTTTGAGAGTCAAAAGAATCTGCTCATGGTCGACTACGGATTTTCCGGTTCGCAGAACCTGATAGACCGTACTGTCTTCCTCTGTCAGATTTTCATATAAATCAAGCACATTCCGATTGAGAATATCTTCATAACGGAGATCGAACAGAGCGGCGTTACTCATATCGCAGAACATGACATGACCGTTCCGGTCTGTGACCAGAATATCTTCGTATTCCTTCTCCATGTTCATCCTCCGAAACAGTCAGTATTTAAACTTTACTGAAAGCTGATATTCTGACTACCGGCGGGCAGTTTCTCCTCCAGATCCCGGGGATAGATCAGCATTCCCGAGCGGGCCGGTATTTCCAGGTTGAGCTCCCCCGGTCCGTTCCATTCCGGATAAAGGGAAACATACTCTCCGCCGCCTATCAACTCGGCGAAAGCCCCCTGATCCCATGACGGACCGTCCGTTGTGATTTCCACGCTGAGAGGAACAGGGTCTCCGGTCGTGTTATAGACATAAATAGCCTCATTTCCCCCGTCATTTACCGCCAGCGCATAAAGAGGTCGTTTTACCCGGCTCGAAGAAGACGCCCCTAAAGCACTGTCGCCGTCAAAATTGACTTCAACGATTTCCCCTCTGGCTTTTCTCAGCCAGTAATAAGGCCAGTAATTCTTATGAACGACTTCACCGCCGGGACCGAGCAGCCCGAAGACCCGTTCCGCACTTTCCCTGTATAAGGGCAGTGAAAACTGGTGAAAAGACTCAACAGGATTTTCCGACAAGAGCAATTCCATCTGACGGATAATCAGAAAATCCCATTTGTCATCACCCTGTAAATTCCAGTCGTCGCTTTCGGTAACGAAAAGGGGAATGCCCTCCCCCGCAGTTTTCCTGATATAAGCAGCCAGTGTTTCCAGTTTTCTGACCATCAGAACAGGATCCTCATTGTAGATATGAAAGGTGTAGAAATCGGCAGTGCCTGCGGTCTCTTTAATAAACCTGATCATAAATGCCATCTGTCCCGAAAGAACACTGGGGCCTCCGACCTTAACGCCGGGATAATAACTGTGGATTCTCTCCGCTACATCGGAAAACAGATTGATGTACTGTTCCTGCGTCCCGTTGAAAAACTGACCGTTTCCGCAGGGTTCATTGAGGATTTCAAGCCATTGAACAACCGGATCATATTCAGGACCCTCCGGATTTCCGTTGAAGTATTCGACGACAGCAGAGGCAAATTCCGCCCACTCCTCATTATCCGTCGGTACACCGTTATTCCGGCCGTCCGCCGAAAGCCAGGGGACATTGTAGGTCAGAAGCATAAGAGGTTCCATCCCCTGATTTTCAACATCTTTGATGAATAAACCGGGATCGTGGTCGATAAAGCGGATCATTTTTTCATAGCGGAAGCGTTCATGATCAAAAACAAAGGGATCGTCATTATCATTTTCAGGCTCCAGAAGATGAATCATGGTTTCGATTCTGGCCTGGGTCCCCCCGATATTGAGATTCTCCAGGAGTTTCCTCGACTCGTCATCGGCCTCCCCGTAAAAACGGGGATAATTGACAAGGCTGAACAGAGCCGGATTTATATCACCTTCGTTCACAGTAAAATCAACGGAAATCCGGTTGGATTCCGCACCGATGGCCGCAGTTACAAAAAGAAGAGAAGACAGAATCAAGGCGGTTCTATAGAAGAGGTATTTCAAAATGATTTTTTCCTTTTTTTATATCCAGGAAGAGAAGAAAACTCTTTTCTCCCGCTATGTGGGGTACAGATGGGGAAATTTTCAGATTCTCACTCCGTTCTTTCCAGAAGCAGAGAGGAAAACTGTCCCGCTCCAGGGAAGAAGAGAATGAAAGAGAGAGTATCGACATCTCCCGGTCAAGGAAAACGACAGGAACAGTCAGTCCGGACAGGGAAAGAGCTTCCATCTCATCCTGCTCATCCCGGCCTCTCCTGGCTCTGTAATCAAATAGCCGCCAGGGGAAAATTCCCGGATACTGAAAAACAGCCTGCCAGTCCCGGTCGTGATAAAACACATGGGTGCCGTAGCCCGATTCGGTCCAGTCCGCCGGTTTAAGCACCCCTCCGTATCCCCAGTGAACATCCTTCTGGCAGGTCAGCGGATCTTCCATCTCCATAAACTGTGCTGAAGATTCATCAGCTTTGTGCCGGAGATTCATGTAAACCGCGATCTCCTCGAGTGTCGCCGGCGTGACCTCTTCGGAGATGTGATCGAGGAAGTTTACCAGATAGCGGTTGTCTTCCTCGAAATGCATATCGTGGTCTTCCTGGTGGATGAGAAAAACAACCGACTTATTCCGGCTTCGGTTGCGGTGATACTGAGCGAGCATTCTGTTGTAATAATCAGCCTGGGATGCCATGATATTGGTCTGCCGGATATCGTCGGGATCGGTGGAAAAAACCACCGAACCGCTGCTCCCCGTCGGCGTATGGACCGTGTTGATCAGATCGCGGCTTGTCCACTGAAAAGCCCAGAGCCGCGATGGAGAAGCCGAGGGAAGTCTGACATTATCGGGATCCGGTTTATACATATCCCAGGGACAGCCGCGGTGAAACATGGAAGTATCGCAGGTAAAATGATCGTAGCCCATTCCCCAGATTCCCTCAAATCCCAGCTCCGAGGCAGCCCGGGCAAAGCGGTTCCCCACACTGCCGACCCACTGATCGATTCCGCAGATCTTCGTCGGAAAATCAAAAAACTTTTCCGTTTCCCTCCGTTGTTCAGCCAGAAAAGCTTTCGTCTCTTCGGGGCTCTTTTCCAGATTGTAATTCACCGCATTATGATTAAAAAAACTTGACGGCATTATGCCGTAGTCATCAAAATACCGGAAGTGCCAGTCTGAAATATCCTCACTGGCCTGCCGTGCCACAACCGGATCGATCAGCCAGGTTACGGGGTAATTCCGGCTGTGATAGAGTTCCCCGAGAGTGCGTTTCGCCTTGAAATAACCGTGACCGGAAACGGGATTGTCTTCCGAGCCGAAGGTATAGCTTTCGGGGTCAAAGCCATCGTGGAAGTTTGAACTGATAACCAGAGCCAGAAAGGTTTCCCTCTCGCGGAAAACGACATAGGGGATACTTATGGTTCCCTCTTCGAGAGAGAGGGAAAGGATTCCCCTGCCGGGGGTTTGCCCTTCAAGACAGAGAACAGCTTTCCCTTTTTCATCGTATTTCAGGGAAAAAAGGGCATAGCCGGTCTCTTCCGGCAGAACGGCATTGATCCCCACAGCCTCAAAAGGGAGACCGAGAGAATAAGTAACTGCGGAACCGGTGATTCCGACAATTTTAGCCAATTTCATAGAAGAGTCTCTTAATCCTTTAATTCAGTGTAAAAAATCGAGCCGTTGTAAATAAAATCGTATTTTTCAAAAGGCTGTATCAGATTCTGCCCGGACGTGTAGACCGGACCGAGAACCGCGCCGCTGAAGCTTTTTCCTCCCCGCTTTTCATGTTCCTTTACAAAATCCGGATAATAGGTACCCGCAGCGGTTTTGCCGATTCCCGAAGAATTGGCGTAGAAGCGGTAATAGATATTTTTCCTTACAAAATCATATTCGGAGTTTTTAATAAGGCCGAACTGCTTGTGTTCCGTTCCCGCCACATCTTCATCATCCAGAAAGGTATAGTACATAATCGCTTTGACCTGAGGCATATCCTCGGTTTGATTGTAGAATGACTGATAGTAAGTTTCCGCAGTCGCTGCGGATACAACTCTGGAATCCCAGCCGAATTCAGAGAAAATGACAGGCTGATCCGTTATGATCGGGCGACCGGCGATATCTTCGTATGCGAGAACAGAATTGATGAATGTCTCTAAATCCTGTCCGTAATAAAAGTTCTGATCGGGGAGGGGATTGCTTACCGTCCCGTAGGGATGCCAGGAGATCCAATCCAGGGGGAGGTCGCCATTATGATTATCCCGGTAGGCCTGCATAACATCCGAATTGAAAATGCTGGCTCCGGGAATGTCCGTCGGAATGCCATTAATCCAGTGCGTGCCGATCCACTCCCCTGTTTCGGCATTGGCGGTAACCGGTCCGACAACGGGAATGGGATTATCGAGACTCTGCACGGTTTCATAGGAGGCGATCAGAAGTTCCGAATATCCGGGCAGCTTCCAGATATTGCCGTCAGAAGCACCGAAACCATACCCCCAGGGCTCATTCCAGATTTCAACCGCATCGATTCCGTAAGTTTCAATATGCCATCGCAAGGCTCCGGTATAGCGGTCCAGGGTCTCCTGAGTTATTTTGATATCCGATTTATCTTCAAGGGTCCATTCCCACTCCAGGCCTCCGGGCATGCCGTTTGTCCCCATAACGGCCAGAACGCGGATACCCCGTCTGTGAGCTTCATTTATAAGGAATTTATACCGGCTGACTCTCTCTTCCATAACGGAAACCCAGGTTGAAGGATCATATAAATCGATGTCGGTCTTCAGGACGTACATGAACTCTTCAAACTCGATCCGGATCCAGCCCAGCTCCATGCTGTTCCAGTACGGCCAGAAGCGATTCGGATCATCGGTCATATCCTTATAGTACCGTCCGGTTACCAGCCCCTGCTGAAAGCCTCCGGCATCAAAGTCGACAGGAGACAGGGGTGTTAAATATTCAAAATCACTGTAATCGTATTCATTACCCCATTCATCGATGAGATTATCGTCGGGATTATCCGTATCATCATCACCGGGATCCTCTGTATCATCATTTACGGCAGGAGTAAAATCACATCCGGTAAAATACATCAGGGACGCAGAGAAGAATAAAAAAAACAAGGTTTTTTTCAGGAACATAGAAGACCTCCAAGAACATTGTACCTCATTGATTCACCTATGTCTATACATTTAAAAATAAGGCAGACATTACTCTCAGGGATTGAAATCCAGAGTCATTTCCCGGCTGTTTTCCTGAAATGCAAAACCATACCCCTGCAACTCATTTCTCCAGGAACCTCCCGAAAGAAACAGGAAAAAATCGAAATTGCGCCATGTTCCGCGGATATCAAAGCCGGAGTTCTGGATGAAGGGTATTTCCTTATCGGGAGCAGCGGAAATTCTCACGTAAAGAGGAAATGACGCTTCAATATGAATATTCTCAGACTCCAGCACCAGAAGGATTTCCCCCTCCACGCCGGGAGAACTTTCCACAGTGTATCGGATCGTCAGAAAATCATCATCCGATTCAACGGTAGGATCAGAGGTTAATAGAACCTCCTCCCCTGTTTCTGAATTCAGGAAATATCCCGCACCGAGGACTCCCGATCCGCTCCACTGCCCCCCGTCTACCAGGGGAATATTTCTGTATTCCATCCAGTCAGTCCGGCAGGGTTCTTTCCCGTAGGATTCGGGAAACGACTCATTAAAAATATAAAGGTCGCGTATACGGATACGATCCCCCTCCCGGTAGAGATTAATCCGGTAATACCGGCTGTTGAACCAGACCGAACCTTTATCCCGCTCCTTCCAGTCCTCCAGAAAGACCTGGGCTGCCGGAGGTGTAAGGGCAAACTCACTGAGAAACAATTCCCCCGATTCCTTTAAGGTGAGGACATCGATCTTTTTTTCATCGCGGAGCCGGGCGATCAGAGAGAATTGAAGGTTGATCCCGCAGGACATCTGAGGCCATCCGAAGCTGTTCTCCTGTCCCGTCTGGGTAAACCCGTGACTGAGGACATGCTCATTGAAATTGTTTTCAAAATACCACTGGACCCAGCTCCGGCTCTGACCGAGCTCCCAGACCGGTTCGAGGGTGTAAACAGGCTGATGGGAAGACGGTTCAAAGGTATCGGGATCCTGCCCCGCATCGTACTGCGAAACGGGATCGCTTCCGAGCATTCTGAATACGGGGACATCAATCTGAAAATCAGCATTCTGAGCGGGCATGAAGATGTTTTCACGGCTGGGAAAATAACCGCCGTTGTAGTAGCCGCCCCAGAGGGAATAACCGTCGGTGCCCCACTGGTCCCGGCAGATAGCGGCCGCCCTGATGCCGTATTTGTCCTTCATATAGGAGAGGCTGTGGCTGTCGAGAATCCAGGACCCGGCCGATGAGGGATATTCACCTGTTTCCGCTTTGAAATCATTCATGAAGACATCGATGATCTTTTCCCGCTCTGCAGGAGTATAGCCTATCAGAAACCCCACCTGAGCGTACCAGTCCCAGTCGAAACCCGGCCGCCCTCTCCAGGGTAGCCCGGTCTTTTCGATCAGCCCCTTATCCATCTCCAGCCAGATTCCCAGCTCTAGGGAATCGGGTATATCCTGAAAAAGACCGAGAATATCCTCTCTTTCCAGAGCATTGTGCATAAGGAGAAAGGTACCGGGCAGATCGTACTCCTCCAGAAGAGCGAGCTGATTTTTCACAGGCAGAACCAGATCCAATCGGGGGTCCCGGGGTTCCGAACCTCTCACAAAAGCGATAATGGTTGTAATTTTGTTCATGGTTTCCATCTCCGGTTGATCGGGAGGAGTCAGGGAAGACCGGCATCCGGCCGGAAGCAGCAGAAAAAAGATCAGAGCTCCCGCATGAATACCGGCCTTCAAGAAAAAAGCGGCGTCAGTACGCTTCAACTTCAGCCAGAGCGACATGGTAGTTGTTGCCTTCAACATTGTACGTCAGTTCGGTGAAAAGGATTTTTACAAACCGTCCCGATGCCGGCGCATCGAGCAGATAGGACTGACCTCCCAGAGGTGTCAGAATCGAGGCATTGGTATCATCATAGTCCCATGAAAAGACTTCGGTCCAACTGCTTCCGTCCTCCGAAACTGAGACGGTAAAAGCCTGGGGGAAATAACGGCCGGCTTCGGTATCATTGTCTGAACGGGGATAAAGATAGAGTTCACCGAAGCTCCCGGAAGTTCCCAGATCGAATTCGAGCCATTCCTGAAAATCATCGATGACCAGAGGTTCTCCAACCACTCTTGCGCGGCCCTCGGAATGCCACCCCTGCCCTTCTGTCACCGTATCGGTTACCTGATCCAGACTCCATCCGTATAATTCGATTGAGGAAGATGCGGTAACAGCGGATCCGAAGAGAACACTGGAGGAAGAGAGATCCCAGTTGGTATTTTCAGTTCCGTTAAAAGCGGGAAAATCGGCGGCCGGCGGTTTTTCCAGGCCGGCCACATCTGTATAGACAGGTCTCGGTTTCGTGGGATATCCGGAGGAATCGACATCGGAGCCTGATTCCAGCCATTCGAACGCCACCCAATCGGAGTTGTGTTCATTGAGGAGAATATAAGGTGTGACCGCTTTAACCTCATCCCAGGAACCCCAGTAGTCGGAGAAAGCCGATGCCGTCCACTCAGCCTGATTATCGTCGGTCACCCGGTCATGACCGTTAATATCGGGATGGCCCAGGGAATAAGCCGTTTCCGTTATGAAGACATCGACACCGGACCGTCCGAACTCTTCCAGGATTTCCGTTTCGACTATATAGGAATCGATTGCCATGTCGCGGTCCACAGCCGTGCCGTCGTGATTGTTGTAATTCGGCGCATACCATCCGGGATAACAGTGGGAGGCCCAGGCATCAAACGAATTGATACTGCCGGGAGCCTGCTGAAACATGGTCCGCACAAAATCGGCGGCTCCGGTTTTACCCGAAGCGCTTCTTCCCGGAGATAACGCTCCGTTTAGGACCTGAATTCTATCGTCTCCGATTGATTTCAGAGCATCGTAAACAGCTGTCAGAAAATACCCGAAAGCCCGGGGATCAGGTGTCTCTCCGCTCCACTCGAAAGAGAGGTTCGGTTCGTTCCCCACTTCGATATAAAGGGGCAGCCCGGCTTTAAGAGGCAGGTCCTGAACGACTTCCTTATAAGCCTGTGCGATCTGACTGTAGCTTCCGGGACCTGTCGGAGCTCCTCCGTCATCGGTCTGAGGCTTAATCCAGTAACTCCCGGTAAACTCACCGGACAGGCGGATGACGGGAACAAGATCCCTTTCATAGGCTTTTTTTATATAATCCCGCCACATTTTCTGCGGAGCTGTTGTCGAGTTTACCACAGGGCTGAACGTCTGTTTTACATAACCTCCGGGACCGACGAGAGATTCGGCCCAGTCGAGGTGTTTATCCAGGTCATCGCCTGAAAAAACCATGGTGTGGATGCCGAAAAAATTCACTCTGCCATCATCATAAATGGAAGTCTGATCACCAGAGGTCTGATCTTCGGGAGTTTCTCCTCCGCTTAGATCGCATCCCAGTATAAACAGAAGAAAAATACCGCTGAGCGATGTGAGAGTGAGTTTAAATCTTTTAAATGAAATTTTCATAAGGGTCCTCTATGATTGAAATAGAGATGCAGCAGAAGTCCTTTGTTAATACCCTCACCCGGCCACTCCTCCGGCTTCGCAGCCGAAGGATTAGGGGCGGGGATGGGGGATGTAATAAAGACTCAGACTGATGCAACATCCCGATTTATATTCAGAAACTGTTAAATCAGTATCCGTATACTTCCAGCTCCATGAGCTGTGCTCTGTATTCTGTATCGCTGTTAGTTTCGTTATTTGTTTTCTTTGTTATGTAAAGGCGGAAATATCGTCCTGCAGCAACAACATAATGGCTAACCGCATCAGCTCCGGGATTGTAATCTGCTTCAGGCGCTGAGACGGAAAGAGCATCAGTCCATGTTGTTCCGTCGTCGGAAACCTGAATGATGTAATCCTGAGGGAAGTTGACTCCTACATTATCATTGTTACGGGGATAGAGAACCACCTCGATTATATTCCTGACGGCTCCGAAATCATACTGGATCCATTCTTCGCCTGCGGCATCGCTGTTATCGGAAGTATAGGCATTGACAGGTCTTGCATTTCCCCAGACATCGATGGTTCCGGCATCGGCCTGATCTTCAGCAGGAAGCGCTTCAGTCGAGAGAGCATATCCGTTATTGAGAGCCACGGTTGTCCATCCGCCCCAGGCGAAATCCGGCTGATTGACTCCGTCCACTGGATCGTGTCCGAGATAAGAGGAAACAGACACGGCAACGTCATCAGCAGTTGAGAGAATTTCTCCAACTGAAACAGTACATGCAGCTGAAAAAGCTCCATCGGTTGTTGACACTGTAATGACTGCGCTCCCTGTGCTGACTGCCGTAATCAACCCGTCCGCCACTGTTGCGACAGCAGAATCGCCGGAGCTCCACTCTACGTCTGGAACAGTTGCATCAGTGGGAGCCACTGTAGCCGCCAGCTGAAGGGTATCGCCGACTTTCATCGATACGGCTGATGTTCCCAGCGAGACACCGGTAACCGAGACAGTAGCCGTTCCCGTATCGCACCCGATCAGAGTCATAGTGCTTAGCACCAGAACACTAATAAAACCTTTTAGACCTGTTGATAATTTCATCAACTCCTCCTTGAAATTACATTATACATAATGCTACCATGAGAAAACATTTCGACAATATGACAATTTTAAAATATACATTTATAGTCTTTTTTTAAGATAATTGAACATTTGCTTAATTTTGTATAATAAATAAAGCCCTGAAAATTCAGGGCCTTATACAGTTTCAGCAAGTGGTCAGTAAACTTTGATCTCGGACAACTGAGCGTGATAACCGCCGTATCCGTGATTGGTTTTCTTCAGAATATGAATCCTGACGGCACCGGCTGTGACCGGTGTGCCGAAATCCAGTGTGATGACCCCATCGGGAATAATCTCCCCGTCCTGCTGAACTTCAGTCCACTCATCATCGATTTTTCTCGGCGCGGTTCCATCGGTAACAGAATAGGGGGCGAAAACAGCATCGGCTTCCGCCGACGTTACGACTGTCGTCCAGTTCAGAGCATCGACCTCCGCCGTGTACTCCAGTTTATAAGCATTATACTGCTCATCAGTCATGGAGCCTTTGGGAAGCCTGGGCGGTATGACATCATCGGTAACCTCTATCTGAACAGACTGGGGAAAGTGCAGGCAGGCTTCCTCATCTCCCGTCCGGGGAGCCAGCTGAACCGAAGAGATCAGGCTTGTCCCCCCGAAATCATAGGCGATCCATTCGGGCAGTAGAGAGAAGTGCGAACTGTCCTCTTCCGAATCGAGATTCTCACCGTCCGAGGTCCAGCCTATCCCGAAATCGATCCCGTCATTGATATAAGCCTGAGACCAGCCCCAGTTATCGATCGACGACGAGGTGAAGACCGTAACATCATCTCCCAGAGCCAGATTATCGGGGTCGCTTCCATAGAGATTGACCGCCGGCAGCCCGGCATACAGAGGGTCGGGGCTGTATGTAAAGGCAAAGGATTCACGCGACTCTTTAACACTGTAGTACACCGGTTGTTTCACCTTGTCCTGAGAGATAAAGGCCCGGTCCTCCCAGCCCCGAAGATAGGGATCGTACATATGGAAAGGACAGACAGCGAGAATCTCTTCCCACTGAGACCAGAAATCCGAAAAAGCCAGAGCCGTATAATCACCGGCCATTTGCGGAGAAATATGGGGAGCGCTTCCCATATACCGGGGATCATCGAGATCAGACACATATCCGGTTTCGGTGATAATGAATTTCACTCCGGACCGTCCGGCCGCTTCAATTTCCATCTTCTGAGGGATGTAGCTGTCGATAATATCCCACTGGCTCTCTGTCCCCATGTCATGGTTATTGATCCAGGGAGCCGTGTCGCCGGGATAGGGATGAACAGACCAGTAATCAAAGGCATCCCGTGATTCGGGAACTGTCGCAAACATATCGTGCACAAAATCTCTGTCGTTATAATTCCCCCCGGGTGAACAGGCTCCGTTGATGACCTTGATTCTCACGTCACCGATCGATTTTACGGCATCGTAGGATGCTTTCAGAAAATAGGCATACTCAGTGGGATCGGCTTCCCTATGGTCCGCATCAAGACTCCATTCGTTATCGAGATTCGGTTCATTCCAGATCTCAATGATTAGGGGAATGCCCGGCACCAGCGGCAGCTTGGACACAATTTTTCTATAAGCTTCCGCAATTTGCGAATAGGATTCGGGACCTGTCGGCGCGAGCCCGTCATCGGTAGCCGGTTTATACTGGAAGCCATCGCCGAACACACCGGACAAACGGATAACGGGAATCATGTTGCGTTCATATACACCGTTTATAAAATTGATCCAGAACGATGTGGGACTGTCGGTTGTTTTTGAGATATTATAGAACATCTGTTTGATATATCCGCCGTCACCGACCATCTCATGGGCCCAGTCAAGCTGTTCATCGAGATTGTCCGCCGACTCCGTCATGGTATGAATCCCGAAGAAGTTTTTTGTCCTGACAACTGTTTCCGCTTCTGTTTCAGCCGATCCAGCCGGCCCGGGAATCCCTTCGCTGCCGCTGTTCCGGGGCACGATTTTATAGTAATAAACCGTTTCGGGAGCCAGGCCCGTATCGACCGTACCGGCCGTTTTTATCGTTTTCCGGTAGGTAAAAGTTCCGGTTTCAGAGCCGGAGCGGTAGACATCATATTCCGAAGCGCCTTCGACCGGTGCCCAGGCGAGCCTTACGGCACGGGCCCAGAGATCGGAGGCGGAAGGCCGGGGCCCCCCGATATCGCTAAGGTCGATTATCGGCCCGCCCTTGACCAGGAGAGACCAGTCGCCTTCGCCGGCTTCATTATAAGCGGCGACTTTGTAATAATACTCTCCGGAGGATACATCATCACGGAAAGAATTGACCTGAGATGATCCGGTTTCCACATATTCGGCATCATAAATGCCTTTCCGGTAGATATTATACCCGTCAACCCCTGATACGGCATTCCATACCAGTTTCACATAAGTTTCACCCGCTTCAGAGATCCGCAGCCCCAGTACTTTCTGAGGAACCTCGTCCTCTCCGGTGGGCGGAGGCGAGGTGATCCCATTTTCACAGGAAACCGCCATGGAAATTATCAGAAATAATAACCCCGACAGTATTATATTGAGTTTTTTCATACTGTTTTCCTTTAAAATTCAATTTTCGCCGAAAGTGAAATCATACCTTTATCGGGAATCACACCGTTTGTCGTCGAGCTGTTATTGAGATTGAAAGAGGAATAGTTTACATCAAATTCGACTTTATCAATGACGGTAACGGTAACTCCCGCATCAAGAGTCAGAATGTCGGAATCGCCGTAAGTCATACCCGCGTATGCTTTCAGCCAATTGAAAGTAGCATTCAGGTCTCCGCTGATTCCCCAGCCGGGATCGCCTTCGATCAGATTGTAGAGGCTCCCGCCAAGAGAGAATCCCAGAACGGGTATAAGACCGTAATTCCCCTCGAGCTCTACGAGAGATGCCGTGAGATCCAGTTTTTTGTCATCCCCCGAGGGATTGAAATAAGCGGCGACGGCAAAATGGCTCCAGGCATCGGCATCATCAATGACCGCTTTATCGGAAAGGTTCACAGCCCCTCTTGCCATCAGGTCGAAATCAAACCCTTCATATTCGCTGTACCTTTCATCAAACCTGTTGAGAAGATCTCCGGCAACGGTAAATTCCATCCCCTTCCACAAGTCCACCAGATCAAATGTCGTTCCGAGAGATAAACCGAGATCCTTTGTTTTGAAATCGATATTTTCCTTGTTGTTTCCCAGATCCATGGCAAAACTCAAACCACCGACAAGAACAATACGCCCGTCAGCCAGCTTCAGTTTACCGTCGACGCCGATTCCGTACTGGTTTGTATAGTTCAGCTCCTGGGTTTCCGGTGACGCGACTTTCAGTTCAAGATCGAAGAGTTCCCCGTTGGCTCCGAATGCAAGACCTCCCTGCACAGGGACATTATTTCCATCTGTTCTGACATCAGGCCCGAATGTATCAATCGCTGTTGCCAGATTGAGGAGGAAATCAGGTAAATAAAACAGCCGGATCCAGAAGATATCCCAGTAGATCCGGCTGTCAAATGTTCCGAATGATCCATCGATGGAATCGGGAGTGAGGGAAAGGGCATAGTCCTCCAGCTTGATATAACCGTAGGGAGTCCCGTTCCCCACAGATTCACTTGTCGTTTCTTCCGGGACGATGACAACTTCCACATCAGTCGTATAGAGGTTTTCAAATCCGCTTCTCCCCGTCCGGAGATTGTACTGCCAGATCATTTCAACATTTCCGCCCACCTGGGCTCTGATTTTCGGCTGCTTCCCCGCAACCTCCGCTTTCAGATCTTTCAGCTCTTTCTCTAAAGCATCAATCTGCTCCTGCAGAGCCTGATTCCCATTGTCTTCCTCCCGGTCCTGGGCGGGTAGCGCAAAGAGGAGACTGAAGATCATGGCTGTCAATAAAAATACTTTTCTGTTCATAACACTCATCCTTCCTGTTCCCCTATTCGAATTCCCCGTAGACTTCCAGTTCCGAAAGCTGAACGAAATCTCCGGTAGCCCTTGTCACCTTCAGCATGAGATAGCGCTTCAAATCCGTATTGTCCAGCTCATAGGATAAGCCGGGATCGCTTTTGGGCGGTTTCAGCAAAGTGGAGGAATCGATTGAAACCGACGAAGAATCCCAATAGGATGCCGTATCGGAGGGATCCCCCGTTTCCGCCGCATCGGGAATCTGTCCGTCATTGCTCAGATAAATCTCAAACGCCTGGGGGAAATTGGCTCCCGGGTTTCCATAGGATCCCCAGTCGTCAGTCCTGGCATAGAGAATCACTTTTTTGGGAACGACGGGAACGCCGAAATCAATGATGACCCACTGGGGCAGATCCTTATCGGCGCTGCTCCAGCCGCAGCTCGGGCTGTCGCTGACATTGGGGGTGACAGCGCTGATGACCCCATCGAACAGATTGGCGATCTTCCATCCCATCCACATGGCATAGGCCGCCATGTCGCCGTCATCACTGGCTTCAAGAGTTGAGGAGACCCAGTATTTCTCCACATATTTGCTCAGTTTTTTTCCTTCCACCACTTCAGAGTCCAGCAGGATATCGGGACCTGAAAAGGCACAGGAGAAAAACATCCCCCCTGCGATTGCAAAAAGCGGGGCCAGCATCATGCTTTTCAGTTTCATAAACACCTCATATAAGTTCAGTAATAAAAAAGCCGGATCTGTTTGAAAAATCCGGCTTTTCCCGTCAGAAAGTCATTAAATCGGAATCAGAGTCATCAGTCCGCAACGGGCTCGATTATGAGATTATCGATAGAGACTTCCGGATAATAGGTGAAACCGTACTGCCAGGAAGTATCGAGACCTCCGAGCTTGACACCCACGGTAAGAGTGTAGGCACTGTCAACAGGAACATTTTCCTCCCGGATAGTAATCCATCCGTCACCTCTATCGAGTACGATAATATCCGAGTCGGCATTGGCGCTCGTGTTATAGACACTGTCTGTGGCCGACACAAGGGCCAGGAGGTCGTCTGTCGATTTGGGATAAGGGCTTGGACCGAAAACACTGAAGCTGTCATGTCCGGGAGAGACGAACTTGAGCTTCCAGGGCTTCACCGGATCTGAAGGATCTCCGAAGCCGCCGGCTTCCGCATCCTCAAATACAACAGGATCCGCCAGAACTTCTCCTTCCTTCCAGAAAACCTCAAACCAGGCTGCATATTCAACCATATCGTTCCAGTCGAGTTTGATATCGAGCTGGACGTTGACATGATTGGTTGAAAATGATGTAACAACTCTCTGGTCGTCCTCTTCCGCTTCGGATACGGGGAAACGCCAGACCATATAACCGGTGCCGAATGTCGCTCCGATATTCATAAATTTTTCATACTTATTGGATTCATACAAATCCGGTCCGTATTCCTCCTCCGAAAGGAAGAAAAAGGGACCTTCATCTATTTCATCCTGAGTTAGATAAATATCCGAATAGGGTGTATAATTCTGCCATACCGCCGCGTTGGGATTATCCATATTCCAGTCTTTTGTCGCAGGGCCCACAAAGGGAAGAGACTCCTCATCGGGGATATCTGTAATAACACCTCCGTCATCACAACCCGCCATCATCAGAGCCGCAAATGCCATAGCCAACAAAGCTTTTTTCATATATCCTCCACATTCCCTTACTCAACAGAGGGGGAAACTTTTAAATTTGCAAAATATTCTTCAATAAATGCGGGAGATTCCTCCCAGTGACCGGCCTGGATGGCAAAGGTAAAATCACCATTTTCATCGGCTTGTGAACTGTCGGCAATATGTACCCAGCCGCGGGATGATGTTCCGAGAATCCTCTTTTCCGGATCTTTTCCACCGGATTCCCATTTCCTTTTATAGCCATCCACACCGAAATATCCCCACTTCTCATCGTCTCCTCTTTTGTTCCAGGCATCCGTTGAGGATTGAAAGAGACCTTTTTCCCAGAAGAGCTCAACCCATCCGCTCGATTCCGTCAGATAGATATTCACATCCAGATTGATATCCAGCTTCTGTCCCGGTTCGAAACCGGTAAAATGATAGACAAGCATGGTAGCGCCGTAATCCTGAGACATCTTCAGGGCTTTGACATTCTCAAAGTCGAAATCGTATTCCAGACCCGCCAGATCCTTGCCGCCCCAGGATTCCGCTGTATTAATAAGAATATCCGGCTCTCTCATGGGAATGATTTCCCTTGCTGCAGTTTCAGTTGTCGCCGAATTGCTGGTCAGACAGGATGCCAAGCCAAACAAAACCAGCACAAAAACTGATATTTTACTAATATTACGATACATTAACTTCTCCTTTGTCCTCTTTTGTTCTCATATGTTCACAATGATATCAGATGATGACCATTCCGCAATATCATTTTTTTAATGGTTATTTTCCCACTGGAAATCTTAAAAAATTGTCATTAATGAATTTTGTGCTCTCTTCTGATAACCCAGATGGGCTTTTTGAGTAGTCCGCAGGGTACGATCTGATAAGATTCGACACGGTGCTGCGGTGCCGGACGGAAGACCTGAGGTCCGGTCCAGACGGGATTTTTTTCCAGAAAATGATGGGGACCGAGAAGATTTCTGCGGTGGGAGACGACGGTGATGGAAATTTCAAACTCCCCGCCTTCATCACCGTCGGGAAGAGCGATTTCGTAGGGAGGCATATAAACAATCTGTGCCGATTCATCATTAAAACTGACGCGAATCAGTGATCCCCCGAAATCCGGCACAGAAAGATAAGCTCGTAATCCCTTTCCGGCTTCCGGCTTTCTCACCAGGCTTTTATATGTGACAGATCCGGAGTAGAAGGGATACCCCTGCAGACACCAGTCCCCGATGGACAGACTTGCGGGCTTTCTGATAATTTCGGGCTTTTCGCCCTTAACAATCGAAACTCCGAACTGTCCGGTCAGATAAGCCGCTTCAAGGCCGTCGGAAGTTTCGCGGTACACACCACGGACTTCAATTCTGTTCAGGCCCTTTTTCATACAACCGCGGGGGACCGATGTCGTTCTGAAAGAGGGATCTATCCACCAGCCTTCATCTGTCCACTTCAGAGCTTTTCCGTTCAGGAACAATTCGACCGCTTCGGGTTGCTCCATAACCAGTTTTTCCACAAGCGCCGCAGCCTCTTTGTCCCTCAGATAAAAAAGGTAGACCAGAGAATAGGGGACAGATCGTCCTGTATCCCGGACAGCCCAGGGCTGAAACATCTGTTCACCCCGCAATTCGAGCCCCAGGTGTTTTCTCAGAAGGCTGTCAGCATCGAGAACATCAATGCCGCGGTAGGCATTTCCCTCGAACTGAAGATCAACGCGGTCGAGAACAAGACTGTTTTCACTGTCTGTCCGACCTGTCCATTCCTCACAATCAATCACTTCACGAACAAAATGAGAGCTTTCATTTTCAACCGGATCGATGGCGGGAGAAGCCCCCTTCTCAATAAAGTAGAGCCTGGACTGGAGAGGGGCGAAGGCCGTTCTGATCATATTTTCCCCTGTCCCGGCTATAACCGGAACAGGGATGATTTCACCGCTGTCCGTATCTCCTTCATAGAGCTTCCCCGCCATGTAACCGGGAAGTGAAATCGTCACCTCGCTGTATTCTCCAATCCTTTCCAGAACTTTTTTATCCATACCATGGTCTGGAATGTATCCGCTGTTCACCACAAATAGAATATAAAAATCATCATTTTCCCTGAGGTGATAGAGGAGGGAGTTTTCCTCCCGGTCGCCCGGAACCTTTATGGAAATGCCCGGTTTCGGAAGATAGGATGATAGAGCTTTCAAAGCGAGCTTTCTGCAGGCTCCCGAAGCCTCAGCGTCGACATATTCGGGAATCCGGCCGGTAAAAACCAGTTCGCCTCCCGCCTCAAGCCATGTTTCGAGCAGCCGGAGAGTTGATGATCGTATGGTCAGCAGTGAGGGAACAATGATTCTGTTGTACCCCCCTTCCCCCACTTTGAAAACCGGATCTGATTGCTTATCCGCAATAACCTGCCCCAGGCGGGAAAGCATCTCCTCGTCAGCCAGATCGAAATCTTCATGATTGTGAATCATACTGTTCCGGAGTTCGGCCCAGCGGTGTTCGAACTCGAGGATATGGGGAGCCGGAAGCCAATTGTTTTTCCAGTCCTTTTCTATCATGGTCCACATGCTTTCTATGGGATGAATAACGAGGGTCTGACGGATCTCCCGGCTTCCGGCGAAGACCGAATGAAGCCTGGCGAAATGATCCTCCACCAGATGGTACTGATCATACCAGGGAGACTGAAAGGAAATACTGGCGGGGAAATCCCTTTTTCTCTCGCCGGCCAGAGAGTAAAGCGACAGATGGGGACAGCGGAGATTGATCCCCATAACGGCATGCCAGTCGCCTATGGCCCTGTGACCGGACAGGGGAAAATCCCAGCCGGTGCAGCCGTAGAGTTCGCTGATCCGCTCTTTTTTTCCCGTCTGCCGTGCCGCCGACGCCACCTGTTTAGCCGTATCGTACTCCCTCCAGAATTCGGTGAGAAGATCCATGCCGGGAATATGCATGTGTTCGTAAAAACGCATACAGCTGCCGACGGATCCCGCCTGGGCCACAAGGCTTCCCTCATTGAGGACATGACCGGTAAAAGATATCCCTTCGTTCGTACACCACTCCTCTATCTGTCCGGCGAAGGAAGAGACGAATAGCCTGGTCAGCAGTTCGTAATAGAGATATCGATGACGGGAGACTCTGTAAACGCCGATTGAATAGAACAGTTCGGGAAGATAAGGGAGAAGATCATAACCGAAGGCCTCTTCAAATTCTGCGGGAAGTTTTACCGTCCAGGGGAGTTTCCAGCACCGGGGATCCCCCAACGAATCGCCGTAGTGGGGTTCATCGGTAAAAATCCCCTTCACCTGCCCGGCCAGGGAGCCTTCGATATTGTCGGCATAGGACTGATAATTTATTTTGATAAAGTGCCCGACCGCTTCCCTGTTCAGAGTATCGAGATAGGTCGCCCCGTTATAAACCGGTTCCGGTTTGTCTCTTTCCGTGAAAAACATCAGCAGATTACGTGACTGGCCGCCTGCAGAGACAGAACTCACCGCTTCGTAATCTCCGAGAACCCCCTTTTCAACGGAACAGAGGAAAAGACGGGAAAAGCCGCAACTCTTCCGGACTTCATTCCAGTGCTCTTCCGACGGATTCTCAACGACCCGGAGAGACATGCGGCGGTACTGCTCCTCCGCCGTTGCCAGCCCGCCGGCGCTCCCCGAAGGCCACCGGTCCTCGTCGTAAAGCCAGGGGTGCATTCCCCTTTTACGGCCCGCTTCAATGCCCGCTTTAATGGCGGTAAACCAGGTAGGCGAGAGATAAGGCGTTTTCAGACCGACACGGGAATGCATAAAATAGCCTCCGAAGCCCATTTCCCTGAAAAGTTCAATCTGTCGAGCAATCTCTTCATTGTCCATTTCGTCATTCCATGCCCAGAAAGGGAGTCCCCGGTATTCGGCGCCGGGGTTGCGGAATGATGAGAATCTGTTGTATAACCTGTCCATTTTTATTTCTCCTGAAGCTGCTCTTTCCGCAGCTTTTTCCTGAAATTGAAGGGGGATTCGCCGAAGTGCTTTTTAAAAACCCTGATAAAATACTGGGAATGGCTGTACCCCACCGCCGATGCGATATCCTGAATCTGCATATCCGTCTCTTTCAGGTACCGTTCCGCCTCCTTCATTCTCAGTACGGCCAGGTATGATGTAAAATTCAGTCCCGTATGCCTTTTGAAGATCGTGCTGAAGTACTGGGGTGTGACTCCGCAGAAATCGGAAAGAAAATCGAGAGAAAGGTCCTGGCGGAAATTCTCAGATATATAGTCAAGGGCCGCAGGAATGGCATCGTTACGGGTGTGTTTTTTTTCCTCTTCGTCGAGAACTGATTCCAGGAGCTTTCTTCCGGCCAGTTTCAAATCGGAGAAACCTGAGAACCTTCTGTTCCAGTGGAAGAAGTCATCGAAATGCTCTTTCAGCTCATCTTTGATATCAATCGGCAGTTCGCTGCAGAAAGCCATCAGCTCATTGCCCCAGAATCTGTAGGCTTCATACATGGCCCGCCAGGTGACCATTGAAGACTGGGCTTCCAGATCAGCTGTCAGTGTCTCATAACTGTCCAGGGCTTTCTGTCTCCGGCTCTGCTTGATATGGGACAGGCATTTTCCGGCCGCAGCAAAGGGATATTCAATATCCATATCCTGAAAAGAGGGTTCGTCAGAAACAGGGAAAATACACATTTCCGGACCGAAACAGTGGATATGGTCCAGTAGGGCCCGGCAGTCGGCGAAGGAGAGGCTGATATCCGCCACAGAACTGACCGGGTTGCCGAAGAGGAACTTCGCCTGATAATCCCGTTCGCCCGGGGCTAGCCTCCTGAAAGCATCTGAAAATATGGAAATGAGCTGTTCCCGCGGCAGGGCGGTTTCCCCTTCCTTGAGAAGCAGGACGAAATAACCGTCGCTGAACTGAAGATGGCTGATTTCCATCATTCCCCGGGAAGAGTCCCTCAGCATATCCTGAAACACATGGAGGTGATTGAAATCGCGAAGCAGGGACGGGGAATAGGCGTAGACGATTCTGAAGATATTCTCTTTCCCGATCAGCTCCTTATCCTCCGCCGGCATCTCCCCGTTTCCTTCCAGGACGCCCCGGATCAGGGATGTCCGGACCGCATTTTCATGGGAGCTCCAGAGTTCGGCCGTGCGGAACCCCTCGGATAGCTGCGAGAGAATTTTCATCTCCGCCGTATGAAGATTGAGATGTTCCAGGGGGGTGAGACTTTCAGACTCGATAGCCTGGACGATTCTTTCCAGAGGCCCCGTCAGCTTCCGGCTGACAAGGAGAGCTCCGGCGAGAAATACGGAAATAAGCAGGGGGAGAAAAATAAAAAGGATTTCCCTCCTTTCCCCCTCCAGAGACTTCAGATATCCCCTTTCCGAGATGACCGAGACATAGGACAAATCGGAAAAAAAGGATTTATCGACCATGAGCGTGTATCTGTCTCCCTTATCGGAGAATGAGGTCAGCCCCTGCTCCGGAAGATCCAGCCCGGAAAAATAGCTCTGGAGATCGATATTCGATTCATTGCCGAAGAGAATGGTGCCGTCGCTTTGAATGACGGCGGACCGGTATTTTCCCTGAAAGGAATTGTTTTCGGGATAGCCTGTCTCCGGAACGAGTATATCGGCTATTATGACCCCGTCGGGCTTTTTTTTGCCCATGGGAAAAGGGACGAGCCAGGTGAAAACTTTTCTCTCTTCGGACTCTCCGGTCAAATGCTGGGGGATCCATTTGGCACTGATATCTTTTTTCGATTTGAGATAGACATAGACATCGGGATCGGTCCGGGAGTAGTAGTCCAGGGAAAAGATCTCGTCGGTAGAAATCATGATATCCCGGTTGAGAAGGGCGACCCTGATGCTGGCGAAATCGGAGAAATGCCGTTCGATTGTTCTCATGGAATCCTGCAGGGAAACAGTATAGGGGATTTTTTCCTGAAAAATGATCTGGTCGTTAGGTTCGGACAGGAGTAGAAGGTCGGGATCGTTTTTCAGCTCGCCGGTTCTCAGAAGAAGATATTCGAGGCGCTGATCATAATTCCTTACGGCGTTTTTGAAGACCTGATATTCCGCATTATAGTAAATATCCAGATTCGAGGACTGCCGGGCGAAAGAATACCATAGGATGAAAACAACCAGAGGGAGCACGAAGAAGATAAGGAGCCAAATAAAGACGAGCCGCATAAGGCCATGTCTTTTTCTTCCACCGGTTTTCTTCTTCATACTCTTTACCTCTGATATTTCTGTTTCTTTTTTTTAGTTCTTAACGACGGCATCAATGGTCGCCTGGGCGGCCTGTTTGCTTTCGTTGACAGCTGTGGCTGCCGAAGTGCCCTCTTTCACCTTATCCAGAGCGGTCCAGAAAATTCGGGAAAGTCCGGGGAAGGCGTACATGTTGTTCAGCTGATTGACTTCCATCATGGCCAGGGCCGTATCGATATCCTCCATGCTGCTCATATTCTCTTCCAGGTAGGCGATTTTATCGGCGTTTATATGGTCCCAGTCCATAAAATCCATCATAATCTGCGCCAGTTCCCGGGGAGGGATCTTGCCGTTGGCGGGAAAAGCCCGGAGGACCGTGTTGTTGGTGACGGAAGTATAGGTGTCCAGTCGGGGACCTTTGGGGTAGAAAACGAATCCCACTTCATCTTTCATGTTTTTCTTGAAGGGTTCTCCGTCCCAGGCCTCTCCGCCGTAGAGCGCCGCTTTTCCGGAAATGAAAAGCCCCTGGCCGTTTCTCTGCACCAGTCCCAGCTTCCAGAGATTTCCGACGAAATCCATAGCTTCCAGAGATTCGGGCCGGTTGGCGGCATAGAGGTATTTGCCTTTTTCGTAGGTGACGATTTCGCCGCCGTTGCTCCAGATAAAATGGTCCACCAGGGGATAACCCATGGCGATTCCGTACTGATCGATCTCGCCGTCTCCGTCTGTATCTCTGGTCGCCTTTCTGGCAATCTCCAGATACTTGTCCCAGGTCCATTCCCCTTTTTCCTGAAGCTCATAGAGATCGGGCAGCCCTTCCCTTTGAAAGAGAGTCTTGTTGTACCAGATTCCGTGGCAGGAGTCGTTTATGGAAAAATATCCGAATGTCCTGTCCCGGTATTTTCCGACCGAATCCATATTATGGGGCCAACGGGGATCTTCAAAGTTGAAAAACTTGTCCAGGGGAACGATGACTCCCGACTCGGCCAGGGAGGGAATGGCCTTGTTGGCTTCGATATGGACCATATCGGCCATAGGATCTCCCGCCATGACGCTGGCCGTGAGCCGGCTCACCGTATCGCCCGAAGCCACTTCGACCCAGGAGATCTTCACATTGTATTTTTCCTCGACTTTCTGAATCTGGGCGGCCATACGGTCTCCCAGTTCCGTACCGGGCTGGGGAAGCTTCCACCAGGCTGAAATCCTGATTTCCTGGCCGCCCAGATCTCCCGGAGCTTCCGCATCCGGCTGCCCCTCGGCGGAAAGAGCCAGAACCGAAACCAGAAAAACAGCTGCTGCAAACATCATTTTTTTCATATAATTACCTCCAATTTAATTGCCTTTGCTTATCCGACTATTCCCGCGCGGGCTATGCTTTCGACGAAATAGCGCTGCAGGAAGATATACAGGAGTAAAGGGGGCCCCACCACAAGAAGAGCGCCCGTATTATTGAGAAGCGAGATATAGTAGGGATCCATTTTCACTTCGATTCCGGCCATGGTCTCTATGGTAGAGGCCATTGTCTGAAGCGCCATGGGGAGAAGACGGGCTCCCTGAAGAAAGATCCCCGAGTAAAACTCATCATTCCACTGCCACACGAAGGAAAAGAGAAAAACGATGATCATGGCCGGCACGGCGTTGGGCAGTATGACTTTGCGGAAGGTGAGAATCGCCGAAGCGCCGTCGACATAGGCCGCTTCCTCGAATGACCTGGGGATACCGGCGAAGAACTGCCTGAAGATAAAAATGTACAGGCCGTTTTTAATGCCCATTCCCGTAGCGGCCTGCATGATGAAAGGCCAGAAGCTGTCGAGCAGATTCACCCCTCCCTCTTTCCCCGTTATGAGGGAGATGATTCCCAGGACATCAAAGAAACGGTAATGGAGAAACAAGGGGATCATGATGGTCTGCGGAGGGATGACGAGGGTGAGCAGAACCAGGGCGAAAATGAGATTTTTCCCTTTGAACCGGAATCTCGCCAGGCCGTAACCGATAAACGAGCACGAAGCGACCTGTACCGCGGCCACGATCAGAGAAAGCCCCAGGGATGCCGTAAAGGTCGTGCCGTATTCCATAACAGTCATGACCGGTTTGAAATTCGTCAGCGTGAAGTGTTTGGGAACCCAACGGACCGTTATGTCGTAGATATCCACAGGGTCCATGAACGCCGTGGACAGCATGGAGAAGACCGGCTGCAGGATAATGTAGGATATACCAATAATTATCATAAACCGGAAGAGCCCTTCAAAGAATTTGAATATGAGATTCCGCAAATGTCTCTGTTGTATTCTGTCGTTTAAAATCACCGAAAAGCTCCTTTTAATAGTCGTAATACTCGATCTTCCGCCCCCATAGCAGGAAGAGTAGAAAGAGAACGGCAGCGATGGATGCGAAATACCCCCAGGCCATCGCTGATCCGAGACCGTAGCTCGACCGCCCGAAAGCCGTTGTTTTAACCAGTTCCATAATGGGATTGTTAAAAGCCGTAAAAGAATCGATTATGGTATAGACGGCATTGGCCAGGAAAATAGGCACCAGCATGGGAAAGGTGATTTTCCAGAAGCTCTCCCATCCTGTCGCTCCCTCCATGGAAGCCGCCTCGTAATAGGACGCGGGAATGGATTCCAGAGCCGCGAGAAAGACGAGAATCTGAACGCCCGAGGCGCTTATGATTTCCTTGATCCGCGACACGGCGTCGATGATATATTCGACGAGAAATTCATTGATCTCATAGGACCGGAGGAGCGCCTGGAGGTTGTAGCTTGTCAGCTGCTGCGAATTCAGCTCCGAGGCTGAAAGGGCCATCTGCATCATCTCCTGCATTTTATCCTGTGACTGGATCCTCAGGACGACACCGGATGCGAGTATAACAGGAAGAAAGAAGACCGCCCTGGTCAGCGTACGCCCGGGAAATTTCCTGTTCAGAAGCGCCGCTGCGAAAATGCTGAAAATAAGGATGACCGGCACATTGGCCGTCATGTTGACCATGGCTTCGATGAGGGAGGGAACATATTCGGGATCGGATGTGAACATATCGACGTAATTGCCGAAACCGACTTTCTCCAGAGTATACCCGCCCCGGGTGATGTGTATCCGGCTCATGCTGATCATCATGGACTGGATGAAGGGAACAATGAGCAGAAAGGTGAATCCCAGAAGCCAGGGAAACACAAAGATCCACCCGGCCAGTCCCCTTCTTTCACTTAAGGTCATTTTGTTTCTCATTCGGTATCCCCCTGGAGAACGATAAAGTCATTTGCGGAAACCCTATGATTCCCGTAGGAAAGCGGACTGCCGCTGTGGTTTGTCACCACGGTTATATCCCCGTCGAACCGGCTGACGACCAGGCCTTCTCCGGTACGGAACTGATTGTGGAGCTCGGCATTTCCAATAAGGCCGTACAGGTTATTTAGCTCCCCGTATACCCGGGATATGACCGGCACCCACGTTTTAAAATCAGTCGAAAAGAGCTCGTTGAACTCCGTTTCCTTCAGGGTGGATGAACTTTTTTCCGTTATCAGAAAGAAGGGAGAAAGGACACCCGAATCGATGGAACTCAGTTTCCAGTCTTTCAGATCGGAGACAAGATTGAGGCTTTCTCCGGCGGCGGCCTTAAGATGTCCTCTGACGACCAGACCGTAAAAGGGAATGTCCGCGGCAAATAGAGGATTCCCACCGGAGGTAAAAGGTACGGCCCTTATAAGTGTCGTCCGGGCCAGGTACGGAGCCAGGGGAACTTCACCGCCGAGATTGCCGGCGCCTTCAGCGGGAAGTCCGGCCAGAGCTTCATTGATCATGGATGATGTTTCGGTAGGGGGACATTCTCTTTTTTCAGAATAATCCCCCCAGATTTCCGAAAGGGCCGCCCCGAGATCGAGGCTGGAAAAACCCAGCTTTTCCGTTTCGGCGGCGAATTGACTGATCAGACCGGCCAGAAGGTCCGGTTTGAGAACACCGGTCGACGGCCGTTCCGGATCGATCTGAAATGTCGCTCTGTTAAAGACATAGTCTCTGTAAACAGACTGGTCCAGACTTCTCGAATAGGATGTTCTAAAAGGATTTCTGCTGTATCTGTCATACAGTGTTTTCAGATCCGCAGAAGGGTAGATCTCAACCCCTTCCGCCGAAGCATAATCCAGCAGTTTTTCCAGTCCTTTTCGACCGCCCGGTCCTTTTTCAACGGAAATACGGTCAGGGGAGCTGTGAATCAGTCCTCCGTTCATCCAGCCCGAAAGAATCATATGTATATTGCCGATTCCCCGGGACTTCAGGGAATCAATCATCTCTTCCACCGCCGCAAAGGAGGTGAGCGTTTCCTTCACCTGAAACTGCATGCCCAGAATATTTTTCTTCTTTTTGACAACACAGGGAATCTCCAGAACCAGGGGGAGATCCCTTCCCGGAACTGTCACGGATTGTCCGTCGAAGAGAAGTCCGGCATATTCCGATGCGATTCCGGCATATCCCGCCTTTTCCGGCGACAGGAAGTGATAGGCAATCCTGTAGGGAACAGACAGCGGGGTATCCTGAAAAAGAAGCTTACGGGACTGATCATTCCCCTCACCGATTACAACCCGCCCCTGCTCCCTGTACCGGACTTCGGACGCGACGATGTTATAGGAAGTGAGAAAACCCGCCGTATCGGCAAAAACCGATGCCGCTTCGGCTCCGCTTTCGATTTCCGCCCAGAAGCCGCTTTGACCATCCCTGTACAGGGCAAAAAGAGGAAGGGATAAGGTGCTGTTTCTGTAAATAGATTCCCTGATGACTTCCGCCGTACCGGGGCCGAAAAGCCGCTGCCGATACTGGGGAAGCCTCTCTACCCTGTTGGAGGGAAAGGAGATAAGAGCTCCCGATCCGTCGGGAAGGAGAATGCCGCCTTCCCGGGAATTATCGTAAGCACCGAAAAACTCGAGGACCTGTATCGTGCTGATTTTGTATTCCGGCGAATGATTGACGATTCCCGCCGGATCGATTTCTACGGAAAATCCTGTCTCATCGAGAATGTACTCGACCGGTACGGAAAAACGGATGCGGTCCTGCTCCGGCCGGATATTGATCCTGAGCCCCATATCGTAGAGTCTCTGATTCTCATCGATGATATTTGTAAAAGCGGCATACCGTTTCCTGTCTGACTCGAGGTTCCCGCCGGTATACCCGATCTGATCAAACAGATTGAGATATGTTTCCACTTCAAAATCCGGGATAGCATAGCGTCTGTAGGCCCCGGCTTCCTCAACGTACTTGAATCGCCTTTCAAGACTGATTTGCACCGATTGTTTGACAGCGGCGTTCTGCAATAGTGTATAGGTTCGGGAATCGATCATAAGAGGAATATCCCCTTCCCCCCGTTCATAGGTATTGAAATTGTAGACGAGCCTGACTCCCGATTCGGTGATCCGGGCTTCTATTCCCTCTTTCAGAAAAGAGTAGGTATGGGAATCGAGGGTCACAGCCTGGTCTTCCGGCGTATAGCAGGTAACGACCAGCTGGGACTGAAGACGGGCCCGGTTGAAATCGTTGGCCAGAGGATCCTCTCCGGCGGGGTTTGAGAAGTAGCGGTTACCCGAAGAGGTATCCTCCACAAAAAACCGGAAATTTCCGCTGTTGAAATATAGGGCCAGATCCCCTTTCCTGAGGACCGGCTCGTAATTTTCAGGGATCTCGCCGGAAAGCAAAAAGAGCGGTATAAAAATAATCAGAATGGCAATATATCTTTTCATCATAATCATATCCTGAATATCACTTCTTTGTAGATGGCGGAAACAAAGGACCAGACCTGTCCGATGAAGGTTATAAAGAGCAAGGCCAGAAAAGCCATAATGGCGATTGTCACGACAGTCAGAACGAGTGTGGAGACCGTTTTCCATAAACTGTAATTGTGAATCGTCATATTCCCCGCGATAAGGAGAAACAGGGAATACATGACGGCTATCGATTCCATAACATAGTAGTATGCCCCTTCCTCGAGGATGAGGAAGTTGCTCAGCAGCGCCATGGGAACAAACACCAGGACGATGGGAATGCCGGAATAAGCCGTAGAGATGAAGATGCTCCTGAAACTCCCCTCCCCGCCCATTATTGAGGTCACTGTCCAGTTGGCCAGAACGAAAACGAACAGGGCGATAAGGACCTTCGCCACTTCGAACTGCAGCTTCACCGTGACCGTATTCACTTCATTGAAGAGAAAGGACGTCATCTGCATATTGAATGTGATGCTGAAAATAATGAGCGCGGTCCAGGCGGCAGCCGAACCCCAGGTCCCGATAGCACGGAATTTCAAGTCGTAATGGCCGTCAAAGGGATGGGCCAGGATACGGAACCCGTAGAGGATTCTCTCTCCCTGCGAAGGTTCGGGCCCCAGAAATTTCCGCTTTCTTTTTTCCCGGTTTCTGTCTCTCAGTCTCAGAATGAGAATCAGTCCAACCGCAGCGGCTGCGATAAAAAGAACGATCAGGCTGAAATGGTCTTTCATGACTTCTTGGCGGTAGTATTTATAGGCCTTGCTGAAGGACTTCTTATTGTATCCCATGCGGAAATTGTCCATAGCTTCACGGAAGCTGCCGCTCCGGAGGAGCGATTTCCCGATACCCGTATAAGCCGGATCGTAATTGCTGTTCCGCCGGAGAATTGTCGTCCACAGCTCTTCCGCCCTCCGGTATTCGCCCCGGCTCTGGCTCTGCTGCGCCTCAAGGATCAGATTTCCGTACTCCGTAGGGCTGAACACCGTTATGGAGCCTTTGACTTTATCGAGAACATATACCTCATTCCCGTAGAGATCGACAGCCGAGGCATCGGTAAAACAGCCGTCCGGTTCCCCCGCTCCTCCGAAGAGGAACAGGAGCTGCCCTTCGCTGTTATAGGTGAAGACCCGCCCCCGTTTGGAATCGAGAGCGTAGTAAATATCTCCCGAATCATCAACGGCGATATCGGCGAAAAAGGATTTCCCCACGTAACTCGCCGTTTCGCTGTAGGATACCGATATATCCCCGGAAGGCGGAAAAAAACCTTCGCGGGTCAGAATATCCAGTCCTTCGGCATTGTGCTTTTTAATGGGAGTCTTCTGATCTTCATCGCGGGTGGTCGTATAGAGAAACCCTCTGCCGTCGATGTCGAGGTTTCTGTACTCCTGGGGGATGAAAATCTGCATTTTCTCCCTCTGCTCTTTTGTGGCAATAGTCCGCATAAGATATTTCCAGAGATTGAAAGTAACCCGGTTGCTGCCGATAAAGCCGTGAAATCGCCCGCTCCGGTCGAACTCCATCATCCCCTCGTACATCCCGGGGCCGAGGACATAAAGCCTCCCCGCCTTGTCGACGCCGACTTTGGAAGGGAAAAACTCGTATTCCTCTCTCAGAATATCCGAATCGGGACGGGTGATAATGTTCAGCGACTCGAAATCGGCATTGAGAGCCACGACTCTCCGGTTCAGCGTATCGGCCACATAGAGAATTCCCCGGCTGTCGACGAAGAGTCCTTCGGGCCGGTTGAAATTATCCCGGACTCCCTTATTGGTGAAACTGTCGATAATCCGGGTCTCCCGGGTGGGAGAGAGAACAACGATTCTGTTGTTCCCCCCGTCGGCTATATACATATCCCCGTCGGGAGATATGAAGAGGTCCTCCGGTTCGCGGAAAGCCCCGGCACCGAAATCTTCACCCCTCAGAATTTCACTGTGCCGGTAGGCTTCCGGAGCCGGAACAGGTTTCTCCCAGTAGGAATAGTTGTAGGAGTACCAGCTCTCGGCAGGAAGAAGCGGAAGGACCATAAAGGTTATCAGCAGGGTCAACCTGTATTTAAGAGTATTGTTCTTCATGTTCAGTCCTTTATTCCCGAAGTGGCCATGGTTTCCACAATACTGCTCTGGGTTATGAGAAAGACAGCGATGGGTATCGATATGAGAAGGAAATTGATCACAGCCACGATTCCGTCCCAGGCGAAAACCTGCATGGATCCGAAACCGCCCTGGGTTATCTGCACCAGTACATAGGGAAGAGTTTTCAGTTTCTCACTGAAGATATAACCTCCCCCCATCTCTCCGCTGGTCTGGGACCACACGAAGGTGAAATTGAACAGAACGATCGTCATCAGAGCCGGTTTGACCAGGGGGATGATGATTCTGAAGAGAATCGCATACTCGGAGGCTCCTTCGCATTTTGCCGATTCAATCAGCGAATCGGGAAGATCCTCCATATACTGTTTCATAAGGAAGAGTCCCAGAGGAAAAACCAGCGAGGGGATGATCATCGACGTGTATGTATCGATAAGCCCCAGTTTGGACATGATGATAAAGTTCGGGATTTTCGTAACCTCCGGAGAAAACATAAGAGCCAGCACGGTAATGGAAAAAAGGAGGTTCTTACCGGGAAAATCGTGTTTTGCCATGGGATAAGCCGCCAGGCTGACAAAGAGGACATGCCCTCCCGTACCCAGAACGACAACCCACAGGGAATTGAAGAGATATCGGGTGAAGGGAATCCAGAAATTGGCAAGTATCTGCTTCAGGTCCGTAAAATTCGTCAGGGTTGGATTTCGAACGAATAACTTCGGCGGGAAAAGATAGAACTCGTTCAGCGGTTTGAAGGCGTTACTGATGGTGAACACCAGGGGGATAACCATAAATATACCCAGGAATCCCAGAAAGAAAAGAAGGAAAAGAGTCCCCCCGACAGATCTGTTGAGTCTGTTTGTCATATTACTCTCCAATCCTTTTCAGCCCTCTCTGGACTGTTTTATTGAAAATTACCTGCATGAGGAAGAGAATCGTCGCAATAGCGCTGGCATATCCCATTTCATAGCGGATGATTCCATAGTCCATCAGATGGGTCACGATGGTTCGTCCGGCGTATTTTGTCGTGGGAAACCCCAGGAGATTGATCGATACGGCGCTGACACCGAAAGACTGGGCTATCTGCATAACCGCTCCGAAGAGCAGGAAGGGGCGCATGACCGGCAGTGTGATATACCAGAGCTCCTGCCACCGGTTTCTGACGCCGTCTACGGCTGCAGCTTCGTAAAGCTTCCTGTCCACGGTCTGAAGTCCGGCGATAAAAGCGAGAAAACTGTGACCGAGACTCATCCAGAGCTGAACGACAATAAGGATGGGAAGAATAAAACGGATGTCTTTCAGATACGTAAGAGGTTCCATCAGCAGGCCCGCTTTGAGAAGAAAAGCGTTAACAAGGCCGTATTCACTTCCGCTGAAGACAAACTTCCAGATGGCGAAGGCACTCACTCCCGCCAGTGTCGGGGCGTAGAAGACCAATGTTATGGCCGCCCGCACCTTCGGACGCATTTCATTGATTACCCAGGCGACAAAAAAGCATAGAATAAAACTGGCAGGGCCCGTAATCGCCACGAAGAGAAAGGTATTCTTCATGGCGATAGAAAAAATATCGTCCTGCAGAAACAGATTGATATAGTTCTGCCAACCGATAAGCCGCGGTGTTTCGAGAACATTGAAATAGGAGAAACTGAGGCCCATAGCCATGAGAACGGAAAAAACCGTAAAAACCAGAAAAGGCAGGTAATAAGGAGCTATCATCAGGTAGGAATGCCTGTATTTTTTCATCTCCTTCCAGGTGGAGGATAAAGTCTTCATAGTCCGAACTCCCTTCGTTTGCTGATCATTTCCCCGTTGATTTTTCCGACATACTCTTCCAGAGTTTCCCTCGGAGAATCTCCTTCGAACACGACCTGTCTGAAAGCGTTTTCCAGATGACGCCCCGTGTAATAACCTCCCGGAACTTCGGGGACTCCCCTCACATCGTTCCATTGGCTCTTAAGTTTTTCGTACACGTCTGTTGGCCAGGCCAGAGAGGAAATGGCCTCCAGGTTCGCCGTCGGCTCCCGTCCGGCTGCCCCGAGAAGGCTTTCCATCTCCCGGCCGAAGCGAATCTGTGTTTCCGTGGAGGTCCACCATTTAAGGAATTCCCAGGCCTGGTCCTTTCTCGCAGAGTTTTTCATGACAATGCATCCCGTCACATCGGAACCCACTTCGCGGTTGATCCTTCCGTCTGCGTCTCTTTTTCCCGGTACCGGACCGAAATCCCAGAGCCCTTTGATTTCCGGGGCGAATACCGAAAGCTGATTGAAATAGCGGTAATAGGTTATGACCAGAGGCATCTCGCCGGTTCTGAACCGGTTCTGAAAATTGTATTCATAGGGAACCCGGTAACTGGTGTAGAGATCGGTCCACTCGAGAAAGGAGCGGATCCCCACTTCTTCATCGAGAATCGACCTTTCCCCGTTTTCCGAGTAATAATCCCCTCCGTTCTGATACAGGAGCATTGAGAAGGTCTGGGAAGGCGAAGCGACACCGGCCGCCCCCTCTACGGCTTCGGGAATGGGAAAACCGAACTGAAGGTTGTTCTTCTGCAGTTCCGGAATAATTTCGTAGACATCCTCCCAGGTCTCGGGAACTCTCAGCCCCAGCTCGTAGAGGATATCGGTCCGGGCGAACATGACGCTGAAAATCTGCTCTTCCGGCAGAGCGAATGTTCCGCCGTTGTACTCGAAAGGAACAACGGCGCTTCCGTGGAACTGTTTCAGCACTTCATCGAACCCCGGATAGGAGGACAAATCCTCCACGGCGTTTCTCATGGCAAAGTTGACAGGCGTGGCCCTCTTCACATTCATGGCCACATCGACATCAAGCCCGGCGAGTGTCGAAGGTATAAGTATGCTTTCGGAAACCAGTTTCAGATTGACGGGAATATCGTACTGACGGCTGAAGTGGTCATCGATCAGGGTTTTCATGATCGTGGCCCGCTCCCGTCCTCCGACCAGCCAGATGTTCAGGGCTTTATCGGGATCATCGACATTCCCGATAACATCGTATTCTTCGAAAAATGAGGCGATAAAGCTTTGTACGGAAGCTTTAATCCTGCGGAATAATCCCGCTTCGGACGAAGGCATCTCCCGGTCCGGTGACATGACAGCCAGATAATCGATTTCAAGAGGCTGCTCCCGCACTTCCAGCATCCAGGCGCTGAGCGCTCCGATGTTGATTTTGAAATCGCTCAGCCGCCGGTGTACCGTTTCGGGCCGTCTGGAAAAATCCTCGAGCTGATGAGCCAGCTTGGCCAGAATGGCCACCTGGGCCCCGTTTTCATCGGTACGGGCTTTCAGCTCTTCTGACAGATTGTTCATAATATCCGCCTGCCTTTGGAAGATTGTCAGCATCTCGGGAATTTCATATTCCAGATTATAGGTTCTATAGGGATCAGGCACTGTACCGGTGATCATAATGATCTTCCGGTAAAGACTGTTGAGTTCCAGAACGCTTTTCTCCACGGTTCTCAGGTAGTCGGAAAGTTCCCCCAGAACAACTTCCATCCTGATAAGGTGCTCCCCCTTTTCCAGAAAAAAGAGATAGGGATCCTCTCCGCCGAAAACATAACCGACCCAGCCCGCTTCGAAATTGAAACCGACGCTGTCCATCTCCTGAAAAGGGACTTCGCCGTCAATCAGAATCCGCCTGTGGGAAAGAATTCCCCGGAGCAGATTCTGCCTGACCCTTCCGCCCAGTTTATAGAATCCGTCCTCTGGAACGGTGATTTCCCATTCTATCCACTGCCCGGGCATTCGCCAGCTTGAACCGCCGATCGTATTGAGCCGCACTTTGGACACATGAAAAGGTTCGGTAGCCGGACTGGAATGATCATACTGGGGATAAAGGCTCGGGTCCGATTTCGAAGAGGCCAGCTCTCCCTGAACCTTAAAAAAATAAACGGTACCGGATCCGTTTCCGGACTTAGACTCCTTTCGGTACTCTTCGTAGGAAATTAACCTTTGCGCAGGAACGAGCCTCAGCTGTCCGATGACAAAGGATTCTCTCCGGCCCTTAAGAGTCAGGGAATGAACCCCTTCGTCAAGACGGATGGCAAAAGCTTCTCCGAAATACCCTTCCCGGTCCCTGAACCTTTCCCGGGTCCAGACAGGATTTTCCCTCTGGGACGGACGGATGTCATTTCCCCGGTTATCTCTCCTTATGGAACCGCTGTCCACCCAGTTTCTGTAAAGCGTGAGGATCTCAGCCTCCCGGAAGGGGACTTCACCGTCAATCTGAAGGCCGACTTCGATTTCCGTTCCTTTCCCCTCCAGAGGAAGATAGAGAAGTTCTATATTGTAGACGCCTTTCTGTGTGATTTTAAAAGTCCAGCTTCTATCAGCTGATTCCCGGAGAATGAGATCGGCAGTCCGGTCCCCGGCGATTTCAACAGGTTCAGGGATCAGGTTCAATCCTGCGTTTCCCTTGCGGTATTCTTCGTATCCGATCTCCTGTGCTCCTGCATATGAGAGGGTGACGAACAGAAATATCACAAGACAATACACATTAAGAAACATATAAGAATTATTGTTTTTCATTGTATACTTCAAAGTTAAAAACCATCCTACCAAATATTGCTCTCATTCTCTTCCTGAAGTAAAAAATCTACAATATGAAATTTTACATCGCCGGAAATGATAATATATTCAGTTTTTTTCAGAAACTTCCTTAATTTTATCTCATATTCAGCATCAAATACCCGGAACAATTGTATATACATTTACTAAATATGTATACAACTATTTTCAACACGCTCTCATCTTAAAGAGGTTCAATCGGTATTTTAAAGGATTTTCAGATAAGAGAAGATTCCCATTGAGGGGAGTTTTTATTAAGGATAGAATATGTACATACAATTATGGAATAACGGAGACCTATAGGCAGTCATGAATGAAACAATATCCCTCGACGGTGAATGGGAGCTGATCTCTCTGGGTGCGGAAGTCCCGGAGAATCTTCGCAGTCCTCTGAAAATCACGATCCCCTCCTCTGTACATATAGCCCTGTTCAGAAAAGGGCTGCTGCCCGATCCCCTTAAAGGACGCAATGGAGAAAAATACCAATGGATTGAAAAGAGCCGGTTTATTTTTTCCAGGAGATTCACTCTTCCCGCCTCCATATACGGAGAGATGAAACTGAAACTCGAAAAAGTTGATTATTTTGCCAGGATCTTTATCGACAGGGTGGAAATCGGCCTATGTTCCAACGCCCATCATCCCTGGGTTTTCGATATAACACCCTGCATCACCCCGGGCAGAGAACAGACTCTGACTATCGAAGTGGACTCAGGCGTCTCCTGGGCGGAGAAGCAGGACAGATCCCGCTATCTCCCGGCCAGCAGCCCCGAAAGAATGTTTCTCCGGAAACCGCAATACACTTTCGGCTGGGACTGGGCACCCAGAATGGTGTCATGCGGCATACCCGGTTCCATTTCCATCGAAACAGTAAAAGCCCCGTCAATCGAAAAAGCAGACCTCTCCTACTCTCTGGCCGGAAACTGCGCCGAACTGACTTTTACACTGGAACTCCGCCTCGACGAACCGGAGAAATACTCTCTGGCCCTGATCATCAACGGCGGAGAACCACAGCCTCTTACAGAACGGACCTCCTGCGGCCTCAAGGCAAACTGCAAAATCTTTTACACTCTTGAAAATACGGAGCGCTGGTACCCCCGGGAGCTGGGAGAACCTGTCCTTTATGACATAACTGTGCTTCTTCAAAAGGAAAACAGAACCGTCGACTCTCATACCTTCCGGACAGGATTCCGGGAGATATCGCTGATTCAGGAACCATATGAGGGAGGCAAAACCTTTATCATTTCAGTCAATGGCAGAAGGATGTTCATAAAGGGGTCGAACTGGGTGCCCGCCGAGTTTTTCATGGAGGAAACGACAGATAAAAAATACAGAAAGCTTATATCGGAAGCCCTGGGCGCCAATATGAATATGCTCAGGATCTGGGGCGGCGGATCCTATGAAAAGAAAACGTTTTATGAAGAATGCGACCGCCAGGGGATTCTCCTGTGGCAGGATTTTCTTTTCGCCTGCTCCGAATATCCGGAAGATTCCGGTGACTTTCTGAAAAGTGTTGAAAAGGAATCGGGACTGGCCCTTTCCATGCTGAAAAACCACCCTTCCATAGTCCTCTGGTGCGGGAATAATGAGAATGACTGGATATTCGGTTTTTACGGAAGAGGGGGACGGGAGGGAAAACAGGCCTATTATTACGGCAGTGATATAAGCCACAGGCTTTTGCCCCGCCTGATGAAAGAGCAATCCGTCGAGACCCCCTACTGGCCTTCAAGCCCCTGGGGAGGGGATTTTCCCAACAGCGATGAAGAAGGAGACAAACATGCCTGGGATGTGAGCATTCACTATCCCAATCTTCTGGAGAGAACCGATTACCGCCACTACAGGCAGATCAAGGCCCGCTTTATCAGCGAATACGGCATGCTTTCCTATATGATGCCCCGGACTTACAGGGACATGTCCGGAGAAAGAGAAATACGTCTGGACAGCGATGTCTCGCTCTTTCATGACAACCTGGAAAACGGCCCCCTCATGAAGCAGGCTCTGGAATGGATTTTCAGGAAATGGCCGGAGAACCACGAAGACCGGATAAAACTCAGTCTCGCCTATCAGGCTATGGGGATGCGTGAAGCTATCGTATCTTTCAGGAAAAGAAAACCCCGCTGCGGCGGGTCGCTCTTCTGGATGTACTCCGACTGCTGGCCCGCCCACGGCTGGACGATCATAGACTATTACCTCCGGAGAAAGCCCTCCTATTACTGGGTCAAAAAAGCTTATCAGCCTGTGGGAGCCTATACCCAGTGCTTTGCCAGAAGGACCGAAACCTACCTTATTAATGACAGCCATGAAGAACAGATTCTGGAAATGGAATTCCAGGCCGAAGACATGGCGGGGACCTTAAGACAGCGGATCTGCCGGGCTGTCTCCCTGCCTCCGGACTGCGTTGTCGAAGGACCGGTCGTTTATGACGCAAAGGGATGGAACTATATAGCCCTCAGAAAAGACGGGAAAATCCTGTCGGAAGATCTGGTTCTGCACACCATTCCCGGTGATCTGGAAATTGCCCCCTGTGAGCTTTCCTGGAAGGAAGAAGCAGAAGGCAGGGATCTGATGGTCACCATACATACGGACAGATTCGCCTACATGGCGGAAATTCGCCACCCCGACGGAGCCGAACCGGAAGACAACTGGTTCCACGTGGCGCCGGGAATCCCCCGCAGGATAAGGATCCGCCGGGCTGATGCCGGCACGATTGATATAAAAGCATTCAACAGCAGAGGAGAGTATATTTTATGACAGACAATTTTATACACAGCCTGGGAAACATCTACAGACTGGCGCCGGGCAGAACCCGCTCCATCAGTGCCGAAAACCCCACGGGAGCCAAAGGAGAAGGAGGCAGGGCCGTTCCGGAAAAAGGAAGCGCTGCGGAAAAACTGGGAAAGGGCTGGAAAGCCCGGCCCTGCATAACCCTGAAAGCCGGAGAAGAGACCTTACTGGCCGATATTAAGGGGTCGGGAGTGATTCAGCATATGTGGTTCACCGTGAGCGAGAAAGCCTACAGGTCCTGCATCCTGAAAATCTACTGGGAAAATCAGGACAAACCTTCCGTACAGGTCCCCATGGGAGATTTCTTCGCAAACGGACACGGAATCCGCTGTTCGATTAATTCCATGCCCATCAATGTAAACTCCCACGGAGGTTTCAATTCCTACTGGCCCATGCCCTACAAAAAAGGATGCCGGATTGCCGTTGAAAACCGGTTTACAAGTGATATCGACAGTTTTTTTTATCAGATTACCTACAACGAGCGGGAAGTGAACGAGGAAATTCTCTACTTTCACAGCCAGTGGCGGCGGGAAACGACGGACCGGAAGAACCCCGACTTCACGATTTTACCGGAATTCAGGGGAAAAGGGCAGTATGTGGGGACCTATCTGGCCTGGAAACAGCACTCCAACGGCTGGTGGGGCGAAGGCGAACTGAAATTTTTCATTGACGGGGACCGGGAATATCCCACGATCTGCGGGACCGGAACAGAAGACTACGTCGGGGGCGCCTGGTGTTTCAGCACAGGTCCCTACAGCGCCCCATTCCTCGGTTATCCCCTCCACGATACATCCCGGGAAGTACACAGACACGGACTCTACCGCTGGCATATACTCGACCCGATCCGTTTTGATTCCGATTTGAGAGTGACGGTACAGGCCCTGGGGTGGTATGAGGATATCATGAAGTTCCAGCCTCTGGAAGATGATATTGCAGCAACATCCTACTGGTACGCCGACCGTCCTTATACGGAACTTGAAGAGATTCCCGGACTTGAGGACCTTCTGCCCCGTTAAACCGGCAGCCTTCCCGTAAACTGCAGAGCGTCCAGATAAACACCGGCCGTCCATCCCATCATGGGCGGCATTTTATATTCATCCAGCACGTCATAAAGTGGATCGGCGACATTGTACTTTTCCCAGAGATGTCCGGTCCTTTCATAAAGCGATTCGACGATGTTGATATATTTGACTGCAAGTCTTTCCGCATCATCTCTGTATCCGTACCGGTCCAGCCCTCTGTAGGCGATATACTGCAAGGGAGGCCAGCCGTTGGGATAAGCCCACTGGTTCCTGAAAGTTCCCGATTCCGTAGCAGCGATGCCGCAGGAGAATTCCAGAACTTTCAGAGCTTTAACTGTTTCACCGGCTTCCTGTTCCGAAGCTATTCCGGTCCAGAGAGGAAACAGGGAGGCGGCTGTCATCAGTCCCGCCTTTTTTCCCGTTCTGAAATTGTAATCCGTAAAAACTCCTCGTTCCCCATCCCAGAGGTATCCGGCCATTTTTTCCCTGCGGCGGCTCCTCCTCCCGGCCCAGATTTCCGGATCCCCTTCTCTTCCGAGCCGCAGAGCAAAATCCGCCATAATCGTCTCGAATCCGTAGAGAAGAGAATTAAGGTCCACCGGGAGGAAATCGGAGCAGACACCCTCAAAGCGGGGCGTAAAATCCCATCCACTCTCCGCTTCGGCGAGAAGATGTCCGGCCCCTTTCAAATCCGGGGAATGGAGATCAAAACCGATTCTGCGGGCGACTTCCGCGGAAAAAGTACAGAGAGAGGAAACATCGGCCTTATGACCGTAGGACTGAAGCCCCTCAAAAGTCGTTCTCTCATTGATCCAGAAATCATATTCCCGCTCCAGAAGGGGATAAATCTCCTGAAGGAACACCGTGCCGCCTTCATCATTTTTGACCATGATGTCCGCGAGGTATATGAGAAAGGGCGGTTGAGACCTGTTGAGCATATCCTTCCTGTTGCTGTTCGGAACAAATCCCAGAAGAGCGACTTCCTCGAGAAGATTGAGCAGGTTGTTTTTCGCTATTGCGGTCTCACCGGAATGAAGAAGACCGACTGATGTGAAATAAGTGTCCCAGTAATACAATTCCTGAAAATGTCCTTCCTTGCAGGGAACTGTAAAAGGCCGGCTGAGAGGAATTCTCTCCTCATCGGCGGGATTGGAATATCTGACCGTATCGGTCCAGTCCTTCCTTATGCTGCTGGCAATCTGATTCAATGACCTTTCTTTCAAAGCAGAGCCCCCTCTATGAAAATCAGAGTCTCGGAGGGGCGGAGAGGATATTCATTCCCTGAAAAAAAGTCCTGTTTGAAACCTTCCGGCAGAACGGCGACTCCTCCCATTCCGGCAGGTTTCTCAATCCTGAGACTGAACCGCTCTTCATCCCGGACCAGATTGACGGAAATGTTCCCGCGGGGCGTCGGAACCGAGCCGGCTATCCTGTTCAGCCCTCCGGCCGGCAGAGGCGCGATTCTGACACTTTCATATCCCGGAGCCATCGGTCGGATCCCCAGAATATAGGTACTGAGGAAATAAGCCGGAGAGCTGGACCAGCCGTGGCAATAGCTTCTGGTGGGGTATTCCGGCTCGAAACCGGGAAAGGATTCCCAGAATGTGGCGTCCCCCCCTTCCAGCATCCCGCCCCATTTTTCCCGGATAACCGCAAGAGCTTCTTCCATATGCCCCGAGGAAGCCAATGCTTCCAGGAGGAAGAAGAGTGCGAAAGGCGTGCCGAAGCGGACGACACCCTCCGGAGGAGCCAGAAGGATTTTTTCCAGGGAGGCTTTCTGCCCTTCACCGGCTATGCCGTAGAGAAGCGCTAGGGTATTCACCTGCTGGCTGAAGCTTCCGCTTCGGGAACCGTTCTCGTGAATGCTGTCGCAGAAGAGTTCTCTTTCCCCGCTCCAGAAGTGTTCCCTGAAACTCTCACCGAGCTTCTCCCTTTTTGCGGCCCAGCGGCCCGCACGGGAGGCATCATCCTCCAGCTCCGCCAGGGCGATTCCCACCCTCAGCGCTTCATAGAGAAAAAGACTATTGTAGGCGACAATGGCGTGGTTGTAATCGATAGGCGCCCAGTCGAAAAAGTTCCAGGCGCTGACCTTCAGGAGCCCGTAGGGATTATCACAGAGATTCAGATAATTCTCCAGTACATCCCGCGCGACTGAATACTGCGATGAAACCGTGTCCCGGTCTCCCGTATAGTGGTAATAATTCTCAATCATCTGTATCCAGATAAGCGACCAGGCAGGAATAACATTGTCCCAGCCGCCGGGAACCTGTGAACGGAGAAGGGGATTGCGGGAATAGGATTCAGCCGGAAGAACAAGAGATCTCCTGAAGATATCCCAGGCCCCGAACAGGACCGCCGATACGGCGCCTTCAATTCTTCCGTCTCCGACCCAGTAAGTCTGTTCATAAGCCGGACAATCGGTAAACACATCCTCCATACAGAGCCGCATGGTATAGCGGGCCGTCTCCCAGATGCGGTTCAGTAGCGGATCGGAAGAGCTGAATTCTCCTCTGTTTTCAACCGGGTAAGTGGATAACAGCACTTCAGGAGGATATAACAGGACGTCTCCTCCCCGGCCCCTGCGAATGGTCACCGACAGGTAGCGGAAACCTCTTCTCTGCCTGGAGAAATAGGTCTGTCCGCCTTCCCGGCAGGTATAACCCAGAGAGATTCTGTTCCGCCAGGTAGGCTGGATCTCCTCTTTCCAGAGAGCTTCACCATAATAAAAGTCGAGACGGACTCCTTCGGGAGCCGTAACCCGGAATTGTGTATAACCGAGTACTTCCCGCCCGTAATCGAAGAGAAGTTCCACATCCTCCCCGGAAGCATTCACTTTGATACCGCCGTCTTCGAGCTCTTCCACGTCCGCCTGTTCCCGCAGAACCCTCTGGCCGAAAACCCTATTCCAGATATCCCTTTCTGAAGTGAAATCCTTGAGATCGACAGGAACTATCCGGTCATTCCACGGCTTAGCCCCGTCCCGAGACATTGCCTGCGCAGCTTCAGGGAGATTCCCCGGCATGTCTCTGAAATCGAAAAGTGCCCATAGGGGACTCTCCCTGATTTCCGCTCCGTCCAGAGAAATGGTGACATCACCTTCATGACGATCCGCCACAAGGGGGATGACCAGGCGGTTCAAACCCTTTTGAAGTTCAACATGACAGGCTTTTTTTCCGGTATATTCAACAAGCCCGCCGTTGAGAAACCAGGGTCCGGGAAAAGAATAGGCCGGAGCCAGGCTGGCGGGTCCCTCTGTTTCAGACCAGAATTCTCCCATCAGGAGAGCTTTATAGGAGATCATATTGCTTGTGCCGTCATCAGGCATCAGAGCTCTTTTGATTTCGATGTTGTAAATATGGCCGGGAGCCATGACCTCCCGGGACCGGAGAAGCCGGGGCAGATTCTGTTTATCCGATGTAAAATGAGCAACGCTGCGGGGACTCAGATCCTCCCAGGGCCCTCTCTCTGCGGCACAGACAACCCGCACAGGATGCCAGGGTATATTCAGCTCCTCCTCCCGGGCATCATACTGCTCCTCAAATCCCATCTGACAGCTAATGCGGGGAACCGCTGACCTGAATCCCGGGGCGATTCTCCCCTGCCAGTCCTTCCCGGTGGAAAAGGAGATTTCACCGTCCTCCCCTTCTCCTTGAAAAGTAAGCAAAAGCCCTCCCTGAGAGGGGGAATCGGGGTTAAAATCGTACTGAAAAGTACTTTCACCATAAGAGGTGACCAGGCACCGGATTTCATTCTCTCCGGGCTTCAAAGCAGCCAGGACATCATACCGATCGTATACAGGATGTTCCGGATAGGAGCGGGACGGGCCGTCCCCGATCCACTTCCCATTGACAGAAAGTCTGTAAACCGAATCGGCATAAACTGCGACCTCACCCGACAAGAGCCTGCCGGAAAGGGTAAAAAGTTTCCGGAACTCTCCATGGCAATTACGTCGGGGAGTTTTTCCCGTAAGCCAGATCCAGCCGGCTTCTTTATCAAACCCAAGCATCAGAGCAAACCTCTTTTCCGTAAACCATAAATCATGAGAGCAAGATCTGCTGCCGCTTCAGTCTTTCGGGCGGATTTTCAATGTCATGATCTCGCCGGCTCTCAGCGACAGGGCAAGCCGTTTATCATTTTTAAGATTAATCTGCTTCAATGTGTTTCCCGAAAGGTCGCACTGTTCAGCCGTTTCCAGAGGCCGCGCAAAATCCAGTTCACCGGAACAGGAGGCATTGGCATCGGGATTGAACAACCTGATTTCAAAGAACTCGCCGACTTTCCGAACCGAACTGACCACCAGGTTTCCGGTAACCTCGAAAAAGCTGAAATCCTTCGCCATTGATCCACAGTGCGGCTCGCTCATAACATTTCTAACCTTCTTTTTCCAGTCCGATGACCGGACAAGAACCTCTGCGGGGTTAATATCTCCGGCAAAGAGCTCAAGAGCCCAGGTGAACTCCAATTTCCCGAGAGACCGGCCGACTTCACCGGCTTTTCCCCGGCCGACTTCTTTTGTAAAAGATCTGAAAAGAGTCAGGGCAACGGGATGCTCATGGAGATTATCGCACGAGACTTCATAGATTCCATCCGTATAAAGGGCTACGGCTCCTTCGCTGTCCCGGACCAGTACAGTCCCCTGATTGGGGAACACACCGGTTTCCAGCTCCTGATAATCGGCGAGGTCATCCATAAGGATCGGCCGTTTCTGCATAAGGAACGGAGTGGACGTATAAAAGCTCTTGGCTCCCGTGGAAGTATACAGCCGGTACCGGAGCCGATGTTCTATTGATTTATTGTCGATTTCCATAGAGAAATCGAGTTTACGGCTATCCCGGTACATACTGACTCTGGTAATTATCTCGTGGCCGATCTTTCTTTCCGACCTGTAGACCTCCCTGTTATCAGCTGATTCGGGAATATCGACAGCCTGAATGATTTTCAGACGGAGAAGGTGCAGCCCGTCGGCTTCCACTTCAAAATGCACGCCGGCTCCTGTTGTAACAATAGAGCTGTTCTGGGGGAGTGATACATAATTCCAACCGTCACCGATGTCACCGTCATCCTCGAAACAGAGGATATTCGGAAGAACCCGTCCCGTCTCTTTATCCCTTAATGTCAGCTTATTGGAGTCAGAGATTTCCAGTATGTAAAAATCATTTTCCCAGCGTCCCTCTCCGGTTTTCATACTTCCGGGATAACGGACAGGAGGGTGGAACAGAGGCCAGCTGTAATCCCCTTTGTCATCGCGGATATCCTCGAAGATTTTAACCAGGAAGGTCGTATATCCGAAGGACCGGATTTTGACAGGAAGAACAGCCTTCAGATCATCCATATGTCTCCAGGAAGGGAGCCGCCGGTACCGAAACGATCCTGTCGTAACTTCCAGTTTCCTGTTTGAAATCTGATAGGGCACTTCCCGGCCCTCTGAATCGAATATCCGGAATTTCACAGGATGGGGGCTCGGAAAAGAGAGAATGACCTCTGTCAGACCATTAATCTCCTGCTGCCCCATATTGAATATCGTCATGGAATAGTCCGCATCATCGGAGCTGCTGTCGATATTGAGACAGATCCTCTCCATTGTGCGGCGGATGATATTTTCACTGATTTCCAGAACCTGGCGGTATCTGTACTCGTTGTCTTTGTGAACTTCGGAAATCGAACAGCCGCCGATTGAATCGTGGAAGTGATTTTTAAGCAGATACTCCCAGGCTTTTTCCAGAAAAAGATTATCCTTTTCCCTGAATGAATCTCCTGCCAGAGAAGAGAGGGCCGATAAGGGCTCAGCCCAGCCGGTGAGGCTGTTTTCCGCCAGGGAATTCAGTCTTTTCAACCGGGCCTGGGAAGAGAGAACATTTTTCAGGACAAGATTATTCACACCTTTTCTGCCAACGGAATAAAGTTCACCCCTGATGACATCGAGCTGTTTACCGTAGGATCTTGTATTCTCAATATATTCATTGAGACTGCAGTGATGCCACTCATAGTCCTCCAGCTCTTCATTCAGAGTCCCGAGAATCCCCGACAATTCCGGTTCAATTTCAATATGATCGACTCCGTCCATCAGGAGAATATAAGGTGTCGTGGATAGAGACCCGGCGTATTCCGCGATAAAACGGGCCCGTTCAATAAGCTCCTCTTTTTCGTAGGAACGGTCGTCAAAGGGCCATCTCACACCGAAATAGAAATTTCCGTACGTCCTCTCTTTATCGAGCTTGAATGTGTGAATTTCTGTTCCGTCGACCCCCTCCCACATAAACTGATCTTTCTCAAAATCACCGACCCCGCGGATCAGCATCGCCGACTCGAGACCGCATTGGCGGAAAATCTGGGGCATCTGGCCGGGGTGGCCGAACATATCGACGACATAACCGCAGTTGAGGGGTTTCGCATTCCAGATCCGGCATTGATCAAGGCCTTTCCGGAGATTTCTCACCAGAGCCTCGCCGGAGGGGATAAAGAGGTCGGGCATAACATACCAGGGCCCGATCAGAATTCGCCCCTCCTCTACGAATTTCATCAACCTCTCTTTATTATCAGGCCGGATAGAAAGATAATCTTCCAGAAGGACCGTCTGTCCGTCCAGATGAAAAAACCGGTATTCAGGTTCAGCATCCAGATGATCGAGAAGTTCATCCATCATATCGATAAAACGGTAACGGAAATTCTGAAAGGACTGATACCACTCCCGGTCCCAGTGAGTATGCGAAACAACACAAAGCTGCTTTTTATCTTTTTCGGCCATAATTCAACCCTTAATATTTGTATATATCACTATAGACATATGTATATTCATTTGTCTACCTTAAAAGATCTTCATGTACATAAAGAGAACAAACCCGGAATTACCGGGTCTTTCCCTATCAGAGCTTATCGAGAACAAAAGTCTGGAACTCTCTTTCCGCCTCAATGAGAGACTGCTCGACATCGGCGAAAGGATCGGTCAGGATCTTCTGCATAACCACATCGAGAATCAGATACATCTTCTGCGTTTCAACGGGAGGCTCGGCTCTGAGCTGAACTGCCGTATCTTCCACGAAGGGAGTGTAGTTTTCAACGGGGGCATTGGCATACTTTTCTTTAATGACCTGCCGTTCCTTTTCTGCAGACCCGGTAAATACGGGGAGCTCGGGCCAGCCGACCAGCTGTCCCCTTCCGGCCTGCTGCATGATATCGCTTTCATAGTTGTCGAACGTCTGAAAAAGTGTCCATTCCACTGCCGCCTCGAGTACCTCCGGTTCGAGATTGGGGCTGAACATCCAGGCTGCCCCACCGGCCAGCGTGGCGTTCCCGCCTTCCTGGGGAAGAGGGCCCATTCCGAAATCCTCAAGAGGCGCTTCGTACTGCTCCTTCATGGTTCTCAGATTGTCTCCGGCCATCATCGCCATGGCCACTCTTCCCGTGGAAAGCATAGGCAGGACATCCTTGACCGCCAGGAGCTGCTGCTGCCCCATGACTTCATCATCCCATCGCATTTCCTTAAGCATTTCGAGAGCGGCTCTCGCCTCGGGAGTATTGAATGTGGCCTTCCATTTATCGCCGTTCTTCACGACAAGATCCCCCCCCCGGGAATAGATGTGTGAAACAAGATACCAGCCCCCCTGGCCGTCCCGGCTCAAGTCGGCATAAGCGATGACATCTTTATGTTTCGCGGTGATGATATTGGCGTATTCCCTTACTTCATCCCAGGTCCGGGGCGGCGAATCGGGATCCAGTCCCGCCTCTTCGAACAACCGGCGGTTGTAGAGCAGGCCGATGGAATATCCTCCAACAGGAATACCGTAGATTCTTCCCTGATCATCGGAAACGATATCCAGAAGATCGGGGTTGAGCTGATCGAATTTATCCCACTTTTTAATGTACTCGGTTATTTCGCTGACATAACCGTTTCCGATCAGGAACTGAGGCTCCGTAAAAGAGACGAGAAAGGCATCCTCCATCTGGTGGCCCGCCAGCTTGACAGCAAAGCTCTGTCTGTCGAACCGACCTTCACCGGCTTCAATTTTCACAAGAGGATTAAGGCGGAAAAAATCCTCCAGAAGCTTTTTATGTCTTTCGATTTCCCAGGGCCGGTTTTCGCTGGGGCCGTTTGTCGTTCTGACAGTGACAGTGCTGCCGCTGCTCTGATCCTGCTGGCCTTCAGCCGAGAGCATAGTGCCTCCGAAAGCAAGAAGGAGGACAAATAAAATATTAATTCCTTTTCTCATAACAAATCTCCTTAATTAGTAATTCAGGGAATATACGGTATAACCGTCAAAAGTCCAGTCGCTGCTGACCGGTTTGATTGTAATCCTGTTCTCTCCGTTTTGTTTCAAGATCCCCGGCGGGATCATAAATTCATTCTGGGCTATTGAAGGTTTCGGACTGAATCCGGGAGTGTACCAGGTTCCGCAGAACTCTCCGTTGACCAAAACCCGGGCTTCCTGATTATTCACAGAATAATCGTACAGGCGCCTCAGCAGGAGTCCGCCGGCTTCACCACCCGCAGGAAGAGAAAAGAAATGCTCTTCCGATGTCGACGAGAGATGCCAGTCTCCGGTTCTCTGCGGAGCCACCCCCTGAAGCGGTCCGGAAACAAGCTTCTCCCGGAGAAAATCCGGGGATCCGGAACTCTCCAGATCATCACTCCCTACAAATCCGGTTTTCTCCAGTATCCCTTCACTGCGGTGTCCGTACCAGATAAGGGAGCTTTCTATCCGGCCGCCTTTATTGTTGACTTCACCGTGTTCGAAATTCACAACAGCGCTATTGTAGAAGGGGACCGGATCGGGCAGAAGCCATCGGTATTGGGTCGTTACATCGCCGGCGCCTGTTACCCCGTGATAGGGATTTCCATGATAAAGCAGAGAGAATGTCCCGTTTTTGTAATACCATCCCCCATTGAAAAAATCCTCGGTCCCGGTTCCGTGTATCTGGGGAGTCATGGCGCCATCAATAAATATCCGCTCATCCCCTTCCAGGATTTTCCGATCATCGGGATTATCGCTTTCCGCTACAAGAAAAACACCGGCGAGAACACCTCTCCCGGTAATGGATGCGGCATTGTAGTCCTCCGGTTCGCTTCCGCGGAAAACCCGGCTTGTGCTCTCCGACTGAAAATACCCGAATTTTCCGGAAGCAAGTCCTTGGCCGACCTGTTCATCCCTGACATAGATGATGCTGATTTCCAGATCTTTTCCTGAAGGGCTTCTGTTTTCCAGAGAAATTTCTATTCCGCTCCTCCATAGCAGAGGCCAGCGGGACAACAGGCTCAGAACTCCATTCTCACGGCTCACCTTGACAGGGGCGGAATCGACAGCTTCGCCTTCAAGAGAGGCGAACAGACCGCTCAAGGGCAGAACAGCCGCTCCTTTCCCCCCGTCAGCATCAATATGGAGAATCAGATCCTCAAGAGATATATCAGGTGAATAGGGCAGTTTGATTTCCAAATCCGTTATGATACCGCCGGATCCGGTTCTGAAAATCAGCTCCTTATTTCCGGGTGCCGCAGAGACTCCTGTTTCCAGAAAATCGCTGTCATTTCTGATAATGGGAATGGCGGCTTTTCCCCACGGGGAAGCTTCGGGAGAATCATAGAGGTAATAGCCCCATTGAATATAACTGGAAACCTGGCCTGTTGTTACCACAAGCCCATCGGAAAACTCCAGCCGGGGATAATAGAAAAAGCCGCCGCTCGAAGAATTTTCATCCCCTGAATAAGCCATGCCGGAGGGGGTAAATATCTGATCGACATCTCTTTCTAAAAGTATCGAGTCATCCGATCCGGTAAAAGTCAACCTGCCGGGATTGCGCCATCCGGTCATCCAGATTCTGTTCAGCCGCCCCGCCCCGGTTTCGCGGAAAATAGTGAAGACACGGTCGTCCCGGCTGTAATCCGTATAGGCGTATTTCCGGTTCCCGTCATCGTTACCCCCTGTTTTGTCATAACTGGAAAACTGGTAAGCCCGGACACCTTCGGGCAGAACAAAGATTCCGCCGAGAAGAGAGTCCGCCGAAGGGAAGGGCTCCTCCCCTCCGACGGAACAAATGAAAAAAAGTGATAATGCTAAAAAAGTCAGCTGTTTCTTCATTATCGTTCTACTTGATCAGCGACAGCGACATAATAAACAGCTCGCGGTTATCAGGCATAATCACGGCTTCCAGCTTCCTGGCCCGGTCTACGGGAAACTCCAGATAAAAAAGCTGGGGAGACGCATCTTCCAGCACCCCGGTCGTAATATGTCTGTATGGAGCTTTCATCACTACTGTCTCTCCGAATTTAGGATTGACGCACCAGTCCGTCAATTTCACGTCCAGTGCTTCCGTTGAACCGTCGCTGTATTTCAGGGTCAGTATTTCGCTTTTATTGCTGTTGACTGTGGTGGTCAGAATGGCCAGTCCGCGGTAGTTCCCGGGATTGACAGATATTTCCTGTCCTCTCCCGCCCACAAGATTCATTTTGCCGCGGCTCATATCGGGTATGATAAAATCGATACCTGCGAAATTATTGGCGCCGCTGAGAGGCATAAATCTGCCGGCCATGGTAAAGGGACCGCCGAACTGGGTGTAATCGTCAAAATCGGGACTGAATGTTACGCCGTCGGCATTATAATACTCATCCAGATCGACGGGCACGCTGTTCCTGCCTACGGGGAAAGATCCTTTCACCACAGTGATATTTTCCTCAAAAAGGATTCCCTCATAATCGAAGCGGACGGTACCGGCCGATTCTCCCTCCGGCGCCGAAGAAACCTTCAGGGGCCAGCGGACCACCAGGGATTCGCCTACGGGAATCTCCACCTCGATATCGTTATGGCCCACTTCAACACCTTCCGGCATATTCAGGGAAACAACACCGGAAATGGCCGCGCTGAAAGTATTGACGAACTCAACGGCGTAATCGGTTTTATAACCGTCGGAAACATTGAGTCTTCCGGGCTTCGGCTCTATGAGAACCGGAGAAAGCATTTCTACAGTTGCGGGAAGAGATGCCTGTTTGGCATTCCTTTCTCCCGGTTTTTTCACGCTGAAATAGGCGTAGACAGCCGAGCCCCCCCGGGGTGTCGGTGATGAAGCGTCAATTTCGAATGTGATTTCCGCCGTCTGCCCCGGAAGAAATGTGAAAGAACTGTTTCCTCCGGTCACCCGGTATTTCCATTTCTGGGGAATCCCCACAAGAAGGCTTTTCACCGAAAGCTCCGAAGCGCTCGTATTCATGACCCGGACTTTAGCCTCAATGGTCTCTCCGACAAGCCCTTCAGAGCGGTCGAGAAGCAGCTTGCCCCAGACAAGATCCCTGCTGTTTTCCGCTTTTACGGTTACCGAGTACGCTGTGCCCGGCACGGCTTCGAGTTTCACCCGGAGAGGCTCTCCGCCGGTCACGACCCGGGAGGACAGGACCCCTTTATAGGCCGGCCCCGCTGTTGAAACAGTCAGAACCCCCTTTTCAAACCCTGCGGGAACCGGCAGCTCCAGCTCCAGATCGACACGTTTCTTTTCATATTCCGACGGAACATATACCAGGGCATTGACCGAATCAGCCGATTCGGAAGCGATGGTCAGGATTTTTCCGGCTTCAGCGGCGTCATCCCACTGAACGGATCCCCTTTCACCTTCAAGATCCCGGAAAAGCCAGTAAGGCCAATAATTATCTTCAACGAGATTCCCTTTGAGATAGGCGATACCGAAACGGCTCTCCCCTTCATCATAACCGGCCGCCTGAAAATGATGAAAACCTTCGAGAAAACCCTTCCGGTCCTGCAGGGCGATCTGGCGCCTTATCAGATATTCGAGTTTATCCCCGCCGTGAAGCTGATAATTGTCCGATTCCGTTATCATGATAAAGATATCGTTCCGGCCGGTCGTATCCTTTATATACTGATACATTCTGTCCAGACGTTCAGTCAGAAATTCGACGGTTTCGTTATAGGAATGATAAATAAAATAATCCATCGAATCACCGCAGTTTCTGATGAAATTCAGCGACCAGTTACCTGTATAATTGATAGCGGCGGGCCCGCCGACGAGAACCCCGGGATGATCCCTATGAATCCTCCCGGCCACGGTATTGAACAACTCGAAAAAATCGGAAGGGGAACCTTTATAATAATTCCCGTCCGGTTCATTCCATATCTCGATATAGCGGATTCTCTTTTTATCTTTATTGAGATAATAGAGCGCCGCACTGGCCATTTCCGCCCACTCATCCGCAGATTCAGGGCTCCCCGTCAGAGAACCGTCAGCTGCAAGCCAGGGCATATTGTAAGCCAGTAAAAGAACCGGCTCCATCCCCCCTTCAATGATCTTATCAATCATTTCTTCCGGTTTATAATTGACAGAGTTGATAAGTTTATCTGTATCGAATCCCTCCCAGTTTATGTCAAAGGGATCGTTATTATCATTTTCAGATTCAAAGAGATGGGGCGATGTGGAGACCCTCTGCATGGAGCCTTCTAGGTTGAGGCTTTCCAGAATCAGCTGGGTAACCGGTTCTCCCTGATCATATATCGACTGCATATTCACAAGACTGAAAAGGGTCCTGTCCACAGCTCCCGAGTCCCCGGAAAAAAGAACTTTACCGGACAGGACTGCTTCCGGGGCACCTTCGAAAGGGCGGGCCGGATCGAGAAATACCGCTTCGGCTTCAGCTTCCTGCCATACCGGTTCCGCGGCTTCGCTTTTAACAACATTGGCAATATCTTCTGCCGGATTTCCGCTGGACATACAGCTGTACAGCAGGGGGATAAACAGAATCATGATTAAAATTTTTCGGAACATTTTCCTCTCCGTACAAAAAAAAGAGGCTGCAGAAGATCACACCTATCGGCAGCCCCGCATAAATCAGAAGCGCTCTACAGTAAAGTCAGAGATATAATCCACATCGCCTTCAAGGGAATTGTAGTCGATAAAATGGAGATAACCCGTTTTCAAAGGAATATCATAATCCCCCTGGCCGACAAGAACATCGTTGATAAAGACTTTGAATTTCGATCCGTCGAGACCGAGTCCGAGCCTGTAACTCTCTCCCATATTCCAGAGCCCCGGTTTTTCCATTTTCACGATACCAACACCCCGCTGGTCCACATTCGACTGTTCCACGAGGGTTGATGTGTTGAGAGAATTCTGCATAACCCGGATAAAATCCCCCTGAGTCCAGGGATCGCCGTCGACCAGATACTGGTTGACAAAATACAGCGCGATCTGGCTGTGCTCATTACTGGCGTTTCTCAGAACATCCATGGAAACGAGAATCGGCCCTTCCGAGAGATCAAACTCCCTGTTCAGGAAGAAACCGAATGCCTCCCAGCCGTTGGAACCTTCGAATTCGATTTTGTTATCAAATATCTCCATCCTGTTGAAAGGCTCAAGGGTTCCATAGGGCGCGAGAAGATCGTCGATGGCGGGATCTTCAAGATCCAGCTTAAAAATAACCTCACCGGTTCCCGGTACAATCTCTTTTGCCGGTTCCTCTTTTACGGCGACAGTATTTTTCTCATCGACAGCGGCAGGAGACCCGCCGCCCGTTGTTACACAGGAGATAGCCAAACCCGCGACCGCTAAAAGAAAAAGTATCTTTTTCATGAATTCCTCCAATTTTCATTTATGTATATACAACGCTATACCTAAAAGGTACATTTGTCAATTTGATTATTATTTTATTACACTTGCACAGTACTTATTGACAAAACAACTGATCATTTATTCTAAAAACAGCTGTACATATCCATACAAATTGATTATCCTGATAAGCATGGACACATTAATATTAGATCACAACTCCCCACTACCTTTATATGAACAGCTGGCCGATGTCCTTCGAAGCAAGATAAAAACCGGAGAGATAAAGGAAAATGAAAAAATCGAACCGGAAGTAGATATAGCCGACAAGCTGAAAGTCAGTCGGGGCACCGTCAGACAGGCTCTCGACATTCTGGTCAATGAAGGTCTCCTGAAACGGATTCAGGGGAAGGGAACATTCGTCACAAAAGCCTACACCAGCAAAACTTCTCAGTTGATAGGGGTTCTGGTTCCCTATCTGCAGGACCCCTTTGTTCTGGATATAATCAGGGGGATAGAGTCCCATCTTCATCAGAACGGCTACGGGATGCTTCTCGGCCATAGCGAAGGCGATCCGGCTATCGAAGAAAGCCAGCTTAAAAGAATGAGAGATGAACAGGTTCTGGGGATCATACTCTTCCCCATTGATGAATCGAACAATACCGTTCATATAACAGAAATCATCCCGGAAAATCTACCCGTTGTGGTTCTGGACCGGAAGCTCTCAACGATAAAATCCGATTTTGTCGGGGCCAATAACCATCAGGGAGCATTCGATATAGTCAGCTATCTTCTCGGTAAAGGCCACAAACGAATATGCTGCGTGACGACAAAAAGCCGGCCGAGCAGTGTCAACGAGCGTATCAAAGGCTATGAAGATGCCATGAAAAACTCGGGCCTTTTTCCCCTTGTCGCCATCGAAGTTGAACACAAACCCGGTCAGGAAACACAATCCATACCGCAATACGAAGATGAGGAACTTGAAATCATCAGGAGAATTATGAGCATGGATGACCATCCGACAGCCATTTTCTGCATCAATGACTTTCTGGCGATCGGCGTCATTCAGTTCCTGAAGAAAAACGGATATGAGATACCTGATGATGTGGCGGTAGCCGGCTTCGACAATATCCAGTCCGCCTCGCTGCCCTTCGTAGAACTGTCGACGGTACAGCAGGCCCGGGACGAGATCGGGGGACAGGCCGCCCGGTTCATCCTGGATAGAATCGGAGAGGAAGATCCCCGCAAACCGGAGAGAGAAGTCCTGATTCCCACCCAGATGATCATCAGAAAATCCACCTGATCCAGTCCTGCTCTGTTTTAAATGACAAGGCTGCCGACGCTCCGGCAGCCTTTTTTTCCCCTTAAAACCCGTACCATTGACGAAGTATGATAGCCGGCTTTCCCTGCAATTTCTTCAGCAAAAAGATTTATATCTTAAATGTCCGGTGATGTTGCAACAACTATAAACAACAGATTATAGTTAATAATACTCCGGAGGATATCCCAATGAACATCAATCGCGAAAAATTAACGAAGGCGAATATGAAACCGCTATTAAGATCTTTTTTTCTGGTCAATTTTTCAATACTGGTTTTTCCTCTGCTGCTGCTCTCTCCTTTTCTCATCCTCACCAGTATAGTCACAGCAGAACAGTTCTTCGCTTTACTGAAAAACCCTGTAACCCTGCTTCATATAGCCATAATGGGAAGCGAAATCCTGCTTATACGCCGTGTATTTCTGAAAAACTACATCTCCAGAGGTATTTCTTCCGACGATTCGGAAAAGTATTTCAGAAAAGCAGGCTACACGATCATAGCAACCTTTCTCGTAGTGACCCTGCAGGAATCCATACAGGGAACTTTTCTCGTCTATTTTGTTCTGGGTAATTACTTTCCCCATGCCCTGATTTTCGGAGCGCTCCTGGTCCTGGCCTATTCTTTCATGGTCAGCGCTCCGCTGGTTATTGTTCCCATCAATCACTTCGATGCCTTTTACAGAGAACACAGTACCAATGAAAAAGAGATTTTCTCCGCGAAAATGAAAATACTAGGGCTGGTCATGATCATTTCACTGGGAACCGTTCTCATGTTCGTTCTTCTGGGCATTATCACATCCATCTCCAGGGACATCGGCCGGACATTGCCTTTAGGGGATTTCCCTGTCTACTTTCTCGCCGGACTGGTTGCCATTGCCGGCTTTATTACTCTCCTTTTCAGAATCGTCAGTCTTATCGTATCTCCCATTGATCAGATGATCGGAGAGTTCCGCAGCGCCAGCAAAGGTGATTTCTCCTCGGAAGTATCGGTTTATACCACCGATGAACTGGGCCGGCTGGGATTGATGACGAATCATCTGATAAGCAGCCTGAATTCCGGTCTGACAAATATCAGGGATTACGCAGGCACTCTCTCCGAAAACAAGGAACAGCTGAACAGCGATATCAGCAATGTTGCCTCTTCCGTTTCAGAGATACATAAGAGCGTCAAAATATCCGTCGAAGAAATGACGGGGTACAACAGCAATATTGTGGAAACCACCGCCGCCATTGAACAGCTGGCCAGAAACATAGACGCCCTGGGAGACACCATTTCGGACCAGAGCCGGACAATCAGCGACTCCTCCTCCGCCAATAGCCAGATTGGGGAAGCAAACCTTAAATTAACCGATTTGACTGAACAGAGCCTGGAAGATACATCGGAACTGGTCACCGTGTTCAACGAAGGCAGGGAAAAACTCGAGGCCATGGCAGATAACATCAGAAATATCTTAAGCAGCAGCGCAAACCTGATCGACGCCAACAACCTTATAGCCAACGTGGCCAGCCAGACGAACCTCCTGGCCATGAACGCGGCTATCGAAGCCGCCCATGCGGGAGACGCGGGCAAAGGTTTTGCCGTCGTCGCCGATGAAATCCGCAAACTGGCCGAAACAGCCACGGTGCAATCGAAGAATATCGGGAGCAACCTGAATAATACACTATCCCTCATTGAAATCCTGGGAGATGAATCCTCGCTTCTTCAGGACTCTTTTTCCGCCATCAGCGATACGGTTTCCTCCGTAAAGGCCAGTATCGGGGAAGTAGGCGATTTCATGTCGTCGATCAAGGAATTCGGCAGCAATCTAGACAACTCTTTCAAACGCCTTGAAGAGCTGAGTTCCCAGGTTATAACAGGATCCCAGGAAATGCGCATCGGAAACAGGGAAATCCTCGCCGCCGTTGTCAACATGCGCGATATCAGCGAAAGCCTGAAAGAATTGATTTCCGGCATTGATGACAGGGCGACGGAGCTTTCCAATCTTTCCGGAGATATGGAAGACAACAATACCCGGACTGACAGGGCGTTGAAAGGACTTCTCAAAGTCCTCAGCCACTTCAGGACAAAAGGAGATTAGCCGGGTTTCGACGGTATAAAGAACGGAACCATAAGCGCCATTCATGACAGATACATAGGGCTTGAATAATCAGCGCAGCATTTTGTCGTTCAGCTCCCTGGTATAATTGTTCAGCCTCGAGGCAATGGCCGCCAGTTTCTCCATGGCCCCGGTTATATGGGCCGTCCCTTCGCCGATCTCCAACAATCCGCCTTTCAGCAGGCCGATAAAATTCCCCAGCTCATCCACATTGTCTGTCACGTTCCGTTCGTTAGCCGATACGGAATCCAGAGATTCATTGACCTGCGAGGTCAGGTCGTTCATCCTGACGGTGGCAATGAGGATTTCCTCGCTGCCGCGGCTCAGTTCATGAATATTGAGGTTGATTTCATCCATAGCCCTGTCGACCTGCCCGACTTCCGAACTGATCGAAGAAAAAGCCGAACCGGTATCCTGCATATTGGCCCCCATTGCTTCAATGGCTTTGACAAGATCACCCAGTGAGCCGGAAATGTGTTTCGCATTTTCCGAACTGGATTCGGCCAGTTTCCTCACTTCGCCGGCGACAACGGCAAATCCGCGGCCCCGATCTCCCGCATGAGCCGCTTCAATAGCGGCATTCATGGCCAGCAAATTGGTCTGACTGCTGATTTCCGTAATAATCTTCGTCATCCCCTTGATGCTTTCAATCTGCTTCGAAACATTGTCAAAGGACAAAACTGTTTTTTTGACGACGTCTGAACCACTTTCAGCTTTCTTTCTCAGCTCCTTAACCGTCTCCTGCCGTTTTTCTATGATCATGGAGGAACTTTTGATGGATGCCACCATTTCCTCCAGCGCCGCGCTGGTTTCAGTTATATTGGCGGACTGCTCTTCGGCGATCCCCACAAGCCCGGCAAGGCTGCTGTTGATTTCAGACAGGGAGCTTCTGGATGTGTCATACTGACGGCTCAGATAACCGGCCTGATCCTTCAGGGATTTGATATTCTTATCAATCTGTATAATCGAGGAGGCGGTATCATCAGCCTGCTCGGTCATTCCCTGAGCTTCCGACAGCTGATTGGTCGAATCCCGGACGAGCTCCCTCATATAGGCGCTCCTCTCCTCGCTCTCCTTCATTTTCTCCGCGGCGTCTTTGAGGACACGGTCAAAAATGCTGCGGAGCAGATTCAGAAGAACAATAGCGATGAGGAGATAAAGCGTATTGGCAATGATCTGCTGCCCCACAGCTACCGTATGGGAGGTGAACTGCTTAAAGAGGAGACCAATAATAATCGTCCTGATATGATCGGCAACCAGCAGTGATGTGATGACATACATATCCCGCCGGGTTCTGCTGAAAATAAGAGAGAGTATGACCAGAAGGATACTGATAACAGCCCGTGAAGCCATAGACTGCTCTGTCCTGATCACCTCAATACTGTTCATAAGGATGATTATGACCGTAAGACTGTAACTCGTAAGGTTCCCCGCCAGAGAGTATTTTCCCTGTCGGACAAGTATGACTGCGGAGACAAGCAGAATCATCATGGGCAGTGTGAACAGGGCCGCTACGATATTCCCCTGATAAAAGGAATTGACCGCCAGAGCCGCCAGCAGAAAAACAACAATAAAGCCGCTTATCTGCAGTATGGGGGCCTTCAGTCGGATTTCGTAGGGAGCGTCGCTGTAGATTTCTGAAAGGGTCATTGGGTTTTCCTGTTTCAATGGAGCTGTTGCAAAAGTCCATCTTCACACCCCTCGCCCGGCTTCTCCCACTGGGAGAAGGATCGGGGTTGAGGGACAGAATGGAATTATTCGACTTTTGCAACAGCCCCTGACTTATTTTATACACAGGATTCTATACTATTCAGACTTAATGCGCAACAATATTGCTTATTACACAACTATTTCTTATGGATTTTCCCGGTTCCCTTTTATCGGGTACCGGGAAATTCCGAATCAGAATCTGATGCCGAAAGTCCGGATTTCCGCCTTGCCGATGATTCCGCTCCAGTTCGACTGATCTTTAGCCAGTGTCCCGGTAATTTCCTCCCCCAAGTCCAGATCGAAGACTTCATTCAACTTCAGAAGTCCATCACCGAAAGCGATCTTCCGCGCCTCCCTGCCGGGGTTATAGTACCTGAGGACAAGCATCCTTGCGTCCCTTTCACCGAGTTTGCAGGCTGTCATAATAAGGCCTTCCGCCTCGACCTTAAGGAGTGATTCTCCGGAAGGGAGAAGCGTATCGGAATAGGGGATTTTTTCATAGAAGATTTCCATGATTTCCGTATCCTGAACCGCCGGTCGTCCTCCCTGGAACTTCTGTCTGTTCACAGGCCGGTAGAGACTCAGAGGGGCGGACCGGAATTTTTTCTCTTCTCTCAGCATTTCATCAAAGGAGGCGTCCCGGCCCCCGAAGAGAAGGGCAAAATCCAGACTGATTTTCCTTTTGCACTGGTTTCCCGGTACGGACCACATATCGCTCTGAATCCCCTCGCCGCCGGCATTGATGAAGATATAACCGTTGGACCTGAGAAGACCCACCGCCAGAGAATCATCGAGTTTGTGCTCGTAACTGTAGATCCCTTTATTCACGAAGGAGAAACTCCCCTCACTGTCTTTCATCATCACGAGACCCGAGTTTGGCTGCACGCCGTCCCGCACTTCTTTCAGAATATCCCGTCTGTCCCGTTTGATCATATCATAGGGTGTGCTGGCGTAGGTGAAATCTCCGCTGATGCCCGGCGCAAAGACAGCTCTCAGACGGTGGTCTTCGCAGCTGTTGTCCAGATCCACATGCCAGCGGATCTGCCGGTCTCCCCTGTATAGAGTTACCGCGATTCTGATCAGAACAGGCGCAGTCTCACCGCTTCTCTTTTTACTGTTCCAGTCATATCTTAGAGGCAGCGTCCATTCATATTCGAATTCGATAGTTTCAGCCAGATTATCTCCGGTTGCCTTCACAGAGAGAGGAGCCAGCCCCTTCGTGGTTCTGATATCGGGATTTTCACCGTAACGGTGAAGATAAGCGGTTCCGCAGTCTTCCCCATCCTCAAGATGAAAGAAGTCCTGAATCATTTTTCCCCGTTCCTTGAGAAAGAGACTCATTTTTCCGGATCCGTCCAGGGAAATTCTGTAGAACTCATTTTCAATCCCTTCCACGGCGGTCTTCCCTCTCCCGCTCTCAGATCCGACCGGTTCGGCCGAAGGTTTAACGGCGTAGCGCCGGACGGAAAGAGGGGCCATATTTTCCACAAGGATCCGGCACCTGTAGGTATCGGCAATGACAAACCCCGGAAGATTAATGGGGCTGATAATATCCCGGCATCCGTTCTTATGGGATAAAACCACAAAAGGCACATCTCTCCCCTCCTCATCGAGAATCGAGACGGAACGGACCCCTTCTTCTGCGGTAAACTCGAGATCGCACTCGATATAGCCGGATCTCTCGATTTCAAGGGAGTTGAAAACCGTGATATAACCGTCTCCGGAAGACAGATCCGATACATTCACATGATCTGAGAGAAACTCCATCCCTTTCTGCCTCAGCCCTTTCTCCATATCATCGAGCCGCAGAAAACGGTCTTCCATATTGAGGTGGACCCGGTCGGTGCTGCATCCGCAGATACTGTCATGAGCGTGATTCTTGATGAGCTCTTTCCACATATGACGGAGATAATCCCTGTCGTACAGCGAACTGTCTTTCCACTTTGATGCGATAAAAGCGTTAAGAGGTTCCAGTTCCGACTCGATCCTGGTCTGCATATCCGCATTGAGAACCTTCAGATAAATGCGCGACGAGAGCGTTCCCTGAAGAATGTTGTCGCCGCTGCCGTCTCTCAGTTCCGTACCCACGGTTTCCAGCTCGAGGCCTTTTTCCTGAATATAGGACTTCACTTTGAAGGTGTAATCATCGAGGGACATCTGCTTCACCGAACTGTTGTCCCGGGAAATAGTTTTGTTCAGATCGTCGAGTACGGGAAGAAGATCGTTCTGGGCTTCCAGATGGTCGACCCCGTTCATGCAGAGCAGATAAGGCGTCCGGGCTTCCCCTTCAAAATCCCCTTCGATTTTTTTCAGCAGCGCTTCAGCTTTTTTCCGGTCCGAAGAAAATCTCTGGGCGTTATTGTACCAGTGGGCCATGCAGATAGAGACCACGCCGCTTCCGTCAGGCGATTCCCAGCGGAATTCCGTCGGTTTTTTCAGAAGGGAATAGGTCTCGCCGTATTTCTCCCAGACATGGTAGCCTCTTCCGAAGACACAGGAATCCATTCCGAAACGGCTGGCAATCTGGGGAAGCTGGGATATAAGCCCGAACTGATCGGGAACATAAGCCGTCTTGCCCACAGCGCCGAACTTCCGGGCGATATCCGACCCGATGAGAAGGTTTCTGACCGTCGCTTCTCCGCTGGTCAGATAAAAATCGTTCTGCACATACCAGGGACCGACGACGAGTCTTCCCTGACTTATAAGCTTTTCGAGCTGATCCTTTTTGTGAGGGCGGATCTCAAGATAATCCTCCAGAACTACAGTCTGGGCGTCCATATTGAATATATACCGGCTGTCCTCTTCGAGAACGGCCGTCAGCCTGTCCAGCAGCTGAACAAGTTTCATACGAAATTCTTCATGGGTCAGGTACCACTCCCTGTCCCAATGGGTATGGCTGATGACACAAAATTCCTTATTAGCCATAAATTCCTCCTGTCAGAAAACACTATGCTACAACTTCTCCGCCCTGTCAACACATAGATAAACATATATATATTTTCAATATACAAATATAGCTCATTTATATATAATACAAAAAAAGGAAGCATTTCATGAATCATATTTTATGGGGAGCGGCGTCTTCAGCCTATCAGATTGAAGGTGCCTGGAACAGAGACGGAAAAGGGTTGAGTATTTGGGACACCCATACGGAAAAGCAGGGTGTTATTTTCGAGAATCACAACGGCAGGACAGCCTGTGACCATTACAGCAGATTTAAAGAGGATGTGGCGCTTATGAAGGAAATCGGGCTGCAGACCTACAGGTTCAGCCTCAACTGGCCGAGGATTCTTCCCGGAGGAACCGGCCGGACCAATAGCGCGGGAATCGATTTCTACAACGCTCTGATCGACGAACTGCTCGCCGCGGATATACAGCCCATGATAACACTGTTCCACTGGGAATATCCCTATGAGCTTTTTCTTCTGGGAGGCTGGCTCAACAGAAGCAGTCCGGAATGGTTCGAGGAATACGCGGAGACCGCATCCATGGCTTTCGGAGACCGTGTTTCCCTCTGGCTGACCATGAACGAACCCCAGTGTTTTGCCAATGGCCACGCTAACGGAGACCATGCCCCGGCCATGAGACTTGATGAAAGAAGCCTCTCCCATGTCTACAGAAATATCATAGAAGCCCACTACCGGAGCCTTAAAGCTATAAAAAGAAACTCCCCCGGAGCCCGTGTCAGCGCGGCACCCGTGGGAATATTCCACGTTCCGGAGACAGGATCGCCCGAATCGGAGGAGAGGGCCCGAAGAAAATCCTTCGCTATCGATTTCAGCCGCACCGATACCCTTCTATGGAATAACGTGATGTGGACCGATCCTCTTTTTGCCGGCACCATACCTCCTGAAACTGTCGACCGGTTTACCCCTTATCTCGGCGAAAACTGGAACGCCGGACTCGAGGAACAGTACGAACCCTGTGATTTTTCGGGAATTAATATTTATCAGCAGGAAAACAGGACAGAACAGCAGAGACGTCCCGGACGGCCCCGTTCAGTCATGGACTGGGAAATTACCCCGGAGGTGCTTTACTGGGGACCGAAGCTCCTTTTCGACCGGTACAAACTTCCTCTCGTCATTACGGAAAACGGCATAGCCGGCTATGACAGCGTCTCACCGGACGGAAAGGTTTACGACCGCTTCAGAATAGACTTTATCCGGAGCTACACGGAACAGCTGATAAAACTCCAAAGCGAGGGATATCCGGTTCTGGCGTACTGCTACTGGTCCGTAATGGATAATTTCGAATGGTCTCTGGGATACAAGGAGCGGTTCGGTTTGATCCATGTTGACTATGCAACGCAGAAAAGAACTCTGAAAGAATCGGCCCGATGGTACGGATCTTTCATAAAAAACCGGGATGGAGCTTGAATATGGGACTGCGATCTTTTGCCGCCCTGACACTTCCCCTTTTTATATTATCCTGCACCTTATCGGAACCGGATATTTCAGAAGCGGTAGAGGAGGAGCCGGAACCTGTGGAATATCCTTCGGAATACATCGGGGACTTTAACAGCAGTTCAGATATCCCTGTCTCTCTGTCTGTCCTGGAAAAAACCGGCATTACGGAACTGCAAACCGGTTACAGCAGCGAAGACAGTGAAACAGGAAGCGGTTCTTTATTCATTAAAGGCACAACAATTCCGGGAGGAGGATCTTTTAAAATAAAGCTGGCCGATACAGCGATCGTGATTGAAAGCGGTGCGGCTCTCTCCTTCCGGGTCAAAAACAAAACCGGCGGGACATCCCTGACCCTTTCCGCGACTGTCAGCAGCGGAACCGGTCTCGAAAGCATGAGCTTCATTGCGGACCGGAGCGCGCTCGGGCTCACCCCCGGATCCCGGCAGAACCCTGAAGGGCAGTGGATCTATGTCTCGGCGGACCTGAGCCAACTGGTCGGGTACACACTGAAAGATGTGACTATGCTCTTCGATAACAGATACAATTATCAGACCCCGGATTACGAAATTCTCATGGACTCGGTTTATGTCGGGAACAGGGCTCCGGCAGCACCTCAGGGAATCAATCCCATCGAGTACATGTACAATAACTCCGGTTTTGTGCTGCAAAGCCCGACGGGAGATATCCAGAAGTTCCATTCAGATCCGTCGGCATCGACCTTCCGGTATGTCAAAAACCCCTACGACGGATGGCGCTGGGAGAAATACCGGTATGATGGACAATATATATGGCTTGAAAGAGACACGACCTGGCCGGAGATGGATAACGGGGGCTTCAGAGCCTATGACGCCCTGCCGTGGGGATCGATGAAACTGGCCCCGTACCACAACTGGCTGCCCGGAGAAGTCCTCAATTTCGACACCTGGATACGGGGATTCAATTTCACACCGCCCGACTACACGACTGTGGATAACATAATGACGGCGGATACCAGATGGCCCGGGCAGAGGCAGCTTATCTATCACAACGCGGCTCTTGATACGGAACAGTACTTCGGAGCCGACAGCGAGCTCGGCGTGATCGATGTAATAGTGATAGAAACGAAAGTCCGCCCGCTCATACCCTTCCGGCCCACAAAAGTCGAGCGCCACTGGTATGCGAAAAACTATGGATGGATCAGGTGGCAGCACTGGACAAATGAAACTGAAGATCCGGATTTCAGAAATATACTGGCAGCCAGCCCCATTTACGATGCCTGGAATGTCAGGTTTATGTACAAGGAATCCCCGGATTCCGGCCCCGATTTTCAGGATGTCTGTCCGGATTATGAACCGGAATTATGAATGGGGGGAACTTTTGCGTCCCTTTTCCTATCCTGATTTCAATAAACACTCCCCCCTCATCCCCGGGGGGCTGTTGCAAAAGTCCATTTCCACAACCCTCAAACTGCCGTTGATGATAAAAACAAGCTGATTATCGCTGCTGAAATTACCAATGAGCAAAGTGATCAAAAACAGTTGCCGCCAATAGTAGAACCCATAAAAGACACCCCCCTCTCCTCGTGGGAGAGGGGACGGGGGTGAGGGTTGGTAAAAGCAATCTCCTGGTTTTCACACAGTCTGCGTGGGTGAGGGCCGGGTCTAACTCCATCTCTCATGGAGAGAGCAAAGCTCCCAGGAGATCCTTCACTTCGTAAGTGGCAAGGGCCACATATTTATCAGCCGCTCCATAGTAGAGATAAAGTTTCCCCTCATGGACATACCCCCCCTGGGGAAAAACCACATTGGGAACATCGCCGACAATCTCGAACTCCTCTTCCGGTTTGAGTATGGGGAGTTCCAATCGCCCTTTTACCACGGAGGGATATTCGAGATCGAGGAGAGCGGCTCCGGCGGAATAGACCATAGTTGAAACATCGCCCGGGACAGTTTCATAGACGCCGTGATAAATGAACAGCCACCCCTCCTCCGTTTCTATGGGAGGAACGCTGCCGCCGATTTTTTTCTTTTCCCAGTCGTAGAGGGGGTTCATGATGGTTGATTCCCCGATCCTGTTCCCGTAGCCCTTCCAGCTCGCAGGATCGAGCATCTCCTCAATGGTATTAAAATAATCGATCTGTATTCCCGGTTCGACCCTGTGGATATAAGCGATCTTCCCGCTGATTCTCCGGGGAAAGATAAAGGCATCCTTGTCCCAGAAACCGTTTTTGATATAACCGAGCCTCCTGAATCCGGTAAAATCCTCAGTTTCGATGATACCCACATTGGTAATATCGCCGGAATAGGCTGTATAAAACAGGTAGAATTTCCCCTCGAAGGAAACAATACGGGCATCTTCGATACCCATTTTCTCTTCTTCATTGGCTTTCAGAATCCAGGGGGAATCCCTGTCCTCCAGAATATCACCTTCCGGCGTAAGCCTGGCATATCCGAGAGAAGAGACGTAAGCCTCTTTGTCGCCGATATCACCTTCTGTCGCCCTGTAGACCATATGAACCCGGCCCCGCTCGAAAACGACACCGGGATTAAAACGGGCCGCCCTGCCGTAGGAACCGCTTTCCGGTCCCATAACAAGGCCGGCCCTCTTTCCAGAAACCATTGTTCCGTACCTCCATAAAAGAAGGGCCGCCCGACCGACGGAACCGACAGTTCCATCAGGCGGACAGCCCCCTATAAACACTATAAGAGAGTCAGATATTATTCAGCTGCCAATGTCGCATTGTCAGTCCAGGCAGCGCCTCTTCCATTCGGATCGTCTGCATCGATTGTTATGATTCCTCTTTCAAAAACCTGAACAACACCATCTTTAGATGCTGTATAATCAATTACACCGCCTGTAATGACAGCATGTCCGAGAGTATCGTCAAATGAAACAGTTCCACCAAATACAGGAGGGGTAAGAGCAGCCCCGACACCGACACCACCCAGACCAACAAGCCTTGTCCATTCATTGATGATTTCATTAGCTGCAACAAAACCGGCCACTTCATAATCCGGAGAAGCCAGAGATATACCTGTTACGCCCCATGTCTCATCAGCAGCACCATCTCCCCCAGCCCAGTTCGCTGTATAAATCTGTACATCGGCAGTTAACCATTCGTGAACATTCTGGGAGATTGTACCCGGATCAAAACCGGCAAGGATTGCGATTTCGATACCATGCTTCACTTGAGCAAGGACAGCCGCCTGAGCATCTGCATCACCAGCAATCGGACCTTCGCTGCCGACCAGCCATTCAGCAGAATCAATAAGAGTCTGCTCTTCGGTCGTAAAATCTCTCACATCAATAGATGTCGCCCAACCGTCATCTTCAACAATGGGATCGTCATCAACAATGGGATCTTCTCCATCAAGATCACAGCCAACGAAGGCAAAAGAGAAAAACAAAAGGGAAACCATTAAACTAAATAAACTTTTTCTTTTCATTACTTTCCTCCAATGAAACAATTAAGTTTGTACAAAGATACACTTTACATTATACCTTACTAATCATTATTATACATTACATAAATCAAGTGTCAACTATTTTTGAACAAATGACACTTGTCCACCTAATGTCCACTCAAAAACCCCCAATCCAGCTTCTCCTCCGGAAAATGACTGACTATACAAGCTTCCCAACAGAGATACCCCCTCCCGGGGTTGCCCGAAATTGCGCTTACCCCCGTTTTCGAGATAGTAACCCACGGCATTTGTATGAACATTTAAATTTGATTCCATTCCCACCCGGGAGTTCAGCGAAACGTAAGAGGTAAATACCGGTTTCGGCTCAAATTCCCCTGTCAGGGAATTATAGCGGTACATCCCGTATTTATACCCTTCACTGTCGGGCCGGATCGAAACAGGAGGATCATCATAAAATGTATACATAAAGACAACTTCGATTTCCTCTTTCTTTTTAACCTCATCAATCATCTGGCGGTAATAGAGATCCTGCGTCGCTTCCGACCGGGTCTGATTGACATCGAAACCGTACTCGGTCAGCCAGACGGGGTAATCCCCCACAATGGACCGGCCCTCGCTGTCGGTAAAACTTTTCACCTTATCGTGATAGGCCGAGAAATCCTGACTGTAATAAAAACTCCCTTTCGGCCCGCCTCCCTGATCTTCCGGAAGTATCCGCCCGTAAGGGTGCCACGACACAACATCGAGGGGCAGCTTGCCATTATTGGCATCGCGGTAATTCATGATAGCGGGAGAACTGAAGATACTGTTCTCCGGGTCGGACAGGAGACTCAGGCTGCTGTGGTCCCTACCCACCCAGGTATCGGCAAAAGCCTGGGATGTCACAGGGGCGACAAAGAGAACGTCGGGATACTTCGGTTTCAATTCCTCATAAACCGCCACCAGCAGCTGAGCGTAGGCCGGCAACTTAATCCGGTCCCCGCCCGTCACATCCTTAAAATGGAACTGCCGGGGCTCATTCCAGATTTCCACAGCCTGCAGGCCGTAGTCCGTTATATGCTTCTCCACTGCGGCGATATAGGCATCGATGCTATCCTGTGTAAGATGATAAGAATCATCAAAGTCTGGTTTTGGATAATAGAGAGAGTTGTAGCCGATGACACCCAGAACCTGAATCCCGTAAAGCTCTGCCGTATCGACCAGTTTTTTATACATATCGACCTTGTCCTGATAGGACAATCCGCTGTAGTAAGTATCGAAATTGTATTCCTCGAACTCCATCCTGATCCACTCGATATCGGCGTTGTACCAGGCCCGGAAAAAGGAATCGGGATCTTCAAACATCTCGCGGTAATACCGGCCCGTCACAATCCCCTGAGACAAACCGTCAACCGCCCGGGATGAGAGCATAATCTCATCATCCCCGGTTTCGGGATCCTGCGGCTGTGTACATGAAAACAAAAAAAGGGCCGCCAGCCCCGATAAAAAAAACTTCTTCATATTTCCCTCATTTCTATAATTGAACAAGGAGCTGCTGCAACAGCCCCTTTTCATCGGAGATCCTATTTACATAAGAGGGATAAAGGAGACTGAACCGTCATCTTCCCTCTGCATAATTCCTTTTCCGAATCTCTGGCAGACTTTTCCATCGATTATGTATTCGGGCGATAAAGCGCCGCCGTAACCGAAGGCACCGGAGTGGGCATCGATCCCCTCGCCGATTTCCATTTTATTGACAAACTCATCACGGACAAAGAAAGCATCTTTTGATTCGGGGTATAGAAACACAATGGCCAGCGAATTGATTCCCCAGGCGCCGGAGATACTGTCTCCGTCACTGAAGTTCTGGGACAGGGGGCCGTCCCACTGATGGACTTTATCGCCTCCTGCCGGTTTTCCCGGATTGAATCCCTGAAGACGGGCCAGTTTATAGGCTTCTTTGACAGCCGAAGTAATGTTGCTTCGCGTTTCATCATCAAGAGCGGACAGAACTTCGTCATCTCCCCTCAGTTCACCGACACCGGCCAGTTCGGCGGGCATTTCGGCGGGTTCGGCAACCCAGTCCGCCGTTCCCGCTTCGACTACCATCACACCTTTCTCGAAAACCTGGGTCGGAAATCCGTCATCGAGGAATTCATAAGTGAGCGGAGCTCCGTATGTACTGTACCCCCCATCGGCATAGGCCTCGGCAAAAACTCCCGTAACCGGATAGGCCGTCCAGGCATCGAGGGAAGAGAGGACAATATAAGCCGGGGATTCATCTTTGAGCAGAACCGGCTGAAGAACCGCTCCGTCGGCCATTACGGCATCACCGGCAACGGATTTAACAGGTTTTTCACAATATTCCAGAACCTGCTGAGCCCGTTCAAAGCGATCCACGACAATAGCCGAAGAGGCTTCATCCATACCATCGAGAACCCCGAGACCCGCCACAGCGGCCCCTCCCGTGGCACAGCTCATAAAGGCCGAACCGAGAACAAGAAGAAACAACATTTTAAAAACTGCTTTTTTCATAATACCAAACTCCTTTTTTTAGAAAGTAATAATGCATTTGGAAGTAAAGACGCCGTTGCCGGAACTCAGATCATCATTGGCATACTCGAAGACAAATTCCGTCCGCGGCACCATTGTCAGGCTGACCCCGGCGGTAAGGGCGACAACACCGTCCTTTGTCGACAGAACCTGTTCCCCCGACACGGTTTCCTGAATAACCTTTTTATTAAAATAGGAGGCGGCGACATAGGGCTTGATCTTTTTAATAAGGTAGCTGACCTCTCCATCGAGAGAATACCGGAACCCCCCTTCATCATCCATAGACTCCAGGATATCGTAAAATCCCGCGCCGATTTCATATCCGAGCCCTTTAAAAAGACCGTCATCTTCATCGATTTCATAGGCGGAGACCCTGAGATCCAGGCGCTTCGATTCAGGATTCAAGTACCCTTCGAGCCTGACATTGGAGTAAACGTCTTCAAAATCCCGGACAGCTTTACTGCTGTAACGGAATTCCGCATAGGGGCGGAAATCAAATTCCGGACTCCCGAAATCAGCAAAAGCATCGAGCGCCTTTTCGAGATAGAAATCCGCTGCGGTTCCGAGAATCAGGCCGTTGACCAGAGGAATCGTCCCTTCAAACAGAGCCGTTGCTCCGAAATCGCCATTTGTCGTAAAACCAGACTCTTCATCGAGCGTTCCGATTTTAAACTGGTCGGCCACAGCGGCATAAATATAGAAGGGCTCATAATCATACTCGAAATCGGCTTTTACATGAAAAGTGTTGAGACTGTTGGCTTCGTAATTCCCTTCGGAAGCAAGCCCCAGCCCCAGGGAAAACCGCGGCCTGTTATAGTGAACAGTCAGACCGCCCATCGCCGGATAGTCAGGACTGTAAGCCACATTGCCTATGGCCGTAATGGCCGCGGTCTGATCGGGGTATATTTTCCAGGCATTATTCAGCAGAAGCGCCGGCGCGCTGGAAACCAGCAGATCCCAGGCACCCCAGAGGAGTTTCGCTTCAACAGAGCCGTTGGAACCGCTGATGGAATTCGCATCAAGCAGATCGACACTGAAATCGGTTATCTTGATATAGCCGACCAGCGGACCTCTCGCGACAGACTCCTTGGTGGCCTCATCGAGAAGAGTCAGTGTCAGCTGATGGCTGATTTTATTGGAAAACCCGAAAGCCAGGGTATCCAGATCCACTCCCGCCTCCAGAGTCACCGAAGTATTAAAGGAAGGCTGCAGTTTCGGCTGGGAACCGTCGACTTTTCTCTCCACTTTATCCAGATCCTTCCTGAGCGCATCCACTGTCTCCTTCAGAACTTCGATTTCCTCAAGAAGTACTTCGCTGTCAACAGTATTTTCAGAAACCGCATCAATTCCGGACTCATCGGGTGTTCCCGCATCCTGCGCGAAACCGGCCCATACCGCGGCAAACAAAACAATCAGAACCAAATAGTGTATTTTATTAAACATTCTTTTCCGCCTTCTCCCTAATCAACCAGTTCTTCACCGGCCCAGTCGGGAACCTCGCCACCGGCGACCCACTGAGTAAACACAATGCCGTTTTTTGTCTCCACATAGACATACCCCTTCTGAAACTGCTGATAGCCGTCTTTTGTAAAACCGAAATTTTCCAGAGGGGCTCCTGTCGTCTGAGGACCGATATCCCAGATCTCGAGGACCGGACCCGTCACAGCATAAACAGCACTCCCTACGGCATTTTTGGAGACGAGGATTGTGCTGATCCCGACTCCCCAGGGATCCACGACAGCAATATCGCCATCACTGAGATTCTGCGCCCACACAGATCCCCACAAGTGAACCTGACCGTCGGAAGGATGAATCTGGGGAGTGCCCAGATTATATCCCTGCTCATTAAACAGAGCCCAGCATGTCTGAAAGCGCGCAATGACTTCAGCTTGCTGCTCCTCAGCAGTCTGATCATCGTTGTCGGAAAAAGAGATCGGCTTCTCCCTGTGATCCCCGCCATCATCTTCCGACAGAAGATAGATGTCGCCGATCCCGGCATCGACTCCGGAAATATCCGTATCGTTCCAGGCATCAGCAGTCGCATCATTCTCCCAGTCAACCCAGGCCACGCCGTAGCCCTCGACAGGAACACCGGGAACGCCGGGATCGAAAACATCATCCTCACCGGGAAACCGGCAACCAGTCAAAACATATATGGACATCAATACAGCAATCATTATTTGTACATATTTATTCATACATACTCCCCCTATGTATTCTATTGTTTATTGAAGGTTAGCATCGCTAACCACCTCTGTCAATTTTTTCTTTCTACATCCCTTTAAGCCGGTCAATTTCCTCCCTTACAATCTCCACCCATCTTGTAACATTGCGGGGATTGTTTCCTATTGTATGATTGTCTTTCATGATCACTTCCACAACGTTATCCTTTACGACGGCGAGATCCCGCCGGAGCCCTGTCCGCACTTCATCTTCATCCATCACAGCGGAAGCGAGAGGAGTCGGAGAGGGTTTCATGGACATGATGTAATTCTGCTCCAGCTGACGGCTCATGACCTCCCTGTCGGCCCAGGGTGAACAGGAAACGCGGCGGAGCCGGGGGATGGTTTTCACGTAGTCCCACCGGGGATCGATCGGCTCGCAGCAGCCGTAACAGTTCAGGCCGAAATTCTCAAGGACTTTAATCTGGTAGGGAAGAATGAATTCGGCAAACATATCAGGGGCCAGACCGACCGTCTCCTGACTTTCACCGAACCCCCACATATCCTGCAGTCGGGCGGCAGCATTGAGAGATCCGGGGCCGGGAAGCTGTTCTGTCCACCCGAATCCGCCGGAACCCACGTACTCGCCTCCGACATTGGAGGACAGCAGATCGTTTTTCTCCAGCCATTTGATTTTGGATATGGTCCCTTCGGAAAGAAACGTCATCAACCTGTGTATGCCTTCGGGATGGTCGTACATATCGAACATAAAGTTTTCCAGTCCCCGGAGATTGATAAAGTCCCAGGTCATCCCGAGGGTCCACCACCAGTTCCCCCGCTTCCGCACCGTCAGAATATCGCCGAAAATCGACTCGGCCAGCTCAATCCGGCTCTGAGTTTCGCCGTAATCCACGGTTATAACGGGAAATGCCAGTTTATCAAAATCCTTTTCATAATCGGTAAGAGGATGCTCCCAGGAATAAGAGCCGGCGCTGTTGACCTGCTTCTTCGTCTCATGAAGCCCCCACTTGGTATCTTCATAAACGTATTCGACATCAAAAAAGGAGCGGATGACCCGGTCATCCTTTATTTCCTCACCCCAGAAGATCTCTTTTCTGAGAATTCTTTCCCATTCCCGCAGCAGGGGGTCGGAACAGAGCAGGTCCTGTTCCCTTATGATTTCATTCCAACCGTTTTCCGGGTCGATAAAAACAAGAGGCACCGTCGTCATCAAATCATTGTGATCCGTCCACAAACGGGCTTTTTCCTTTTCAATTCCGCGGTCCGCAAGTTTTCTCTGCCGCTCTGCCAGATCCCCCAGAATCCTCCTGTCGGCCTCAGTCACTTTTACCAAATCCGCTTTCCTCATATATGCTCCTCAATCAGCTTTTTACCGTAAAGAACCGGAGAGCCGAATCAATCGTGCCGCTCCCTTCATCGAGAGTCTCCGCCAGCCGGTTGATCTGATCGATGGCGAAACTGAAATTCTCCAGCCCAGCCGCTACGATACGGACTGACGAATCGACGCGCGCCCCCAGTTTCTCCAGTTGAGAGACGGCACCCTCCATTGATTCTTTTCTGATTCCTATCAGACCGGCACTATGGCCGACCGTTTCAGACAGACTGTCCAGATTATCAACTATATTCAGAACCTGACGGCTCTTTTCATTCAGCATTTCTATGCGCCCCGATGATACTGCCGAGGTTTTCCGCAAAAGCATTGAGATCCGATGACAGAACACCGAGCTCTCCCGAATCTCCGACATAAATCCGGTCGCTGATGTTCCCCATGGAAAATGCGCTGATACTTTTCTGTATTTTTGAAATGGTTCCGGCCATACTGCCTCCGAGAACGAGACTGAAAACAATTCCTATCAGCACAACCGTCGATATAACAAGAACCGTACGGAAAACACCGGCAGCCCTCGTTTTATCCAGCTCTCCGGCAATAAGAGCTTTCTGTTTTTCCAGAATGGCAATAGAGCCGGAAAGAGAGGTCTGAATCAGATCGAGAGAATAGAGAAAATTCTTCAGAACGAAACTGATCTCCATACTATCAACCCTGTGCTGAAAGCCGTCCTGATAAAAACGGATAACAGCAATACCCTCCCGGCTCATATAAACCTTTTCCATTTTACCGGTCAGTTGAGCGGACAAAGCGAAAAGTTCTTCCATGCCGGAAGAAATAATACTGTAGAGATTCCCGATCCTGGTGAGAGATTCTCTTACCATGCCGTTCATTTCAGGAAGCAGATACAATTCATCGAGACGGGCAAAAGCCTCTTCCGTCCGGAAATTCGCCGTTTTCAATTCCTTCAGCTGATCATCGAGGGGATAAAGAATCATCTTTTCAAGGGCGGCGCCCTGAAGGACCAGACTCTCATGGAGGAACTCCAGAACATTCTGCTCCGCCGTGATCCTGCCGACTCTGATTTGCAGCATCAGATAGGAACCGAACGCCACGGCAAAAGAGAGCAGCAGCACTGTTAACAGCAAAAGCAATTTAACCCGGATCTTCACCTCGCCCTCCTGTAATTCCGGAAATATGTATATACCTATATTACACGATGTACCCTATTTGTCTAGTACTTTGATAACTTTAAGGCAATTTTTAGGGAGCAATGTTCTATTTATTGCTATATTGTATTATTAATGCTATTATTTGTTTATACATATGCAATGAGGATTAGAATGAAACGAAGTGAAATCAATACCATAATCAGGGAAGCTGAAGCTTTCATGAATCGCAGCAATTTTTACCTGCCCCTCTGGGCCGGCTGGACTCTCCATGAATGGATGGAAAACAGGAAGAACTGCCGTGAAATTTTTACATCTTCCCTGGGATGGGATATCACCGATTTCGGAAGCGGTGATTTCAAAAGAAAGGGACTGGTTCTCTTTACCCTGAGGAATGGGATTCCTGGCAAAACAAATAAGGACTATGCCGAGAAGATTATGGTCGTAGGGGAAGATCAGGAAACCCCGCTTCATTTCCATTGGCATAAAACGGAAGATATTATCAACCGGAGCGGCGGAAACCTTATTTTCGAGCTGTACAGAGACAGGGATGGCGAACTTGATCCTTCGCCCTTTTCCGTACAGATCGACGGGATTAAAACGGAAGTCCGGGCGGGAGAGTCACTGTGCCTGACTCCCGGAATGAGCCTGACGCTGGAAGATCATATCTATCACCGGTTTTACGGAGAAAAAGGCTCAGGCACCGTTCTGACCGGAGAAGTGAGCAAAGTCAACGACGACAACAGCGACAACCGTTTCTATGAACCGGCGGGACGGTTTCCCGAAATAATCGAGGATGAAGAGCCCTACAGACTTCTGGTGAACGACTACGGCAGGTTTCTCGGGGCCCTCCGATGAAATACAGAATCAACGGTCTCGGCTGTTCTTTAATCGATTATCTCTACACCGATGTGGATTTCAGCTCCGACCCGTTCGAGGATCTGAGCAGCAGAAAACCGGGAGACGGCGGCATCTCTCCGGGAAAACTCGTTTTCACCGAAGATCTGGAGCAGTTTTCCGGACTGAATGAAAGAGAGATCCTGAACAAACTCGTAGGGAACAACAGCCCCCGGAAAGTAAACCTGGGGGGCCCGGCGGCAGTTTCCCTTGTCCAGGCCTCCCAGCTGCTCCTGGACGATTCCTTTGAAACAGCCTTCTACGGAGCCGTCGGCAACGACGAAACAGGAAAAATCCTCGAAGATTTTCTGAAGAAATTCCCCCTGAATAAGATATCTTTGAAAAAATACCCTCTTTCGACACCCTCGACAATAGTTCTGTCCGACGGGAACTACAACAACGGCGCGGGAGAGCGGAGTTTCCTCAACCGGATCGGCGCGGCCGGAACTCTATCCCTGAATGACATACCCGATGATTTTTATGACGGTGAATTGCTTTTAATTGCCGGTACCGCTCTGCAGCCCCGGCTTCACCAAGACCTGACGTCAATTCTTGAACGGGGTAAAGAGAGAGGGGCTTTTACCATAGTCGGAACAGTATACGACTTCTATAACGAGAAAAAAGCCCCGGCAGAAGCCTGGCCGCTGGGACGGGGAAACAGTTACCCGTTGATTGACCTGCTGGTGACAGATGAAGTGGAAGCTCTCCGGCTTTCCGGCAGAGACAATATTTTCAAAGCGGGAGAGTTTTTCAAAGAACAGGGATCGAAAGCCTTTGTCATAACCAGAGGCGCTGAAGGCTCTCTTCTCTACGCACAGGGATCTCCCTGGACGGAGAAAGGCTACAGGGAGCTTCCGATCAGCCAATACGTAAAAGAAGATCTGGAAAAGAATCCCGGAAAAAAAGGCGATACGACCGGGTGCGGAGATAATTTCCTCGGCGGACTGACGGCTGAACTGGCCCATCAGTTGAAAGCCGGCAGGAGACTTGACCTGACAGCTGCCGCGGTGACGGCAACAGCGGCAGGGGGATTCGCCTGTTATTACGAAGGGGGAGCCTACTTCGAGAAAGAGAGGGGTGAAAAAAAGATGGCTATCGATAGAATTGCCGGAAAATTGACAGCCCGGATTACCGCCGGGAGTGAAAATTTATGAAGAAATTGATTCAATTCGGAGCCGGTAATATCGGAAGGTCCTTTATCGGACAGCTTTTCAGCGAAGCCGGCTACGAAGTCGTCTTTGTCGATGTCAATCAATCATTAATCGATGAACTGAATAAAAAAGGAACCTATAAGGTCTGCATAAAGGAGGACAGCGGTTCACAGATCCTGGCAGTGAACAGAATACGTGCTGTCAATATCAACGATAGGGATGCCGTTGCCGATGAAATAGCCGAGGCCTCCTGTATCGCCACATCTGTGGGGAAAAACATTCTCCCGCGGATTCTTCCTGTTGTAGCCGAAGGCCTGCTTAAAAGAAGCCGTCCGATCGATATCATTCTGGCGGAAAATATTCACAATGGAGCTTACTTCGCCGAACAGCATCTCAAAGAGTCCCTCCCTTCGGACTATCCTCTCAAAGAGATGGCCGGTCTGGTGGAAACCAGCATAGGGAAGATGGTTCCCCTCGTCTCCGGAGAGGATCTGAAGAAAGATCCCTTAATGGTTTACGCCGAAGCCTATAATACCTTGATCGTCGACGGACAAGCATTTCTGACAGAACAACCGGACATTAAAACGCTGAAAGCAGTATCGGACATCCGCGCCTATGTGGACAGGAAACTGTTCATTCACAATATGGGCCACGCGGCGGCCGCTTATCTGGGCTACGCCTATAATTCGGAGTGGAATTATATCTGGGAAGCATTGAGCAATCAACAGGTGTACGCCTACGTTAAAGAAGCCATGAAAGAGTCCGGATATGCCGTTGCCGATCAATATCCCCATGTTTTTACCCGCGATGATATCGATGACCATATCAAAGACCTGCTCTACCGTTTCTCCAACAAAGCCCTCGGCGATACTATATACAGAGTCGGTAGAGACCTTCCGAGAAAACTGGGCCGAGAGGATAGAGTCATCGGCGCCTTAAGGCTGGCCTCATCACGGCAAATGCCGAATCAATCCATTAGCCGGATCTATCATTCGGCCATCAGGTTCAGAAAAAAGGACCTCGACGGAAAACTCTTCCCTGCCGATGAAGAATTTCATAATCTCCTGGAAAGAGAGGGAGAAGAAGCTGTTCTGGAAAAAATTTGCGGACTTTCACCACTGACTGATTCTCAACTGATTAGAAATCTGATGAACTGAAAAGAAAGCGGTAATCGACGTCGGTTACCGCTTTTATTCCGTTAAACTGCCAGGCGCTTATGTAGTAATAAAAAGACACGGCTCGGCCCTTTGAAAGATTCAACAGAAGCCATCTGTCCGCCGGATTTGGTTATGGAGAGTCTGACCATATCACTTTCAAGAGAAAACACATTCCGTCCGGTTAAATCCCGTATAAGATGACTCCTTTTGAATTAAATAACTTCGAGGACATCCCGGACCGGAAGTTCGGGAAAAGGCGCCGTCGGCAGGGTCTGATACCAGTAGGCCACCGATGCGATATCATCCTGACGGGGGATGTATTTTGAACCGTAATGCCATCCCAGAGCCTGAATATCCACTTTAAGCTCCTCTTCAAAGCGGATAGGGTCCGTCACATGCCATCGGTACATACCGAAGCGCTGCTGCGACTGATAGAGTCCGTCGGGGCGGATAACCTGATGCAGTCCGGCATAAGGCGTCGTAAACTCCCGGTATCCCCCTTTCTCTTTACCGACATCGAAATTGTAGGAACCGCAGAAATAGTCTTCCGTACCGGTTCCGCAGATCGTGGGGAACTCCTTATCGCCGTCCATATAGAACTTGATTTCCCCTTCTCCCCACCAGCCGCCGGCGTTGACGCCCCAGGCCATATAGGTACCCACATAATGTCCTCTACCCTTTACACCGTCTAGGATTTTGAAGGTTTCTTTATAAGGCAGGGGATTCCGCCGCCGGAACTGGGCGTGAAAATACGCGCTGTCCTCCGGAACGTCTGTCAGGGTATAATTGATCTGATAGTATACGACCATATCGTCGTCGCTGATATTTTCCATGGTGATCCGGGCCCGTTTCCGGAAGGGCATTTCCCAGTAGGAATTGAAAGCCGAGCCGGGATTGACACAGACGGCCAGACTGCTCAGCTGGGAATAGGAACCCCAGCCCATAGCGAAGAAATCGCCTACGGGACACTCAACGGAAGGCTGCTCCTGATCGTCCCAGTACATTCTGAGAATGGTAAAGCGCCAGTTGCCTGTGGGGGTCATCCAGATCTGCTGGATCGCACCGCTCCCTTCGATATGGGCGAGTTCGAAAGTCTGTCCCGGGCCGATTACGACTGAGGGAGACATTTTCCACCCCTGCCCCAGCTCTCTGGCACAGGTGGCGCCGGTCCCTTCTGTCGCCATGCCGCCTTTGCCTTTTTCTCCGGTCATATTTTCAGGGCTGATCGATCTGGATTGCCCCGATGAAAGCAGGGAAAGATTTCCCATATTCATACCTAAACCGTTAAACATGTTCACCATCCTTTTTGTTCCAATTCAACTCCGGTGCTTCTCTGAGCACTTCTCTTTCACCATTATAATAGAAATCCGCCTGAAGGATGCCCCTTCCAGTCAGCTCCGCACTTCTGCTGCCGGGCTGCTGTCCGCCCAGAAAAAAAGTGTATTTAGCCGGCCCGATTTCCAGATCTCCTCTCTCCGTATAATAACCCAGATCCTCCCGGGTCAGATGAAATTCCACAGAGACTTCATCTGCGGGATCCAGAGAGATGTTCCGGACTCCGGCAAGCTGATGAACAGGGCCATCTCCACCTTCTTCCGATTCGGCACGGAAATAGAGCTGTACGACTTCGCGACCGGTCCGGTGACCGGTATTTTTTACGAAAGCGGCAACTCTGATGATACCAGAAATTTCAAGTAGGTCTTCCACCACCAGATTCCCGTAGGAGAAATCCGTATAGCTGAGCCCGTATCCGAAGGGATAAAGAGGTTCCGCCTCAGCATAGCGGTAGGTCCGCCCTTTCATGGAGTAGTCGTGAAAATGGGGCAGATCGCCGGCTGATGCGGGAAAAGTCACGGGGAGTCTACCCGACGGGTTTACCTTTCCGAAGAGAATGTCAGCCAGAGCGTTGCCGCCCTCCTGACCGGGATACCAGGCTTCGATTATGGCGTCAACATTTTCCTGGGCCCATCCCAGATCAAGGGGGCTTCCGTTCAGGACGGCGAGAATCACGGGAGTACCCGTAGCAGCCACAGCCTTGAGTAACTCCTCCTGCCGTCCCGGCAGGGAAAGGTTTTTCCTGTCGCCGCCGCCGTCGGAGTTGGCCGCGTCGCCCTCTTCCCCTTCGATATGGGGAGACAGGCCGAGAGCCATGACGACGACATCGGACTTTTCCGCGAGGAGGCAGGCTTCGGTGAAATGCATCCGCGAATGTTCGCCCCAGAAGTTCTCCTCCAGCGAGGTCAGATCACAGCCCGGATGATAGTAGACCCGCGTATTTTCGTTCACGGCATGGCGTATTCCCTCAACCACAGTTGTGTGACAGGAAGGCGTTCCGTGATAATTGGCCAGAAGGACATCGAGGCTGTCGGCATTGGGGCCGATAACAGCGATGTTCTTTATGTTGTTCCTGTCGAGAGGAAGAATACTGTCTCTGTTTTTAAGGAGGACCATCGCCCGGGAAGCCATCTCACGGGAGAGCTTTCTGTGCCCGGGAGAATCGACAGCGTCATAGGATATGGCCGAATAGGGAACCGTTTCATCGGGATCGAGCATTCCCGCCCGGAAACGCGCGGTCAGAACCCGTCTCAGCGAGATATCGAGATCCTCTTCACTGATCATTCCCGATTCAAAAGCCCCGATCAGATGATCGTAGATTTTGCCGCAGTTGAGATCGCAGCCGGCCTTCAGGGCCAGGGCTGCCGCTTCCCCGGCGGTTTCCGCTAGTTTGTGATGGCGGAAAATATCCTCGATGGCGCCGCAGTCCGAAACGACAAACCCCTCGAACCCCCAGTCATCACGGAGGATTGTCTGAAGAAGGGTCGGGCTTCCGCAGGCCGCTTCACCATTTATCCGGTTATAGGCGCCCATGACGCTGACAGCTTTTCCCTCAATGACGCAGGCACGGAAAGCCGGCAGATAGGTTTCGAAGAGATCCTTCTTTCCCACCGTGGAATTAAAGCTGTGACGCCCCTCTTCGGGCCCGGAATGGACGGCGAAATGCTTAGGGGTCGCCATGACTTTCAGATACGGGGACGGACCGTCCTCATCCTGGAGCTCCCTACAGAAAGCGACTCCGAGACGGGATGTCCAGTAGGGATCCTCGCCGTATGTCTCCTGACCTCTTCCCCACCGGGGATCGCGGAAAATATTGACATTGGGAGACCAGAGGGTGATTCCTTTGTAGATCCCCCTGTCGCCCCGCCGGACGAACTCGTGATATTTCGCCCGGGCCTCATCGGCAATGGCTTTGACAACTTTTCTGAAAAGATCGATATGGAAAGACGCCGCAAGAGCTATTCCCTGGGGAAATACCGTTGATATACCCGCCCGGCTGACACCGTGGAGCCCTTCGCTCCACCAGTTATACTCGGGGATGCCGAGCCTCTCGATTCCCCGGGACCTGTGGACGAGCTGAGAAACTTTCTCCGCCACAGTCAAGCGGTCCATAAGATCTTCCACCCTCTCTGAAACGGGCAGAGTCATATCCTGAAATTTCATTTGCATACCGCCGGATTATTAACCTTTAATGCCCGTCAGGGAGATTCCCTGGAGAATCTGTTTCTGAAATATGAAAAAGAGAATCAACGGCGGCAGACTCGCGATTGCCATGCCGGCGACAACCAGATTGAGAGGCTCACCGACGGTCTGGCTTGTCAGCCTGTAGAGAGCCACCATAATCGGCTGAACCGATGTTTTCTTCAGCACAAGAAAGGGCCAGAAAAACTCCTTCCAGGTTCCCACGATCGTAAAAATACTGATGACGGCCAGAACGGCTTTGGAAAGGGGAATCATGATCTTCAGATAAATAAACCATGCATTGGCCCCGTCAATTCTGGCGGCATCAACGAGATCGCCGGGAATATCGTCAAAAAAGCTTTTCAGCAGGAAGATATTGAAGGCGCTGACCGCCATGGGCAGGAGAACCCCCAGCCAGTTGTCGAGCAGAGAAAAACCGAAAACCGGAAAGCGGACGATCGTCAGATACTGGGGTATAAGGTAGGCGTTGGGCGGTACCATAAGGGTCGTTAGAAAAAAAGCCAGCCAGAACTTTTTCAGAACAGGGTTCAATTTCGAGAGAGAAAATGCCGCCGTTGCCGAAATGAGATATTGGAGAACCAGAGCGCCCAGGCAGAGCAGAGACGTGTTTAAAAAGTAGAGCGAATAATTGAGCCGCCCCCAGGCTTTGAGAAAATTCCCCCATTGGGGAGCTTCGGGAATAAGCTGGGGAGGAACCTGAGCTATTGCTGTTGAACTTTTCACACCGCCTGTAAACATCCAGTAGATGGGAAAAATCGTCGTAACGGCCAGAAGCGAGAGAAAAATAAATACCAGAATAAAAGCGGTTTTAACAGCCGGATCGGCATACTCCCTATGGGAGATAACGGCCCTGTCGAAAGAATTGACAAGGCGGGATCTTTTAGTATTGGATTTTACTGCCACGAAAATCTCCTTAATCCTTAAACTTTTTGGTCAGCCGGAAATACACAAGGGAAAACGAAACAAGCAGAAAGAAGAACAGAAGCCCCAGCGCGCCGGCCGCGCCGAAATCGAAAAACTTGAAACCGTAGCGGTATAACAGCATCATAATAGTCAGGGTCGAGTTGGCCGGACCTCCATCGGTCATAACAAAAGGTTCCGTAAAAACCTGCATGGTCCCGATAATCTGGAGAACAAGCATAATGAGCATAACCCCCAGAATCTGCGGTATGGTGACAAACCTGATTCTCTGAAAGATTCCCGCCCCTTCCAGCTCGGCCGCTTCGTACATGGAAACGGGAATCCCCTTCAGTGCCGCCAGATAAATCAGAACAGATCCGCCGGCATTGGCCCAGGTGGACATGATGATCAGGGAAAACATCGATGTTTTCGGCGAATTCAACCAGGGAAGCCCGTTCAGTCCGACGAAGTTCAGAAGCACATTGGCCAGGCCTATATCGGGATCGTAAAACCATTTCCAGAGAAGCACAGCCACCATGGGCGGAAGAACAACCGGAATATAAAAAGCCAGCCGGAAAAAACTCTGGGCGGACCGCATCTCATTGATGGCGATCGCCAGAAAAACCGGAACGACATACCCGAACAGAATAGCCAGTAAAGTAAAATACAGTGTATTGATTACGGCTTTAGGTAAGAGAGGATCGGAGAGGACAGCTTTAAAATTGTCCAATCCTGTAAAGCTGGCTCCTTTGAGCAGATCATAATCAAGAAAGCTGATATAAAATCCTTTCAGAATAGGAAACCAGGCGAAAACAGTGAATAAAAGCACTGCCGGCAATATAAAGAGAAAGGGTAAAACATATTTATCATAGAGATTTTTATATCTGCTGTTCGCCCTTTCCGAAAGAACCGGTTCCGACTTCATTTGCACACTCCTGTCAATATTGTATATACATATTAAACATTATAAGTACTTATTGTCAACATTGTTATATTATTAGTATACATTTAGTTGAAATTGACAGGAACACGACATATAATGACCATCATACCATAAATCAAGTAGGATCTTATGAAAAATCATTTATTACCGGGGCTCCTCATAGGGGTTCTGTCTCTGCTCTCTGCCGGCTGTCTTCATATGGAAGACAGGGGAAAAGATGATATGACCGTCGAAAACCTTCCATCCGGCGAAGCCCGGATCCGTTCAGTTAAACTTGACCGGATTCCTTCCGGTGATACAGACCTGACTGTCGATTTTGCAGGAGAAGGAATTCCCGTCGGAAGAGAGCTTTTCGGTCTGGTGAATTATCAGTACCTTTACGGGAACAAAAAATCCCCTGTAGCCTCGATGATCTACAGGCAGCTCAAACCGGAGAACACCCAGGCCAGAGTCGAGGCCAGATTCAATCTGGCGGAACCGGAAAACGATAATGGAGATCCCGGGATCCTCGATGGCGGACGGTTCTTCAGCTCCGAAGCCCTGCCCTACAGCGGTGACACCGCGGCTTTCTACAGTGATCTGAAGGACATGAATCAGGAAGTTCTGCTCCTCCTCGATTACAATACCCAATGGAACAGTACCACAGGACGGTTCAACGGGCCGCCTTCCTCGGAGGAGGAGTGGGCGGAGTTCGCTCTAGCCATCATCTCCGATGCCGTCGCATCGGGAGCTGATGTTAAATATGTGGAAATCTGGAACGAGCCGAATGTGGAAAACTACTGGTCCGGCACCTTAGATGAATATTACAGTCTCTTCAACAAAACCTCGGAAGCCATCCATAAAGAGTTCCCCGGCATTCTCGTCGGCGGACCTGTTCTGAGTCCCGACCCTTCGGCCGGAGATTTCTCACGATGGATAAGCGGCTTTATAGAAAACTGCGGCCCTTATGCCGATTTCATATCTTTTCACTCCTATTCCGAAAATCCGGACAGCCTGATAGAAAAATCAAAAGAGATTCTTGCGCGATTCCGTGCCGCGGCGGGAGGAACCGGCCCGGGAATCATTATCAGCGAAGCCGATTACAGGGAATTGACTCCCGATGACAAATTCAATTATCTACTGAACCGGCAGATCCGGCTCGCAGAGGAGAGCGGCACCTTTCTGGGATTCCATCAGTTCTGCCTCCCCCGGTACTCCGAAGGAGCTTACGATTTCGGTCTGATCGATACAGACGGGTCGATCATACCCCATAACTACAACCCCTATTTCGCATCCCGCTCCCTCCGGGGAAGGACAGTCCCTCTTACAGGCAGCGGTCTTCCCGTAGGAGTTGACGCGATCGCGTCCCGGGACACCGGAGGAGAGATGGAATCGCTTATCCTCAACAACAACCTGGACAGGGACATCAGTCTCGATGTCAGGCTCGACTTTCCCGATGACGGAAAGGAAAGGACTCTGTCGATGTTCACCATCGACAGCCGGACGGTGAGACTGACCGGGACAGACAGCATAATATCCGGATCCGCGGCATACAGGATTACGATCCCCCCCTCCGGAGCCGTCTCTCTGGAAATAGCATCAGGCCGCCAGGAAGATTTCATTTTCGGAACATTCGAAGTTGATGACGATTCTCTCATCGTGGGAGATTCAACAACCGGATTGCTCACTGTGACCAACAGGGGTTCTGTCCCGGTCAGCGGAAAAGTGACGCTGGTCGGGCAGAATCAGGATTGGGATGTGGAATATCTCGATTCCCGTAGTTTCGAGGATATGAACAACGGCGATTCCCTTAGCTGCCGCGTCAGAATAACGGCAAAAAGTGCCACGCCGAAAGAAGGTGCGGCTGTCCTGGCTTACATTCAGGCGAGACGCTCCGGAGAGAGGAGCCTTTCCTTTGCCGGGATTCCCCTGAAACTCCGGGTCCTGGCACCTGTGGATTTCGATATCGTCCCGCGGATCAATTACGCCGCTCCCGGAGAAGACAGTTCTATCCTGGTCAAAGCCCGGAACAGTTTTACCGAAGACATCCGGGGCCGCCTGTCAGCGGATTTTCCCGGGGGATGGAGCCATTCCCCCGGGCAGGATTACATGGTGAAAGAGGGAAAGCGAGCCGAGTACCTCCTGAGCTTTACACTTCCCGAAGGTACGGAACCGGGAGAGTACCCCGTAAAAGTTTCCTTTGAGTATATGGGGACGGATTTCAGCAGGGAAGGGATTGTTTTCGTCAGGGATTATCCCCGGCGCCGGTCTCTGCCGGTCGACATAAGTGCCTATTTCGATTCCGACCTTTTTACAGGGGAAGATGCCTTTGATGATGTGGACAATTTCGGCGGCCCCTTCAGCTACCCGGCCCGGTTCTATCCTTCCGGAGAAACTGCGGGCCAGTACGGCTGGACTTTCGCATTCCCGCCTACGGAGACAGGAATGCTGAATGCGCTCCGTCTGGACAAAGGCCCTTACAGGATAAGCCTCCCCGAATACAACTGCAGCGGACTGGCTGTTCTTGTTTCGGCAACCAACGGCAACAAGGAAATAGAGTTCGCTCTGGAGTACACAGAGGGAAACCGGGAAACTGTGACGAAAAAAATAACAGACTGGTGCGTCGATGCGAAATACGATGAAGTCGAAGTTATGAAAGCGCCCTATCGGCACCTGACGACAGGGATTCTCCAGGACGCGGAGCCGCGGATCACTTTGATAAACATAGAGACCGACAGCGGCAGAAAGCTGAAAAGCCTCTCTGTACCGCAGGAATCGGATTTCTGGCTGATCGCCCTTACCCTCGATAAGGCAGAGGAGAATTGATTGTGAATAAAGATGATTTCTACAAACTGACACTGAAAAGATCCCGGGAGGGGAACCCCCTCTTCAGCCCCATACTGATGCAGTTCGCAGCTCATGAAGTCCACTCGACCTACAGCAATTTCTACCTGAACCACGATGTCCTGGTGGAAGCGAATCTTTTCTGTCAGAAAAAATACCATACCGATACAGTCAGTCTGATTTCCGATCCCGGCCGTGAAGCCGAAGGATTCGGCGCCCGGTTCAGCTATGCTCCTGAACGGGTTCCCCACTGTACCCGTTATGTTCTTGAAAATGAAGATGATCCGGCTTTTCTCAGAAATCCGGACCCCCGTCAGGCGGAACGAATGAATGACCGCCTGGAAGCGGCCAAAAGACTCAGAATGGAGAAACCGGAAAATGTTCCCCTCATCGGCTGGGTGGAGGGGCCCATGGCTTCAGCCTGCGACATCATGGAACTGAGCGAAGTGCTTGTGCAGATGATGACGGAACCGGAGAAGACCCGGGTCCTTCTTGAAAAAACACTGCAGACGGCAAAAGATTTTTCCGCGGCCCAGATCGATGCGGGCTGCGATATCATCGGTATAGGCGATGCCATATGCTCCCAGATAGGTGCCGGACAATACAATGAATTCGTACAGCCCCTCCACAGGGAGCTTGTCCGGTTCATACAGGATCGCGGAGCCATGGCCAAGATCCATATCTGCGGCAATATCACCCATCTGCTCGGAGGCCTGAAAGAAGTGGGGATGGATATTCTGGATCTGGACTGGGAAGTAGACCTTGAAAAAGCCTATGCCATACTTGGTAACGATGTCATCCGCTGCGGGAATATCGATCCGGCGGCGGTTATCGAACGGGGCACGCCCGGGGAAATCCGGCAGAAAGTCAAAGAGCTGATCGAACGGGAAAAAGGCAGGCCGTTCATTCTGTCGGCGGGCTGCGAAATTACACCGCTCACTCCCGAAGAGAATCTGCTGGCCATGATTAAAAGAGAGGGATGAAAATTACGGCTTCAGAGCTGCCCATTTTTCTTTAATTACCGGCTCATTCTTCTTCTCGTAGATGAGAGTGATTCCTTTTTCTCCGCGGAAAGAATCGTCCTTTTCAGAGGATTCAACGGAACCATTGTTGTTTGTAAAATAAGAAACGACTCCATCAAGCTCGTAATATCCTTTGAGCCTCAGCGTATAGCCGGCGATTTCCGAAAGGAATTTACGGAACGGCTCTGCCGGAATATCACTCTGTTCCAGAAACATTTTACCCGGAGCGCTGGAGGGCGTATTACAGGAAGGAAGGGATCTGCCGGGAAGGAACGCCTCTTCTTTCAGTAACGAATAATCGTAATCGCAGAATGTGGTCCGGCGTATAAAGGCAAAACTGTTAATCTCTTTTACTGTTTTTTCGATTTCCTCTTTTAAGGAATCATCGATCAGATCGGCTTTATTGAGAAGAACCGTATTTGAGGCCCTGATCTGCCTGTCCACAAAAGTCAGATTCGCCCTCATTTTAAGGAAATTAGTGCTGTCCACGACAGCCAGGACATGACGGATTGCAAAAGCCCCGCGAAGCTGATATTCCTCCAGCAGACGCGCCATGCTGCCGGGATCGGACATACCCGAAGTCTCGATAAAGAGGATGTCCGGTTTCTGTTCCATAAAGTACTTCAGGCCCAGGATAAAAGATGACGTGAGACAGGAGCAGAAGATAGAACCATTTCCGATCTCGTAAATCCTGCTTTCCTCCAGATCTGTATGGCTTTTTCTTATCAGACTTCCGTCTACAGGGACCTTTCCGAAATCATTTATCAGCAGTCCGATTTTTCTATCGCCGTATGAAGTTATAATCTTATTGAGAAGGGTGGTCTTCCCGGCCCCGAGGAATCCGGTTATTATGACAAGTTCGATTTTCTGCTCCATGTTCACCCCCTACAGCACGGCTTCGACAGCGGCTTTCAGTTCTTCCCTGTTGGGGATGATGGAAATGAACTTCACTTCGCCGTTTATAACCATGGTAGGCAGATTCATGACCCCGAGCTTTCCGACACGGATGATATTTTCCGGTTCGGTAATTTTCCGTTCAACCACATCGATTTTCGAACCGAAGATCGCCTTCATGTCCCTGGCTGCGGCGGTCATATAACCGCAGGCAGCGCAAGTGGCCGAATCGATGGTCAGAACTTCAATAAGCGGTCGTTCCAGGTTGGCGTAATCGGGCATCTTCACATCGATATCCAATTCAGCTTTTTCATAATTCTCGAGCAGCTTTCTGGTCGCTTCCACATCCTGAACAGCCTGTCCGATGCCGATTATATTTTCCGGTGGTGTGTCGTAGGGCATATCGCATCCCGGGGCCAGAATGAAGTTGCGGTCTCCCATCTGACCGATCTTTTCGATCGCCGCTTTCTGGTTGTCCTGCTGGGTTCCCAGAAGCATACAGATTGTCAGCTGAATATTTCCGCTTATAACAATATTGTATTTGTCTGTCACCTTCTTCGCTTCAACCAGATTGATGTTTTCATCAATACTGAGACAGTCCGGTCCGGTCTGAGACATGACATCGAGATTCTTGGTCGCGTCTCCACAGACGAAGAAGGACGAGAAAACCCCTTTGCTCCTGATATGGTCAAAAACTTTTTTGTAGGGCTTCATCATAAACTCTTCGAAGGAATCGGGAGATATCTGTGAAATAAGCGGATCTACGGCCCCGATGATATCCATGCCTGCTTCGATATAGTAATCGGCTACGGCGATGAATACATCGGCACAGTAATCGAGCAGATTATGCACATAATCGGGATCGTCATACATATCCATAAAAAGATTGGTCGAGCGAAGGTGCGATGCCAGCGTAAAGGGACCGCAGCCCAGACCGTAGAGCGCCGTCGTTTCTCCGACCGTCTCTTTCATTCTTTTCATAACATCGAGAATCAGGGGAAAACGGCCTTCATCCTTTGCGGGGATTTTAGCCGGGATTTCAGCGGAATCCGCCAGGGGATGAGTTTTTACCGTGGGAGGAGCATCTTCCGCCCAGAGCAGATCGCATCCGAGAACTTCAGCTTCAACCTGAAGATCGAAAATGACCGGCTGCCCGTCAGGGCTGTATTGCCTGTTCGCTTCAACCAGACATTCGTAGAGCTTGTCCCCCTCTTTGAGAACTTCTTCCGCCGAATACCCCCTGAGCTTTCCGACCTGTACCCCCGTGTAGGGAACCCAGGGCGTCCGCTCCAGACTTTCGTTATTAAAGGCTCTATATATAAGTTCTTTTCCGTTCACAACGTCTCCTCAGGTCACCGGAGTGACTTATCTTCAATAACTCACTGTATTCCCGATCGATGAGGAAATATTGGAGAAAATTACGGCTTTTTGTCTTTTTTTACGGAATAACTCCTGATCCGGCGCTTTCGCGTCCCCGGATTATCCTGATTTAGGGAGTTTTCCTGATGTATTTCCACATCTTCACCGGGAATCCTGCCCCGTCTTTCCCTGTACTTGCCCGGTGACAGACCTGTGATTTTCTTGAATACCTTGCTGAAGTAACTCTGATCTTCATAGCCCACCAACCCGGCTATATCAATGAGCTGAATATCACGGTTTTCCATAAGGACCTTACTTCTTTCGATCCGCAAAGTGTTCAGGTAGTTCTTAAAGGTGATTTTCATTTCCTCTTTGAATATCTTGCTGAAATAAGCCGGACTGAGATAGATGGCCGATGCCACTTCCTCCAGTGTTACTTTATCCGCGTAGTGCTCCTGCAGATACTGAATGGATTTATAGATGGCATCGGCGTGCTTCACCTTGTCCAGATCAAAGACGAAATCGACGAAACGGACCATAATTTTTGTGAGCCAGTTGCATAGCGGCTCAATGCTCCGGAACTGGTTGATCTCTTTCAGGTAGTTGAAATTGAGACCGAAGATCTGCTCCACATTGGCCCCGCCGTCCATGGCCGCCCTTGAAAGAAGAACGACAAGTTCGAGAATCCGGGATTTTATGATCTCGAAGTTCTGACCGGAAGAGAAGAACAGTTCCCCCAGAATTTCATTGAGAAGCTCCTGGGCTCCTTTTTTATCACCCAGGGTAATCAGCTTCAGAAGCTCCTTTTCCTTGTCGATGGAATAGGTCCTCTCTTCGCTTCCTCCCATGCTTTTCAGATGATGGATATACTCGGAAATACGGGACTGCTGGGAATTGAACATCATTTCCTCGGCATAGGAGCTGACTTTGATATCGGAGAGCATCGATGCCGAGGCGAGAAGGAGCTCTGAGAGAGCCGTCACTTTACGGGGGCTGATATGGGGAATATCGTATAAGGACCGCCTCAGCATATTAAAATCGTCATCATTGAGGGCACCGTGCCGGGACATCTCGTCCTGCAGGAATTCCTCTCTGTCAATAAGGAGCACAGGCCCTCCGGTCAACGCGCCGCGGACCACGCCGTCAATGAGAATAGGTGATGTAAAATGGGTCATGGACAAAGGGCAGAAATAGGTATATTTTCCTCCGAAACGCAGGGCGTTCTCACTGCCGTATAAATGAGACTGACGGCAGTTTATTTCCTTGCCGGTGCATGCCTTTAAGGCTGAACAGAGCGAACAGGAGCTGGGCACAATGCCCTTCTCTCCGATCGTTTCTCCGTTCTCGTTTGTGACGATGCATTCGACTCCCGTCACCAGGGAGAAATCGGCGGCGGCTTTCAAAGACTTTTCAATATCCAGCATGTACATTCCGAATTAAATGACTATCGCCCCGTCGTGAATCATTCTTCTGTTGGGACAGTGTATATTATCACATTCCTGACAACTGACAAAGTCTCTATCCGATTGGAAAAGGAGACCCGATACGGTTTTATTGGGGCGCATGAGGAGACTCTCTGTAAGGATCACGCCGCCTCTTTCCCCGGCTAGAGGCAGCAGGGCAAATATCTTTTTCTGATTACTTATGTCCCATCCCTCACGGCAGGTGTCGGATCCGGGATTCAGAGAATAGAGTTTCGGTATGGAGTATTCTTTTTTTATATAAGCTCTGAAATGACTGAAAGTCCTGTCCATGGCCATCTGCTTCAGGGCGTCAAACCAGAATATTTCCAGCATATCCTGAGAATATGATGCCATTTCCTCCAACCCGTCCCCGCAAGTGGAGATATAGGGGAAAACTCTATCGGTTTTACCCAGATGCATCAAGGCCACGGGATCATCAAAACACTGGTCTCCCACGTGGATAATCTTTTTATCGCGGTTATCGGCAGACAACTCTCTGAAAAGTGTTCTGGGGTTGAGTTTCGGGAGAGCTTTTTCAAGAAGCGAGGCTATTTCATCCTCCATACCCTCATATATCTCTATTTTTATCCTTCTGTCGAATTCGTCCCTGTCGAACTCAAAAGGCGTATCCAGTATTTCCAACTTCAGAATACCATCCCTTCCATGTATTTCTGCTGAAAGTAAGCGCTTCCCGATAATTCGATATACCTGGTTTTGGCAACTATATTCCGGCAGATTTCATTGTTCTCTCTGTTCAGAGCGCATCCGATGGCTCCGAGGCCCGCTGTGTTACCTACGGAAACGGCTCTATCCAGAAGCTCTCCGGGAATGAGCCCCATAGCCGCCGCGCTCTCTTTGCTGATATAGTTCCCGAATCCCCCTGCGATAAAGAAGTGTTTTATGTCGTCCATTGTCTTTCCCGCTTCATGGAGAAGCGTTTCGATTCCCGCGGAAATGGCCGCCTTTGCCAGCTGCACCTCTCTTATATCTCTCTGTGTGAAGACGATCGATCTTTCAGGTACGATCATAAATGAATTCTCATTAACCAGAGAGCGGTAATCATTCTCCTCCAGTTCATCGGGATCGAGAAGTCGTCCCGTCTCGTCGATAATTCCGTTTTTTAGCAGTTCGGCAGTGATATCGACGATGGCCGAACCGCAGATTCCCGCTGGATCGCCTACTCCGACGACGTCGAAATCAACTTTACCCTCTTTCAATGTTATTCTTTTGACAGCTCCCGATACGGCTCCGGTGCCGCATTGAATATGAGCGCCTTCGAAAGCAGGTCCCGCTGCAGTCGAACAGCTGACATACCCCCTTCTGTTTCCGATAACAATTTCCCCGTTGGTGCCTAAATCGACCAGAAGGGCCATTTCATCACTTTCTTCCATTCCCGTAGCCAGAACGCCGGCGACAACATCCGATCCCACATAGGCGGAAATGGAAGGCAGAAAAGAGAACTGGCAGTCGATAAAGAAATCTCCCAGTTCCCCGGACCGGCAGATAAAACTTTTCAGAAATGCCGGAACAAAGGGTGCTGCGGCAATGCCCGACGGATCGATGCCTGCCAGTAAATGGATCATTGTCGTGTTGCCCGCCACGGTTATGGAATAGAGTGCCTTGGCATTGCGGTTATTCCTTTCCAGAAGTTTTTTTGTCAGTTTTTCTATCTGTTTCAGTATCCCCGATTGAAGGATTTTCAGCCCATCCGGATTATTCATCGTGTAATCGATTCTGGCAATGACATCGGCTCCGTAGGGTCTCTGGGCATTCAGTTCGCTGGCCCTATCGATAATATAGCCTGAATTGGCATCGAGCAGGTACGCAACGACAGTCGTCGTACCGATATCGCAGGCAAGGGCGTAGTGCTCTCCAGTAGAATCGCCCGGTTCGAGAGCCAGAAGCTCTTTTTCGGAATAAAGCGCAGTTATTCTGTAATTATTCACTCGGCACAGGGAGGGTATCTTTTTCAGAAGATGCCGCGATAGAGTCAATTCCGGCTTTCCCAGAGCATGAAGAATCCTCGCAAGGTCGTCCCGCTGATCTTCCAGATTCGGTAAACCCGGTGAAATAAATGTCTTTTTGACCGGAGGATCAACCGTTCCTGAAAAGCCTCCGTGGTCTTCCAGAATCTGAACCGGTCCGTTATGGCGGTCCAGTTCGATAAGGAGTTCCGTGACAGGTCTGATATAACAGGCCAGCCGGATACCTTCGCCCAGGTCCTTCCGGGAAAGATGTTTCAACTCCTCTTCAGCCGGAGGATTTGTTTCTCCGCTGATAATTCTGACGCGGCATTTTCCGCAGGTACCCTTCCCTCCGCAAGGGGCGTCCAGTGCAATATTGAAATCTTCTCTTATAGCTTCAAGAACGGTTTTTTCTCTGTTTCTGATTAATAACGTATCCATTTAAATAAGTATCCCATGGAAGAGAATGTATTATATTGTAAAAATCCTATCTTTTTTGTAATTTTTTTTTATCGGCTTGTAAGTGGCGCCGAATATCTTCCTCCTGGAACCATGTACCGTTTGACCTCCTCCAAGGAGGATATAATAATGTTTTGGATGAATAGAAATGTTATCGTAAAAAAATACAAAAAATCGAAAGCTTTTTTGATACGGACGGCTCAGCTGAATTTAAAATAACAAGAAAATTGCAAAATAAATTGTCAAACCGTTATAGGGTTGTCGGACATACAAGGAGAAAATATGGCGGATTTTGAGCAAATGTCACTGGCGCTTCAGAAAGGCAAAGCCAAAGATGTTACGGAGATGGTTCAGGAGGCTATTGATGAGGGAATAAGTGCAGAGGAAATCCTAAACAGGGGAATGATGCCGGGGATGAGCATTATCGGTGAAAAGTTTAAGAACAATGAAATCTATGTTCCCGAAGTACTTATTGCCGCAAGAGCCATGAATATGGGCGCCGCCCTGCTGAAACCTCTCCTGGTTGACGAAGGGGTCAAAGCAAAGGGTAAGGTCGTGATCGGGACTGTTAAAGGCGACCTCCACGATATCGGTAAAAACCTTGTAAAAATGATGATGGAAGGTAAGGGGCTGGAAGTCATTGATCTGGGCACCGATGTTTCTCCGGAACAATATGTCGACGCGGCAAAGGAAAGCGGTGCTGACATCATCGCCTGCTCGGCTCTGCTGACCACGACGATGACCGGAATGGAAAAGGTGGTTAAAGCTTTTGATCAAGCGGGACTGAGAGAATCGGTCAAGATCATGGTCGGCGGCGCGCCGGTTACGCAGAATTTCTGCGATACCATCGGTGCAGATGCTTATACGGCTGATGCAGCTTCCGCGGCTGATCAGGCTGTCGCATATTGCGGGTAGATGAAACTTGAGCTCATTCCCGATCGATTCCCGCCCCTCCGGCGAAGCAAAAAAAAGTCCGACCGGAGTCGAACTTTTTTTAAAGCGCCTGGTGGGAATCGAACCCACATCATCAGCTTGGAAGGCTGAGGTAATAGCCACTATACCACAGGCGCATT
>JAFGXR010000107.1 GCA_016936555.1 Spirochaetales bacterium | reverse complement strand
CCGATCAGGCTGTTATGACGGCGATCCATGGTGAACCTCCTTCTCATGAGCCTGAAGGAAACCTTTTCTCTGGAATTTCTGCCACCCCTTGTCCTTCCGGCGGAAGGTATACATGAAATAACTGACGGGCCTGAGAAAGCTGATAAACTGGCGCCACCCGAAATTCTCCAGGAAAGCCGTCAGTACGACATATCGGAAATCCCTGCCTTTGAAATAAAGGACACCTTTTTCTGCCAGAAACAGGGACAATGTCGAAATGAGAATGCCCAACACGACCGCAATGGAAAACATAAAGAGAATGATCCTGCTGTTCAGCAGCCCCAGAAAAAACGGAATGATCAGCAGCAGATATCCCATGGATTCGAGGAACGGACCCAGAAGCTCGAAAAGAACGAAATAGGGAAAAGCGATGAGCCCGACCGCGCCGTATTTCCGGTTGAAGAGCATGTTCTTATGGTAAAGGATGACTTCGACGAGCCCGCGGTGCCACCGGTCACGCTGGCGGACCAGGCTTTCGAGAGTCTCGGGAACCTCGGTCCAGCAGTTGGCGTTATAGGCATAATCAACATGGAATCTGCGCTTACTGTCCTTCATGTATTCGTAGAGATGAACAACCGCCTCCATATCCTCACCGACCGTATCCTTCCGGAGTTTACCCTTTCCGGTCAGATAGCCGCCCATGGCCACGATCCTGTCCCGCTTGAAAACGCCGAAAGCGCCTGAGATGACCAGAAGACTGTTGATTTTCGACCATCCCAGCCTGTTTGAAATAAAGGATCGGAGATATTCCACGGTCTGGTAACGGGCGTAGGTATTTTCAGGCAGGTGTATTTCCCGGATCATGCCTTCGCTGACGATGGACCCGTTGGACGGCAGGACATTCCCCCCCACGGCTACGGTTTCGTTCCTGTGAATCAGCGTGCGGATCATAATTTTCTGAAGGGCATCCGGTTCCAGAAGACTGTCCGCATCGATGCTGCAGATATACTCTCCCGAAGCATAATTGATACCGGCGTTCAGGGCATCGGCCTTCCCTCCGTTCAGTTTTCTGATCAGAAGAAGACCGGGATATTCGCGGCTTCTGTAGACCCCCTGTACGGGAGCGCAGGCAATGGCACCGACCGATGGCCATTCGGAAATTTCCATATTGAACTGATTGATCAGAACCTGGGAAGTTTTATCGGAAGAACCGTCATCGATTACAATGACCTCGAAGTCGGCATAATCGAGGGCCATCAGAGAATAGACGTTCTGTATGATTGTCGTCTCTTCATTGAAGGCCGGCGCCAGGATGGAAATGGAGGGGAGCAGTCCCGGTGTAAAGAGAAATTTCCTGTCCGCCAGTTCCCAGCAGGTCTGCTGCCTGTTAATGACATACCAGGAGAGAAGCATCAGTATAAAATAGATGCTGTTAACCGCTATGTTGTAGAAGGCAAAAACATAATGGAAGAAAAAAACAAAGGACACGAAGAGTTCACCGGAGGTGTAAAAGCGGAGCGGAGCGGTTCTGGTGACCAGAAAAATCCCGATAGGCAGAAAGATAACAAGTAGCATCATAATGCCCATAAGAACTTTATCGCCCCTTTTCAGCAGGAATTTCGGTTCGCTCACCTCTTTCTCGAAATCGGGGATCTTCCAGCGCTTCTGCATCTTCTCATTGAGGTACAGCCGGCACTGTTTCCTGAAGAGGGCATGGCTGTCGATGAGGGGAAGGAGAATCCTCTTCAGAGTCTCTTCCAACATCTGATTTCTGTTCTGGTTGAGAAAGTTGATGATCTGGGAATAGTGTCCCAGCTCGATGATACGGGAGAGAAGATCCGCCACGTCTTCGAAATCCTCCTGTTCGGCTCTGAAAGCGAAGTAGGAGACCCGGCTGCTGAGAACTTCCGCCCAGATAAGCTTGTCTTCGGAGGCTCGGCTTTGTTTAAAGAGTTCAAAGGATTCTTTGAGCAGCCTCGGGGACCTGCTGACTTTGCGGGACAGCGCATCGACTGCAAAGGAACGAAGATCCTCCCGTTCCAGCAGAAACAGATAAGCTTCGGGACCGGCATCGGGATCCTGTTCGATCAGAAATTCCACCCCTTTTTTTCTCATATCTTCATAGGGGGACGTAAAGAGGTGTTCCAGGTCGAAGGATCTGCTGAATTTCCGGAGCAGAATGGCCGCCGCCGCCGATCTCAATTCGAAATCATCGGCCCGGATTTGCCCGGTCAGAAAAGGCAGAAACCATTCATCTTGCCCCTCTTCCGCCGCGATAATGAGAAGACGTCTGATAAGGGGGTCGGGACTGTCCTTGTGCCGGGCAGCCCAGGCCCCCAATTGAAGGCTGTAAGCCGAAAGAAAACATATGATCTTGTTCCTGAAATGAGCGGGAGTCCTTTTCAGCACATCGATGATAAGGGAAATGGAGTGCTGGAGATTGAGCGAACAGAGAATCTCCACCATTTTCAGCTCAAGAAGCTGGGATGTTTCCCGCTCGAGAGCCTTCTCCAGAAGAAAGAGCTGTTCATCCTGGGGAAGAAGCTCCACCAGGAGAAGCCCTTCCGAGCGGACATGGATGCGTCGGCTCTTCAATTTTTTTCTTACAATTCCAGAGAGATTCCAGTCTTTGATAAGGGGACTCAGCAAACCGTATATCTGGTCGGGCAATTCAAAGCTCTTCGTCCATCTCTGAAGGGCCGTGAGGAAGTGCACCCTCTCGGAGATTTTCAGCCTGCCGAATGAAAAGTCATCGCCGTTTATCAGATCGGAAATACAGGAGCGGTATTTCTCCCCGTTGAGATAGAGCCGTCGGGAGCGCCGTTTCACATAGAGAGTCCAGAGAAGTATTATGAGATTCAGCCCCAGGAGAATGGAAAAGAAGAGAAGGAGAAACTGCCAGCTAATATTCATCCTGATCCTTTATCAGATATCCGACAAGCCCCTCCAGTTCGGCCAGGGAGACGGGCTTTTTCAGAAAGTGATAGATTTTCAGCTGGAAAGCCCGGGTAACAAAGGGATCCGATTTAATGTGGGACATGAGTATAAAAGGAATATCTTTCAGATCGGCGGATTCAAGAAGCCTGGACCTGAACCGGAAAGCATCGAGCGGTGAAATGTGGATTTCCGAGATAATAAGCGACGGCCTGTTCATATCGATGCTGTGCAAGGCTCTGGTGCCGTCGGTTTTCACAATGACATCATAATCTCTCCGCTCCAGAAAATCTTTGAGAAATCTGCCATTGATCCTGTCGGGATCGAAAATCATGATCAGCGGGTTGCCCGAAGGCAACTGGTCCTTTTCCGGCGACAGGCATATGGAGTCCGGTCCGAGCTTATCGAGGTATTTCAATCTGATCAGAAGAGCCTTTTTCAACGCGGTTTCCGGCGGGTCGCTGCTTTCCGCCAGATCTCCGAGAAACACCGCCGCGATACTGCAGGTCATCTCTTTGAGAAATGCCTCGGACTGGCTCACTTCCTTCTGAATATGTTCCATGATATCCATGACTTCATCTTTTGTCTTACCGGGAACCAGCATGGTAATGATCGGTCCGGCCCCTCTGAACAGAAGGAATCCATCTTCCTTGATGCTTATGAGGAGCTGAGCCAGAACGGAGATGGCCGCGTCCCCTTCCCTGAAACCGTACAGAGAGTTGAAATCTTTCATATCATCAAGCCGGATAGTGAGATAATATCCCTCTTTGTTCCCGTTGTAAAAAAGGGGGAAAAACGAATCGAGATAAGTCTGGTTATAGAGACCTGTTACCGCATCGAGGATTTTATCATCGAGAGAGAGAACCATGCTTTTCTTCAGCTCGAAGTTGCTCATCTTCAGTTTCCGGATTTCACCGAGGATATCCTCCTTATCCTCGCTGGCGATTCGTCGGGGATCATCGAGATCCAGCATGGAAAGAGCTGCCAGAACCTCTTCGGACTTTCCGGAGATCAGCGTCCCGTAATGGGGGCATATGAGTCCGGGCTTTTTCTCTGCGATTTCATTCAGTCCGTTTTTCAGCCAGTAAAGCGAAGGCATATAAGCCCTGTGAAAGCCGAGAAGACCCTCCATATCCGAAGTTTCGAAATACAGTTCCTCCGACTGACTGAAACTGCTTAAAAGATCACCGGAGAAAAGAGTCTTCGTTTCACCATCCCAGAGAGCGATGGCACCGGGAGAATGGACAAAGGGAAGATTAAGGATTTCCAGCCCCATAAGACTGATCTCAGGAGAGAGGGCTTTATCCCTGCCGGCGCCGAAAACTGTGCACCGGGTTGAAATATCCTGCAGAATCCAGGCTGTTTTCCAATGGGCTATAACAGTTCCGCAAAACCCCTCTTCTTCCCAGCGGGACAGTGAAGAGCAGACATCGGGGTCCTGATGGGACAGAAAAATGATGGAGGGAACAGGATCGGTTGTAACTGCGCGGAAAGCATCTCGTATTTCTTCGAAAAGGAGGACCGGACCGGGATCCAAAAGGAGAGATAATCCGTTTCTGACGACAGTATATGAATTGATCTGAAGGAAATCGTCAGATCTACCGGAACCCAGCCAGTAGAAAGACGGAGAGATTTCCCTCGAACCTTCCGACTTCAGCGCCAAAAGACAACCCCTTTATCCTATCCGATCAGGAAGTTTTCCGCATCGGTAACGGAAGCATGAAGAGAGACGATCTGCGACAGATTCACCATGGTGAAGAGAACTTTCACGGCATCCCGGATATTGCACAATACGATTTTCCGTTCTTTCTCCTTGACCAGCCGGATTAATTCAATAATTTTGCCGAGACCCGATGAATCCATAAAATTTACGGACTCGAGACTCAGGATATAATCATTTTCGCCATTGATCAGTTTCGATATTTCGCTCCCGAATGTCGTGGCATTGGTAATATCCAGTTGTCCGGTTTCCGGTGTAATAATACAGATCCCCTCTTTCATAATCGTTTTCATATATAAAATCATATTAGTTTTAAAGCAATATGCAAATTTTTGTAGATTTTCAGTCCATGTATTATTATTAATTTGTCATGAAAAGGCTTAATTCCCTGATTTTTATCTTCCTGATCTCTATCAGCAGCGCTTCTGCTCAGATAATCCTGTCCTCCGGCGATCTGTCATCCCTTTATCTCAATTCGACGGAGGGGCGATTCGGCGTGGCCGAGTCAGGTCGGGAATGGGGCGGCTCTCTCTTTCTCGAAACGGAAGGGAAAGGAACCAATGTTCAGCTGGCGACCCGGGAAACCGGCCCGTTCTCCCTGGAGGGCAGGAGAATCGATCTCGAACTGAAAGTCAGCGGACTGGACAACCTCAATGAGTTCTGGATATTCGCCGCATCGGACAGTCTGTTCGAAAACAGGATTGTCTACAGGATAAGCGACGACAGAACCCAGCTGATGGAGGGGCATTGGATCGATCTGTCGCTTCCCCTCTCGGCGGGAAAAATCTGGGGCAGCCCGGACCTGACCGATATGAAATATTTCCAGATCTGGATAAACGACAGGGGATCAGGTCCGGTTCGACTCGAAATGAGCCCCCTGTTCGCAAGCCCCCAGGACAGGGACGGAGCCGCCGTCATAACCTTCGATGACGGGTGGGAAAGCCAATATACCCGAGCAGCCCCGGTTCTGAAAGAACTTGGGCTGACCGCTACGGCGTATGTCATACCGGAGAAGATCGGCACCCCCTTTTATATGACGGCGGAACAGATGAACTCCCTGGAAAAGGATTTCGGCTGGAGCCTCGGTTCCCATTACCGGGAGCGGCTCGAGGACAAAACCGCTGAGGAACTGAATGCCATATTCCGTGACCATGCCGCCTTTTTCAAAGAGCACGGTATAGAAAAACCGGACTTCAGCTATCCCAATGGAAAAGTCAGTCCCGCCCTCCTGGAAACGGTTCCTCTGTTTTTTTCCAGCGGCCGGACCATTGTAGAATATTCCGAAACCGAACCGCCGGGAGATCCCTACAGGCTCAGAACCGTTAATATCTACCCGGGGTTCGATAGAGAAACTCTTACGAAACGGCTGCAGAACGCCTATAGGAACGGAGAGTTGGTTATCTTCATATTCCATAAAATCGAAGAATACTCCCAGTTCGAAACGGAGCTCTCTATAGAAGAATTCCGGGAGATCTGCAACCTTATTCTCAAGTCGGGAATCGCTGTGAAAACCATGTCCGAGCTGTCTTCGGGCTGGAAAGATATGGATGTAACCATACCGGAACCGGTCATCCTGGGGGACCTGAAGGAATTGAAACCCGCTGCACCGTCAGATATGGCGGGCATGCCGGTGAAAACCGATGGGATACACATAGACTTCGGGCTGGACTGGAAAATGGTTCTGGGAACAAGGGTGAAAGACAGCGCCGAGACCTCTTCGGCCGATGATGAAGGAGCAGCGGGAGATTTCCAGTTCTACAGCCAGCTGGAAGACCTTTATTTCTACATACAGTCGCCGCTCTGGGAAGGCTCGCAGGTTTACGGAGCACTCGGGTTCCACGAGGTCAATTTCGCCGACATAACTGCGGGAACCATCGACGGTTCCGTCTTTTCCCTCAAACACATCTATATGGAACAGATGATCGGAGATTTTCTATCCTTAGATGCGGGATACTATGTGCCGGATCCTTTAAACAAATGGCTTCAGGTGACCCGTTCCGCCGGAATAGAGCCCTCTCTGGGACAGGAAATGGCACCGCGGACCCTCTGGCTACAGGGTAAAGCGGATTTCAATGGATTATGGGGCCTTCAGGTTGCCTTCAGCCCCGATATCATCGGGAAATACGATATCGCCGTTGATGACCGGATTCTGACCTATCACGAGCAGACGGCAGATAATGACGCGCCGGGTGTACCCAATCTCTTCGGCTCGCTCTGGTTCAAGGGCGATGCTCTGACAGCCGAGACAGCGGCGGCCCTCAACGGCGACGCATTTAAAATCGCCGCAGCCTTCCAGTACGATCTGGAACTGACAAAGTCAGCTCTCCACTTCAGCGCAGGAGTCAAATTTCTCGATGGCGGCACGTTCAAAACCTATCCGCTCTGGGACCACAGCAATTCGCTTCGCCTCTCCGCCGGGGTGTCCTGGACAGCGCCGGCAGGACCGTTCTTTCTTTCGCCGGGGGCAGCCTATCAGTTCCGGTATATGACCGGGGACAGCACGACACTTCACCAGATGGGACTGGATCTGGGACTGAGCTGGCGGAATCTGGAAATTTACACCGTCTTCAGTTTCTACAATGTGGCCGATTTGCTCTGGCAGGAGAATGCGGGGTTTGAAAGCGGTCTGATTTTCCACTTCAAAGGTGTCGATTATATGGCCGGATACACCATGTCGGGCTTTAACGCTCTTTCGGGACTCTACAACAACAAGGACTGGAATGAGGGGGGTGTCAACGGGTTCTTTTTGAGAATCAAAGCCACTTACTGGTAGGGTTCGTAGGTAAAATCGCTGATCCTGACCGACAGGATTCCATCTTCCTTTGGGGGGTCTCCGCGGAAAAGCCAGAAATTGATATGAACCCGGCTCTCCGTATCGGTGGGGATATCAGATCCCCCGTAGGTGAACTCTTTAACCGGTCCTTCTCCTGCCGGTCCGATTGCACCCTCAATCCGGTCCGGCCTCCAATCGAGAACGATTCGCCACCGTCCTTCGACGTTTCCCAATGAAAAGGATCTGCTGTTTCCCTCTTTCGTATAAGGCTGAACGGTAAAATGACTTTCCGGTCCGTCGGGAACAGCCCAGCGGGACATCTCATAGTCGATTTCATTAAAATGGGGAGGTTCTTCATTATTGTAAAGGAAAAAACCGAAAACAGCCTGGCTGTCCAGAGGGCTTGACAGTTCCAGAGATAAATTGAATTTACCATAGGTGAATAAATCATCGGTATAAATTTCGCCGCAGTACCACCGGTTACGGCTCGGGTATATATCCATGGAAAGGGAACCGTCTCCATTTTCGGCAATGGATTGATAACTGAAATAATTCGGTCCCGGACCGGCTTTCCCTCTGTTGTTCCTGATGATCCAGGAGTATCCGGACCAGTCGAGCTGATCTACTGTCTCGCTGAAGAGAAAAGAGAAAAAGAGTGTCGAAAACATAAAAAACGATATAAACGAACGGGACAAGGCTCCTCCGGAGAGAGGAGCTTATTTGAGATAGCTGTTGAGAATGATAGCCTGAACAGCTTCCTTCGCGGCGTCTTTTTTATTCCTGAAACTCACTCCTCTCGCTACATTCATTATAATCTCATTGAGCTTTAAATCAAAATTATCCGTCGAGAGAATATCCGTCACTCTGTAGCGCTTACCCGATCGGTCCTCACCTCTGTAGGAAATGAGGATCAGATCTCCCAGAAATTCGAGAAGGGCCTCGATCTCAAGATGGACAGTCTTTTTCATATGGATCTTTGACAGGACCTTCAATTCCTGAAGACGGGTGACGAGCTCCGTGAGATCGGTATACCGCCAGAATTTCTGGGCTTCGGTGCTCTGTCCGTCGCTTTTGGCATTTTTCCAGGAATGGATGTGCTTATCAAGACTGTAATAGAGCAGATCCAGTGATTGAAGAATGATCAGCATGCGCCTGATATCAGATGCTTTTCTGTATTTTCTGAAAAGCCCCAGGGCTGTAAAGAGCGCGACAAGCCCGATGAGAACAGCGGCCGCCGCCGTTATAACCAGTACCATTTCGGATCTTGAGAACTGGTAGAAGAAACTTTTAATCGAATAGAGGGCATTCTGTATCATGTTTATAAATTCGGCACCAGCTCCCAAGACCCTTAACGAAAGTATTCTCAGCAGAGAAATGGCCCCTTCTTTCAGGCTGAAGGACATCCTTCTGCCCTTTTCTTCCAATAAAAAGGGAACGAAGAATATGGGATTGGGTCTGACCATGAGTTACGGTATAATAAACAAATACAACGGTGACATTTCCTACCGGAATCTGGAGGACCAAGGCTGCGAGTTCACAATTACCCTGCCCGTCCGGCGCGGAAAGTAAAGCGCCGCCGTCCCGTCGGACGGTCAATCTACAGTATCAGCTATCTCCTGGACAAACAGCCGAAAGCTCTTGGAAAAGACAGGCGCTGGCCCCTGATGGTCAGCTACCTGAGCAGCGAACCGGGACTTCTGAAACTGCGCTTTAACAGGCGGTGCTATTCCCTGCTCCACAATGCTGTCATCGAGCCCGGTAATCTGGACAATTTTTACAGAACCTACAGGCTCCCGAAAAACCCCTTCTTTCCCCTCTTTTTCCTGATCAAAAGGGATTACCTGGCGGCAAGAGAAAAAGGGAGATTTGAAAGAGAGGAGTATATCCGCACCGGCCTGTCCCGCCTTCCCGCCTATATCAAAGTGATTTTCACACTATGTTCCCGGCTGGAAAAGCGGATGACCGGACGGGACAGCTGCCCTGTCTACCGGAAATCCTTTCTCCCTTCCACCAAAAAGAGAACTGATGAATACGGGCAATTCAGTCATGGAGACTGGATGGACTTTTTCGACGGCTACCTGGATAAGCTGGCCGGTGAGTACGAGCATCTCCCTTTGAAGAAAGTCGAATACCTGGGAGCGGCCCTGGCCCTGCAGTGGGAACCGGATCAGAATTACGGAATGCCCTCAGCCGAAACAGTGACCCGGCTCTACCGGGAGCTGAGCAAGGCCTATCATCCTGATCGGGGAGGAAACTCCCACTATTTCATCAAAGTGAAATGGGCGAAGGATTATTTCAGGGGATAAGCCTCGGAAGTTCTGTTGCGAGGTAAAGAGGGAGGCTCACAAGTGTAAACTTGTGAGCCTCCATCGTCGGAATTGACGTTTCGCTATTCAATACTGAAGGAACATCGAGATTGAATCGGACTGCCAAAGAGCTTTTTTTCATGGCTGCGAAGACCTGGAGAGATTTTAAACTTCCGGTCTTTCCCGATTTGACTTCTACCGGGACAATCAGCCCCCCCCTCTGCACAAGAAAGTCCAGCTCCGAAGAGGCTCCCGGTTTTTCCCGGTTCCAGTAGAATATTTCCGGTTCTTCGTATGAGGCTTGCAGATTCGAAATCAGTTGCTGTCCGATATACTGCTCAGCTACAGCGCCTCTGTTCGCCAGAAGGAGTTTATCATTTTTGATATCTATCAGATTCAATCCCAAAGACCGCATCATCAAACCTGTATCGAGAAAAAGCAGTTTAAAATCCCTCTCTTTTATCCCGGCTCTCAAGGGAACAGCATTCCCGGAACTGTGAAAAACAGGTGAAAGAACTCTCGCCTTCGCCAAAAAATCGATCGATTGCTTCAGGACAGCAGACTTCACATCCCGGGATATTTCCGAATATTTCACTTTTTTCCCGATAAGCGCCGGGGCTTTATCCAGGACCATCTGAAGAAGTGCAGGATCAGTTTTAGTACCGTATTTGGAGAAATCATCCCTGTATGTTGAGAGTATGGAACTCATCTCTCTCTCCGCATCAGCCAGTTTACCCGTGTCGAGATACTCCCTTAGAGCAGAAGGCATTCCGCCAACTCCCGTATACAGACGCACCAGATCGGTCAGTTTGTTGTGAATTGATTGGGGTACGGGATCATTCAATTGGAACTCTTTAACAAAATGATAGAGATGATCTTCTCCTGTTCCGAGAAGGAATTCCGCAAAATCCAGAGGCCCCATAAACATATATTCAATTCTTCCAACAGGCATGGAGAATTGATGATCGGCAAGCAGGAAATCCAGTAACGATCCGGCAGCAATAATATGAAGTTCCGGCTTTTTTTCAAAGAAATACCGTAATTTAGCAAATATATCGGGAGCTCTTTGAATCTCATCGAGGAAAATTAACGTTTCTCCGGGGATGATCTCACATTGGGACTCAATGGAGAGATACCGGAGAATCACATCCAGATCATCGGAGTCGAATAAATCGGCAAGGGTAGGTTTCTCATCAAAATTGAGTTCTATATAGTGTTTGAATGATTCTTTCCCGAATTCTCTGACGAGGTAGGTCTTTCCGACCTGTCGGGCACCGCGTATGACCAGCGGTTTCCTGTTTTTCCTCTTTTTCCAATCATGCAGATAATCCAGCTGCTTTCTATACATAATATATCCTTACAATATTAATTATCTCACAGCCTTTGGATATTTCAATAGGTTATTTTGGGTGAAATAGAATATTCTAATAGGTTGTTTTATCTAAATTAAGATATTTCTATAAGTAAAACGACTCCCGAAAGGCTTTTCAAATGGCTAAATCATCCCCATGAAAGATAATACTATCGGAAATACAACCAGAGTCACCACCGTAGCCAGAATCAGGATGCTGTTGTAGAACCGGCTCTCCTCAACATGCTTTTCCCCGAGAAAGACGGGAATGATAAAAGGCGGAGGCAGCAGGAAGAAAGTGATAAAGGCGTAGAGCATCATCGAATCGACGGGCATGACGAAGCGGTTTGTAAAGAATGCGAGCCCCGCCGCTCCGATCAGAACACCCCCATAGCGGAAGGCTATAAGGTGAAATCCCTTTTTGAAGGGGATGGTGCTGAATTGGAGATTCGACCCCAGAACCAGAAGGATCAGAGGTGTCACGATAGCGGCCAGCATTTCAAGGGTCTGTGCAATGAGAAGGGCTGGAGCTTTGTCCGCTACAAGATCGTACAATCCGGTCAGATTGAAGAATAAAGCCGACAGAATGGCAATGATAATGGGCGATTTGAAAAAATTCAGGATGATGAGCCCGGCATCAACAGTCCCCTTCTCCTTTGATTCGAGAAGAGGCGCATAGAAAAACCAGATGAAGAACTCATGGCCCAATCCAATTAGAAGTATGTAATGGAGGTTTTCCGAACCGAATATCCCGGAAAAAAGGGCGATCCCCACCATGCCGAACTCGAAGCCCGTAAAAAAGAAAGGAGACAGCGGATAAGCGCAGAGCTTCGTCCGGTTCAGAAAAAACCCGTAGAGATAGAGCAGGATGCAGAGAATAAAGGTTCCGGCAAAGAGCCAGAGAGCCTTTGCCTCGATTGACATTGTCAGAAAGGAGAGAAAGAGCACCGAAGGCAGAGCGACGGTTACGACGATCTTCTTTAAACCGGCGATAACTGAGTCTGTCAGGATCTCACGCCGGCGCAGGATGTAGCCGATGAACATAATGAGGAAAAGGGGTACGAACCGGGATAGTGTATTGAACATATATACACTATTGAGGAGCTGGTTGTGATTGTCAAGAATCCAGACCGGTCTTATTTCATTCTCGCAATGAGAAGAAGAATGAAAAGGAGCGAAGGCCCGAGAGACTCTAATCAGAATCCTTTGCGGTCTTCATCATAGATAACTTCAAAGCGCTCAAAGAGGACGGGGATATCTTCCGAAAAGATTTTACCCTCCTCTTTGTATTCCAGAGAAAAGAAGTTTTTGTGAACTTCCCGCCAGAAATTGAGAGAGAGATCGCCCTCACCTTCGAGCCGGGCTTCTTCGGCGCCTATATCACAGAATTTCTTCACTCTTGTTTCGACTGTTCTGATGATGCATCCCGGCAGGCCGTTTCCATAGGTAATTATGGAAAGATCTCCCTCCGCCGGAACTTTTTCTCCCGGTCCGTATAATTCGAGAGCCGAAGAAGTTCCCTTCTTCCGACCTGTTTTGACCAGTCCGATCAGCAGATCGGGAAGATACTCTCCATAACAGAAATTCCAGACTTCATAGGGGCTGCCTTTATAGCGGGGATATGAAGCAGTAAATCTGCTCCAGTAATGGTCTATAAGGGATTTTCTTTCCTCATCACCGTAGATGCGGTAAGATAAAACGACCTGATCGCAGCAGCGGATTCCATTTTCATAGATGGACGCTTCGTATTTTCCGGAAAAATAATCCCTGTTAACCGAATCGATCCGGAAACCGCACTTCTGATAGAGACCGATCTGGGAAAGGCCGCAGTTCCCCGTCTTTATAAGAACGACTTCAAAACCCTCTTCTTTACAATACGCCAAAGCGGTTTCCACAAGCTGCGAACCGAAATGGCGGTTCTGATATTCCTCCAGCACAGCAACCGAGACTATTTCAGCCTGAACCGGACTCAATTCGGCCAGACCGATCGAACCGACGATTTTACCATCTTCCCGGGCAGCCCAGAAGAGCGCCGAATCCCTGTATTTTCCTATCTGATCATCATCCTCATCGGCCAGGTACAGTATGGAATGAGGAACATCTTTACCGGCAATTCTCGTAATTTCCATAAACCTGATTATAACAGCCAGAGGCAGAATCCACCTGCAGAAATTTTTCCAGTTGAAAATAAGTTGAAATTGATAATACCCGGGAGTATACTTTTAAACATCGTAACGATGTAATATATTTAACGGAGTTCAGAAGTGAATCATCCTCTTACAATAATTCTTGAAAATGCAGATCTTAAAAATTTTAACGATGCCGTGAAAAAAACAGGCGAAGACGTTTTAGCCTTAAGGCTTGACGGAATCAATATATTCACAGCGACTATCCTCTGCAATGCTCCCGTTTCCAGAAAACTGGAACTTTTCCGGCAGGGCTTGATATTAACCCCTTTCACCCTCCGAACTGTTGGAGGGAGAAAAGGGCGGGACGAGGATAGAAAAACCTCAGCGAAGGCGAATAATCGATTATTTCTTATCTTTAAAGAAATCCGCAAAAGGGTTGTAGGTATCGGATTCGCTCTCCATATATTTCTTTACCGATTCATCCTCTTTCAGAGAAGAAACCTGCTTGAGAGAGATTCTCTTCTTCTCCCGGTCAACGGAATTGATTTCAACGGCCAGAGTCTGTCCGTTTTTTACGATATCCCGGGGATGGTTATCTCTCGATTCCCCTTTGAGGTCGGAAATGTGAACCAGTCCGTCCAGTCCCGGCTCCAGGGTCACGAATGCGCCGAAATCGGTGATCCGCACGACTTTTCCTTCATGGCGGGTTCCCGGCCTGTATTTCTCTGAGGCCGTATCCCAGGGGTCTGCTATCAGCTCTTTCATGGAAACGGACATGCGCTCCTTTTCCCAGTCGACGCTGATTATGGCCGCTTCGATCTCCTGTCCTTCGGAGAGAACCGCGGAAATATCATTGATTCTCGTCCGGCTTATTTCAGAAATGGGCAGAAGAGCCTGGAATCCCCGGACATCGACAAAAGCTCCGAAGCCCTGAAGAGACAGGACCGTCGCTTTGACAACAGTTCCCACTTTCAGCTCTTTTTTCAGTTCCCCGATCTGCTGCTGTCTTTCCTCTTCGAGAATGACTCTGTTGGAGACGAGGATGTTCCGTCCTTTTTCTCCGAACTCGGTAATTTTAAAAGTGAGGTGCTGACCTACATATTCCGCGGCGTTTTCCACCCTTTTCAGACCCATCTGGGAATAGGGACAGAACGCTCTGGAATTCCCGATCTTAACTTCGAAACCGCCTTTGATCTCTTTCTGAACCAGGCCTTCCACAGGAATGGAATTCCGATAGGCATTTTCCAGGACTTCGTCATTAGCCTCTTCGCCGCTGATTTTTGTGGTGAAACGCATCTCCCCATTCCGGGAAGAGAGGAAGTACGCCTTTATGGCATCGCCTTCTTTGACCGTGAGGTTTCCCTCTTTGTCGGTTACTTCGCCCGCGTCGAGAACCCCTTCGCTCTTTCCGCTCAGCTGGAGAAAGACTGTCTCTCCCGCAATGGAGATAACTGTCGTCTCGATCTGCTGACCCGGTTCAAGCGTTTCCATGTCTGAATAGCTGTTCTCGAACATCGTCGCGAAATCTTCATTTTCCATATTTTCCATATATTTAAAACCTCCCGATTATTTTACCAAAAAAGATGTGCGACCATAAGCATACCTTTTCCTGAGGATTACTTCAATTGACTGGAAAATGTCATTCTTAACTTTCGTCAATGACAGGGGAATTTCCTTTACACTATATTGGACTTAACAATGAGAAATACGGGAGTTAATAATATGAAATCAATTAAAGAGAAACATATTTTCGTAAAAGAACAGAAAAACGCCGCACTCTGGTCAGGTTTCAGCCTGATTATCATGGCTGTTGCCGCCGGGATCGCCTACGGTGCCATTCACGGTCAGCTCTATATTCCGGAGAGCCCTGAGGCGACAAACAGGGCTGTCCTGTTGAATCCCGGCCTGCTATCGATGGAAATCGCACTCTGGCTGGTGATTCTTCTCACCGATATAATCGTCTCTTTCAAGCTGTTCCGTTTTTTTAAAACTTCAGGATACAGACTGAGCCTGAGTACAGCAGTTTTCCGGCTGATTTACAGCGCTCTTCTGGCAACAGCCATAATCTTTCTTTTCAGAGCTTCAGATCCGGAGGTCGCCTATGAAAACATAAGCCTCTTCGCCCGGATATGGTCTGTCGGCCTGATCGTTTTCGGATTTCACCTGTCCCTGCTGGCCGTCGCGGCTTTCAGAAGCGGCTTTGTTCCCCTCATCCTCTCCGGACTTCTGATCATCGCCGGACCGGCCTACAGCCTGATTCACCTGCTCGATAACAGCGGACCCCGCTTTGAAACGGTAGCGGCTCTACTGGAGAAAGTGCTTTCCCTTCCCATGGCCTCTGCGGAGATGCTGCTGGCCATATGGCTTCTTACGGTTGCTTTTTCCCGCCGTAAAGCCTCTTCTTGAGGCGGCTTAAGGACTCGGGAGTTATCCCCAGATAGCTGGCCAGCTGGTGCTGGGGCACGCGGCCGGCCAGTCCGGGGCGCTTCTCCAGAAGCTGGAGGTAGCGCCGTTCAGGACTGGATGACCGGAAGAGGGCCATATCCATCTGCCCCGACGCGAGGTTCGATTCCAGGGCGGAGCGGACAATATCCTGCAGAAAAGGGAACTTCCGGTTCATCTCCTCTTCATTCTGCATGTCACCTTCCAGGAGCAGGCAGTCCTCCACACATTCCACAGAATAGGGAGATGGTTTGCCCTCTTTATAGCTTTCGAAGATGGTCAGAGACTGCAGCTCCGTGTAGAGTTCCGCCGTATGTTCATTCCCCTCCTCATCGGTATGAAAAAGCCGGAGGCACCCTTTCAGGACAAAATAGCAGTCCTCAGCCGCGTCTCCCTGTCTGACCAGGATTGTGCCGCGGCGATGTTCAATCACCGGCAGCGCTTCCGCGAGCTCCCGCAGCTGATCGGGGGTAATATCAGGCATCATATCCCTGATAAATGCTTCGAGGCCGCCGCTCATTCCAGGGCTCCCGCTGAAGAGGGATAGGAGAGGTTATTCCCCGAATAATCGCTGGTCCGGAAATCCGTTTCGGGGACCAGATTCCTTGCGGGAGAACTGTCGGTCAGAGAAAAATCCCCGGTGGAGGCATCGGTAAAATCAGGTTCGCCCCAGAGGCCGTCCGCCCCTTTTCCCGTTGCGGCTTTTAAAGCTTCCAGATTGTCATACAGAGAATAGGCGTCTCCATTTTTGAATCCGAAGGCTGGCGCGTCGGGAACAAACCAGAGATTGGAATTCAGCTGCATTCCGGAAAACCAGCCGACCTGGTTTTCACCATAGAGGAGGACGTTATACAATGCTCCGGCCGGAGTGGCAGATGAATAGAAAATGTTTCCTTTTATAATGATATCATCTGTTTCCGCTTCGTGATAAAAAAGGGCGATATGAAAGTAATTTCTGTCCTCCCTCTCGGCGCCCCATCCGAATCCGGGATTGTACGAGGTGTTATGGACGAAATAGATATGAGCCGTCCGAGAAGAGGAAGGCCTGTTCCAGACCTCGAAAGAGGCCAGTCCGCAGCGGCTTATAATATTGTTCATGTAATAAATATTGTGCTGGTCGGCCCTTGTCGTGTGATTCTGGTTTGTTAGAGCCGTATCGTATATCTCCGTGAAAGTGTTGCGCTGCACCAGATGATTGGACGCATTGCCCCAGAACTCGATTCCGTTGCCGTAGCGGATATGATCGGTGCCGGAAAGCCACCCGCCTCCGATATAGGAGAAATCGCAATCCTGAATGATGAGATGGTCCGTATTCCCCCCGCCGAAACCGTGGGCTCCGCCGTACCGGAGCGACAGGTTTTCAAAAAGGACATAAGAGCTGCCGCTGAAATTGATAATGTGCTCCGTCCGGGCCGCCAGAATGGAAGAATAGGCCGACAGGGGATCGGAGGATGAGTAGAGATAGAGAATACCCGAATTCCTGTCGATATAAAAATCGCCGTCTACGCCGAGATCCCCTGATGCCCATTTCTTATCGCCCGGCAGGATTCCTTCATCGAAGTAGATCTGCCCGATATCCACAGAGAAGGGAACGGACCAGGACCAGAGGCTGTTTCCCAGATATGTCCATGATCCGCCTGTTGTCAATTCATCGGCCCCGATGAGAAGAGGCTTCTCTCCGGTTCCATAGGCACCATATCGAATGTAATTCCCCTCTTCCCCGCTGCCGGGATACAGAGGACCTGTAAAGACTTCCCCCCGTTTCAGCAGGATCGTCGTACCGGGCGGCAAGGTATTGCTGTTGACCGGAGCAAAGCTCGCAAAAGCTGAATCGGGACCTGTTCCCCCATTAGAATCGTCACCTGTCGACGGATCGATATAATAGGTATCTCCGCCTGATTGGGCAAACCGGGGAGGACCGGCGTATTCGATGGGTTCGGAATCGGAACTGTCATCGGGCAGAATCTGGGATTTACAGGATAGAAGGAATACAAGAAGAGAGAAAAAGACAATCGTTCTTTTTGCTGCATACATAATTTCATTTTAATCAACCGGGCAGGACCAGGCAAGAAATGTCACATATTTCTGGATTAAAAATAAATTAGTTCTATAATAAACTGATGCATTCAAAAATGTTCCCGGCAATAGCCGGCTGCCTCTTCCTCTTTTCCCCTCTTTACAGCCAGATTGTAGAAATTAAGGGGAGACAGGATCTCTACCTGAAAGAGCTGGCCCCCCGGGTGTGGATCCATGTTTCCTCAATTGATATCCCCCTCTGGGGTCCGGTTTCGGCCAACGGACTGGCTCTTGTTTCCGACGAACAGCTGATACTGATCGACACCCCCTGGAACGACGAACAGACAGCATGGCTGTCTGGCTGCCGGGGCAGAAGATACTCTTCGGCGGCTGTTCCGTCAAAGCACTGTCAAACAGAATGCCGGGCAATATGGATGATGCCGATCTGGACCATTGGCCCGATTCGCTTCAAAACCTGAAAGAGACATTTCCGGAAGCCCGGATTGTTGTGCCCGGTCATGGCGAAGAAGGAGACCTTTCTCTTATTGATCATACGATTGATCTGCTCTCAATGATCCATTCCTGGAAGAAGTCATAGTGCAAACGCTTGCATGATTATAAAACCCCTGTTACTATTATTCCGACCGGAGGTTTTTCATCATGAAAAAGTTTTTTATATTTCCAGCCCTGATCCTCATTCTCTTCCTATCGTGCCAATCCGGCGGGAGCCGGGCATTTTCTATTGTAGAGAACAGCCTGCAATTTAGAAGCGGAGAAATCCTCATCGGGATTAATGTCAGCGATCAGGATAATCTGACCGTTTCCGCCTCGGCGTCGGAAGAAATTTCCGGCGAAGCGAAATTCTTCCTTCAACCGGAAGGGAATGCCCTGCCCTTCGCGGAGCTGCGCGATGATGAAGGGCGAACTTTTTATTCTTCGGGCTCATACCGCATTTACAGTTCCGGCGATCTGCTTTCCTTCTACAGGGCGGACAGATTCCTCTTTTCGTCCCGATTCAGCATCAGCGGCAAGCGTATAATAGAGGAGAAAAAGACCGGAGAGGGAGAAAACCTCTACGGAATGGGGCAATCCTCCAAAAATATCATCAAGGGAAATGACAGATACTCCCTCTATCACTACCCTCAGTACGGCGACCAGACCTATATGTTCATTCCCCAGATCTATTCGAGCGACGGGGACAGCTTCTACTACAACAGCCATGCCTACGATGCCTTCCAGTTCGGAGCCCCCTCCTCAGGTGAGTTTCAGGCAGCTTCAGGTTCGAAGAAACTGCAGTTTATCTACCGCTGCACCGGCTCTCCTCTCGATGCCGTTTCAGAATTCTACCGGTTCAGCGATTCGGGAAATCTTCTTCCCCGCTGGGCATACGGTTTTATCCAGTCGAAATACGGCTACCGGAATCAGCAGGAAGTCATCGATCTGGTCGATGAATTCGAAAAGAGACAGATCCACCTCAGCGCGGTGGTTCTCGATCTCTACTGGTTCGAGCATATGGGCGACCTCGACTGGGACCGTGAGAGTTGGCCGGACCCCGCCGCCCTCGATTCCTATCTGGAGGAGAGAGGGATTAAAACAATAACCATCAGCGAGCCTTATGTGACATCGGACTCGCCCAATTACAATATTATGGCCGACGCCGGCCTCCTCGGCTCCAACAGCGAAGGGGCTCCCGTGCGCTGGAAGGACTGGTGGTGCTTCGCTTCCGAAGACGGCTCGATTATGAATCCCTTCGGTGATAAATCGGTGGAAGTCTGGGGGTCCCAGTATGTTCGAATGAGGGAACAGGGGATCGACGGCTTCTGGACCGATCTGGGTGAACCGGAAAATGTTCCCCGCACGGTCCGGATGAAGGGCCTGCAGGAACATGAATTTCACAATTACTACAACAGGGCCTGGTCAGAAATGATCTACAGGTCCATGAAAGAGAGCTATCCCGATGAGAGGCTCTTCATCCTGAGCCGGAGCGGCTACACGGGAAGCGCCGGTTATGGCGTGTCCAACTGGTCGGGCGATGTTCCGGCGACTTTTCAGGGCCTGGCCGATCAGATCCCCCTGGGACTGAACGCCGCCCTGTCGGGCTTTTCCTTCTGGGGAAGCGACGTGGGAGGCTTTACGGGACAGCCTTCACCGGAACTTCTGGTGCGGTGGTACCAGTTCGGTCTCTTCTCACCGGTCTTCAGAGCCCACGGGACTTCCCCGAGGGAACCCTGGAGCCTGGGCGATAAACCGGAGAAAATCATTTCAGGCCTCATCGACTGGCGCTACCGCCTCCTGCCCTATATTTATTCCACAGCCTGGGAGACGGCGGCAGAGGGCGTTCCCATGATGCGCCCGCTCTTTCTGGAATATCCCGGAGACGGTGAAACCTGGAACATAAAGGATCAATATTTCTTCGGGGACAGTCTGCTCGTCGCACCGGTAACCGATGCGGCGTCAGGGCAGGCAAAAAGAAGATATTATCTGCCCGAAGGGAAATGGATCAATCTCTTCGATCTGAGGGAAAAAACCGGCGGATGGTATGAGGAAGCCTTCGCCCTCGATGAGATGCCGGTCTTCGCCCGGGAAGGCGGCGTTATAGCCATGGAGGGGAATGCTCTTTTCCTCTATCCCCCCTCAAAGGGATATAGCACTACGGTTCTGTTCAGCGATGACGGATGGTCAGAAAACTATGCCTCAGGTGAATATGAAAAACTGGAAATCACTCTGGAGGAAGGCAGCCTCGCCATTTCGGGAGCCGTGAGAAGCCGGGAAATCCGGCTTCTGATTCCGGAGAACAGGATTCTGAAGGAAAAGGCGGTCTATCTGGAAAGGGGAAAGATAAACCGGTTCGATTTCTAAAACCGCCTTCAGTTATACCGATACTCGATCTCCGCCGCGGAGAGGCGCTGGAGAATCTGGATGGATTCATTCAGGTCGTTCTTTGTAAAAAAGATTGTGGAGAACAGTTCCCAGAACAGAACCCATCCTCCGATGAAGACCCCTTCCCGGAGGATTTTCAGAAGAGCGTAATGTTTAACCAGGTTCTCGGCAAAATAGCCGATCCCGATAAAAACAAGGCCGTAGAGGGCATAGCGGAGCGCGCTGTTGTAGGTCTTCCTGCGGGAAATCCTTCTCTTTCGCATTTTATACTGAAAAAAATTGCGGAAGCTGGTTGTGTTCAGTTCCTCTTTTTTTTCATCCCGGGCCTTTTCAGGCATGTGCATGACTATCTTGAGGGGATACTTCCGGGGAATCTCCCGGGTGCATTCCTCGAGATATTCGAATAAGTCATCGTCCAGATCCCTGTTCAGCAACGGAGAGAAATCCCAGGAGTGAAAAACCTCCCTGTAGTATTCCACTTTTATATCGATGCAGATCTTTGAGTTTTCCGACCTGTACATTTGTTTGATTTTCAGTTCTTTCATTCTTTGTCTTCCATTATAAGTCAATCATCTCGAAACCGCAGGTTAAAAGCTTCATTCCCCGGTGAAACAGTCCCTTTTTATAGCTCCCGTCCATTTCCGGCTCAAAGCGGCTCAATTTATCCAGTTCGCAGAGTCCTATGATCCCTTTGCGGACGACCGCGGGCATTCCGAAACTGAAAACCGAGAGATTATCGAATCGTTCAACCAGTTCTCCGCACAAAGCAATCAGTATATCGCTGTCGAGATCCGGAGGAAAACGCACATCCTCCATCAAGGGTAATCCCGCCGTATTCACCACGGAGATATGGAGCGAGGCCTTTTTCTTTTCCAGCAAGGGATAAATCAGGGCGAGAGACCTGTGATCGTGATTATAGCCGTATATTTTTCCGGAAGGACTCTGTCAAAGAGAATTGATGATAAGCCGTCCCGGCTGTAATTCCCCTTAACCCCGAGCCGTGCTATACTCCATCCATGCTTCTGATTCATCCGCCCCAGGCGAGAAACTGCGAACCGCCTGTCGCTCTGGCCCATCTGGCCGGCGCCCTGAAAGCCGCGGGAGAGCCTGTCACCATACTGGACGGCGCTCTGGAAGGCTATATATGGCTGACCGGGCAGCCCCGCTTCAGCGAAGAAGACAGACAGGCCGCCAGAGTCTTCAGGAAGAGAGAAAAAATCCTCACGTTCCCCTCCGCCATTTCATCGCTGGACAATTACAAGAGACAGGTCCACGAGATAAAGCTGCTCGCCTCTTCGAGCAGGCCCGTCGCGGAGAGAGGGATCCGCTTATCTCCCGCGGACTACGATGATCCTTCGCTCAATCCGCTGAGCTCCGATGATCTTATAAAAAGCTGGAGCAATCCGGAAGAGAACCTCTACTTCCCCTGGTTCAGAGAAAGACTGGATTCACTTTTCAGAGACAAAGAAAACCATATCGTCGGGCTGTCCCTGATCTATCTCAGTCAGGCCCTGACGGGACTGGCCATCTGCGGCTGGATCAGAAAGGCTTTCCCCCATATAAGGATTCAGATCGGCGGGGGGCTTATAAACTCATGGCTCAAGGGCCCCTCCGATACGAGCTTCCTCTTCTCAATGGCAGATGATGTTTACGGGGGCAAAGGCGAAGAGGCGGTGGTCCGCTTTGCCGGCCGGACTTATAAAGGCTCCGGCCGCCCCTGGTACGGGGATTTGTACGACGAAAACTCCTATCTCACTCCGGGCAGGATTCTCCCCTATTCGGGCTCAAGGGGCTGCTCCTGGAAGCGATGCACGTTCTGCTCGGAAAAGTGGGAGGACAATCCCTATTGCGAAACCGGCGCGGCAGCGGCGGTTGACGATCTGATAAGCCTTTCAGAGCAGCACAGCCCGGCACTGATCCACCTCTGCGACAGCGAAATCAGTCCTCTGCTGATGGATGAAATCGTCAGAAGACCTCCCGGCCCGCGATGGTACGGATTCAGCCGCTTCCTGCCGGCCATGACGGATAAAGCCTTCTGCCGGAATCTGGCCGGATCGGGATGCCGGATGCTCTGTCTCGGCCTGGAATCGGGAGACCAGCAGGTACTCAACAGCCTGAAGAAGGGAATCCGGCTCGATATGGTCAGCATCATTCTGGAGAACCTGAAAGAGGCGGGAATATCGACCTTTGTCTATATCATGTTCGGAACTCCTGCCGAGAGGCGCGACAGTGCGGAGCGGACAAAAGACTTTGTAGCGGCCTACAGCTCATATATTGATTTCCTCAACGTCTCCATCTTCAATATGCCCGTCAACAGCGAGGAAGCGGAAGGTCTCGAATCGGGATTCTTCTACGACGGCGATCTCTCCCTCTACCGGGAGTTTGCCCATCCCGGAGGCTGGAACAGAGTGAATATCCGGAATTTCCTGACAAAGGATTTCCGGTCGATTCGGGAAATCCGCACCATACTGAACCGGAACCTGCCGGTTTTTACCTCAAACCACGCACCTTTTCTCGCAGAAAGTGTTTCACTGGAAAATTGAGGTATATTATTTAAGTTAACGTGGCTAGTTTACTTATAATCGACAGGGACGAAAAAGTCCGCAAAAGAACACTGCATTTCTTCACGGGAAGCGGGCATAACATTATTGGAGTTCCCGATTTTCCCGCGGCTCTGGAAATCCTCCGGACCCGCTCTCTCGATGTGATCATCAGCGAATGCGATCTCGAAGGGGGGAATATCATCGGTCTGATCCGCGAAACAGAAGCGCTGGCCTGCCATACGATGATCATCGTGTCTTCACCGGTGGAAGAGGTTTCCGCTGTGGTGCAGGCCATTAAAGAAGGCGCGGCGGATTTTGTGAGAAAACCCTTCAACCAGGGGGAGCTCTATGTCAAAGTGGAGAAAGCCCTGGAAATCAGACGCCTTCACCTGGAAGCACAGAACCTGAGAGGCCAGCAGCACCTTATTTACAAAGCCGGAGAAGTTATCGGCGACAGCCCCCGGTTCAGGGAGGTCCTGAATATCGTGGAAAAGGTGTCCAGAAGCGACACGACCATCATGCTAAGGGGTGAAACCGGAACGGGAAAGGAAATGATCGCCGGCCTGGTTCACTACAACAGCCTGAGAGCCGACAAGGCCTTCGTCCGCGTCAATTGCGCGGCCCTTCCCGACGAGCTTCTGGAAAGCGAACTTTTCGGCCATGAGAAGGGCGCGTTCACCGGGGCCGACAAGGCGAGAATCGGCCGGTTCGAACAGGCTGACGGAGGGACGATATTCCTCGATGAAGTGGCAGACATGAGCCTGAAAACCCAGGCGAAAGTTCTGCGGGTTCTCCAGGAGCAGACCTTCGAAAGGCTGGGCAGCAGCCGGACGATACAGGTGAACGTCCGGATCATATCAGCCACGAATAAAAATCTGGAAGAGGAAATCACAAGAGGGAATTTCCGTGACGATCTCCTGTACCGGCTCAATGTCATCCGGATAGATCTCCCGCCCTTGCGGGAGCGCCAGTCCGATATCCTCACGCTGGCCCGTTTTTTCATGCTCCGCTACTCGAAGAAGATAAACCGCAAAATTTTCAGAATGAGCCGCGCCGCCGAAGACAAGCTGCTGGGATACAAATGGCCCGGAAATATCCGGGAGCTCGAGAACGTCATGGAAAGGGCCGTTCTCATGGCTGAGAGCGAGATCAACTGCGACGATATCTATCTGCCGTCAGACCGGAATCAGAGTTCCGCGCCGGTTCCCCCTCTCTCGGCGGCAGTGGGAACCCTTTCTCTTGAGGAAATGGAAAAACAGATCATCCTTCAGGCTCTTGAGCAGTGCGGCTGGATTCAGAAAAAAGCGGCCGAGCGTCTCCGGATATCCAGTCGATCGCTGAATTACAAAATTTCAAAATACACCATCGCCCATTCGAGCTGGCAGAAAAACCGGTGAACATTGCCTGATTACAATTTCGTAATAACCATAACATACAAATATGTAATCGCATTTCCGCTTCTGCTCATATCCCGCTCTATTCCCATCCTGAGGTTCTCTCATAATGGCACGGAACTTGCCATAGAGAGAACATTCCCCATCGGGGGATTTCAGGAGGATAAAAATGAAAAGAATATTGATCATACTTATTGTTACGGCTCTGGCGGCATCTTGCGACCTGCCCGAAATCACTGTGGGCTCCATGGAATTGTCCATAGGAGACAGTGTTTCCCGCAGCATTCTGCCGGAAATTTCCATGGATCCCCACTCTTACAGAATAAGCGGCCTGGGGCCGGGGGAACACACCTTCAGTCTCGAGACACTGAAAAGCATGAATGTCATCGAAGACCTGACACCGGGGAACTGGTTGATCGAGGCGGAAGCGCTTAACGAATCGGGACAGGTCATCGGATCGGGCAGCGGCGCTATCACCATTTATGCAGGAGAAACGACTTCTGCAGATATCACTGTCACACCGCTCGACGGAACCGGGAATCTGGAACTGTCTCTCATCTGGGAACCGGAAGATCTGTCCACGGCCTATATCTTCGCCAGTCTGCTGCCTCCCGGAGGCACGGCTTTTCCGCTGGATTTCAACGGTAACGGAGAGGGAAGCGCCGCGGCGGCCGTCGAACTGGAAGCCGGGTACTACACGCTGCTGCTCCAGTTGCTCGACACAGACACAGTCGTAACGGGGTCGGCGGAAACGGTGCGGATCGTGGCGGGAGAGACGACAAGAGGCTTTTTCGACTTCAGCGATGTAAACAGCCTGAACGGGTCGGGTGAAATCGGAATCGATGTGGATCTGAACGAACCGATCGGAATAACCCTCTACGGCGCCTATGAAAGCATCACCTACGGATCTTCCATGACAGTGACAGCCTCATCCCCCGGGGAGACGGAACTCATCTCATACGACTGGTATCTCAACGGATTCCCTCTGGGAAGCGGTGAATCGGTCTCCTTCGGATGGGATCTGGATACGGGAATATACAGACTCGACGTAATCGCCCTCAACGGCGACCTGACCCGCAGCGGCTCCCTGAATCATATCTTTCGGGTGAACCAGCCCTAAGCGAAAGTAAACAGGAATGAGAAAATGAAGATTTTATCAAAACAGACATATCCGCTTCTATGGCTGATGCTTCTCCTGCCTCTCTCCTGCTCGCCCATGCTGCTCAGCGAAAGGGAGACGAAAGGTGAGGTTAACATAAAACTGGATCCCCTTACCATGCGTTCCGCCCTGCCCGACGGGGATGGCGGACCGGCCAGTTACATAATTGAGGGCACGCACACATCAGGCGCTGTGTTCAATATCGTTTCAACCGCGACTTCGGTCCATCTGCCGGAATTGCTGACCGGAGAATGGACGCTCCATGTCAGGGCCTGTGACAGCTCCGATCAAGTTATTGCCGAAGGTACGGGCTCTCTGTATGTGGAACCGGGAGACATCTCTTATCTGACGATCGTTCTCTACGATGTATCGGGAACGGGAACACTCGACCTTTCGCTGCGCTGGAATGAGGACCTGATTGCCGATCCTGTCCTGAATCTGAATTTGACGACATTGACGGGAGATCCTGTTTCCATCAGTTTCACAATTGAAGCCGGCGTGGCGGCCGGACTGACGACGGGGCTGGGCGCGGGATTCTATAAACTCACGGCCTCTCTTCTCGACGGGGAAACTGTTGTAGCGGGAACAGTAGAAACCGTTCTAATCGCCAATGAAACCCTTACGGCAGTAGACCTGGATTTCAACCTCATAAACAAGAAGGAACAGCAATTCGATCTGACGGGACCGGACTTTACCATAAGCTGGGACAGCGAAGACCTGTCTGCCGATCATTACCGCGTTTATTACAGGGAACACGGCAGCTTCAACTGGGTTCTGCTTGGTATCTCCGATTCGGGAATGGATCTCGATTTTACCATAGACAATACCATGCTGGCTTACGGGACCTATGATTTTGCCGTAAGTTCGGTTTCAGGAGACCATGAATCGGAATTCCACAGCTCAATGGATGATACGGCCGTTCCCGCTACGGGGTGGTATATAAACTGGGAATCCCCCTGATGATCTGCATGAAATTCAGCGCCTTCAAACCTGCTGTATAAAAGAAGGATTGAGAAGAACAGAATTTGCCTTTATAATTTCTGTAGAAATGCAGGATTATGACAGACTGAGAAAAAAAGCAGAAGAAATTTTACGTCAGAAGAAGCAGACGGAACCGGAACTCTATACGGACAATCTGGAAAATCTGGTGGAGGAGCTGCAGATTTATCAGATTGAACTGGAACACCAGAACGAAGAGCTGATACGAATCACCGGAGAAAAGGAGCTCGCCGCCAAAAGAGCCCAGGCTCTCTACGATCAGTCTCCCGCCGGCTATATCACCCTTGACGATGACAGAACCATAATGGAGGCGAACGCCACGTTTCTCAACTTCCTGAACACCGCCAGGTCTGCGGTTCTCGGAAAATCTCTGACAGCCTTTATTGCTCCGCAGTCCCAGGATGCCTTTTATTTTCATTTTCAGGATTTACAGAATAATCCGGATAGGGATCTGATGATTTTTCTCTTTTTTCAGGTTGCCGGCAACCGGGACAGAACTGAACTGAGAGAATGCCGTATGGAGAGCCGCCGCTTCCGCAGGACCGATTCCGAGGACTGGCAGACCAACATAACGGTTATAGATGTCACTCAGGAAAAAGAGCTGGAAAGGCAGATCGATTTTGAAAAAGAAATCTGGAAGCAGAGCTTCGCATCGGTCAATGATGCCATTTTTCTTGTGGACAGAGATTATGTTATCCGCGATACCAATTCAAGCGCCGAAAAACTGACCGGAAAGAAAACCGGAGAGCTCATCGGGACATTCTATTACGATGCCATTCACGGCCGCAGGCGTTTTGACGACTGCCCCAGCTGCCGCGCCATAAACAATCGGGAAGTCTGCCAGCAGGAGAGTTATGAGGAGTATCTCGACAAATATCTGGATATTGCCGTTTCACCTGTCATTGTCGGAGATGAATATCAGTTTTCAACCATCGTTATCAGAGATATTTCGGAAAAGAAAGAGCAGGAACAGCATCTGAAAGAGAGCGAGAAAAGATTCCGGACCATCTTTAACCAGAATGTCGCGGCCATGTGCATAACAGATGAGTCCGGCTATTTCGAAATGGTGAACGACGCTTACATCAAACTCTATAAATACTCACGGGAGGAATTGATAGGAAAGCATTTTACAATGATAGTTCCCGAAGAGAACAGGGAATATCTCAGCAAGGCGCACGACGATTTCATAAGAGAGGGAAGGGAAATAAGAGGCGAATGGGAAGTCGAGGACAAGGATGGTGAAAAACACATGATCCTCGCTGACGCGGCCCATATCGAAGGACCGGACGGACGCCCGAAGAAGGTTACTTTCGTCGTGGATATAACCGAGTTGAAACACGCCCTTGAAGATCTTATAGAATCGAAGAAACAGCTGACCGACCTCAACGCCACAAAGGACAAATTCTTTTCCATAGTAGCCCACGATCTGAAAAACCCCCTGAGCACGATCCTCAATTTCTCCCAGATGCTGCAGTCCGACAGGTTCGGTCTTTCGGAAAAGGAAAAAACGGATTTTCTGGGATATATCCACGAAGGAGCGGGAAACATCAACCGCCTGCTCGACAACCTGCTCACCTGGTCGAGAGCGCAAAGAGGATTGATATCATTCTCCCCGATGAACTACCCTCTGAAAGAAATTGTGGAAAACAACATCGAGCTCTTCGAGCACAATGCGGGAGAAAAAGGCATTACGATTGTTCCGGAAATCATTGATGAGCTCTCGCCTCTCATCGACGGCAATATGATCGATGCGGTCGTGAGAAATCTCATATCCAACGCCATCAAGTTTACCGGGGAAAACGGCACCATAACCGTGAGAGTCGAAAAAGGTGTTCCCCAGGCAAAAGTCAGCATAATAGACAGCGGAGTCGGCATGAGTCAGGAAAAAATTGATTCGCTCTTCAATATTGCCACCAATATGAGCACCAGGGGAACCAATCGGGAAAGGGGATCCGGTCTGGGGCTGCTGATCTGCAAAGAGTTTATCGATAAGCACAAGGGACAGATACGGGCGGAAAGCAGATTGAATGAGGGTTCCAGTTTTATCTTTGAAATATAAAAAAGACCGGATAAAGAAATCGGAGAAGGAGGGATTCGAACCCTCGGTACTGCGTACAGTACACCTGATTTCGAGTCAGGCCCGTTCGACCACTCCGGCACCTCTCCTGATTACAGGATGCATTTTACAATCTCTTGGCGTGAAGATCAATCATCTTTTGAAGAAGTTCTGAAATCAATCGAGGATGAGAATTTCCACCCTTCTGTTTTCCCTGTCGGTTCCCGCCGGTTCCGAACTGCCGGCTCCCCTGAGAAAGAGTTTACCCGCTCCTCTCCTCCCCCGGGGGAAGAGGCGGTCGGCTACGGCGGAAGCCCTTTCGAATGAGAGCCGGCTGCGCCCCTCAGCCGTCCCGTAGTCGGCGGTATGCCCGGTTATGAGGATATCCCTGTCGGTGTATTTCTCCAGGATTTCGGCCAGGCGGTTCAGCCGGGATGACTCCTCCTCTCTCAGTTCGGACGATTCCGGATCAAAGAGAATGCTGTCCAGTTCGGCCAGAGATAAAAGAATGCCTTCTCCCGTCGGCACCACCTGTACTCCGGAACCTTCGCCCAGTTCATCTCTCAGCGCTTCGGCAGTCCTTTCCCGGTCCAGGCTTTCGGTTTCCCTGTATTCCGTATAGCCGCTGCCCACAAATTCCTGGGACGTTCCGTTGCTCATCATCATGAGAAATTCGAAATTTTCCCTTTTGCTCAGAGGCCGGCCATGTCCGATATCCCAGACAAGATGCTGCTGTGACTGGCCGGAAATGAGACGGACCGGTTCTCCCGCCTGTCGAACCGGCAGATAAAGGCTGTATTCCAGATCGATAAGAGCGGCCTCCCTCCCCTCGATCAGACGGGTCTCCCTGTATGTATAGAGAACCTGAGCTGTACTTCTGTAGGGACCGTAAACGACTCCGTTTATGCGCAGGACATGAACTTCTTCGGCGGGGGAGCTCCAGGTATCACCGGGCGAAACCGGACCGGAGGGAAAAGACGGGACATGACGGAGAACCGGCCGGGCCGCATCTCGGGGGACGCTCATGATACCCGAAGCCTCTCTTTCAAGCCGGACCGATTCGGAACTGACCCACTCGTAGTATCCGGGGTATCCTTCAATTCTCTCGACAGTCCGGAACTCGGCATCGAGAACAGCTGTCCCGCTTTCACCGACTCCGATGACTTTGGAAAGTGAAAATTCATCGATCCGGGCACTGTGATTCAAATAGCCGTTGATATAAACCTGTTCCTCCACCCTGGCATCGGCATGGAGGACCTGTCCCTCAGTCTGAATAAACCGTAGAATAGTCTCCCCGGCCTGAAGAGAAGGAGCAGCCAGAATCATCAGGAGAGCGAACAAAGCCGCTTCAGTTTTTTTCTGAAACATCATATTCAGATCATCGACGGACAACAGCGGGGTTATGAGCCGGTTTTACGGATCTGTATGGATGGAGTGAAGAAAATCCTGCGCTTTTCTGTAGCCGTTTTCCGCCGCCATGGAAATAAACTCCAGACCTTTTTCGCGGTTCATTTCCGTCAGAAGCCCCTTGTAATAGATAAAGCCGAGATCGAACTGGGCTTCCACATGCCCCAGAAGGGCGGCCTGTTCGAACAGTTCCAGTCCTTTCTGTACGTCCTGTTCAATCCCCTCTCCGTAATATTTCATATAGCCGAGGAGAAAATAGGCATCGAGATGTTTCTGATCGGCTGACAGAGCGAAATAAGCCGCCGCTTTTTCGAAATCCCGCTCCACTTTATAGCCCGAATAATACCAGAGCCCCAGCTTGAACTGGGCATCGCGGTCGCCGTGGTCCGCATAGGCCTGGACACTCCTCAATGTTTCTCCGGACAGAGAGGGAGCAAAGGCGAGCAGTAATATAAGGGGAAAAATCCGTTTCATTTCCACTCCATTTCTAAAGCATAGGATAATATGATACAATCTTCCATATGATCAATAAGTCGCCGATCTACCAGCAGCTGAATAGTTACCTCAAAAACCTCATATCCGGTGGAGAATATAAAAGCGGGGAAAAATTCCTCACGGAAAGAGCTATCTGCGAGAGGTTCGGAGTAAGCCGGGCGACAGCGAACAAGGCGCTGTCCAGTCTCGTATCGGAGGGGGTTCTCGAATTTAAAAAAGGAATAGGGACATTTATCAGAAACCGGAAATTCTCCTATCTGGTGGATTTCAGGAAGAGCGCGGAGAGTTGCGGTCTTGTTTCCGGAGAAGTGTTACTTTCGGCGAATCGGGTTTCCGGTGAACCGGACTGGGACGAAGATGTCTTCCGTATCGAAAAACTGGCGACCGCTGATGGTAAAGCCTATATCCTGATCATCCAGGAACTGTCTGCCCGATTGTGTTCAGACCTTCCCGATCCCCCCCCCGCAGGCGATGTAAATGAGATTTTTTTAAACTATTGCGGAATCCCCGCCGTCAAGGCGGAGACAATTGTCCGGAGCCGGCAAGCCGACGGGAGAGAGGCTTCATTACTGGAGGCCGGAAGTTCCTCCGCCCTGTTCGCCATTGAAACAAAAGCTTTCCTTCCCGAGGGAAAAACGGCCTGGAGGGAAGTGAGGATTTTTAAACCGGGCTCTCTGGAATTCCTGTATTCACCGGAAGTCGGGAGCCCGGGAAATGCCATCGGCTACAGACTGATTTTTTCAGAAAATCACTCTTTTACTTCGACAAACTGAATTTTCAAACCATCGGGATCTCTGACATAAAAAAACCTGATACCGGGATTCGGCTGAAAAGGTCCTTCCGCTACAGGTATTCCCATGGATTCGAGTTCTTCCATCTTCTTATCGAGCGATTCGGTCCTGAAACCCAGAGAGACAGGACATTCAAGACTGACAGCCCCGGCATTCCTGTCCCGGATCAATTCGACTTTTGTTTCGCCGTCTCCCAGAAAAGCCAGTTCCATATGCGGGACCGGACTGTATTTTCTGTCAATCCTGAGTTTGACCGCTTTTGTGTAAAAATCCAGCGACTTTTCCATATCGCTTACATGTATTGTGGTCCATAAAAACATCATGAAATTATGTTAGCAGAAAAAAAAGGGGCTGAATAGGAAAACCTTCTGTCCCAATATTGGATTTTATCAATCCTTTGTTCCATAATTTAAAAAAATGAAAGGCAATATCCCTGCAAAAACATTATCGGTTCTGCTCATAATGACGGTATTTACTTTTTCCCTTGCGGGAGAGGAACAGAACCGCTCCGTGCTTTTTATAAGTTCCTATCATCCATCCTTCTCCACTTTCATCCACCAGGTCGAGGGAATCCGGGATACGTTCAAACCGCAGGATATCGAATTCGATGTCGAGTTCATGGATACCAAGCGCTTTCCCGGGGAGGAAAACCGGCAGATGTTCCGGCAGTACCTCTCCTTTAAATTAGCCAATAGCAACACCTATGATCTGGTGATAACCGGCGATGATAACGCCCTGACTTTTGCACTTCAGGAACAAGAGGGGCTGTTCAAAGGCATGCCGATCATTTTTTTCGGAGTCAATGATATTGAGACGGCCCTATCCATGAATGACCTGCCGGGAGTTACAGGCGTCATAGAAAAAGTATCGATGAGAGATACTATCGGGCTTATGATCAATCAGAATCCCGAATTGCGGAATATAACAGCCATAGTCGACGGCACTCCCAGCGGCAAGGGAGACCTTAAAACGTTCTGGTCCGAAAAAGAACATTTTCCCGGATATAATTTCCTCAACCTCGATCTGAGAAAGCTCTCGTGGGACGAATTGGCCGACGGGCTGGTGCAATTGAACAGACGGAGCGCGATTCTGCTTCTCTCCGCCTATTTCGACAGGGAGAGTGAGAGCAAAAGCTTCAATCAGAGTCTGAAGCTCATTTACGCTTCATCGGAAGTGCCCATATATCATTTATGGTATCACGGACTGGGAGACGGAATTCTCGGAGGCAGACTGATCAGTCACTATGATCAGGCTGAGACAGCAGCCGGCATGGCTCTCGAAATTTTCAGAGGCGGGAGCATAGATTCCATGAAGGTTATCGAGACCAGTCCGAACCGGTATTTTTTTGACTACAACGAGCTGGAACGGTTCGGGATTTCCATGGACAATCTGCCCGAAGGGAGCGAGGTGATAAATTCTCCCGGAACGTTTGCCAAAGATCATATTGTGAAAATCATCATCTATTCTTCGGTCTTCATTCTGCTGCTCATTACCCTTCTCGTTCTTCTCCTCAACTATATAAAAAGGAGAAAAGCGGAAGTATTTCTCAGACATCTCCGTCAGGCCGCGGAACAGATCATAGATACAATCGAGCTATACGACAGGAAACGAAGGCTCATATATGCCAATCCGGCGTTCCTGTCCATGCACGGCTGTACCCTCACAGACATACTGGGCAGAAGACCGGAAGAGATATTCAGGTCTACAACAGCGGAAAATCTCAGAAAAACAGAGGAACTGTGGAAGGATGTAGAGAAGGGGACTCCCTGGAGAGGCCAGTTTACCAATAACAAAAAGGACGGCGCCCCGCTTGTCCAGGACATTTCCATTTCCCCGTTCTATGACGAGAAAAATCAGATCAGCGGTTTCGTATCCATTAAAAAGGATATTTCAGAGATGGTCGGGCTTATGGAAGAAAGGCGTTCCATTCTGGAACATCTCCTCCAGGCCCAGAAGCTCGAATCGATCGGTCAGCTTGCGGGAGGAATCGCCCACGACTTCAATAATATTCTGTCAGGCATCATGTCCTCATCTCAGCTCCTTCTCAATCCCGAGCGGTCTCTCGATGAAAAGTCGCGGAAATATGCCCGGATGATTTACGAATCCTGCGGAGACGGAGCGGAACTGGTCAGCAGGCTTATCAATTTCAGCCAGAGCAACAGAAGTTCCATAAGACGGGTCGATATGCAGACGCTGGTCGAAGAAGTGGTTGAAATACTCCGGATCACAATCAAAAAGAACATCGACTTTCATTTTGAAAACGAAAGCGCCCCCTGTTTCATCAACTGCGAAAGCTCATCATTGCAGAATGCCCTACTCAATCTGGGAATCAATGCCGGCCAGGCTGTGGAGCCAGGAGGAACAGTTGCTTTCATCATGAATGAGAGATCACTCAACCGGGATTACTGTTACCGCTCCCTTTACAGCGTTTACCCGGGACGCTACTGCTCCATCAAAGTTACAGACACGGGACAGGGCATACCCGATGATATCAGGGAGAAAATTTTTGATCCCTTCTTCACGACAAAAGAGACCGGAGACGCAATCGGGCTGGGGCTGACTTCAGTGAAGCGGATTGTCGAGGAACACCGGGGCTGTATCGAACTGACAAGCTCCCCCGAAGGGACAACTTTCGAGCTGCTTATTCCTCTGGACCTCGAGTCTCTGAATATTTGATTACAATTGATATTTCTCTGGAAGAATTTTCCCCGGCATAGCATGATGAAGTATGAATGTAACGAAACTGAACAGCAGTTCAAGAGACGAGTTTCTCGAGTACTGCGCAAAACACAAATTCGATCACGATGAATCCTTTCTCAATGAAAAGGATCTGGCGGATTTTGCCCCGGGGCCGGAAAATCCGACCTGGCTACTCCGGGAGGGCGATGCGCTATGCGGTGTTCTGTCACTGATCTGCGATGACTATTTTGTCAGAGGCAATAGAGCGCGGGTCCGCATATTTCACTGCGAATCAACAGATATGGATCACTATCGGGCCCTATGGGATTCTGCTCAGCCGATCAGCTGCCCCGTTGATAAGGTCGAAATGTTTCTTCCCGACAGATTGAAGGAGGTACAGGCGATCGTAAGCGGCCTCGGCTTCTCCTATTACAGAACATCCTATGTCATGGTCCGGAAAAACAAAGAGTCTGCCCTCTCCTCATTTCCCTCCGGTTATACTCTGGAGGCGATGAAAGGGGACACTGATGCGGATCTGTACGGAGAGATCAGAAACAGGGCATTCCGCCATCTGAAGGGTTCGCAGACCCCTTTGAGCCGAGAAGATGTGCTGAAACACTTTCACGATTCAGATCTTCTGCCCGGAGGAATGGCCATACTGCGCCACGGGGAAAAAGGCGTCGGAATACTAAGGGTGATCAAAGAGGAAGATGAATCGGGAGACTTCAGCTTTATTGCGCCCATAGCGCTGATTCCCGAATATCAGGGCATAGGACTGGGCCGGGAACTTCTGAAAGCCGGTATTGCCATAGGTCAGGAAAACGGTCTGAAAGACTGTATGCTCGTTGTCAACGGAGAGAACGATCAGGCACTGAAGCTCTACAGAGGGGCGGGATTCGAAATCGATATGTCCGTGTCGTGCTTCACTTTTTCTTCTTTGTCGTAGCGCTGCCGCCCGATTGACCGCTTTGCTCCGGTTCTGAAATCTCTTCTTCAGGTACGACGGGGTCGCCTTTGTAAAGAGATTTCAGAATCGTCTCTTTGAACAGATTGAAAGTCATTCCGGCCAGAACCGGATTATTTGCGATCTGCTCTCTGATCCGGTTCAAATCCTCCGGAGGGATAGAGCTGTCGTATTCCCTTTTAAGAGCGCCCACATCAACTTCGGACAAATCGATATATCTCCCGGACAGATCGATCAGATCCTGAGTGTTCCCGATTTCAGGGAAATCCGGGTCTTCCACAAGAGCTTTCAGAGTCTGAAAATCAAAAGATTCGACAAGGGAAATAAGTGTGTTCTTATCTGATATGTATTTCTCCATTTCCCCGAGATTCCCATCGATACGGGAATTGAGAAGATTCAGCTGGCTGCGGACCTCTTCGGGAAGAATCCTGTAAACGGGACTTCCCGACGACGCTCCGGCTATGAACGAAGGCAGCAGAAACCGGACTGCGGCAACCGTACCGGCAATAAGAATCACTATGACAAGAAGAACGGTCAGGCATCCCCCCTTTTTCTTTTCCTCCCCGCCCCCGGCTGTATAATCGACCATTTAGAACCTCCCTTATGTCTTAAAGAATAGTTTGAGTTCTTATAAATCTCTAATTTTCCCTGATAATTCTTTGACGATTATTATTCGAATAAGTACATTGGAATTGAAGATTTTTCAGGATTCAGAATGGTAGAGATATGATTATTAGCGGTCAATTCAACGATTCACTGGCGCCTATTATGGATGGGGTCGCCATTACAGCACAGAACTACGCCTACTGGCTCAACAAAAAATACAGCCCGTCTTTCGCCATCGGGCCGAAAGTACCGGGCTATTCGGATTCTCAGGATTATATACTTCGGTTCGCCTCTCTGCCGATCCAGAAAAACGGTCCCTACAGGCTTGGTCTTCCGAGAATCGACAGAACTTTCAATAGCCGTATCGAGACCATCCCTTTCGATATAGTCCACGCCCATTGCCCCTTTGTAAGCGGCGGATATGCCTTGTCTCTGGCGAGAAAACGGAATATCCCCATTGTCGCGACCTTTCATTCCAAATACCGCGATGATTTTGCCCGGTGGCTCCCCCTCGACACCCCTCTGGATCAGCTGATCAGGCTCATTGTCCAGTTCTACAACAATGCCGATGCCGTCTGGGTTCCCAATGAGGCAATCATTGAGACTCTTCGCTCCTACGGCTATAAAGGTCCGATAGACTACGTTCCGAACGGCAGCGATATTGCCCTTCAGGAAAAGGAAAACATGGAGGAGCTTATCGGATCGGGAAGACAACTGCTGGGAACCGATGATTCCTCTCCGGTTTTTCTCTATGTGGGACAGCACCGATGGGTGAAAAATATCCGCCGGATTATCGAAGCCCTGAAAATACTCCACGACCGGGGGACGGAGTTCCAGATGCGCTTTGTCGGAAATGGAAGCGACCTGCCGGAAATGCAGAATCTGGTAAGAAAACTGGGCCTGGAGAGTCATATTCAGTTCATCGGTCCGGTCTATGACCGCAAAGAACTGAAAGCGGTTTACAGTGCAGCCGATTTGTTTCTGTTCCCCTCACTTTACGACAATGCCTCCCTGGCAACGAGAGAGGCCGCGGGATTATTTGTTCCTACGGTTTTCATCGAGGGGGCCACGACGGCCAACGGAATAATCGATAATGAAAACGGTTTTTTAAGCCGGGACACATCAGAAGCCTATGCCGAGAGGATTTCTGAAATCATGGCTGATAAAGAACGTCTCCGCAGGACAGGGGCGGGAGCCCACAGGGACCTGTACCGCTCCTGGGAAAGCGTCGCCGGAATTGTCTATGATAAGTACAGCCAACTGATTGAAGAATACAAATTTTCAAAACTGAAGAAAATATCCTGAACAGAGCCTTTCCTGTCTCAGCCATCCATTTATATGTTTCACTACCATATCTCACCGGGTAAATTCGACAGCGCACTGGAAACGGCGGAAGAGTTGCACAGCATTTTAAACCGCTGAAAGAACTCCTTCAGTTCCCACAGAAGGCTCACTCCTGTACAATGCTGATCATGAACCGCGACCTTCCCGTATACGATGTAATGCCTCAAATTCTGGATACTCTCGAAAGGGAATCTTCCCTGGTTATCGAGGCCCCTCCCGGAGCGGGAAAGACCACAGCCGTCCCCCTTGAGCTGATCGATCGGCCCTGGCTGAAGGGGAAAAAGATCGTCATGCTGGAGCCCAGACGGCTGGCGGCCCGGAATGCCGCCTGGTGGATGGCCCGGCAGCTGGGAGAAAAGACGGGAGAACGGGTCGGCTACTCGGTTCATCTGGACAGAAAAGTATCGGACCGCACAATCATCGAAGTGGTTACCGAAGGGGTGTTTCTCAACAGACTGGTTCGCGACCCGGAACTGGGCGATACGGCTCTGGTCATTTTCGACGAATTTCACGAACGCTCTCTCGATGCCGATCTGGCTCTTACGCTTTTAAAGGAGAGCCGGGAGATTCTCCGGGAAGACCTGAAGATTATGGTCATGTCGGCCACCCTCGATGCGGCTCCCGTTGCCGAATATCTGGGCAGCGCACCGGTAATATCCAGCGAGGGTAAAAGCTACCCCGTCGAGATCCGCTACAGGGAGGACCGGGACCGGGATCTGATCGGCCATACGGTCCGGATTATCAGGGAAGCGGTCAGAGAGGAAAGGGGCAGCATTCTTGTCTTTCTTCCGGGCGTCGGGGAAATCCGGCAAGTCCAGTCGATGCTCTCAGATTCTCTTCCCGGTTCTGTTGAAGTCTTTCCTCTTTATGGAAACCTTTCGCGGGAGGAACAGGAACAGGCCATCGAACCGGCCGAAGAGGGAAAACGTAAAATCGTTCTCGCGACCTCCATTGCCGAATCGAGTCTGACGATAAAAGGAATCCGGGTGGTCATCGATTCGGGGCTGATACGCACTCCCCGGTTCAATCCCCGGACGGGAATGGACAGCCTGGAAACTCTGCCTGTCTCCCGGGCATCGGCCGATCAGAGAACAGGCCGGGCGGGACGGCTTGAAAGCGGTATCTGTTACCGCCTCTGGAATGAACACAAACGGCTCGATCCCTTCGGAGAACCGGGAATCGCCGTTGAAGACCTGAGCGGCCCGGCACTGGTTCTCGCCCGCTGGGGCTATGACGATTACAGTAAACTGACATGGCTGACCAGACCGAATGACTCGATCTTCCGTGGCAGCCGGATGCTTCTGGAGGAACTGGGTGCTATCGACAGGACAGGTATAACCGAAAAAGGAAAACAAATCAGCGATCTGCCCCTCCATCCCCGCCTGGGAGCCATGGTTCTGGATGGAGGGAAGACCGGAGCATCCAGAAAAGCCAGAGATCTGGCGGCGCTTCTTTCCGAGAGGGACTGCCTGCGATTCCCCAGGGATTATCATCAGACCGATATATTATACAGACTGGAGGCTCTGACAGGTAAGACCCCTCCCGGAGGATCAATCGACAGGAATGCGGCAAACCGGATCAGGGAATACAGTCGATCCATAGGGAAAGGGAAAAAAGAGCAAGATGCCGAAAAGGAAATTTCTCCCGGTGCCCTTCTCCTCTCAGCCTACCCCGACAGGGTCGGAAAAAGAAGGGCTGATGGAACCTATTCACTTTCCAACGGCAGCCAGGCTTCGATTGAAGAAGGAGATTCCCTCTCCCACTGCGATTATCTTGTTATTCCCTCGCTGGGAGGAACAGGACCTGTTCCGCGGATTTCTCTTGCCGCCGCTCTGAGGGAAGAGGAAATCATGGAAAAACTCGGAGAGGCGATCAGAGAAGAGGAAACGCTGAGCTTCGATAAAGAGAAAAACCGTTTTGCCGCTCTGAAAATGAGAAAACTCGGGCACCTGGTACTGAAAGAACAGAAACTGAACAGCATAGAACCGGAACGCTTCCGCGAAGCGCTGTGCCGCTATCTGGCTCAAGGCGGTTTGAATGACCTGAACTGGAATAAAGAAGCGACGCTGTTCCGCAACCGCATTCTCTTCCTCCGCCGCGAGGGATTCGAGGAATATCCCGATCTCAGCGATGAAGCCCTTACAGAGAATTTGAATTGGCTGACGCCTTTTCTGGGCGGTATGAATATAAAAAGCCGGTTAACCGAAATACCACTCCTCGATGCCCTGAAGGGGTTGGTTGACTGGACACGGCTCAGGCAATTGGATGAACTGGCACCGACACACCTCATCGTGCCCAGCGGATCGAAAATCCCCATAGATTATTCGGAAAAAGAACCCTTTCTGAGTGTCAGGATTCAGGAGCTTTTCGGGTTGGACAGAACGCCCCTACTCTGCGGGGGAAAACATCAGCTGACAATCCATCTTCTCTCCCCGGCCTCCCGTCCCATTCAGATAACCAGAGACTTGAAAAGCTTCTGGGATAACACCTACAATGAAGTGAAAAAGGATCTGAAAGGCCGGTACCCGAAACACGACTGGCCCGACAATCCCTATGAGGCCGAGCCCACGAACCGGGCGAAGAGGAGAAAATAATGATAAACAGAGGCGCTCTGGTACTGACATACAAACAACCCGCACTGGACTGGATCAATAAAAACGACCCTTATGACGACGGGGGAAAGATGACTCTGGAGATGATCAACGAGGACAGAACCGTCTATCTGGTCAGCGATGATGAGGCGGAGTCCATCGAAGAGTGGATCGAGGAGAACTATCTCGACCTGCTGGAATACGAGCTGAGCGGACACTATCCCGACGATGAGATCCGGCCCGAGGGGTTTACCCTGGATAATTTCCGGAAGTGGTTCGATTACGATGTCCATTCTGTGGTTCTCGATACGGTGGGCGACGGGAATATCCTTGAGGATGAGGAGTTGTAGTCCCGTTCACCCTGTACTAAAATTGAATTATGTCCGATTCTGATTCCGGGATGAGCCTGAAACTGCGTTTCTCAATAATCACCTTTTCGCTTCTTATAGCGGCTTCTGTCCTGACATATCTCCTTGTGGCTGAAATCGTTTCATCCATAGTGAACAGCTGGGGCCGGCGGGTCGTTGAAATTCAGGTTTTAAACGATTCCGCGAGGATCCTCCAGCCGCTGGAAAGGGAAATAAATATCGCATTCGATATGGCCGGAAATAAGGCTATTCAGAATCTGGCCCTGAATCCCGAAAATCCCGAGCTCGTCGATACAGCTCTGGAGGAAATGGAGGATTACCGGGAAGTATTCCAATCCCGGAACTATTTCGTCGGGCTGCGGGGAAACGGAGCTTATTTTCACAACAACGAAAAGAATGAGTACGCCGGCCGGGAACTGCGCTACTTTCTGGATCCGCAGAGCGATGAGGATGTCTGGTTCTACAGACTTATGGAAGAGGGACTCGATTTTCATCTGAACGTAAACCCCGATGTGGAACTGGGCATAACCAGCTTGTGGATCGATGTACTCATGCGGGACCATCGGAGCGGCAGCGGGGAGAATGTTCTGGGAGTCGTCGGAACCGGCATTCCTCTGGATGCTTTTCTTTCGGAAGTAGTTAATGTCCACCAGGCTGGTGTTTCGACACTTTTTGTAGACAGGTATGGAGCCATACAGCTCTACCGCGACCCGGAAATGATCGATTATGCGAGCTTTGTCAAACCGGAACATGAAAAACATACGATCGACCTGCTGTTTACCAATCCGGAAGAAAGTGCAAAAGCCTATTCCATAATGGAGGACCTTCTCGATGCCGATGATTTCCACACAGTAAAAACATTAAATGCCGGGATAGACGGAAAGCAGATACTGGCGGGAATCGCCTACCTTCCGACAATCGGATGGTATGAAATATCTCTGCTTGATATACAGGAGATTATGCCGGTATCCCGGTTTGTTCCCGCCCTGATCATTTTCATTCTGGTCCTGTTCAGCGTACTCGGCATTCTGACTCTCTTTCTCGGAAATGAGTTTTTCAAACCGATTGCGGCGCTGGAACAGGCGACGCGCCGATTGGGATCGGATTCCCATGAGCCGCTCATACTACCCCGGGCGAAAGGAGAGATAAACGGCCTGGTAAGAAGTTTCGGGGAAATGGCCGATGCGATAAAAAACAATACGGCCGAGCTGGAGCGGCAGGTGGAAGAGAGAACCTCGGAGCTTAAGAGCCTCATGCTGGCCGACCCATTAACCGGACTTCTGAACAGAAGGGGCATGAGTGAACGGCTTTATGATCAGAAAGAACGCAGTTCCCGAACAGATGCCCGGTACGGACTGGTCTGGATTGATATCGATTTTTTCAAAGAGATTAATGACACTTACGGCCATGCCATGGGCGATACAGTTCTGAAAGCTGTTTCTTCAATCTTTGTCGAATCCATCCGCCCCTATGATTATGCCGCCAGATGGGGAGGTGATGAATTCCTCCTTCTTTTGTCGTTAAAAAGCAATGCAGAAATATTTCAGATTATCGAAAGGCTTCTGGCATCCATCCGCTCATGGAAACTTGAGGGAACTCCGTCTGTAACAGTGAGCATCGGAGCGACAACATCCGATGGAAGAGAGCCCGTTGATGATGTTCTCCAGAGAGCTGACGACGCTCTCTACCGTGCCAAGGAGAAGGGCCGGGACCGGGTTGAAATATCCGATTGACAGCAATTTCCCCGATATAATTTTCCGCATCTTTTATCGCCATTTGTACGCTCCTGATTTCAGTAAAGCAGATTCCGTGCCAGTGCATGAAATGACTTATTGAGGCTTTCATAGCTGATGGGTTTGACATATACGGCGTAATCCAGCGGCCTATTTGACTCCAATGTCAATGATGAAGAGATCCGCAAAAGAAAGTACTTAATGTTTGATTATTCTGAACCTGATAGCTAAAATATAATTGTGGCAAAGCTCGCAAAATCGAAAAATCGCTTTCTTTCTCTATTCCTTCTGACCGTTTCATCGTTTCTTAACGCAGAAACCTATTCCATAGGCGTGGAAGAAGTTTCCTATATGCCTTTCTACGGTTTTGATAGTCTGGGAAATTTCATTGGAATCGCGCCGGACATACTGAATGCTTTCGCCGAAAAGTCGGGTATAGATTTTGAATTCAAGCCCTATCCCATTCTGAGACTGACCGAAAATTACCTTTCGGGACAGCTCGATTTCCGGTACCCCGACAATCCCGACTGGAACGCTCCGGAACAAGCGATTTATTACAGCATGCCCCTGATGGTCGTTCTCGACGGGCTGATTGTCCGAAAAGAGAACACCGGCCGTTCTATTATCAAGTACAGAGACATTGGCACTATCCGCGGTTATACGGCGCCGTCACTCGAAGTGTACATCAAATACGGCAGTATAAGACTGATTGAAATCAATACCTACGATTCCATGATCGCCATGCTCGTGAGCGGACGTTTTGAAGCCGGCTATCTCTCGGTTATTCCCGCTTTCTATACGGCCCGGCAAAAAGGACTGGAAGACCGGATCGCCTTCGATCGGGATCTTCCTTTCGATGTTGCAAACCACAATCTCTCGTCAATAGAGCACCGTGATATTCTTGAAAAATTCAACATTTTTCTCCGCGAAGAAAAAGAATTGATCGACGGGATATACGAGTCCTGGAACGTGGAAAAAACGGAAATCCCCGACATCAACTCATAAACAGCTTTGTCAGCCTGCGGGTCGTAAAGGTCAGCCCGACAGCGATCATCACGGCATAATAGGCCAGATGCCCCAGCACAGCCATGCCGGGAGGGCCGATGGTCAAATGGCGGATCAGTTCCACGCCGTGCCAGAGAGGCAGAGCCTTGACCAGCAACTGAATGGCCGGAGGATAAACCGTTATGGGATAGAGCGTCGCCGAAAAGAGAAACATGGGCAGCATAACAAAATTCAGCCAGTCCATCTCCTGAAAGTTTTTCAGATAACTCGTTACGGCCATCCCGCAGGCGGAAAATCCGAAGGCGATGACCAGGGCGGCGGGAACGGCCAGGAATCCCCAGGGAGAGAGAACCAGCCCCATGGCATACATGACGATGAGGAATCCCGTCGAATAAACCAGCCCGCGCAGCAGTGCGTAGACAATCTCACCGAGAGCCACATCCATCGGCCCGAGGCTCGTCGCCAGCATCCCTTCGTATAGCCGGGCGAAGCGCATCTTGAAATAGACGTTCCAGGTCGAATCGTAAAAGGCCCCGTTCATCGCCGAAGTGGCGAGGAGCGCCGGAGCGATAAAAGCCGCATAGGCGATGGGCTGACCGGCCGGACCCGTCACGCCGTCGATCAGCTTCCCCACCCCCAGACCGAAGGCCAGAAGATAAAAGAGCGGCTCGAAAAAACCCGAAAGGACTATATACCAGGCTGAGGTCTTCAGGGCATAGAGGGAGCGGAGCACAACCGTATGGGCCCGGCCCGAGAAGATATGGGAAAAGGGCCCCCTGTAACGGGGCGGAATATTTCTTTTCGCTTCGCTCATTCCTCCAGCCTCCTTGCGAACTGCCGGGCCGCGAGAAACCATCCGAAGCCGGCCAGAGCTATGAGATAAGCGGCATGAACGATTACGAGCCACGGTTCTACAGTGTGATCAAATCCCGCCCACCGGCCAAAATCCGCAGCATGCCAGAGAGGAGACATCCAGCCGATCCACCTGATCCAGACCGGCATCTGCTCAAGGGGATAGAATGTCCCCGAAAAGAGAAACATCGGCGCTATGACCATTCTGTTGATCATAGCGAACCACCCGTCATCATCTTTGAGGCTGGCAGCCAGCGCGGCCATGACCGAACCGATTCCCAATCCGCAGAGTACAGCCGCCGGGAGCACGAGAATAGCCCTCGGGGAGGGAAGAGTCCCGAACAGGCGGAGCATAATCCAGAAAACCAGAACAGTGAAAACCGAACGGATTATCGCGGCGATCAGGACGCCCGAAGCGATCTGATCGGGACGGAGGGGCGCCGCGTGCATGGCGTAGAATTCACGGGTCCACTTGAACCCGCCCATAACGGGATAACTGGTTTCCTCAAACACGGCGTTGATAGATGCCGAGGCCAGAAGGGCCGGTCCTACGAATGTGAGATAGGACACGCCGAACAGCGCTCCGCCGGCCCCGCGGTCCACATAACTGCCGATTCCGACTCCCAGCGCGAAAAGGTACATCAGGGGATTGAATATGCTCGTCGCCACAATCGTGCTGACAAAAGCCCTCATGGTGAGAAGCCGGTGTTCCGCCGCGTACCAGGCGCCGAACATCCCGGCCTTTGAGCTCCGGCGCTCACCGAAATGAACAGCCGCCCCGCTAAGGGCCTTTTTTTCCAGAGATGATGAACTCATTCGACAAGGCTCCTTCCGGTCAGCCGCAGAAAAACATCCTCGAGGCTGGAACGCCTGACCAGGCTGGTAAGGGGCTTGAATCCCCTGGACGCGACGGCTTCGAGAACAGCTTCTCCGTTATCGGCGTAGATGAGAATCCTGTCGGGGAGAATTTCCATCCGGTCTCCCAGATCGGCCAGTTTATCGGCGGCCGTCGCGTTCCTGTCAGAACCGAAGCGCAATTCCGCCACTTCGCGGCTCGAATAGCGCTGAATCAGTTCCGCCGGAGATCCCTCGGCCATGATCTTTCCCTGGTCGATAACGATGAGCCTGTCGCAGAGCTGCTCCGCCTCATCCATATAATGGGTGGTTATGACCTGTGTCACCCCTTCCTCCTTCAGGCGGAAGAGACGGTCCCAGAGGATATGCCGCGCCTGGGGATCGAGCCCTGTCGTCGGCTCGTCGAGCAGGAGAATATCGGGCTCATTGATCAGAGCCCGGGCGATCGTGAGCCTCCGTTTCATACCGCCGGAAAGGGTGTCGACTTTAGCATCGGCTTTTTCCGTCAGCTGGGCGAATTCCAGGAGATCTCGGCTTTTTTCCCTGAGGAATTTACCGGGAAGTCCGAAATAGCGGCCGTAGACATAAAGATTGTCCTTCACCTTGATTTCCGTATCCAGATTGTCAGTCTGGGGAACCACGCCCAGATGGGCTCTGATATCGGGTCCGTCCCGATCGGGATCCTTGCCCAGAATGGTCAATTCCCCCCCGCTCCGCTTCGAAACGGCGGCGATCATTCTCATGGTCGTGGACTTCCCGGCTCCGTTAGGTCCCAGAAGTCCGAAGGACTCCCCTTTTTTCACAGAGAAATTAATGCCGTCTACGGCGGTGAATTCACCATATTTCTTTGTCAGAGCTTCCGCCCTGATCATGATTTCGTCGTTGTTATTCATAGGTGAGGAATTCTACTTCTATCGGGAAGATTTGGCAACACCGCAGACGACCCGGTTTCTCCCCTGGTTTTTCGAATAACCCGGGGAATAGAGAAAGCTGTTCAATGTCCTCAAACAGGGCGTATAATTTTATTATGATAGATTTGAAAATGCCGGCGCCGGCGGTCAGAGCGCTCCAGACTCTGAAGATTGAAGATTTCAGCGATTTTACGAAATATACGATTGATGAAATTGCCTCCCTCCACGGCCTGGGCCCTTCGGTTCTGAAGAAGATTGAGGCGAAGCTGCTGGAAACGGGGACCTATTTCAAAGTGGAGCCCTCCCCGGAAGTCGATGCCTATATGGAGACGTTCACGGGAGAGTCCCTGGCCAAACTGAAACAGCTGAGAGAGATAATCAGAAAATCGGCACCCCTGGCCACGGAAAAAATGACCTACGGGATGCCGACGTATCATCAGGGAGAGAACCTCGTTCATTTTGCCGGCCATAAAAACCACATAGGTTTCTACCCCACGCCCGCCGGAATCGAAGAGTTCGCTTCGGAGCTGGAAAGCTATCAGACCTCAAAAGGAGCGATCAGGTTTCCTCTCGATAAAGATCTGCCCGCCGGACTGATAGAGAAAATTGTCCTCTATAGAGTGGCGGCCATCACGCCCCTTTTGCCCGCACATGACTGTAAAGGACATTCATAATCACCATAACCACGCCCATGCCGATAAAAACCAGAGCCCGCAGGACCGTTCCCGAATTGGTCAGATCGAAGAACACGAGCCTGATCAGCGATCCGGCGATGCCCGCCATGGCGATAAATCGGAAGGTGTTTTCCCGGAGTTTCAGGCTCAGCAGGAAGATGAGAAGGCTTTCGAAGACAAACATGAGGGTGATGATGTTCCTGTTGAACCGGAAGAAGATGTAGAGAGCTACCGCCGCGAAAAAGGGATAAAAGAGCCAGAGATCCGGTTTTTTATGAATGGTCCGGGCCAGAGAAGAGAGAAGCCTGTAGCTGCCCTCTCCGGCGAACTCATCGAGCCGGGCTTTGTATCGGAAGAGGATCAGGTAAACCGTATTCAGGGCGATGACGATCGCCCCGGTCAGCCAGCCGCTGCGCTCGAACCCGAGGAAGAAGCAGAGCTGAAACGCCGCGGCCCAGGAGAGAAAAACCGAATAGAGTCTGATACGGCTGAGATCGGTCCGGCGGGACCAGGAGAAGAAAAGCGACAGAACGGCCAGTCCGATCCAGATGACCGGGTGCCACCGGGTCTCAATTTCCAGAGCGGTTAGAGCTATGGCTACGATATAGAGCAGTTCCAGAATATGCCGGAAAACAAACCGGAAGAACACATTCTCCCGGGAGAGATCCCCGGCGCTCCGGAGAACCCAGTAGACGGCCAATGCCACAGCCTGCAAATCGAGCAGAAGGTATCCTTTCAGTTCGCGGTTTACCGTGAAATGAACAATCAGAAAAAGAATAAACTCAAAAAAGGCGATGCGTTTCTGGGGCGTCCCGATAACCGGAAAGGCTTTTCCCGTTTCGAGATTGAAAATCGATAGAACGAAAAGAACCATTCCGAACACATAATCTGACTTGTCCTGAAAGAAGAGGAGGCTCTGGGCTATGAGAAAGATGTTCAGCAGAAACAAAGCGAAGGCGCTGCTCCGCGGGGATTCATCCCGGTCCGCCGGCAGAGCAGCCGATTTCATTCCGCCGGGATTCCAGGGGATGATGATCCGGGAATAATAGGCCAGGACTGTGAGGACGGCGGCCATGGGAATAAAATAAAGCATCTGCGCAGGGATTGAGCTGTAAAAGTTTTCTGAAGAGATAAGCGTAAAAAGGACCAGAACGGGAGCGATGATTTTGACGGCGATCGCCAGAGAGGGATTCCGGTTTCTGTCCTTGACCCACAGAAGAGGAATCAGAAGCAGAACCGATAAAAAGGAGTAGGTCCAATCGCCCGCAAGAGCATAGACGGCGGGAACCTGGACGGGCATAAAAACCGCGACGGATCCGGACATCCTTTTATCTACCTTGGAAAAGTGAGTGTTTTTCCGGCTGAAAAGCGCGTATAAAGCTGTCGCCCCGAGAAGCGCGGCGCTCAAAGCCCCTGCGGCGACGGGCTGCGGGGAACTCTCGAAGGCGAGAGCGTAAGCGAAGAGAACCGTTGCCGTCCCGGCCGCCAGAGCCAGGAAATAGGAGATCCGGGTCAGCAGGCTCTCTTTCTCCAGAACGGCTATAATCAGAAACAGAACCGTTTCGGCGAAAATGATCAGGCTGATATAAAACCAGCTCACTCCGTAGGGATAGAGAGCCGCAAGCGAGAGGATCATGAGCAGGTTCGAAGCCAGGGCATCGGTAACGAAGAGCCATCGGATCTTCAGAGTTTTGGCTCTCCTCGCAATCAGGTAAGCCATGACGGCGCCGGCTCCCAGAAGAAGGAATTTCAGTGGGATCAGATTCCGGTAGAGATACAGGCCGTTGCCGAAGAAGACCCAGTTGAGGAAATGGGTCAGAAAGGGAACAGTCTCGAATTTTTTCTGGCTGTAAACATGCCGGTAATGGCCCAGAAGGCTGAAGAGGAAAACCAGGGTGACAGAAAACAGGGCCACCGCTTCGTCATTCAGCGAAAGCCCGGACTGCCCTGCCCCTCCGAACCGGAAATGCCAGATAAGATGATAGAGAAAAAAGAGACTGATTATAAGGAGAAAATGGACATCCCATTTTTTCCGGTAGGTCAGATATAAGCCGTAAAGCACCACAGCCAGCGCGACGAGAAAGGGAAGGAGCGCCGGCGGAGCCATGGAAATGGCCAGAAGACTCAGAAAGACATGGACCGAAGCGATTATCTGCCGGCCCGATAAATGTCCCATGGCGATGTTGGCGGCAACGCCCAGGATGAGCAGGATCAGTCCGGCAATCGGATTGTCGATCCATTTGAAGCCGGGAATTCCCGAGGACCCGATACAGGCGAAAAGCAAAATGGCCCCCGAAGCGGAGCGGAGCCAGAGCGCCAGGTTCATAAGCCTGAACCGCTTCTCCAGCAGCCAGGAGCCCCCGGCTATGAGAGCGACAGCTCCGATGAACAGGAGGAACCGCCCGAATTCGGTAAGAGTAAATGCCACATAGGTTCCCAGAAAGCCGAAGCCCAGAACGAGAATGACCGTGCCCAGGATTCCGATCCAGTTTTTCAGGAGCTGATCGGCCAGCCGCTTTACCCCGGAAGGTTCGGCAACAGGAGCCTGTGCAGGTGATTCCGGGACATCCTCTTCCTCCCTGTTTGAAGTATCCCGGTCCGAGGGATATTCATCGGGTTCGGAATGGACTTCGGTATCATCCTTTCCCATAGCCGAGAAAAAATCATTTTTCTGATTCTGACTTTCAAGAGAGTCGGCAAGATCTCGTAAGCGCTGTTTCAGATAATCCTGTTCGCTCCGGATTTCAGAGATTTTCCGGTTCTGTCCGATAAGGGTAAAAATGAGAACTGCGACGGCTATGAGGCTGATTATTTCCATACAAAGATAGTAGCACACTTATCAGTTCTGCGCTAAGATCTGCTGATGGAAGAAAAGGATCTGGAAATAATCTACAGAGACGATTACATTGCCATAATAAACAAACCGGCGGGCTTACTGACTCATCAGACGAAGATGGCTTGTGACAGGGATTCCGTCGTGGACAGGCTCAGGACAATGTTCTCCGATCCCCCCTCGCCGGTCCACCGCCTCGACCGGGCGACATCGGGACTGATTATCTGCACCTTCGGGAGTCAGACAGCCAGAATTCTCGGTGAATCATTTCTAAAGAATGAAATAGAGAAGGAATACACAGCCGTTGTAAGAGGCTTCACCGGACCGGAAGGGACAATAGACAGACCCCTCACCAAGGATGGGGAGGGAGAACTCCAGAACGCCCTGACCCGTTTTCTCAGATTGGGAACGATTGAAATCCCGGTCGCCAACAACCGGTACGCCACTTCGCGGTACTCCCTGATCAGGGTCAAGCCGGAAACGGGGCGCTACCATCAGATCCGCCGCCATATGGCGGGAACCGGCCATCCCGTCATAGGAGATACGAGTCACGGCGATCTGAGGCACAATCGCATTCTGGCGGAATACTGGGGCAATGAAAGACTGCTCCTCCATTGCGGAAGCCTCTCATTCAATCATCCGGCAACAGGCGAAAGAGTTTCCTTTCAGGCTCCCGAGCCGGACGGGATGAAAGCGATTACCGAACGGTTCAGATCTTCAGCCCCACCTTCTTCCTGAAGGCACTGACCTTTTCCTTGCTGACCTGGATTCTGCCCGACGTTCCGAAATCCAGAGCCAGGCGCCCCTGTCCCCAGGGAAGGATTTCCCTGATGTTCTTCAGATTGGCAATGGCATTTCTATGGATCCGGTAATAGAGCGCCGGGGGAAGCCTCTTTTCCAGCTGATTGAGCGTAGAATCGATCAGATACCGCTCTCCCCTGCTGTGGAGAAAGAGAAGTCCGCCGTCCATTTTAAAGTAATCGATTTCATTCACATCAAAAACGCGATAGGTATTGCCCTTCCTGACGCTGATATGTTCCAGAAGATCACTTTGCTCCTGCCGGGACTCGAGGAGACTGGACACCTTGCTCTCCCAGTAACCGGTATCTTTCACATATGCCAGAACGCGGTTCATAGCATCGACAAAACGCTGTTTCGTATAGGGCTTCAACAGATAATCGACCGCGTTGACTTCAAAGGCATTGATGGCGTATTCGTCATAGGCGCTGATAAAAATGACCGCGGGATGATAGGAGCATTTGCCCAGCATTCCGAATCCGTCCAGCTGGGGCATCTGAATATCGAGGATCAGCAGATCGGGTTTCAACTTCTCAATAAGCTTTAACCCCTCTTCCCCGTTTTCCGCTTCTCCGGCGATGGAGATCTCATTGATATCTTCGAGAAAAAAGCGGACCCGGTCTCTGGCCGGTTTTTCGTCATCGACAATAAGGGCGCTAATTGTATTCACTGGCAGTCTCCGGTATTTTAAGTATAACTTTCAAGCCCCGGGGATCGTTCTGTACGAACTGGATCGCCTGGTTGTAGAGGGTCATCATTCTCCTGTTGACGTTGCGGATTCCCGTGCCCTGCTGTTCCAGCAGGATATGGGGATTCACAGCCTGGGTCCCCCGGTCCGATATGGTCACGATGAGAAAAGAGCCTTCTTTGACGATTTCGAAGGTTATGTGGATTTTCCCCCCGTCATCGGACCCGTATTTCACGGCATTCTCCACGATGGGCTGCAGAAGCATGGGAGGTATGGTATTGTGGAGAAGCTCTTTATCGACATGATACTCGACTTCCAGGTTATCGCCGTATCGCATTTTTTCGATATCCATAAACTGTTTGATGATATTGAGCTCTTCGGAAAGAAGCACAGTGATCCGGCGGGTCGATACCAGGGAATAGCGGAAGAGTTCCGCCAGCTTTTCTATCATCACGACCGCTTTGTCGCTGCCGCTTTCGATCAGATGGGCTATGCCGTTCAGGGTGTTGAAGAGAAAATGGGGATTGATCTGGGCCCGCAGGGCCATAAGCTCCGACTCGACGGCCTGGGCGCGTAAGGTGTCCCTCTCCCGTTCCATCCTCATCTTCAGGGTCTCGTTTGTTATAAAGAGCATAAACTGTTCTCCCACGCTCTGGTCTTCGGGCATTTTCCGGGACAGCAGTTTAACGGGAATGGGTTCGTTATAAATATCCTTCAGGTCAGTATAGAGAATATTGTCATTGCTGCTGTCGAACAGCTCATCGGGAAGATCGCCGGAATAGAAGAAACGGTTCAGGTTCATCTTCTCTTCGCTCAGATCGGTGTCCCCTTCCAGCCCTACGAGCTGGAGGAATTTGCTGTTTCCCTCGATGATAAAGCCCTTCCTGTTGATGACGATGATGCTTTCCTCTACGGCTTCGAAAATATTTTTAAGTGTCGAGATCTTCTCCTCGATAACCTTTGACATGACATTGAAGTTCGAAGCGAGGATATCCTTATCGGATTTGATCCGGATTCTGGCTCCGTAGTTCCCGTTTTTTATCCACTGGCTCGTTTCCGCCAGCTCCATCAGATAGAGATTGATGTCCTTCAAAGCCCGCCCCACGACGCCGTGCTCCTGAAGATCGAGAATGGGAGAATCGATTTCCCCCATGGCCAGCCGGCCCGCCTGCACCGACAGATCCGTATAGTGGGCGATGAGATTGCCCACCGATTCCTCCAGCAGGGCCAGCTCATCCAGATCGGGAGAGTGCTTCAGTTTGAGGGTCTTTCCCACGAAGGACGACAACCTGTAACTGAGATCCATAATCGGCCTGGATATGGAATTGGAAAAGCGGAAGGAATAAAGAAGCGCGATCCCGATAAAGAGGAGGAAAAGGCTCAGGGAAACAAGGATTTCCACATAGCGGAGAACCGAGGTCAGCACATCGACTTCGGAGATGATCACATCAAACAGCTTATTGACGGTTTCGCTGTAAATGGGAAAGAACTCTATGCTGTCGATCAGATTCCGCAGAATGTAGGCATCCCTGTTATCGGCGGCATAGGCACTGTAATAGAGTTCCATCCAGAGATGATTGATCCTCTGAAGACCGGGCTTTCTCTCCAGCTGGAGAACCACCCTCTGGAAGTCAGGGCTTTCGATAACTGAAAAAACCTCGAGAATCCCCTCCCGGGCAACCATCCATGTGTTAACGAGGTCCTTCATTCGTCTGTTCAGAGTTTTATTCAGGTCGATGATGTTCTTCCGCGGTCTGTTCTCCAGCTCCCGGAAATAACTGTCGAGACTCTGATACTGCTCTTTGAACTGCCTGTAGGTTTCCCCGTCGGACCAGTTGTACTGCAGTTCATTCATGGAAATGAGAATATCGTTCCAGATCTGCTTGGACCGGCTTAAAGCCAGAACATCGTCCTCCATCCTTCTCTGAAAGACCCCCAGAGTGAACAGGAGGAGGGAATAGATTATGAGAAAGCTGACCAGAACCACATAGGACAGAAAAATCTTTTTTCTGATCGTCATGGCTCTTTTTCCAGAAGAGAATTCGTCAGGGCTTCCGCGACATGGCAGGCCGTAGCCACATAGTTGCCCAGAATGGATTCGACGATCGCGCTGCCGACCGCTTCGCGGTAGCTGTCCACATCGGCAACGGGAGGATTCCAATAGGGAGAAGCGAGAGCATAGCTCTCTTTCGAAGCTTGCGTCCACTGGGGCGTAGTGTCGTGGCTGATAAAAGCCTCATTCTCCCAGACGGAGCTTCTCGCCGCCGGGATCCCGTTCAGAAGGGCCTGCAGCGAATTGGCTTCGTTTGTCAGCCACTGGATCAGCAGCCAGGCCGCTTCCCTGTTTTCCGAACCGCTGTAGATGGACAGTCCCCAGGTGGAGATGTGGGGCGTCGTTCCCGCCGGTCCCGCGGGGATAAGCGAATACCCCACTTTTCCTGCGATTCGGGAAGAGGCTCCGTCCTCATAATGGATTTTGAAAACGCTGGCGTCGTAAATCATGGCGGCGCGCCCTTCCATAAAAATGGAGATGCTCTCGTACCACCCGTTGCTGGGAGCGCTCTTCGGTCCGTAGAGACGCAGCAGCCTACCGTAGTAAGCCGTTGCCAGTATCGCCTCCTGAGTGCCCATTCCCGACCGGTCTCCCTCAAGCCAGTCGCCCCCGAATCCTCTGAGGAAATCGATCCATTGGGATGTGGCCGAAGCCTTTTTCCCCCTCATGGTTATGCCGTATATTTCGCCCTTCGATTCGTTATGGATTTTGCGGGAAACCGCTTCCAGTTCATCCAGTGTGGCCGGCGGATTATCAATGCCGTATTCCGCCAGAATCTCCCTGTTATAGGCGAGCAGCGAAGTCTCCATAAGAATGGGAATGACGTACTGGCTGTCATGGCGGCGCCCCGCTTCGAGAGCGGCGGGAAAAAAGTCATCTCTGCGGAAATCCGGATTGGTGAGAATCGGATTATCCATAAAATCATCGAGGGGAGTGACCCATCCCGACCTTTCGTATAAGGTCAGGGAGTGTCCCGGCATAATCATGTAGACATCGACGTCCGATACGCCCGAAACCATTTCGATTTTCCGCTTGGCTCTCAGCTGGTCTTCCGGATAGATGCTGATCTGCACATCGATACCGGTCAGCCTTTCAAATTCAGGGAGAAGAGGTTCGATGATTTCAACCCAGGGATGGAGATTGAACATGACATTGAGCTTCGATCCGCTCCGGCTTTTCCAGTTAAAGGCAGAAGAGGCCGGATCAATTGAGTTTTTATCAGGTTCAATCTGTCCTGCAGCCCGAATCAGGAAAATTCCTCCCAGTAAAAAAACGGGAAGGATGATAATTAAAGCCGCTTTCTTCATAACCGACTGCTGTTCTCCATAATCTATTGTCGCCCCGACGGCCGGCTCTGGCAAGCTGAATATTCCAGGATCGCCGGCGGGAACAATCAGTAACTCCATCAGGATCACCAATGCCCTTCAACCGGAAAATCCGGTTGAACAGATTTTCCGGTCTATCTTCAGTCCTCTAATAGAACAGATTGGGAATAAACATGACGAGATTCGGGAAAAGAATGAGCACCACGAGTACGATAAGCAGGGTGATGAGAAAGGGAATCAGCGATGTCACCAGTTTTTCCAGTTTCACATTCGCCACGCCCGAGGCCACATAGAGAACTGTTCCCACGGGAGGCGTTATCAAACCTATTCCCAGATTGATCGACATGATGACGCCGAAGAAGACAGGATCGATCCCCACCTGGACCATAACGGGCGTCAGGATGGGAGCCAGAATGAGAATGGCCGGAATCAGGTCCATAATGAAACCGATCAGGAAGAGCAGCAGGTTCGCCATGAGCAGGATGAGGATTTTCGACTGGGTTATGCTGGTCAGAAGTCTGGCCAGATCGGTCGGCACATGGGCTCTTGTCAGCAGCCAGGCGGAGACCATGGCCATGCCGCAGAGGAAGAGAACGATCGCCGTCGTCCGGGCCGAAGAGAGAAGAATCCGGGGAAGATCCCTGAGTTTGATCTCTTTATAGTAGAAAAGCCCCAGAAAGAGCGCCACGACGGCGGAAACGGCTCCCGCTTCGGTTGCGGTGAAAACGCCGCCGAGAATACCTCCTACCACAATGAAGGGAAGAGTCAGCGCAGGCCAGACTTCTTTCAGGGAGGAGCCCACTTTTTTCAAAGAAAATTTCTGTCCCTCTCCGACTACACCGTACCTGTGTTTCGTACTGGTAATGTATGTCGTGACCATCAGCGCCAGCCCCACGAGAATCCCCGGTATAATCCCTCCGAGGAAAAGCTTCGCAATAGACGTGCTCGTCACGATTCCGAAAAAGATAAAGGGAATGCTGGGGGGGATGATAATCCCGATAACAGCCGAACTGGCCGTTACAGCCGCCGAATAGGGAGCGGGATATTTCTGCTGGACCATGGGAGGGACCATAAGCCCCCCGATGGCCGCCGTGTCAGCAATGGCCGAACCGCTGATCCCGCCGAAAAACATGCTGGCCATAATGTTGACATGGCCCAATCCGCCGGGAATATGGCCGATCATGGCATCGGCCAGCTTTACCAGTCTCTTGGCGATGCCGCCCTGGTTCATGACCTCGCCGACGAACATGAAAAAGGGAATGGCCAGAAGCGGAAAGCTGTTCATCCCCGAAATCATCTTGCTGGGAAGTACGGTGAGCGGCAGATCCATCAGAAAGAGAAGAACCACATTGGCCACGCCCAGGGAAAAAACCACGGGAATCCCTATAAGAACAGATATAAACAGAACGAGTAAAAATATCCAAAGCATTAGAGCGTTACCTCCGAATCTTCAGCGGCATTATTGTCCTTTCCGGTAAAAAGGGCCGCTATTTTCCCTATGGCCAGCAGGCACATCAGAAATGCGCTGAAAGGGACTATCATATAAACGGTGGACAGGGTTATGGAAAGGGCCGGCGAAACGTTTCTGGCGCTGACCGTAACGATGTACCCGTAATAAGTCATAATTAACAGAACAATGAGAACCGCCAGACGCTGAATGAAAAAGAGCGTTTTCCTGACAGCCTGTGATTTTATTTTATCGACGACGAAGCTCAGTCCCACGTGTTCGTCCGACTTATAGGCGAGGACGGCTCCGAGAAAGGAAATCCATATAAAAATAAACCTGGACAGCTCATCGGCCCAGCCGATGGAATTGTTCAGGACAAACCGCATAAAGACATTGAAAATGACAATGACGAACATGGCGATGGTAAAAGATATGAGAACAATATTGAAAAGCTTTTCTATTTTAACTAACTGATCTTTGATATTCATCAGAACTCCAATAAAGGTGATATACCCTCTTCGGGGTGTTGTAAAATTCCAAACCCTCATCCCCACCCCTTCTCCCGGAGGGAGAAGGGAGTTAAATTCAGTCATGCTCGCCGATGCAGCCTCAGGAGAGGCCGAACGAGGGCTGTAAAAACTATTACAACAACCCTTGAGGGTATCAAAGGCAAACCTCTGACCGAATCAGTATCCGGCGGATTTGATTTCAGCCAGAACGCTGTCGATAAGGTCTTTGCCGATAGCTTTGGAATAGGTATCGTATACGGGCATGACCATGGACTGGAATGCCGCTTTCTGAGCGGGAGTCAGTTCCACGACAGTCATAACCTCTTTGAGTTTCTCTTTGTACTCGCTGTTGTACTTTCTGTTCAGCTCCCTTTCTCTGTCACGGGAAGCGTTGGCCGCATCCTGGACCACTTTCTGGAGATCTTCCGGCAGATCGTTGAAGAATTTTTCAGCTATCAGCAGAACAAAAGGAGAGTACACATGACCGGTGTCGGTAGCGAAACCCTGTACTTCAAAGAAGTTCTGAAGATAAATGGTTCCCCAGGGGTTTTCCTGACCGTCGACCACGCCCTGCTGCATGGCGGAGAAGAGCTCGCCGAATGCCATGGGAGTCGGGTTGGCGCCGAGAGTTGTCCAGGCGTCGAGGTGCATGGGGTTTTCCATGGTTCTGACTTTCAGACCGTTAACATCGGCGGGAGTGTAGACCGCCCGTTTGCTGTTTGTCAGGTTTCTGTATCCGTTTTCCCAGAAAGCGAGACCTTTCAGACCCACAATGGAAAGGCTGTCGAGCAGCTCCTGTCCGATTTCGCCGTCGAGAACGGCATCAGCCGCTTTTTCATTGGGAAAAAGAAAGGGGAGATCGAAGACGCCGAATTCCGGCTGAAAGGATACAATGGGAGCCGTGGAGGGACAGGTGACTTCCTGCTCGCCTCTCTGAAGAGCTTCCATCATTTCCCTGTCATCACCGAGCTGGCTTGAATGATAGACATCCACAGTAATCCGGCCGTTGCTGTTTTTTTCAACAAGTTCCTTGAAATACATCAGACCTTCGTACTGAGCTGATTTGTCATTGAGACCGATACCGGCTGTAATTTTGTATGTTTTTTCAGAGTTGTCCTGTTTGCCTTCGGCGAACAGACCGCTTAATGCGATAGAGATAACCAAGACGCTGACCCAGATTTTTTTCATAGGGTTCCTCCTTTTGTAGTGACTTCATGCTACATGAAAAAAACCGGCCTCAAAGAGAATTCATGGGAACGGGAAAAATCGCCGGTGAACAGGAATAATAAGCCGTGAGCCGGATTTTTCCTGAGCCGGAAGCATCCCGATCTATATAGGGATCCCGGTATTATAATATGGACCCCTTTGACATAAACGGTTTTATGCTTTTAATCTGCATTGGGAGCGTGCTATGGAACATGATGAAATCCGCGTCGATCGACAGTCTCTGGAACTATACTGCCAGAGGATATTTCAGCAGCTCGGAGTATCGGAAGAAAATGCCGCCACAGCGTCGAAAGTGCTGGTCGCCGCCGATGCCTGGGGCATACCTTCCCACGGAACGGGAAGGCTATGGCGCTATGTCAACGGATTGAAATCCGGTCAGATACTATCCGGCGCCCCCTTCGATATCATCGCAGAAACCCCTTCTTCTCTGGTCATTAATGCCAATGGCGCCATGGGCGCACCAGTCAGCGTCAAAGCCATGGAAATGATCATCGAAAAGGCGAAAGCGAACGGTTCCGCCTTCGGGTGCGTCCGCGACTCCAACCACTTCGGAATTGCCGGCTATTACGCAAAAATGGCGCTTCGTGAGAATATGATCGGCATAGCCATGACCAATACGGCGGCCCTCGGGGTTCCGACATTCGGACGGCAGGTTATGTACGGAACCAACCCGCTGGCCTTTGCCGCACCCGCCGACAAAGAGGAAGCCTTTGTTCTGGATATGTCGACGACCGTCGTCACCCGGGGGAAAGTGGAAGTGTACGAGCGTCTTGAAAAAGAGCTGCCCGCCGGATGGGCCGTTGAGAAAACCGGAAAACCTGCCAGAGACGCCCGATCCATGCTCGATGATATGCAGAACAGAGTCGGCGGGGGGATACTGCCCCTCGGAGGAATGGGCAAGGAGCTCGGCGGCCATAAGGGTTTCGGACTGGCTGTTATGGTGGACATACTCACCGGCGTCCTCTGCGGCGCCTCCTTCGGCCAGCAGGTTTATGATACGGCCGAATCGTCTGCGAGGGTCAGCCACTTCTTCGGGGCCATCGATATCAGCCGCTTCCGCGATCCCGGGGACTTCCGCCGTGATATGGACCGGATGCTCGGGGAAATCCGGCAGAGCCCGCCGGCGGAAGGAGAGGAACAGGTCTATTATGCCGGACTGCCGGAAATGGAGCGGGAAAGGGAGAACGACCGCCTGGGAATTCCCCTTTTGAAAAAGACCTATGACAGTATCTGCGGGATCGGCCGCGAATGGGGGATCCGATTTTCTCAGGAGAGGTAACATGAAAAACAGATACTACATCATGCGCCACGGCCACAGCCTGGCAAACAGCAGCGGGCTGATCATAAGCGATCCTGCAACGGGAACAGAAAGCTACGGACTTTCGCCGGAGGGAATCGCCCAGGTGAAAAAAGCCGCTGAACTCCATAGACCGGACAGAGATATCATCATCTGCTCCTCGGATTTCCGGAGGACAAGAGAGACGTCGCGGATCCTTGCAGAAGCCTGGAACGCCGGAGAGATCATCTTCACGCCGAATTTGAGGGAGCGCTTTTTCGGAATTTTCGAAGGGAAGAGCAACAACTATTACCGGAAGGTCTGGGATATGGATAAAAGCGGGGAGGACCTGAAAGAATATTCTATCGAAACTCCCGGGGAAGTCGCCGCCAGAGTTCAGGATTTTATAACCGAAATGGAAGAGAAATACTCTGATAAAAGCGTCTTCCTGATTTCCCACGGCGACTGCCTTCAGATCCTTCAGGCAGCCGCCATGGATCTTCCCCCGCGGGAACACCGCTCGATCCCCCATCTGGAAGTTGCCGAAATCAGAGAGCTTTTCAAATAAGATGGAATTCATTCCGCGGGACATTGGGTGCACACTCAGTTGAAATGCCGGGATCATTCGGGATATGCTGATTAATACGAATCGGGAAGCCGAAGCCAGGAGTGTGAAATGTCAAAGTTTGAAAATGTATCGATTATAAAAGAAGCGAATATCTATTTCGACGGAAAAGTGACCAGCCGGACAGTACTGTTCGCCGACGGCTCAAAAAAAACTCTCGGGATAATGCTTCCGGGCGATTACGAATTCGGAACCGCCGATAAGGAGATCATGGAGATTCTCTCAGGCGAAATGGATATTCTGCTCCCCGGTCAGGAGAACTGGCAGTCCGTCAAGGGCGGGGAAACCTTTGAAGTTCCGGCGCAGTCGAAGTTCAAACTGAAAGTAAACAAAGTAGCCGATTACTGCTGCAGCTATATCAAATAGACGAGACTACATCGATTCGACTTTGAAATCCCTCTCGACATACAACTTTAAAGTGGCTCTGATATCGATACAGGGGTTGCTCGTACTGAAAAAACAACAGACTCATAGGGCCGCAGAGTCAAAGCCCGGGCATCCGCTTCCTTCGAGCTCATTTCATAATTTGAGAGAACAGCCTTTTTCACCTCGTAGGGATAACTTCTGGAAAGCGTCTCTGTGGTAAAGTTGGAAACAACCAGCAGCCTCTGCCCGTTCCCTTCCCTTATAAAAGCATAGACCGAAGGATCTTCCGGATCGAGCAATACGCTTTTTCCATAGACAATCGTATCGCTGTATTCGCTCTCCCGCCTCAGCCGGATCAGTTCTTTGTAATGATAAAAAATGGAATTTTCATCGGCCATAGCTTCTTCGGCATAAATACGGGCTCCCGGACCGTCCATTTTCAGCCAAGGCTCGCCGCTGGTAAAGCCGTTATTCTTTCCGCCGGTCCAGCGCATGGGAACCCGGGCGTTATCGCGGGAAAAGGGCTGGATTCTCCTGATGGCCTCAGCGGGAGACATTTTGTGATCATTAATAAGAAGATCGTAATAATGATGGTCCATAAGATCGTTGTAATCTTCAATCCTATCGTAATAGGTGTTGACCGCGCCGATCTCCTCGCCCTGATAGATATAGGGCGTTCCGCTCATCATATGCAGTGTCGTCCCCAGCATCCTGGCGCTTTCCACCCGGTACTCCCTGTCGTTTCCGAAACGGGACACCGCCCGCGCCTGATCGTGATTGGACCAGTAGTTGGAGTTCCATCCCCTCCCCTCCAGGCCGGTCTGCCAGTTCGACATGATCTGTTTGAATTTGACCAGATCCAGCGGTTTCTTCAGCTCCTCAAGAGCCCCTCTGTCCACGTCCATATGTTCGAACTGAAAGATCATGCCCAGTTCTTTTCTGTCGGGATGGGAATAAAGCTGACCGTCAAAGGGAGTGACGAAGGGCGTTTCCCCGACTGTGAGGACATCGTAACGGCTCAGAACGTCCCGGTGCATTTCCCTCAGGTATTCATGGGCTCTGGAATTGTTGGCCCAGTGCTCGAATCCGGCGACCCCTCTGTCTGTTATGGCAGCCGGGGGAAAGTCCGCCGGTTTGCCGATCATATTGATAACATCCATGCGGAAACCGCCTATCCCCTTCTTAAGCCAGAAATGCATCATATCATAGACGGCTTCCCGGACCTGTCTGTTGGCCCAGTTCAGGTCGGGCTGTTTTTTACTGAACAGATGGAGGTAGTACTGCCCCGTTTTTTCATCGGGCTCCCAGGCGCTTCTGGTGAAATAAGACCCCCAGTTATTGGGCACTCCGCCATCGGCAGCGGGATCCTTCCAGATATACCAGTCCCTTTTGGGGTTATCCCGGGAGCTGCGGGATTCGATGAACCAGGGGTGCTCGTCGCTCGTGTGATTGACAACAAGATCCATAACCAGGCGGATCCCTTTTTTCGAGGACTTTTCAATCAGTTCGTCAAAATCCTCCATGGTTCCGAACTCCGGAGCGATAACCCGGTAATCGCTGATATCATAGCCGTTATCGTCCATGGGGGATTTGTATATGGGACTCAGCCAGATGACTTTAACACCCAGCTTTTCCAGATAATCGAGTTCGCTGATAATCCCCTGCAGATCGCCGATGCCGTCTCCGTTCGAATCTTTGAAACTTCTGGGGTAGATCTGATAGACCGCTTCTTTATGCCACCATCTTTTTTCCATTTTGAATCCTCTTCCCTTAACACGATTCATTCCCCGTCATGGGTTCACTTCAATATATATATTTGATAAGTTGAATTATAATAAATCTATCAGAAAAATGCTCTTCAGGATGAATATTGCCTTAAAAAGTTTCCGGTCTGCTTCATGGAACCGGCAGCGCTGAGCAGATTCTGAAGGGGATATTCTCTTCAGATGAAAGGAGGATTACGCCCGGCTGGCACATAGATAATCCTGATGCACAGGAAAGAATGGACCGGGGAGTTGAACCAAACTGATATCCGTAGCAATTTTCTGTTATTATAGTAAATTCTTGCTATAATCAAACAACCATCCATGACATAAAGCTCCTCTAGCCCGATTCCCAAGGACCGGGGGACAATGAAGCAACGAAAAAACAAGGAGACTAGGAATGAAACGAATTTTTATGTTGCTTCTGCTTCTTCCGGCCAT
>JAFGXR010000106.1 GCA_016936555.1 Spirochaetales bacterium | reverse complement strand
TCCCGGGCTTCCGCTGTGATCTCCTTGGGATGGTTGTAGTGGGTATTCAGATAAACGGGATGGTATTTCTGCAGCATTTTCACAAGATCGTCGGTTATGCGCATGGGAAGAACAACGGGCATGCGGCTTCCTATCCGCACGATTTCCACATGTTCTATCGATGAGAGCCGTTTCAGGATTCTCTCCAGTCTGTCATCGGAGAGGACCAGAGGATCGCCGCCGGAAATCAGAACGTCCCGGATCTGCGGTGTGTTCTCGATGTACTGAAAGGCTTTTTCCAGTATATCGTCGGGCATAATGTTATCGTGGTCTCCCACAACGCGGCGCCGCGTACAGTGGCGGCAGTACATGGAACACTCGTGAGTGACCAGGAGAAGGGCACGGTCGGGATATCGATGGGTCAGACCCGGAACCGGTGAATCGGAATCTTCGTGAAGTGGGTCATTGAGATCGGAGGGTGCGTTGTATAACTCCTCCAGAGCGGGTACAGCCTGTTTCCTGACAGGACAATCGCGATTCTCCCGGTCCATAAGGGCTGCATAATAAGGAGTTATGGCCATGCGGAACTGAGTGAGACAATCGCGCAGGTGATTTTTCTCTTCATCATCGAGATCAATGATTTTTTCCAGCGTTTCCACCTCCCTTACGGCGTGACGCAACTGCCATTTCCAATCGTTCCACTCTTCGCCTGTCACGTCGGCGTAAAGCGGTATGTGCTTGTATTGTACGGTTTCATATGTTTTTTTCATGCTTTGTCCTACATTTTTTAATTTATTATGAATAGAGCTTCTCGTAGAGGGATCTGATTTCAGGCGATTCCCTGAGTATGTTCAAGGTAATGGCCGCGTGATTTTTCGCGTAGCCGTTACCCATAATCATATCCACATCTTTACCGACCCCTTCGGCACCGAGAGCCGCTTTTGTAAAGGACGTCGACATACTGAAGAAGTAAACGACGCCTCTGTCCCGGGTCATGAGGATCGACCCCATTTCCGTATTGGGAATGTTGACGTTGTTGATGACGATATCTGCCATGGCTCCGTCAGTCAGTCCGCTGACAGCTTCGTAACAGGCCACGGCGTCGCTGGCATCGAGCTTGATGACATGGTCGCAGAGATCGAGCGATCTCAGACGGTCCAGGGTTTCATCGGAATAATCGATTCCGATCACTTTACCAGCAATACCGGCCCGTCTCTTCGCCTCATAAGCGCAGAGGATTCCCGATTTTCCACCGGCTCCGATAATAACCACCGTATCTCCCGATTTAACCATCCTGGCAACCTGGGCGGGAGCTCCGCACACATCAAGAACCGCGAGGGCCAGGGAAGCTGGTATATCCTCCGGCAGCTTGGCATAGAGACCCGTTTCAAACAGAACAGCCTGCCCTCTGATTATCACCTGATCGATATTCTTTTTGATTTCAACAATCTTCTCGACTTTAAGGGGGGTCAGCGAAAGAGAGACCAGCGAGGCTATCTTATCCCCTTCTTTCAGGTCGATTTTTCCCTTGAGCCGGTCGCCGATACGGCTCACGGTGCCGATAAACATTCCGCCGGAGCCCGTTAGGGGATTTTTCATTTTTCCGGCGTTGTCAACGATAGACAGTATAATCTTTTCTATTTCTCCGATATCGCCGCCGGCCTGATCCTTGATCTGGGTAAAACTGGCTGAATCGATATTGAGAATATCCACATCGACGAGAATTTCATTGTCCCAGATTTCAGACATATCGTTGCTGATTTTTACTGCCGGCTGCGGCAGTACGCCAACCGGTTCTATAACCCGGTGGAGCCCGTAGGGATTGCCCTTCTGTCTCATGATTCGTAACCTCGCAATTTGAAATGTTTTCTTACTTCATCGGGTGTGGCCGGTTCAAATCCGGCTTCCTGTATAATTCGCACTGCCCGCTCCACAAGCTGGGCATTGCTTTCAGCCAGAACGCCTTTTGAAAAGTAGACATTGTCTTCGAAACCGACCCTCAGGTGCCCACCCAGAGACAGGGCACCGTAATGAGCCTGCAGGGAAGCTTTCCCGCCTATTCCTATTATGGTCCAGTCGGCTTCCGCGGGTATGCGGCGAACCATAAAATCCAGGGTTTCCACATCATAGCGGACGCCTCCCGGAACACCGAGAACAAAACTGAAATGGTAGGGAGCTTCGACCAGACCTTCGCCGACCAGCATCTGAGCGGCGTAAACATGGGAGAGGTCAAAACATTCCAGAGTGGGCCTGATATCCCTTTCCTTCATGGCTATGGCGAATTTCTTCATGACAGGCAATGTATTGAGAATATAATCGTCGCCGAAATTCATGGTTCCGCAATCGAGTGAAGCCATTTCCGGATTGAGAGAGACGACTTCCAGACGCTCATCATCTGTCATGCCCACAGCGCCGCCGGTGGTGACTTCAACGATTACATCGCATTTTTCCCGTATCAGTCCGATCGTTTTCCTGAAGGTCTCCATATCCTGAGTCGCCTTTCCCTCTTCATCGCGGACGTGGAGATGAATGATGGCCGCACCGGCTTTCCAGGCCTCATAGGCCGCATCGGCCAGTTCTCCGGGTGTGAGGGGAAGATTGGGATTATGCTCCCTGGTGGTTTCAGCGCCGCAAATAGCACAGCTGATTATTTTTTTGTTCTTCATCATTTCCCGTATTTCTCCACCAGGAACTGCATGGCTTCCTCAATGGCCCGAACCGTCTTTTCAAGGTCTTCCTGACTGTGGCGGGCACAGATGTAGCCATGGTGGTAGGGCTGGAGGAAAATGCCTCTGCGAATCAGCTGGGTGTAGAAATCGGTCCGCTTATCCTTGTAGGTTTTAGCCGCATCCTTTTCAAAGGTGATAAACATCATCGGGGGGATTCCCGAGATCCGGGCTCCCGTGCCGTATTTGTCACAGAGCTCTCTGACCCGGCTGATGAACCACTCGCCCTTCTCCCAGATCTGCCCGAGAATATTATCCCGCTCCATAATTTCAATCGTTTTCAAAGCCGCCACATAGCTGAGACTGTTAGGGAAGAAGGTCGAAGATATGAAAACATTCTTCTCCCCCTCTTTCATTATTTCCGCTTTTCCCGTGACGCAGCCGATGGGGTAACCGTTAGCCATGGCCTTGCCGAAGACCGCCATATCGGGAGTTACTCCGTAATATTTCTGGGCTCCGCCGAGGGAAACCCGGAAACCGGTGCGGATTTCATCGAAAATCAGAACAGCACCGTATTTTCGGGACAGTTCTTTTACGCCTTCGAGGTAACCCGGTCCGGGCTCGGTTATATCTTCTGCCAGAGGATGACCGAGCGGCGTGATTATTACAGCCGCCGTATTGTCCCCATTACCTTTCAGCAATGCCTCGAGAGCGTTCAGGTCGTTATAGGGAAAACCCTGAACATCCTCATAGAGCTTTTCCGGAATGCCGCCCTTTACTTCAACGCACCAATCGTGCCAGCCGTGATAACCGCAGCGCAGGATTTTATCCTTCCCCGTATAGGAACGGGCCAGACGTATTGCGGTGGAAGTTGCGTCGGAACCGGTTGTCACGAAAAGGCTCATTTCCGCACAGGGAACCAATTCGTTTATCTTTTTCGCAAGCTCATTCTGGTATTTCTGGGTCAGGGAAAAGCAGAACCCCTTGCCCTGAATCTGCTCTATGACCGCATTATCTATTTCCTCTTCCCGGTTTCCGATAATAATCGGTCCGTAGGCACAGAGATAGTCTATATATTCATTGCCGTCGACATCTGTGACATGGCTGCCTTTGCCTTCATCGAAGAAAACGGGAAACTCCCCTTCCACAAAATTATAGGGCCGCCTGATACCCAGTACACCGCCGGGAATAAGGCATTTGGCTTCGGCAAATAATTCGTTTGTTCTGTCGAGTTTTAATTTGTTTTTCATTTCCATAAGTTCCCCCGATTTCATGTAACTACGGAAATAGTGATAAGTCAAGAAATAACCGGATACCTCATTATTTTAACGATAAAGTGCTGCAATTCGTATAATCAGAAGGTCTAATAAACGATTTTTTCCATACTTGCCTTAAGAGGTCTTGCTCAGGTATATTTATCATATGGCGATTGAAATATTTATCGGAAATCTGAACTACGAAACGGAAAGCGAAAGGCTCAGAGATCATCTCGGACAATTCGGAACGATAACCCGATGCCGGGTGATAACCGACAAATTCACTTTCCGCTCAAAAGGTTTTGCAACAGCCGAGACGACCGATATGGCCGAAGCGGAAAAAATCATTTCCGGGGCTTCGGGGACCATCCTGGACGGGCGTCCATTAAAAGTCGAACGCTTCAGGGATTCCTGATCCAGTCGGGAATATAAATCCTTACGACATTGACCCCGGTTGAGTCGGCGACAAAGGCATAATCCCCTTCCACCGCAATGCTGTCTGCAAAAACATCGGGGCATTCGCTGACTTTGACAAATGTGCCGTCTTCTTTCACGTCATAGACAGATAAACCCGCATGCCCTTCGGCGATATAGAGAATCGAGCCGAGAATCAGAATATCCTCGACAAAAGGAGAACTGAGGAATTCAACTTTTTCAGGATATGCCGGATCACTCAGATCAAAGAGAGAGACTCCCTCGCTGTGGGCCACAAAGAGTCTCTCTTCCGAACCTGTAAGCGCAAGAGCACCGGGCAATTCTATTTCACGGATACGTTCGGGAGTTGCCCCTCTCTCGTTTTTAAAAACGACCAGTCCGCTCTGTCTGTCGGCGCAATACAAGAACGATCCTATTGGCTCGATATCTCTCGCATCCCGGGTCTCAATAATCCAGTCAGGGGAAAAAACTGTCCGCCTGTCATCAGCTTCGAGCGGTTGTGATTCTAAGAGAGTTTTCCCCAGAATCCCGCCTCGTCCGGCTGCCGCATAAAGGGTTCCCTGACTTTCACGGACCGCTCTCACCTGCCCGTCAACCTCAATGGTTTCCAGGGGGATCAACTCTTCATCGCGGATTGCAAATATTCTGACTCCTCCCGAGCCATCAGCCAGATAGAGCCTGTCTCCGGAAATGAAAAGGGATTCGGCGTATTCGGTGGGAATAACATGGATGATATCCTGTTCGGAGATGTCCGCCGGATCGGAACTGTCGATAATGACAAGACCGCCTGAATGGTCAGCGACATACAGGAGACCGTCCCCGACACTCACCGAGGAGGCATTGCCTTCCGTTTTCAATTCACCGATCAGAAAGGACTGGCCGTACTGGAAAGTTTCAACAGTCCTCAATCCTTTCCGGTCTGCAACAACCAGGAGGTTATCCCGGCTATCAACCGAACTGACAAAAGTGAGATCCATGGATTCAAAGGTAACGGGTCTGTAGGGGTCGGTCACATCGACATCGAGGAGTCCCCCTTCTCCATCGGCGATATACAGATGATTATCCTTCAAGGTAAGATGTCTTGCATTTTCTGTCTTATAGGTGCTGCAGAGAGTAATATTGTCCCTATCGCTGATATCAAGAATGGAAACACCGGAACTCCAGGAGGCGACATATGCATAATCGCCTTCTATTATGATGCTGTAGACGGGAATCCCCTCAAAATGTCCCGCAACTTGAGGATAATAGGGATCACTGATATCAACAAGGACCAGCCCCGATTCACCTGAAGCCATATAGAGATGAGATTTCCCGACAAAAACATCATAGGCGGGATACGTCTCATCATAGCTGATCCTTGGCGGTCTCTGAAGATTAGAAAGTGAGTAGATTTTCAAACCCTTCTCTCCATCGGCAATAAAGACAAAATCTCCTGAACAATCCACGGCCCTGGCGTCTGTAGTTTTTCTGTAACTGACCAGGCGGGGTTCCGCCGGCTCAAGAATACTGATCAGATAAAATCCGTCTGCTCCGGCCGTAACCAGAGCATAATCACCGAGAAGAGCAACATCCGTACCGCCTTCGATCATAAGAAAGCCCCGTATACCGAGTCTGGCAGGATCGCTGACATCGATGATGTAAAAGCCGTCTGCAGGAGAGACGACATAGGCATACCCGCCGGAGAGAACCAGAGCTTCGGGATGTATGGAAGCGAGGCCGCCCTGGGCTGTCAACCGCACGGGCGGTTCTGACAGAAGATGCCCGTCAACCCCATAGCTGCTGATCTGCTCATATCCGAAAGGCACGACTTTATAGGAATAGTTCTTACCGAAAACTCCGCTGCGATCGATAAATCGCGAGTCCTCCACTTTACCGCTGATATCTCTGTAGCTACCGGATTCATCGGCACGTAAAACTTTATAGGCGGAAGACCCTTTTACAGGCAACCATGATATTTCAATAAACCCGAATTCGCTTAAGGCATACGGTTCCAGTATGGAATCGTTCATGGGGATCGAATACAGCTGCGGTGATTTTATAATATCCCGATCCTTTATTCCCGAAAGCTCACAACCGTAGAGCGCTCCGTTTTCCAACCCTCTTAGAACAAGAGGAGAATGAATATTTTCAAAAACCCTGCCGTTGCCATCGGAGGAAAGAGACAGGGAGTAAGACTCAATAAAGGGCAGTTCCGTCCAACTTAAGACCAGAGACCGGTCTCCCTGTTCAACTGAAAAATCGGGAATGGCATACTCTGACTGGGATAAGATCATCGAAATTTCCGAACTGTTGCCGTTTTTCGCTTTTGCCGTAATATTGAGTCTCTGATTACCGGACTGGCCGGTGACAGGTAAAATAGAATCAAAGGATCCATCGGCTGAAAGCGGTAACCGGCGGCTGATGATCTGCCCTTCGCTGACAGGTCCCGATGGTTCCAGTCTTATCATAAGATCTTCCATACCTCCGAAACCGGGATTCCATGCGTAGGGGTCGGAAATCTTTCCGGATATGCGGATTCCCGCTCCATAGGACTCTTCGGAGGTTGGCTTATTCAAAATAATCACCGGCGGCTTCTTTCCGTCGTTAAGAGGTATGGAAAGATCAGATATGTTATTGTTCAAATCGGCCGCTGAAATACGGAATACGACTTTTCCGTTCAAAGAATTAGTATTTATATCAAAATCGAATGATCCGTCATCTTCAAAGAAGATTAAATTCCTCTCGTCGGATCGGGAAGATACGGACCAGTAGAGAGATTTGACTTCATTTGATGAGCCTACATAATCCTCAACTTTACCCTGAACTTTTAAAACATTATTGAAATACTGGTTTTCAACAGGAGATGCGAGTGTTATTTCCGGACCCTTTTTATCATTTTTTACAGGCAGGATAACCGATCCGGTGAGGTCGTTAGTTCCCAGAGCCCGGAAAAGGATCTGAAGATCCCGGTTCATATCGACGGTACTGATTCGGAACCGGAAAGAACCGTCATTCTGAAATTCGATACGGTTCTGCCCTTCCGAACCGCCGATACTCCAGGTCAAATCCTTAATACGGTCAGCCTTTCTGTCCTCAGAATTGTTATAAACCTCGCCCCGGACATCCAGCTGGGAATAATATAAAGAATCCGGTTCGGGAGATAGTATTTTAACAAGCGGCGGAGAATCATCGACGATATCCGGAGCTTTGGAGACCAGCGGTACGTTAAGCCTCGAAGAATGGCCGTTTTTATCAATCGCTTCCAGCGTGAGGAACCCCGTTCCTTCCAGCTGAAAATCCTTTAGCGAATAATGAAATGAACCATCGCTTTCGAAGAGGATATAAACAGGCTTTTCGAATCCCGGCGGAATCAATTTCAGAACTGAGATCTCTTCAACCGGAACGGCATTATCGGCTGCTGGAGCCAGGCTTCCCCGGATTTCGATTTCATCGCCGACACTTTGGTTTGCCGCGGGTGTTTCCAGAACAATTGACGGTCCCCTTAGGTCCTCTTTCAACTCTACAATAACTTCACTCGACAAGCCGTTATCTTTCAAAGCCGTTATTTTTACAATGAGAGGTCCGGATAAGCCGCTTGAATCAATAACAAATTCCGTATGGCCTTTTTCATCAATATGGAGTTCCCTATCTATTCTATCAGAACCGGTCCAATACAGTTTTTCGATTCTGGACCATCCCGTACGGTTTTCATCATCAAAAACCGAAAGACTGTATACCGTTTCGGAGCGGTAATAGTCTCTGTCTTCAGGACTTTCAACAATGATAAGAGGCGGCACTTCCATTTCAGGAAGAGCCGGATTTTCTTCCTGAGCTGCAGAAGGGTTAGCTTGTGCCGTCTGTTGAACTTCGACTATTGGCTCAAGCTGGATTTCAGCCTCTTCAGCGGAAGTTATCTGTTTATCGGGCTCCACTACATAAGCATCTAATTCAGAATTATCACTGAGATAAAAATCTGATCCGGGAGATTCGATAATATCCGAGAATTCATCAGGGGCTCCTGCTGACTCAGGTAAATCGCTGAGAATTAAATCGATTAAGTCTTCTGTTAAGGGCTGTAATCCGTCAGGTCCTTTATTTCCGTTTTCATCGGCGTCTATTGACGGAACGATGGAAACCCACTCATCCCCGTCCACCGGTAGTTCATATTCCCAATTATTTATCTTAGGAGGAGCAAGTGGTCCGACTTCAGTCGGTGGTGATTCAAAATCCGGTTGATCTACCGGCTGGGATTGAACAATCTGTTCCGGCTGAACTTCCGGTTCCGGCTGAACTTCCGGTTCCACTTGAACGACAGGTTCCGCTTGAACGACAGGTTCCGCTTGAACGACAGGTTCCGCTTGAACGACAGGTTCCGCTTGAACGACAGGTT
>JAFGXR010000017.1 GCA_016936555.1 Spirochaetales bacterium | reverse complement strand
TTAACCTGTTCGAATCCCACCAGTCCGGCGAGGGCGATATTGTAAACGATCATGGGAAGGTCGGTTGATCCGGTTATATCTTTATAGTAATTGAATACATCATCGGCCCCGAATTTCCAGTAGAAGGGGGGGACGCTGGAAATGGCGTCGACACCGGCCGAAGCGGCCTGCTGAGCAAGATCGATAGATATTTTCGTCCCGATGGCGCCGACATGGGCGATCAGGGGGATCCGGCCGTTCACCTGGTCGACAACGACCTCGACAACCTTCATCCGCTCTCCGGGCGTCATGAGAAATCCCTCGCCGGTGCTTCCTGTCAGATAGAGTCCGTCGACCCCTTTTCCGATCAGGTGCTCGACCAGATTTCTCATTCTCTTCTCATCAAAATTTTCATCCCTGTCGAAGGTCGTGACAAGGGCGGGAATGACCCCTTTGATTTCATTAACATTGTACTTTGCCATAATGATCCTCTTTGTTCTTATCTTATTTTCTCAACGAAATGACAGGAGGCCAGATGCTCCTCCCCGTCTTTTCCGTAATTGACCAGTTTCGGCTCCTCTCTCCGGCAGATGTCCTGACAGCGGGGACAGCGGGGGTGAAAGGGACATCCCGAAGGCGGATTGACAGGACTGGGAACATCGCCTTCGAGAATGATGCGGTCGCTCTTCCTGTCCGGATCTGCCACCGGAATAGCTGAGAGCAGAGCCTGCGTATAGGGATGGAGTTTTCTCTCGTAGAGCTTGTCGCTGTCCGATAGCTCGACAATGCGCCCCAGATACATGACGGCGATCCTGTCACTGATGTATTCAACGACGCTCAGGTCGTGGGTAATGAACACATAGGTGAGGTTCCTCTCATCCTTGAGTTTCTTCAGAAGTTTGAGGACCTGGGCCTGTATGGAAACATCAAGCGCGCTGACCGCTTCGTCGCAGATAATCAGTTCCGGATCGATGCTCAGAGCCCGGGCGATGCCGATTCTCTGTCGCTGCCCGCCGGAAAACTCATGGGGATAGCGGTCCATATATTCCCGTCTCAGGTTGACCGCTTCAAGCAGGTCCCCGATGATCTTTCTCCGTTCCTCCCGGCTTTTCACACCGAACTTTTTAAGCGGGTCTTCAAGGGAACCGAATATGGTGAAGGCCGGATTGAGCGATGAGTGGGGATCCTGAAAGACGATCTGCAGTTTTTTCCTGAAGGGTACCATGTCTTTTCCATTGAGCGTTCTCAGTTCGGTCTGTCCTTCCGGTCCATGGTAATTGATCTCCCCGTCCGTCGCCTGAACCAGATTCAGGATGGATTTTCCCAGAGTCGTCTTGCCGCAACCGCTTTCGCCGACCAGACCGAGGGTCTCGCCTCTGTAAATATCCAGGTCCACGCCGTCGACCGCTTTGACATAACCGCTCAGCTGTTTGAATACGCCTTTATGGATGGGAAAATGGGTTTTGATATTTCTGAGGCTGAGGATAACCTCTTTCTCTTTATTTGCCCTCATGGTTCATAACCTCCCTGTAATGCCAGCACATGACCGAATGAGTGTCGCCGCAGGATTCTTCCACGGGAGCAGTTCCGCATTTGTCCGTGGCAAAGTCGCACCGGGGCTGAAACTGGCAGCCGACCGGTCTGTCATAGGGGTCGGGAGTAGAGCCCTTGATAGGTTCGAGCTCCTGCTGTTTGCCCTTGCCCAGAACGGGAATGGAACTGAGAAGAGCCCTGGTGTAGGGATGGGCGGGCTTGCGCAGAACATCCTCCACGGTGCCGCTTTCCACAATGTTTCCCATATACATGACGGCCACATCGTCAGCCAGTTCGGTCACGACCCCCATATCGTGGGTGATGAGCATAATGGCCGTGCCGTAGTCTTTTTTCAGGGTCTCCATCAGCTCGAAGATCTGGGCCTGGATAGTCACGTCCAGGGCCGTGGTCGGCTCATCGGCGATCAGGACCCGGGGATGGCAGGACATGGCCATGGCGATCATGGCGCGCTGCCTCATGCCGCCGGAAAACTGATGGGGGTACTCTTTCGCCCTCTGTTCAGGCGCCGGGATACCCATGTCGCTGAGAAGATCGACGGTTTTCTTCCTGATCTTCCGGGCGGTCATCTTTGTATGGTATTTCAGGTTTTCGCCGATCTGTCCGCCCACAGTAAAAACGGGGTTGAGCGCCGTCATGGGGTCCTGAAAGATCATGGCGATCTCCCCGCCCCTTATCGTCCGCATGGTGGGACCGTTCTGCTCGAGCTGATCGATGCGGAGCTTGCCGTGCTTTTCGCTGTAGTAGTTTATTTCCCCCTCCTCGATGCGCGACAGTTTGGGAAGCAGTCCCATGATCGATGAAGCGGTGACGCTTTTCCCGCAGCCGCTTTCCCCGACGATGCAGAGCGTCTTCCCTCTTTTTACGGAAAAGGAAACACCGTTGATGGCCTTGTTGCACCGCTGGTTGGTATAGAAGAAGGTTTTGAGGTTTTTCACCTCGATTATCGTATCTTTATCCATGACTCTCTCCTAACCCTGCTGCGACGGGTCTGTGGAATCGCGCAGACCGTCTCCGATAAAATTGACGCTGAGAACGAACAGGGAGATAACGATTCCCACGGGCAGCCACATCCACCAGCTCTCCTGAAGGATTCTCAGTTCCTGTGCCGCGTTGAGAATGTTGCCCCATGTGGCGATATTGAGCGGCACGCCGAGTCCCAGAAAACTCAAGGCCGCTTCCTGGAGAATGAACATGGCGGTGCTCAGGGTAATGTTGACCATTACGGGTCCCAGCGCATTGGGGAGTATGTGTTTGTAGGTGATGGTCGCCGTTCCCAGCCCGAAGGCCTTGAGCGCCTGAACATACTCCTCTTCCCGGAGGCTGAGCATCCTGGCTCTGGTCATCCGGTACATGGGGCCCCATCCCGTTATGATAAAAATCACAATGAGGTTTATCAGGCTCTGTCCCAGAATGGAAACGAGCAGAAGCACCAGGATGATCTGGGGAAAGGCCATAAAAATCTCCGAGAGCCGCAGAAACAGCCCGTCGATCAGGCCACCTTTATATCCGGCATAACAGCCGAGGGACACACCGACGAGAGCCGCGCCGAGGGCGCTTCCGAGACCGACGAGGATGGAAATCCGCCCGCCGTATACGATACGGGCGAAAACATCGCGCCCCACCCTGTCCGTCCCGAGGATATGATCAGCCGAAGGAGCCTGAAGCACCGCCTTCAGATCGATGGCCAGCGGATCATACTGACAGATCAAAGGAGCGAAAATGGAAGCCAGAAGGATGAGTGAAAATATGACAAATCCCCCCACGGCGAGCCGGTTGTTGAGAATCTTTCTCAGCTGCCGGTTCATTTTGCTCTGTTTGAGCAGACCCGCTTCTTCGCGGGCCCGGATTTTATCGAAACTCCGGTCGAGCCGGGTCTTTTTCTTTTTTATATCATTCATGGATTCCGCCTAACTCAGTTTGACTCTCGGATCGAGCACTGCGGTCAGCAGGTCGACAAGAAAACTGGCGATGAGAACGGCCGTGACGGAGAAGAGAGCGATCATCATGACCAGAGGGAAATTCTGTCCTCTGACGGCCGTGATGAATTCGTTCCCTATTCCGGGCCACTGAAAAATCTGCTCGATGACCACAGCCCCGCCGATAAGAGTGGGAAGCCGGAAACCGACCAGAACGACAACGGGAGTCAGAGCCACGCGGAAACCGTGAACCAGATTGACTCTCCATTCGGGAAGCCCTTTGCTACGGGCCGTTTTTATATAATCTTTGTTGAGCGAATCGAGCATGCTCGATCGGGAATAGCGCATGACTCCCGCAGTCATCGTCGCCGCGAGAACGAGAGAGGGCATAACCAGATGGGGAAAACGGTCCCAGTAGGTGACATATTCGGGCATGAGCCGTCCGCCGACGGGAAGCCAGTGGAGCTTGAGGGCGAATATGAGAATGGCCACCAGGCCGAAAAAGAACTGGGGGATGGAAACCCCTATCATCCCGATGACTGTCAAGGAGTGATCGGCGATGGACCCTTTTCGGATAGCGCTGAGGAACCCCAGCAGACTGCCGAACAAAGAAGAGAGAATCAGGGCGATAAAGGACAGTTCCAAAGTGGCGGGAAGCCTGTCGAAGACAATGTCCCGTATGGGAACCCCGCTCGAAAGGCTGTAGCCGAAGTCGCCTTTGAGGACGCCTTTGAACCAGATGGCGTAACGGACAATGAAAGGATCGTTCAGTCCCAGAGAATCCCTTAAGGCGTCGAGTTTTTCCGGCGAGAGCTCGGCGGCCGCTTCCGGATTAATCATATAGGAGACAGCGTCTCCCGGCATTAATTCCAGTCCTCCGTAGATAAAAAAGCTGATGATGATCAACATGGGAACCAGAATCATAAGTCTTCTAATCGTATAAGAGAGCATCTATAAAACTCCTCCGGGATAAGTCTTGAAAGAGGCGGCGGGCTATGAGGCCCGCCACCGATGGTATTATTTAATAAGGCTTATCAGGGTTTGGGAAACTTGTTCACGTAAAACAGTCTCGTGTAGGGAATGTCCACGGGAATGACTCTCATGTTGTCCATGGCTTCCAGGGCCTTTACATCGGCTACGCTTTTGGTAAAACCGTAATCGAGTTTTCCGGCGGAAGCGTTTTTGATCACGTTTGTATCGTTCTCGCCGCTGGGGTACATAACGATTTCATCGATTTTCGCTGTTCCTCCGTAATAGGACTCGAAGGGAACCGCAACCGTATAGTCGTTCATTTCCACTGTTTTGATTTGAAAAGGTCCGCTTCCCACGGGCCTCTGCCAGAAGGAGTTCTGCTGGAACTGCAGGGGATCGGAGTTTTCAAAGTACTTTTTCGGGAGCGGAGGAAACTGGGAGAAAGTGAGAAGCATATTGGGATCCAGAGTTGCAAACGTCACTTTTACTTTGCTTCCCTTCACCTCTATACCGCTGATGGAGTCGGCTGATCCGCTTACGAAAGCGTCGGCGCCTTCGATGGATTTGAAAGTTGTTGCAAAAACGGAGTGGATCGCCGGAACTTTCAGAGCGTACTCGATGCTCCACTTGATATCATCTCCTGTGATGGCCGAACCGTCGTGCCATTTGGCTCCGTCCGCCAGAGTAAACTCGATTTCCATGCTGTCGTCGGAAACTTTGAAGGAAGAGGCGAGCTGTCCCTCTTTCGCCATAAGTGATTCGTCGGCGACGATCAGTCTGTCAAAGAGAACCTTATTAGCCATATTCAGACCGGGGTTGAACCAGGGATGTTCGAAAAACTCTACAGGAGCCGTATTGGTGTAAAGCACATGCTTGCCATTGGAATCGGCTTCAACTGTCCAGTCGAGAATGCCCCAGTCGTAATTGTACTGTGCGTTTCCGTAAGCCCCGCCGTTTCTGTTAACTCTGTCGCTCTCATAAATAAAGAGCTGCTGGTAGTATAGGGGAATCAGAGGAAGGTATTCATTGACATATTCTTCCAAAGCGAAGAATGCTTTCTGCTGTTCCACGATATTGGCTGTCGCTTTTGTAGCGGCAACGAGTTTGTCGATTGCAGGATTGCCCGGCGTATGGGAGTTACCCGGTCCGTTAGTCGGCAGTTTGCCGTAATACTCGTGCATGGCCAGAGCGGCGGAACCGGCATAAGCCATATCCCATTTCACGTAGGATGGCCCGTTGACAGGATCGGAGGGATTGGTCCAGAGCTGCTCCCCGAGGTCACCTTCGAGCTTGCGGAAATCCATCTTGATCCCCACGGCACCGAGGTAGGCCTGAACGGCTGTCATGATATCAACTGTCAGCTGGTCGCCGTAATAGTAAACAACATCGAGAGTATAGGAGGAAACCCATCCCGCTTCTTTCAGAAGGGATTTGGCCTTTTCCGGATCATAGGAATAGGAATTGAGTCCCTCGGCTTTCCAGGGCCCGTTGGGAACCATGCTGTTCGCGGCCAGAGCCTTTCCTTCGAGAAGCGTCTCGGCGATAGTGTCCATATCGATGGCATAGGCGATAGCCTGTCTCACTCTGTAATCGGAAAGAGGATTGCTGTTCAGCCCCTCGATCTGCCTGTCCGACGCCGGCTCAGAAGCCTGCTGCCCGCCGGCCCAGAGACCGAAAGCCAGAAAAATCATCAGAATCGAAAGTAATGATGTTCTGATTTTACCCATTTTATATCTCCTTTAAACATAAAAATGATTCTCTTTTTACGGATGCAGTGTTTTTCAACCCAATCCGCTACATTAGTTTATTATTGCATACATTTGTATACAGTCAAGTTTTTTCTTGCAGATTTATTTTTCAAGGTATACAATGCAGTCACACTATAAAATAAGGTTTGCCTATGAGTAAGGATAAAAACGGGGAGAAATCCTCATACGAGAAAATGAAAGAGCTGGTCCTGGAGGGCCGCATTTCCACGGGATTCAGACTGACCGAAGCCTTCCTGGCGGAAAAGCTCGATATGTCCCGCATCCCCGTAAGGGAAGCGATCCAGCAGCTGGTCCACGAGGGCTTTATAGAGAGAACCGGTAAAAACGGATATCAGATAAAAGAGTACAACGAACAGGATATTATCGATCTCTACAATTACCGGGAGGCTCTCGACGGTATGCTGGTGCGGCTCTATACCCAGAGGGTCGACGACTCCCAGCTGTACTACCTGGAAATGAACGTGGAAGCCATGGACGAACATTTCAAAAACTTCGATCAGCACGTTTTTTCCAAAATCGACCAGGAGTTCCACAGAATCATCGCAAGGGGAGCCCGGAATCAGTACATGGAACACCAGCATGAAATCATTCTGGAAAAAGTGCTCTACATCGCCGATATGATCTACCGCATCGATGAAGAGAAGCACACCGAGCTGCTGAACCCCGAAACATACCGGAAAACCTATGACCAGCATTGCGAAATATTCAACGCCATAAAGGAAAGAGATCCCGACAAAGCGGAAAGGGCCGCACGGGATTCTGTCGAAAAAGGACTGAAACAGGCGCTGCAGGTTCTTTCGAGAAGGCACTAGAGATACGTGAGACATAATAATCAAAAAGACTCGCAAACAAAACGTAAGGGCAGTTATGCCTGTATAGGAAGAGATTCATGGATTCAAATACAATCGGAGAGCTGAAAGATTTTTATTATAAGGAACTGATCGAAGATGTCATCCCCTTCTGGGAGCGGAACTCTGTCGACCATGAATACGGGGGATTTATGGATTTCCTTGACAGAGAGGGAAAGCCTCTTTCCACCGACAAAGGGGGATGGGTTCAGGGGCGGGCCGTCTGGATTTTCTCCACTTTATACAAAGAGATAGAACCGAAAAAGGAATGGCTGGAAGCAGCGGAAAAAGGGGTTCGCTTTATCCGGGAGCACCTGATCAGAAAGGAGGACGGCCGGGTTTATTTCGAGGTGACCAGAGAGGGGAAACCACTTGTCATGCGCCGTTATCTTTTTTCAGAAATGTTTGCCGCCATAGGCCTGGCCGCCTACAGCGAAGTTTCCGGAGACCGGGCCGCGCTGGCAGAAGCGAAACAGCTCTATGCCCTTATTGATAATCTGGAAGGAAAACTGGAGCCGAAAATCGATCCTGCAACCCGGGAGTTCCGCGGGCACTCCATGACTATGATGCAGATAAGCCTCAATCAGATCATGCGGCAGGCCGATCCTGAAAGCGCCGGGAAATACACAGCCAGAATTGACAGACAGATAGACGAGCTGTTCAGGTATTTCGTAAAACCGGAACTGAAAGCCCTGCTGGAAACGGTCGGTCACGAAGGGGAGATGAGCGAAGGGCCCGAGGGTAGATGCGTCAACCCGGGCCATGCCATCGAAACGGCCTGGTTCATACTGGAGGAAGCGAAATACCGGAACGACAAAGATTTGATGGAGAAAACCCTTCCCATTCTCGGGTGGTCTCTCGATCTGGGATGGGATAAAGAGTATGGAGGTTTATTCTCCTTTGTCGATATCGGGGGAAAACAACCGGCCCAGATAGAATGGGACATGAAGTACTGGTGGCCCCACTGCGAAACGGTTTACGCTCTCCTTCTGGCTTATGAAATGACAGGCCGTGATGTTTATGAACAGTGGTTTAAGAAAGTTCATGACTACACCTGGTCTCACTTCCCCGACCGGGAGAAAGGCGAGTGGTTCGGCTACCTGAGACGGGACGGCTCGGTTCAGGTGGACCTGAAGGGGAACCACTACAAAGGGCCTTTTCATATCCCCCGGTTTCTGATGAAAACCTATAAGCTTCTGGAAGAGATGGACTGATTATGCGGGCCAGGTTAAAGTAAACCTGGTCCCTTCATTTTCACCTGAACGGCAGTTAATGGAACCTTTAAGACTATTGGTAACAAGGTTGTAAATTCTGTACAAGCCCAATCCGGTAGAACCGCCGCTCCGGGTCGTTGTATAAAAGGGATCGAAAATATGAGCCAGCCTCTCTGCAGTCATTCCGATACCGTCATCTGAAAAAGAAAGAGTGTATTGCGAGTCATTTTCTGTCAGCTTTATAACCAGCTCAAGGGGCTGGCTTTCATGGTAACCGCCATGTTTGAGGGAATTGTCAAAAAGCTGGATGAGAATTTCATTTAAATGAGAGGGATTAATCCGGCATTTTATATGATCTTCCTCATGGAATTTTATATTGAAAGTACGCCTCCACTGAATATTCCGGTAGTTTTCTATAAATCTTTTCACATGCTCCGACAGGTCAAGAATAACCTCTTCATTACTTCCGGCTGTCGAAAGCTCCCTGAAGGAATTAACCAGCCTGACTATTTTTTTAATTGATGAATTCAGAAGAGCAACAGCCGAAACCGCCTTCTCGCCGGAAGAGGATAATTCCGATTCGAGAAAACTGCCCGAGGTGACACAGATCCCAAGAGGGGTATTGATTTCATGGGAGAGCCCCACCAGTAAATGATTTAAAGAAGCTAAACGGTCCGATTGCATCATTCTGTTTCTCGCACTGAATAATTTATTGAAAACAGCCGAGAGTTCCCGGGCCAGCATGCCGATTTCGTCTTTCCGGTTTATGGGAAAAGAAACACTATCTTCGTCATCCCGAACAGACTGAAGCGTCCGGATGATCTGCTGCGTATCTCTGATCAGTCTGCTGGCGGAAATCATTATCAGCAGAGCGGAACCTCCCAGAGCGATAAACGAAACGAGCGATGATACGATCATAGCCCGTTTACTGATTTGTGATACCTTGTCCTGAATATAAGCGAACTGAGTCTCAATGATAGATGCGGAAGAAGCGAGGATGGAATCGAATCCATCGACAGCACCGGACAGATTGACTCTGTGGAATAGCAGATCTCCTCCATAATCCTCTATTCTGCCGTAAACAGAAAAGGACGGGGCAGCATCAATCCGCTCAAGAGCAAATGAATAATACCGGTGATAATACCTCTGCAAATTCTCAAATTGATGATCGGAAAGCTTCTCCAGCATAAGGACACGCTGGAAGGATCTGTTAAGATCATAACTGAGAGAAGGAATATAGGATCCCCGGCTTACCTGCTCATATTGCCTTTTCATGGAGTTAAAGGATTCTTCAAAGATTTTCCATTGATGATTCATGGAGCGGGACTGAAGAATTTTAACAGCATCATACCGGGTCTTGCTCAGTGTATCGGATAACTCATCAAGCTGTTCCATTTCGGCTTCTATAAGTGAAATATTGCGGACCATTTGCCTGTAGAGAAAAAAAGCCAGAACAAGCGACAAGAGTGTTATGGTGTACATGGAGATAAGTTTCAATCGAATTTTCATAGATGTTTATTACATTTTAGTTCCTCAAGCAGTCCATGACAACTCCATCTTTACCGTACTATCCCGGAAGGAGAAAAATGTGAAATCAGGTAAAAAACATGATCTAATCGGCAAGACTCATCAGAAAATCCCGGCTGCTCCTGATTTTTCCGCCTCTGACCCCTTCCAGTATAAAAGGGACACCGCTCTTTCCCGCTTCTTTCAGCTTCTTATAGAGCAGCCTGTAATTGAATCTCCCCTCTCCCGGCGCGGCCGGCAGCAGCCCCGCAGGTGTGGGTATAAAATCCTTGCAGTGGATCAATAGAAGGTCATCTCCATATAAATCGACAGTGCGCTCAATAAGCTCATCCTGATGGCGCCAGTTCTTTATGGTGAGAAAATTCACAGGATCGAAGATGAACTTCAACCGGTCAGCACCGGAACGCTCTTTCAGTTCCACCACGCGCTCCGGACTGCTAAGAACATGATAGCTGACCCCTTCGACAGCGATGTACGAATCAGTCAAACGCGCCGTGTTCTGCAGGTCCCGCAAAACAGCGACAGCCTGTTCCATAGCTTCTCCGGATAGATTTTTCGGGGAATTGATAAATGGCAGAATTGAAAAACCTTCGGTCTCTGTTCCGACGGCATCCGCACCTAAAGCAGAAAGAGCTTCAAGACTCTCCCTGAAGATGCGGCGTCCGATACCTCCGCCCCGGATTTCCTCCCGGGAAAACCAGTTGAAGTAGGCCCCCACCAGAGAAATGGAAATGCCACGGTCCACCAGATTTGACTGTATCTCCTCGATCAGACCGGGAACCCACAAACCGGGAGAACGTTCCACATGGCTGAACGCTTTCCAGGGCACGAGCTGGATAGAGTCCAGACCGGCTTCCCATACAGCCTCTGCCAGCTCACCGGCAGAGGAGAAGCAGCCCAGATCATGGGCCCGGATTCCGATATTCATGATTGCTTCTCCTGAAGATTTTTATGCAATTGTTTTAAAACCGCATCCAGTTCCTTAAAATTATAAGGCTTATCGAGAAAACCGGCCGCCCCCTGATCCTCCAGAATTTGTCTGTCCTCTTTCCGCATATATCCGGTGGCAAAAATGACAGTACAGCCGGGATCGGTTTCCTTCATCTTTTTAAAAGCGTCAAGCCCGTTCATGACAGGCATGATCATATCCATAACGACAAAGTCAATCTCCTCATGCCTATCCCGGAACAGAGATACCGCACGGCTCCCGCTTTCCGCCAGAATAACGCGATAACCGGCTTCTTCAAGCATATCTTTATTATTCTGTCTCAGAAAATCTTCATCATCGACAAAGAGAACCGTTAACTGCGGCCCCTGTTCCTCAAAGATTGAAGACAGGGTATTGTCAGCAGCCGACTGCTGTGTTCCATTTTCCGATATAGGCAACTGTATACGAAAAGTGGTCCCCCTGCCCTTTTCGCTTTCCACATAGACAGCACCTTTATGCTCCTGTACAACACCATAGACAGCAGCCAGTCCCAATCCGGTTCCTTCCCCCTGAGCCTTTGTCGTGAAAAAGGGTTCGAATATGCGTTGAAGATTCTCCAGAGGGATGCCGGTTCCCGTATCGGTTATTTCCACTTCGATAAAGGGTCCCGGTTCCAGGCTAAAGGAAGAGACCATACAGAAATCTCTATCGAGCCGGATATTTTTTGTGCGGAAAGAGAGTGTCCCTCCCTCTGGCATGGCGTGAACGGCATTAATCGCGATATTCATCAGTATGCTCTGAATCTCTGTGGCATTACAGATGACACAGCTCTTCTCCGCCCGGAAATCCCTTTCGATGGCGATCTTTCTATCTGAAGTCTGAGAGAGAATCCCGCATATTTCATTCGCGATCAAATGAAAGTCCGCTGAAGAATAATCGCTGTTTTTTTTGCGGCTGAACTGCAGAAGCTTTTCTGTCAGGTCCGCGCCCCTCTGCGACGCCTGGAGAATCATATCGGCATAATTCCGGCTTTTCTCATCGATATTCCGCTTGGGGGACAGGAGAAGCTGAGCCGAGGACATGATGGCCCCCAGTACATTGTTGAAATCATGGGCGATCCCGCCTGCCAGCGTCCCGAGAGACAGCATCTTCTGAAACTGGATTCTGTTTTCCTCTTCCTGTTTCTGTCTTGAAATATCCTTGATATTGGTCAGGAAGAGGATTCTGTCGTTAAAACTGATCCGCGAGAGCATTACAACGGCCTGAAAATCAAACCCTGATTTATTCCGGAAGCTCCATTCGAACAGGGCGGAACCTTTGCTTCTCGCTTCCGCAAAGGCATGATCGAGGATATCCTGCCGGTTCAATCCGGTTTTTTCCGGACTGCCTGCGGGAGAGAACAGCTCTATAGCCAGAAGTTCCTCTTTATCTCCGCAGCCGAAAAGTTCGAAAGCCGAACGGTTGCCGTCCTCCTGTCCCTTTTCGGGAGAATAGAGCAGCAGGGCATCGGTGGAGTTGTCGAAGAGATAGCGGTATTTCTTCTCATTCAGAATCAGCTGATAGTGCTGGTCCTTTATAGTCCGGCTCATACGGTTCAATGTTTCAAAGACAATCCGGAATTCATCGTTATCCTCATAGTCGAAAGTATGCCCTTCTCCGGTGTCGAGCCAGGCAAAGGAGGAGATACGCTTCTGCAGAAACTGAATTTTCCCAAGCAGTATTCTCCTGAATATAAGAGAATAGACCACGGCCAGTATTACCAGAGCCGATATAAAGACTATGGCAATGACATTGATAATGAGTATGGATTCGATATTGTGCTGGCGGTCTGAATAATAGCTTTGAAATGATTCTCTCTGTTCGAGATACAGCAATCTGTTAATAAAGAATATTTCATTGATGTCCTTGAGCAGGATTTCCCGTTCGAGAGTCTTCAAACCGCCTTCGACAAAGCTTCCGATATACCGGTCGAGCTGATGGTAGTTCGCCAGGAGTTTTTTTAACAGAGATAAATCCGACTCCTTATTTTCACCTTCGAGCAGCTGCTTGATGAGAGAGAGGTTCTTATCGAGCTGAACCTGTATGGTTCCGTGGGAAGGGATGTAACCGAGAGAATAGTTGAGAAAATCGGATTCCATTTCCATGGAGTTATGAACAATGGTGTAAAAATTGTTTTCAAACTGAACAGCCTGCCCATTGCCTTCAATAATGTCCCGAAGGCTAAGATAGATAAAAAACTGGATGGAGATATACATGATGCTGACTGCAATGATGACGACCACTGCCGAAGACAGGGACTGGCTGATATTTTTCTGCATATCTCTACTTTATAAATTTATTGGTATAACTATCTGAAATACTGAAATCCTGATCTATGATACCATACTTTCTGTACAGCTCGCCTATCAAATTGTAATCCCGATCGAGATGCAGGCCGATTTCGTATTCATCGGGTTGAATAAGATCAATAATCCCGAGCATCTGACGTAATTGATGATCCCGATTCAGCACGCCTTCCTGATCATAGCTCATCACGATATCCGTAGCCTCCTCCGGGTGGGAAATGGCATATTCCCACCCCCGGATGGATGCGTCGACAAAGCTTTTACAGATATCGGGATTACCACTGAGGTATTCTCTGGTCGTGAAGATATTATGACCGGGAAACCCGATTCCCTGTTCGGCGAAACTCATGATATTGAGATTTGATTCGTCAAAGCCGTCACTTTTCAGCGTCAATAATTCGTTATAGGTCATAACGGCGGCGACATCCACTTCATCATTGAGGAACTGGCTCATGTCCCATTTCTGGGAGACGATTGTCATATCTTCCCGGGACAAACCGTAAAGATCGAGTAAAGCAAAAAGCTGATATTCATTTCCTATAAACCAGATGGCTACTTTTTTTCCGCGAAAATCCTCAACGGAAACAATACCCTTCTCCTTACGGGAGATCAGGTTGAGACCGTTATCTTTGACGATATTGGCCAGGGAAACAAGCGATTCATCCTGGGAAGCGACCAGGTCAGCCGGCCATTTGGTTCCGAATTCTTCAAGTCCTGCTCCAACCGTCTGATTGGGATTCTGACCGTAACCTCCCGGTTCAATCGAAACACGGAGCCCCGCCTCATTGTAGAAACCCTTTTTCAAGGCGACATAATATCCGGCGAATTGTGTTTGAGTTGTCCATTGAAGGCGCAGAGTAACATGTTTCAACTCAGTCCCGGCAGATTGATCTTCTTGGTTCCGGTTGAAAAAGTGGAGGAATAATACAATCAGAAACAAAGACAGGACAATAAGAGATACCGGCACAATCAGTTTTTTCATTTCTCCGCTCCTATCCCTGAATTTTACGATATGAAAAATCAATTATCAAATTCAGAGCGGGAGCCCGACGGTAAATGAGGTTCCGGCTCCTTTCGCCGAACGGACCGTCATCTGCCCCTTGTGCTGTTCCGTTATAATAAAATAGGAGACGCTGAGCCCCAGCCCTGTCCCGGACCCGACCGGCTTGGTGGTGAAAAAAGGCTCGAACACCCTCTTTCTCGTTTCTTCATCCATCCCCGGTCCGTTGTCGGATATCTCTAAATAGACCATACCGCTCTTTTTATCTGAGTACAATCTGAGCGTGAAGCAGGGCGATTCGGTCTCCGCCTCCTCCATCGCCTGGGCTCCGTTGCGCAGAAGATTCAGCAGAACCTGCTGGATTTTGCTGCCTTCGCAGAGGACGGGAGGTATATCATCCTCGTATTCTCTTACAATCCGGATTTTCCTGAAATCCGATTGTTTTTTCAGATCGTAATCGGATCCGGCCAGAACCAGAGTTTTTTCGAGAAGCTCCTCCAGATTGTGTGTGGAATTGACTCTTTCGCTTTTTCGGGAAAAACTGAGCATATTATCGACAATGCCGGCGACCCTCTTTCCCGATTCGCCGATCGATGAGAGCATCCTGAGAATTCCTCTCTCTTCCAGGAATTCTCTGAGACTCTCAAGAGAGATTCCCAGTTTCTCAGCGGTCTTTCTATTGGAGGCCATATGCAGATTTCTTGAAAGGCGGTTTTCCATAACCGATGCGGTCTGCATCATTCCTGCCAGAGGATTGTTGATTTCATGGGCCATTCCCGCGGCCAGGCCGCCGACGGACAGCATTTTCTCGCTCTGGATAAGCACCTCTTCCATCCGGACTTTTTCCGTCACATCATCGATCCGGATGACAGCCCGTCTGCTCTCATGCCCGCTCAGAGGATAGATCGTAACATCTTTGTAGAGAGTATTGTTTTTACTTTCATGGACTTTCTTTTTGATATAGACCGGTTCGTCCCTGTGAATGCTCTGTGAAATATTATCCATGTCGTCACTCATTAAGGGTACCAGATCGGGCAGAAACGCTCCGGAAGCTTTACCGGCCTTGATTCCCGTCCAGGCTTCGGCGGCGCTGTTCCAGTGCGTGATATTCCCGCGGGAATCGACGCCGATTATGACAGAAGGCATGGAGTCGATGATATCGTTGATATATTGCTTGGCTTCCAGCAGAGCGTCCTCGACTCTCCTCCGCTCCTCAATTTCCTCATTCAGATTCTCGAAGGTCTGTTCCAGCTGTCCGGACATTTTATTGAAGGCGATGATGAGTTTGGAAACTTCATCATCGGTTTTGAAGATTTTCCTGCCGGTGCCGCGGATCATCAGTTCCTGCCTGAAATCGCCTTTTTCAATATGACCGGCCATAAGGGTGAGCTCTTCTATGGGCGCGACGACTCTGTGAACAACGAAGTAAAGAATAACCAGCGCCAGTATCAGTCCCAGAAAAATAACCGTGATGGAAACCTGTACGAGAAGATTGATTCCCGCGGTAATATCCTGGTACGCCCCCTTGACTCCGAGAGACCACTCCACTTCCCTCACCGGGGAAAAAGAGATGTACTGACTGCCCTCATCATTCCGGTAGGTTCCGAAGCCCGATTTCCGGTCTGTCATGGCCCGGATGATTTGATCAAGAGAGGAATCGCCGTGAAACAGGGTCCGGATTCCGGGGAACCCTTTTTCTCCGCCGTTCAGAACGAGCCTTTCCTTTTTATCAGTGACAAAAACCGAGCCGGAATTCCCAATGGTAACGCCTTCGATATCCCGGAACAATTCCTTCAGGGGAAGGATGAGAACCACCATCGCGTCGACTGTCGGCTTGCGGTGTTCGACATAGGAAAAGAAGGCGGGCGCAAAAAGAGCGACGGCTTCGCGGCCGAACAAGATTCCCGGCTCGGAAAAAGCAACCGCCTGGTTTACAAAAGCGGAATTCCATCCATCGATTGCACTCAAATCAAAACCTTCCAGCTCTTTCTCATAGGGCGACATGAGGAGAGCTTTTCCATCGGGAAAGCAGTAGAAGGCGTGGACGAACTGGGGATATCGTCTTCTGAAAACCTAAAGCGTCGTTTCGATATTAATGGCCGTAACGGTCGCGCTGCCCAGGTCCTGGCTGAGACTTTTAAAGAGTTTTATCGTTGAGTCTAACTGACCTGCATAACTTCGACTGAGCAGTTGCGCATTTTCACGGGACTGATTCTTGAGCGCATTTGTCGAAATTATTCCGGTCGTTATCGAAATCACCGTAACAATGCCAATCAGAACGGGCAGAATGACAGCCATCAAACGAAATTGTAATTTCAAAAATATCCCCTGATTCTTAAAGTATAGTTTATAGCATTTCGCTTTTGAATTGCCAGCAATAAAACTTTGACGAGAACTAATTAATTCATTAGCCTTTACAGTATAGAGATCTGAGAAAGAGGTTCAATATGAGACCATTATATCTATTGCTCTTAACAGCCATGCTGATCAGTCTTCCTTCCTGTACAAAAGATAAGCTGATCATTGATGAAGAAGCTTCCAGCAACAAAAGTTCCGAAGCGAAAGTTGAAGGAACACAGGCGGAGGAAAGCAATCCTCTGATCGTCGTTTCCCCCGAAGATGTCATAGAGATTCTTGTCCGCGCCGACGGAGCGCCCGGCATGTACCTGGGGGAAGACGGTCATGTCCACGGCTTCTACGTCGAACTGGAAAAGATGGTCATGAAAGAGATGGGGCAGGCCTATCATTTCTATCCCTACTCCAGTATCGCCGATATATTCGTCGGGTTCAGGTCGGGAGTCTATCACTCCGCCCTGGCCACACCGGACGTACCCGATTACCAGGCGTTGTTCGACCTGTCCATTCCCTATGAAATCCTCCATTACGTCACGTTCGTAAGAGAAGATAACAATGAAATTAAAGGCGATACCCGCGAGGAGATTATAAAAAGTCTTTACGGGAAGAAAGTGGGGGTGCAGACTCAGGGGCATATCTACCAGGCTCTGAGGGATTACAAGGAGATAGAACTGGTCGAATACGAAACGACGACGAAAGCCCTGGAAGCCCTCGATGCCGGCCTTCTCGAGGCAGTGCCCGACGTGAAGAGAATCGGGGAGCATTACAAAAAACTGAACGGCTGGGCCATCAAACCGGTGGGCGAGCCGATTATCAATCATGAAATCTGTACCTCCTTTTCAAAGGCTCTCGATCCCTCCCTTGTGGAGCGGTACAACATAGCTCTGAAAAAGCTGATCGATACAGGTAAGGTTAAAGCTTTATGGGAAAGCTATTTCGGCCCGATGACCGAGTCGGATATACCGTGAAGGCTTGACTTTTCAACCCCGAATAGTTAAAGAAAAAGAATGGCTGATAATTCAATTCTTTCTCTTACAGATGTACTCCCCCTTACCTGTTCGCGCTCCGGAACCTGCTGTCACGGCAAGAGGGTCAATATCAACCCCTGGGAGCTGTTCCGTCTCTCCGAAGCGAAGGGGATCAATCCCCGTGAGTTCAGGGATTCCTTCTGCGAATACGGCGGGATACGGCTTAAATTCAACGGCGAATCCCGCTGGAAGGGCATGCCGGCCTGCAGCCTTTACGAATCGGGCTTCGGCTGCTCAGCTCATCCCGGCAGGCCTCTGGTCTGCAGGCTCTACCCGCTGGGCCGTCAGATTCTGAATGAGGAACAGCTGTACATATATGAGGGAAGGGAATTCCCCTGTCTCGAAGGCTGCCCCGAGGTTCTCGATCTGCCCCGCCTGACCGTAGCCGGATATATTGAGGGACAGGGAGCCGGGGATTTCGAACAGGCTCAGGACCTCTATCTGGAAATGATGCAGAACCTGGCCGATGCCGCCTTTATGCTCCTGCTTGAGACGGGCCTGTCCGAATCGGGCGACGGGAAAACCCTGCAGCTCTGGAGACAGATGGGTTCGGAAAAACCTGAAAAATTAACGGAGAGGATCGGACCGATGTGGATGGACCGGCTGATGCTTCCCGAATTAAAGGACTGCGGCGAAAATCACGAAACGTTTATACACAGACACTATGAAATGCTTATTTCCGAAGCAGAGGAAGCATTCAGCGCCATATCCGGTCTGGACGGCTTCAGAGAGGCTTCGGTACTGATGATGGGGCTGGCTCTTCACCTGGGCAGAAGCCTGGGCGCCGGGCCGGAAGACCTGGCGGAAAAGTGGATCGCCGTTGCCAGGCAGAATGGAGCGCGGGAATAGGGTTATTTTCAATCGTTGACTATAGCTTTAAACCGCCGGCCTTTCACTGGACCCTTCTCCAGCAGGGCTAATGCCTCAGGGGCTTTATCCCTTTTTACCGCGATAAAAGTCAGATAGTCCTGACGATCGATTTTTCCCACATCGTCGCCGCTTATCCCCCCTTCGCATGTCAGGGCGCCCAGTACATCTCCGGCGCTTATCTTGTTTTTTCTTCCGCCGTTGATGGAAAGGGTGATCATGGCGGGATCGGGGAAAGAGGGTCCGGACATTCCCGGTTCGGGCAGATCTTCGAATCGGGGGGAAATTCCATCGAGCCTGAATTCCTCTCCCGGGACGACAAGCGAGAGGGCCAGCCCTTCTTCCCCGGCCCGGCCGGTTCTCCCGATTCTGTGAACATAGGTTTCCTTTTCATAGGGCAGATCGTAATTGATTACGGCTCCCAGGCTTTTGATGTCCAGGCCTCTCGCCGCCACATCGGTCGCGACCAGGACATTGCAGCTGCCGTTGGCAAAGCGGATCAGCACTTCGGTCCGCTCTTTCTGTTCCAGATCCCCGTTGAGAGACAGGGAATGAAGTCCCGCCTCCGTTAGCTCCCGGTTGACTTTCCGGCAGACCTCTTTTGTGTTGCAGAAAATGATGACGTTCTCCGGGCGGAAGTGAGAGAGGAGAGAGAGCACCGCTTGACCCTTGTCCCGGTTGGCCCCATGATAAAAGTGCTGTGCAATGACAGAGGGATCATGCTCCTTATCGACAGTCAGCTCAAGAGGATTATTCTGGATTGACCGGCTCAGCTTCTTCACGTCATCGGGAAATGTAGCGGAAAAGCAGAGAGTCTGCCGCCGGACCGGAGCGAAGCTGATGATTGAGTTTATCTGATCGATAAAACCCATATCCAGCATCCGGTCGGCCTCATCGAGAACCAGGGTCCTCACTTCCCTGAGAGAAAGGGATCCCCTTTCCAGCAGCTTCAGAACTCTCCCGGGAGTTCCCACGACAATATGAGCCTGATGACCCAGGGAATGCTCCTGTTTATAGAGGGGAAGACCGCCTGTTATCTTCATGATTTTGATATTGTGCTGAAACCGCGCGATTTTCCTGAGCTCTTCGCTGACCTGTTCCGCCAGCTCTCTCGTCGGGCATAAAACCAGGGCCTGAATCCGGAACCGCCGGACATTCAGGTTCTGGAGCAGCCCGATTCCGAAAGCCGCGGTTTTCCCGCTGCCTGTTCTGGCCTGGGCCAGAACATCGGCTCCCTTGAGGATGGGTTCGATAGAGGCTTCCTGTATGGGCGTCATGGAGATGTATCCCATTTCCATGAGATTGTTCTCCATGGCGGGAGAGAGCGGCAGTCTGGAAAATGATTTCATAGAGGCCAAACTATCACAGATATTCCCCAATATACAATGCGGAGGTATCTCCTCTCTGTACAAAGAGCCGCGAAACCTATAGAAAGAGACCTTATATGATTGAGAAAAGAGATATGTCCTCCCCCTTTACCGAATTGAATCTCTCTGAAGACTTGATGAGAGCTTTGAAGCTCTGCAGCTATGAAGAGCCGTCGCCGATTCAGCTTCAAACGATTCCGGCCGTCTTCTCCGGCCGGGACGTACTGGCCGCGTCCCGGACGGGGACCGGGAAAACGGCCGCCTATGCCCTGCCGGTCCTGGATCTGCTGAGAGAGGGAAAGAAACCGCGGGGAAATGCGATGAGGGCGCTGATACTGGCTCCGACCAGAGAGCTGGCGGCCCAGATTTACGAAAGTCTCATCAGTTACGGCCGTTTTCACAATCTCAAATCGACGGTTGTGTACGGCGGAATGAAAATCAATCCCCAGATGAAAAGAATGGCCGGGGGGAAAGATATCCTTGTCGCCACGCCGGGTCGGCTTCTCGATCTGCACCGGCAGAACGCCGTCCGCTTTTCCGATCTGGAAATACTGATCATCGATGAGGCGGACCGCATTCTGAATCTGGGATTTTCCGAAGAGATCCAAGAAATTCTGAAGCTTCTCCCTTCGAAACGGCAGACGCTGATGTTCACGGCGACATTTTCCGATGAAGTGAGGGAACTGGCGCGGCGTTTCGTTAAGAACCCCGTCGAATTATCAGTCAATCCCGGGGAAATGACCGTGGAATCGATAACCCAATGGGTCTACCCTGTGGAGATGTTAAAAAAAACGGCTCTGCTGGCTGCCCTGGTAAGGGAAATGCCCCGGGAGAAGATACTCGTATTCACGAAAACAAAAAACAGGGCGGACCACCTGGCGGGGAAACTGGAGAAAGCCGGAATACGGGCCGTCGCCATTCACGGAGATAAAAGCCAGGGAAACCGGACGCGCTCTCTCGAACAATTCAAAAGCGGCCGAGTGGAAATTCTCGTGGCGACTGATCTGGCAGCCAGAGGACTCGATATAGAAAATCTGCCCCTCGTGGTCAATTTCGATCTCCCCCATCTGAAAGAGGATTACATTCACCGCATCGGCAGAACGGGAAGGGCCGGGGCTCCGGGAAAGGCGATCTCTTTCGTCTGCGCGGAAGAGTTTCAGAAACTGGCTGAAATTGAACGGCTGACCGGCCAGGTCATCGACCGTATCGAAGTTCCCGGATTTGAAATGGATCCTCCCCTCCCCCCGTCAAAACTGGATTTGAGGCCTTTCAAGGCCAAGAAGCCCAAGAAAAACAGGAAGAAGGCAACCTGAGCTCTTTTCTGCTTTCAAGTGAAGAGCCTTATTAAATTTCCAGAAGTGCAAATTGTAGAATTTTTTTCAAAATCCTATAATATCATAAGTAATGCAAAAAACTCTCATCTTTCTGTTATTCCTGATCACCTCGGCTCTGCCCGCAACTGAACCTCTGCAGATAGTAACCGATATCTGGGCCCCCTATGTCTATAGGGATGAAGAAGCTGCTATCGGATTCGATTACGAAGTGATGGATGCTGTGTTAAAGCGAATGGGAGTGGATTACGAACTGAATATCCTTCCCTGGAAAAGGTGCATTTATCTCATTGAAAACCGCGAAGCCGATGGGATTCTCGATATCAGCATGAATGAAAACAGGCTTGAAACCATGATCTTTCCGGAAGAACCGATTTCCTCCAGCGAATCGGTTCTCTTCTACAGGAAAGGTGCCACCTACCGGTTCTCCGGTTTAAGTGATCTGGATAATCTGACTGTCGGAACCATCCTCGGATACGAGTACAACAGGGAGTTTCTGGAAGCAGAGAACTTTAAAAAGGAGCCGGTAACATCGCTGGAACAGAATATCGGAAAGCTGCTTCTGGGACGGATCGATATGTTTATATCCAACAGGAGCGTCGGGCTTTTCACCATAATGAATATGGGCAAATCCTCAGAAATGACCTATCTGCCCGAACCGGTCAGCGGCGGCTTGAATTATCTGGCCTTCTCGAAAAAAGAGTCCAATGTCAATCTGGCAAAGGCTTTCTCAGAGGAGCTGAAGAGGTTCAAAACCACCGCCGAATACAGAACCATTCTGGCCCGTTACGGCCAGAATCCCTGAATAAGAACCGGTATCCGCTCCCGGATGAACCATAAATTTCCGGAATGAGTTCATCCGGCAATATTCAGCTTTGCAGCAAAGCTCCTGATCCCATCGGGAATCACCCGGTGATAAACTGATCGACCGCTTCTTCCAGGTCTGTTGAAACTCTCTGGATATTGTCGGAAATATCTTTGACAAAATGCATGCTGTCTATTATTTCCTTCGACCCGAGTTGTATCTCATCTATTCCCTGCTTAACCGTCGAACTGATCTGTGTCAGCTTATCTATGGATTCCGACACGGCCTTGATGCCCGTTTTCATATTGTCCGCGTCACCATCGACCACCCGGCTGATCTCTTTCAGCTGGCCCGCCGTATTCAGGATCTGCCGGCTCCCGTGATTCAGCTCCTCCGTATTGGCCGAAATTTCATCGAAGGCAGAAATGGCATCTTTGGTCTCTTTCATTACTGTGGAAAAGGCGGAATCGCTGTTTTTTGCCGTTTCATAGGCGATATTGACTGATTCCAGTATTTCATTAACCGTCTTTTTTATAACTGAACTGTTTTGCTGACTCGTCTCGGCAAGTTTTCTGATCTCGTCAGCGACAACGGCAAATCCCTTCCCCGAGTCCCCTGCGTGAGCCGCTTCGATAGCGGCGTTCATAGCCAGGAGGTTCGTCTGGTTGGCAATTCCGCTGATGACTGCGGATATGTCCGAGATCTGTCCGGCCAGATGGAGAGACTTCTCATTGGCCGCATTGGCGTTGGTTATCCTTTCACCGGCATCGGTTATCACTTTTTCCAGTTCCGTGAACACTTCTTTCTTCAGTCTTATTGTGGCGGAAACGCTCTGGAGCGAAGCAATCATCTGCCCTACGGCCGAAGTGGCATCGGCAACGGATATCTCCTGTTTTGAACTGCCCTCCTTGAGTTCTTCCACCCTGGACGCTATCTCTCTTACAACTTCGCCCACGCCGTGAACAACACTGTCCAGGTTTCCGATCTGCCCCTGAATGGAAAGGATATTGCTGGAGATCTCTTCAGTTGCCGCCATGGTTTCTTCCGCGTTGGAAATCAGGTCGTCTTTCTGAATGCTGATGTCATGGCTCGTTGTCTTTATGCCCCGGACGATGGTCCGCAAATGTTCTATGAAACCGTTGAACGAAGCGGCGAGGCTTCCCATCTCGTCATGGGAGCGCACTATCATTCCGGCCGTCAGATCCCCTCCTGCTCTTGATATGTTCTCCAGGTTCGATGAAGCCAGGATGATATATCTGATAACTGTTCTATCCAGCAGAAAGAGAATCAGGGCCAGCAGCGCGACAAGGGAGACCATGATAAAAAGGATGGATCTGATCGTCTCTCTCGAAAGATTGCCGTATATTTCATCGATACTGAATTCGATCATCAAAGCCCAGGA
>JAFGXR010000016.1 GCA_016936555.1 Spirochaetales bacterium | reverse complement strand
CTATAACTAGGAGGGGCTCATGTAAACTAATTGGCGAATGGGACTATTCAATACTGGTGATAAGCAGGCTGGACCTGGAAGTATTATCGCCCAGTACCTCTTTGTTTGTAGCACACATACCCACTTGAAGAAGCATATTCGGGTTATAGTTAACCCTCTGTCCGTATCGGTTATCGGGGCCTCTGAATATCTCCACTCCGTTTATGTATAGAACCCATTCGGGAATTCTTCCGTTATTTATTACGCCGTACTTGATCTCGACTTCTTCTCCCACAGGGAATTTATCAAAGCCCAGTTCGGAAAATTCGGAATAATTCAGCTGATGGTTCGGATTGGTCCCTCTTCCATGTTTCTGGACTTCGATTTTTGTGCCTTTGAAGAGAAAGGCATAACATTGCTGTGACCAGAAAATAGTTGATTCACTTGTACCTCTCAGCGCCAGGAAAATGAATGACGCATCAGGAGAGACAAATTCTCCATCGAATATCATTTTCATCGTTATAAGCTCATCTTTAAACTCATTGGCGACAGAAGATGCCAGAGAGTACTGGGCATTTCCGCCCAGATGAAAGCCCGACAGTTTTAACCCTTCACTGGTCGCTTCGATATTTTCGGGCTGTTCTTCCATTCTTGATTCTACTGCTTTATAGGCTTTCCAATTTGCTATATCCATGGCGCCTGCGTTTTGTGCAGATAAAATTGAAATGGCTGAAAATGCAAATACCGCTGCGCATAATACATATTTTCTCATTATTTCCCCTCTCTTATGTTTCTTATTTTTTCCACTTGGTTCTGCCATAATTCTGTATAATGGGCGAGATACTCGTCGTAACCGTAATTAATCATTTCCTCGTGGTATTCGTTGAGAATCTGCTCGACTTCTTCATCACTCTCTGCAAAGACTGCGTAGATTTGTGCTTCCTCATAGAGATCGAGCATCATCGTTCCAATCATACCGATATCGCTGTCGTCTGCCGGACGGGTATAGGCAAATTCATTTTCATTCCGTACAGTTTTCCACAGGACATCACCCTGCCACCGGACATTCTGATCCTGCTGATCTTTCGGCAGTCTTGCGTTGGCTGCGACCTTCCCCATGTCTACCCAGGAGGTATTACCTACCCAATTCCATTGAAAAGTCTGAGCAGCGCTCCGTTCGGCACCTGTCGCATTCTGGTATTTCTCATTCCAAAAAGGTATTCCCTTCTCATCCATTTCATCCCAGAAATAGCCTTTCGGGCCATATGTGAGAATTCTCTGGCCTTCCGGTCCCGTCAGCCAATCCAGATATGTCAGTATCTCTTCCATACGGTCTTCGGCTTTTATACTGAACAAATTCACATTCCAGCCTAAAGTTGTGTATCCGGATAGAGTGACTTTTTGAGGATCAACTCCCGCCGCAACAGGCGGCCATATAACATCATAGAGATCCTCTGAAATATCATTATTATTATTGGCGTCTCCAACTATACCCGTCAGATCGTAAGAACAGACTACCGCTACACGGGCGTTTGTAAGCTTTTCTACCACCTGATCCCGGGTCTGGGTAAAGGCGTCCTGGGTAATGAGCTTATTTCTGAATAAGCGGCTTAAATACTTATACGTATCAATGACATAGGGGTCTTTAAAAACATATGTGAATGCATTATTTTCCGGTGTCCCCAGGGCGTAGGACATATAATCAAACATGTTTTCATCCTGGGCACGGAATACCAGCGGTGCAATCTGGAAACCATCACAGACTTCCATAGGAACTACGTCAGAATAACGCTCCTTAACCTTAAGGAGGTATTTTTCCAAATCGTCGAAAGTCGCCAGGGGCGGACGTCCCATCTCGTTGTAAATAACTGTATTTACAGCCCATCCCGTCGCTCCATTTCCGGAATCCATCTGTGGATTTATATACCAGTTCGGAAACACGTACAATTTACCATCGGTATGGCGGAGTTGTTCAAGATTTTCCTTTCCCGCCCATTCTAGGAGATTCGGCATTTTATCCAGATAAGGATCTAAAGGAAGCACCATTCCCGATTCTATTAATTTGCCGACTCCGGGACCTCTTTCCGTACAGATGACATCAGGGAGATCTTCAGTGGCTATCATCAGGCGGAGTCTGTCTGCCGAAGCTCCTCCGGAGGATACCCAATCTATATCAACGTTTTTGTTCTCTTTGAGCCAACCTGATACCGGGTCTGCGCCCCAGGCGTTGGGCGGACTGAACCAGTCATAAACTATAAACCAGCTGAACGACAATTTCGTTTCTTCATTACCTTGTGAGCTTTTACTGTTTCCCGGGTTGCCTGAGCAGGCGGTAAGACTTAAAATAAGTAAAATCACCGGTAATATCAAAAAATTCTTTCTAAACATTATCCCTCCTATTCCTTAACTGAACCAAGCAGAACACCTTTTGCAAAATACTTCTGAAGAAAAGGATAGATCATGAGAATCGGTATCGTCGCAACCATCATTGTGGCCATAAGAAGAGATTCTGTACTGACCTGGCTGGAGATTCTCATCATTTCCGCAGCATTGGCATTCATCTTACTCAACTGATCATTCATGACGTTGGAGTTGATGATTTTCTGCAAAACCGTCTGGATCGGTAAAAGGTTTTTGTTTGTTATATAAATACTGGCATCAAACCAGGAATTCCAATGAACGACAGCCACAAAAAGAGATATTGTCGCCAGCACAGGTTTGGATGTCGGAACAACTATCCGTGTAAATATTGTGAAATATCCGGCGCCGTCAACTTTTGCGGACTCTTCGATACTTTTGGGAAGGTTTTCAAAAAAGGCTTTGAATATAATCATGTTAAATACATTAACAGTTAATGGGAGGATCATAACCCAGAAAGTATTTAGCAGATTCAGGGATTTGATAACAACATAAGTAGGTATCAACCCTCCATTAAAATACATTGTTACAACACAGAAGCCCATAAATATTTTCTGGCCTTTCAATTCTTTTTTAGATAAACCATAGGCCAGCATGGCCGTGACCAATACGGAAAGGAGAGTGCCTATAAAGGTTCTGATTACCGATATGGCAAAGGCCCGGTAAATCTCTGCATTAGCCAGAACTACCTGATAGTTCAACAGAGTGAATTTCCTGGGAAAAATGGAAATGCCTCCCCGTGCCGTATCATTTGCTTCGTTGAAGGATATTGCCAGGCTGTTCAGAAATGGATATAACATAGTCGCTGTAAATATTAGCAGTAAAATGGTGACTATAATCTCAAATATTAAATCGTCTTTTGCTCGTTTCATTTTTAAACCTACCAGAGTGAATTTCGTCCCAACGCTTTTGCCATTCTATTTCCTAACCAGAGAAGAACGACACTCACCAGGCCTTTGAATAAGCCCGCGGCGGTTGCATAGGAATAACGGCCCATGCTGAGTCCCATTCTGAAAACGTATGTATCGATGACATCCGCCTTGCTTCTGAGAATGGCGTTGTTCATCTGTTTGGTCAGGAGCAGAATATCTTCGAATCCCACGGTCAGGATGCTGGCCAGTGTCAGAATCAGGTATACAATGATTACCGGAACAATCGACGGCAGGGTTATATGTATTGTCTGTTTGAATCTATTCAGTCCATCCATCTGGGCCGCTTCATAAAGAGCGGGATCTACCCCGGCAATGGCAGCCAGATAGACAATGGCTCCGAATCCGGTTGTTTTCCATATGTTTGATGAAATGAGTATTGTGTGAAACCAATCCGGCCTGGACAGGAAGTTGAGCGGTTCATCAATGATTCCCATCCACATCATAACTCCGTTCAAGTCGCCCCCGTCTACAGCTAGAAATGAAAAGATGAATCCGGCCGCTATTACCCATGAAATAAAATGGGGCAGGTAACTGATCGTCTGAAGCACGCTCTTAAACTTCTTCACTTTGATTTCATTAAGCATCAGCGCCAGAATGATAGGAGTGGGAAAGAGGAAGAATAATCTTTTCAGGGAGATTACGAGAGTGTTGAGTAAAACTCTGGGAAAAGCTCTATCGGTGAAAAGAGATATAAAGTGTTTCATCCCGACCCATTCCGCCTGGGAAAAACCTTTATGAAGCTTGTAATCCTGAAAGGCAATGATAATGCCCCACATGGGAACATAGACAAAGATAAATAAAAGAATAATTCCCGGCATTATCATAATGTGCAATTCCGGAACCTTTATTTTCTTTTTAGTATTTTTCACATAGTTCATGTTGATTATGTTAACTTCAATATCTTTCTGGTTCAACTTCACATCATCAACGATATATTGACCTAAACACTGAATGGATCTGAATATTCTTTACAGAGGCAATTATCCATCATAAATAAGAATAAAAATATTAATGATGAGGTGATTTATAGATGAAAAAGATTTTTTTGCTTCTTTTGTTATTTGCGAGCCTGAATTTAAGTGCTTTTGAAGTAGAGCCGTCTGAATCTCCGATAACTGTCGGCGGATATGCGAGTTTAACCTGGGGATTTGATTTTGATACGAAAGCAAGTGGTTTCGTCAATTCCGCAGCGCTCAGTATGGAATTTCCCTTACTGTCGAAAATAACGCCAAAAGCTGGCGGTGAAGGATTATTCGGATCTATAGAGATTGAGGATCTTGAATGGATGATGACTCAGGACAGCGGCAGCAGTCTGTCTTCATCGGTAAGCGGTAATATTGTTGCCAAGCTTATCTATAATTCTTTTTCTTTAGGGATCTACAGCAAACCGAGTTGGGCATTCAATAAAAATGTAAATATTGCAGCTGACAATGATGGTGATATTCTGTTTTCAGGATTTACCGATTATACACACGGAACAACATTGGGGTATATGAATCCCGCTGTTCCTTTTGAAGCAGAGCTTCTGTTCTCATCAAAAAACGGATCGGACTGGCGTGAAAACACTGATAATGATTATTGTTTTGGAACAAATGTAACTGTTTTCCTGTTTGATTATCTTATTGAGACAAGAGGCAGCTTTGCTTTCAGCTACTCACCTGAAATCTTGTTTTACGGAGGGATCGAAATACCTCTTGAGTTCTATGTTCTCGAAGGGCTGACCATAAAGCCCGCTGTAGACTTCAGGTATAAAGATGAGTTCGATTTTGATGCCGGATTAAAAATGGCCTTACATTTTTCACCAAAAAACAATGATGATTTAAGTTCTAATCTTTCTATTCAGGCATTCTATGGAATGGATAGCGATTTATCATTATCCATGAGTTTTGTTGAACCTACAGTAGAAGGTCTGGTTGATCATTTGGGAATCAGTTTAACCGGATCGCTTGTTGATATATTAAACACTTCGCCATTAGTTTGGGATCTGAAAGCAAGCGCTGAATATGAGATCTTGTTTGGAACAAGACAGAGCATCCTTCCATCAGTCGCATATACAATGAATTCCAATATGGATATGTCACTTAAGGCTATTGCAAAATGGGTTGTCAGAGCCATTGAAAATACAGAATTCTCTCTGGGCTACTACAGTGGTGACTTTTTAGCTTCACCGGCTTCTGCAGGTTATGTTGAAGCGACTGCGAAATTGTCTCTTTAGGAGTTTTATTTGTGAAAATTAGACATTTCTTATTTTTATTTTTAATTTTTATTTACTCTTCCTGCCAGAATGCAAATCTCGAACTGGAGCGAAATCCTCCATTAATGCCCATCGATACGGTTTACGTATCACCCGACGGTTCAGACGAATCCGGACTGGGAACTTTAGAGAAACCCATAAAGACATTAGCGTATGCGGCTGAAAACCTGGATGTTTTATCTTCTGCCTCAATTGTACTTGCTGAAGGTGAATATGTGGAGAATAAACAAATCATAATACCACCTGAAGTATCGGTTCGTGGAGCCGGAGTAGGGAATACAATCGTAAAGTCAGAGTTGTCTGATCAGTTTCTTATAGTTCTGGAATCGGATTCAGGTTCTGTCGGAGCCCAATCCATAAGCGATTTCACAATAGACGGAACAAACAGATCTCTCTATGGAGGCCTGTGGATCGAAGGGAGAAGCGATGTAAAAATTCAGAATATGGAATTTAAAAACATCGATATCATGGGAGCCGTTATTATTGACGATAGACTCAAAATAATTCCCGACGCGGGGGAATGGGCAACTGGAATCCAGGTTCTGGATTGCCGCTTTGAGAACACATCGGCAGACCTTCAAACCTATTCAACGGGCGGCCTCAATATCGGCGGACTTGATGGAGCCATAATCAGAAATATAGAAATAATCGAAGACGAAGGATACGGAATTAAATTCTATAAAGATGGATATCTAAAAAATACAGTTATTGAAGATTGTACAATTACTGTTCCGGAGAGCGACACTTTATGGGGTGAAGACATAGCCATTGAATTATGGAACCTCTATGAGGGAAACAGGATTTCAAGAGTTACAGCCAATACCTGGATTTCTCTGGTCAATCAGGATTTTTTCTCCCCTGATCCCGATGCTGTCAATATCCTTCTTGAGGATTCCCATATTGAGTCTATCGGCAATTCGAGCCAGAAGGAGGGTGTTGAACTGGCAGCAAAAGGAGCTGTTATCCGGAATAACTACATTTCCGGGAAGGGGTTCGGGATAGCTCTGTGGGCTGCCGTTAAGGAGAATGTCTTAATCGAAGGTAATATTATCCGCCATATGAATAGTCCATCGTCTGCCTGGAACGGGGGTGCCGGGATATTTATCGCCAACTCAAAAGCTTATGACTTTTCCAACATTACCATTATGCATAATGTCATCGATGAAACAGCAACGGGAATATGGTTTAAACAGGAAACAATAGCTTCAACGATGGATGGATTAAATGTGTTCAATAACTACTTTGGTAATATCGCATCAAATGCTGTGAGGGTAACGGGCGCTATTGTCGATCTGACTCTGAAAAATAACTTCCTTGATGATGGAGCCGGAGCCTCAACTCTTTTGTCTATTGATGCGGGTGCCAATATCGTAACCGAAGTTGAAACAGGCAATCTTGAAGGAACACCAGACTTCACCTCAGTTGGTGACTTTTGGGACAGTTATTACAAGCCGGAATCGGATAGTCTTCTGATTGACGCCGGATTTGATACAGGTTTACGCACTTTCTCAGGGGCGGGCCCTGATATTGGGGCATTCGAGATACAGTAATAATCATAATAAAAAAAAGGATATAATTGTGTCTCAGAGATTTTTAAGTTGTTCTGCCTTACGGAATCTGATTGATTACTCACAACCGAAAACTGTTTTGAGCAATTACTTTTTCTCCCATGGCTGTGAATGAATTCGGGAGTGATATGATCGATGTGAATTAACTGTATTTCAAGGGACATGGACCCGCCAGTGAAAAAGCTACCTTCAGACCATTCGCGGGATTGGGGATTAAGGAGGACGGGTCCTATCAAACTGTAGGACTTATTTTGAGAGAGGATTGGCCCGGAGCTTTTCGGGTTCATGGAGAAACAAAAGAATGGAAAGTCCTGCAGGATTTTTATTTTATATCCGACAAGGCTATGAAAATCGGGTACAGTTTATATCCTTCAGGAGAGATGGAGAGGCCAGAAGCATTCATCTTCGGAGGTATAAACTACGGAGAAATAGATGTCGAGGTACAGATAAATCCTTTTGGAAGGGGAGAAGAAATAGAAATCAGGTTCCAGCGGAACTACATCATGTATGTAATTGACAGCGAAGCCGAGTTTCACGGTAATCTGAAAATTGCATGCCGAGACGGATTCGGACATGCCGTATTAATAACGGAAGCTGCTCTTCCCACGCTCCCTGAATATAAAAACGAACGGATATCTAAAAAAACAGAATAATCTGATAAGCTCCAATATACAGGTCAAATCAGGTTTTCCGAACAGGAGGATCAATCATGGTTGGGAATTGTTGAAGTTGCGGTCCTGCATTTTTTACAGTATTGTTCCGGAGGACGTCTGTCTCCTGGTATATTATTGGCTTATCCACTATGGAAAGAGAATAATACTCCCCCTGATGTTTGTTATGCACCTGTTGCGGGCTGAGCGGTCTATAAAGCTCATTTTTATACAATTCTGAAAAACCGGATTTCAAAAGACTTTACCCCTATCTGAAGGCTCTTAATCGAGCCGATTTTGTCCACATGGATCGCCTCTAAAATCTGCCTTCTGATTATCACCACATTCTTAATCAGGAAGAGCCTAATTACAATTAGGAGGCTGCTGCAAATTTATTCTGGTATTCTAGTTAGGAGAGTTGCCCGGTAGACTTATAAATAATGATTTTTGCTGTTGTTGTAACCGTTCTGTTTATATTAAGAAAAATCCATCTCACTTTATTCTCAGTGTAGAAAACAAATGTTAGAGTGAGACGGATTTTTTATTTTTAATATTGATTCAGAATGTCAGTCACTTATTGAACAGCTACGAGAAACACGTCGTCCAATCTTGTATAAGGATTAACACCGCCTTCTCCAATTTCTATTTGAATTCTCAGAGTCGCTGATTGAGTTGATCCTACTGTTACGTTACAAATTGCCCGGCTCCAGTTGCTGTTTTGCCAGGTCACATCATTGGAAGTGGCTTCCGCAACCTGGCTATTATCCAGGGAGTGTGTAAATGAACCAAGTGATCCATCCGAATCACCGATCACCTCAATTGTAATTTTTTCATAGTTTCCGGCACCAGCCAGGAACATCATCGATGCTTGATATTCTCCTGCATTCAGAGAACTTATTTCCTGTGTTAATATGTAGCTGTAATTTTTAGGACCCCATGATATTACAGCATCAAAATCTGAATCTCCATATCCTGTGTCACTTCCAGAAGGTGGAAAAATACTGGACCATCCGGACACCGAGGGTGTAAATGCCACATTCCAGTTATTCCAGTTATTGTAATCGCCCGGATCAAGAACGCCGCTGACGACATCATCAAATTCTCCATTTGTAATAAGGTTTGTTCCTGTCGGGGCCTCTCCTTCATTCTCCAGCCATTCGCCGGTGATTACAATCTCAGGTGTTACATCACAGCTGATAATGAATAGAGCAGCAAATAATAGAATCCCAAAAGAAGGCAGTAATTGTTTTCTCATATAATTCCTCCATAGTTAATTAACTTAGTTGAATTATACCTGTACAAAACGTGGATGAAGCTAATCAAAATCTACAATAAATTTACTTAATCAACGGTTAGAGTTATCAATACAATATCATTTTCATGCATAGGAATCGTGTAATTGAAAATATGATCTTTAATTATTATTGAACTCTTAAATTCCGGACTTCCATGAGACTCTGCTTTTAATAACTCGATCATTTGGTTTTCCAGACTTCCGGACCATCCTTTTTCTCTATACATTTTTATAGGATTGTGGGAGTAATAACCTGTCCTATAGAGTTCCATTGTATAGCTTCCATTCTTAAGGTCATTTATCTGAAAACATTCATCGGACAGTGTTTCCGGTGGTTCATCAAAAGAATACATTTGTTTTGAAGATATCTGATCCCCAAATGTGAAGTTCCAATAAAGCAACTGAATGTTTTCTTTACAGTCTTTACATATTATATAATTCTCACCTCTGTCGACTAAAACGGGACCCAATCGAGAAAGATATTCAAATGCATACCAAACAGGCTTTTTGATTCCATTGATAGTTTGAAGTCCGAAACCTCCATGAAATTCATCTTTTGGAGGACCACCTTCTTCGAATATATCCGATACAGTCCAGTAACTCAATAAATCGGCTTTTCCCTCCACTCTAACTATTGTATCGAGGACAAATGATGCGAGCCGGTAATCATCATGATGGGGGTCGGGAAGCAGATATGATGAACCCCATTCAGTAAAAAAAATCTTGATATCCGGCAAGGAAGATTCACCTACGATCTGTTTCAGATCTGTTGCATCTTTTACAATGACATTCCGGTCAATTACGACTAATTCAGGATCAAAATCCCCGGTAAATGCTCCAATATTTGCTCCGTATTTATGGGTGGAAATGAAGTCCAAAGCAATATCTTCTCGATAACAGATATCAATCATATCTTTCATACAATTGGGATCCAGTCCTGCTGTTGCAGGACCGCCAACCTGATAAAGATTATTAACGCTTTTTACAGCTTTTGATGTGTATTGGTATAGTTTAAAGTAGTCATCTCGGCTTCCTGAAAAGAATCCTCCATGATTTGGTTCATTCCAAACTTCAAAGAACCACTTCTATCTGGAAGATCACCTCTCATGCGATATGCAGGAAGTAGCAGAATTTCTGGGAATCAGTTATTCCTATTTCAGCAAATTATACAAAGAGGAAACGGGTCAGTCTTTCCGCGACTATCAAATCAAAAGAAAAATGGATATTGCCAGAGACCTTCTGCAGAACCGGAACTTTAAAATACGAGAAGTATCTTCTTTATTGGGCTATAGTTATCCAAAGCACTTCGCACGGGCTTTTAAAAAGCACTTTGGCTATACACCTTCGGAGATATGATTACTTCTCTCAATCGGTCCTATCCTTTTTTCTTCCGGTAATTCCGTGGTGATGATCCAATGATTTCTTTAAATTGTGCAGAAAACTCATATTGGGATTTGTATCCGAGTTCTTCAGCGATTTCTCCGATTGATTTTGACGTCATCAATAAGAGATAACTGGCGTTATCGATGCGGCTGCGGATTATGTATTTCAGAGGGGACAAACCTGTAATCTTTTTAAATTGCTTTCTGAATGATTCATATCCGATACCTCTCTCTTTGCAGTATTTGTGAAGATCCTGCCGGAAATTGTGATTTTCAGAAAAGTCTCTGCAGCTTTGTTCGATCTGAGAGGTCAGGCCTTTCCCTCCGGAAAACTCCCGACTGGAATTAATCAGCTTCCTGAGAAGACTGAGGCTCTCTATCGTTAAATCCGGGAGATCTCCTTCATCGGATGATTCCAGTTTATTCATCATATTCCATATTTTCTGTTCTATATCCGAAGATTCCCTGCTCCGGAGAACAGGTGTTTCAGGATCTATGAAATTCATTCTGAGCAGGAAATCGGCATAGATGTTTTTTCCGAAATCCACAAAACACTCCGCCCAGTCGCTATGGGGATTTATTATCGTAGAATGCCTTTTCCCGGGAAACCGTTGGAAAAGATAACCGGCAGAAAGTGTGTATTTTTTCCCCTGTTCGTCAATATATGTACCTTCTCCGCGGATAATATAGCTGCATGAATAGTAAGGGAACACGGAATTCTCTTCGTCTACCACAATCCCCGGTTTACGCATAAACCCGTAACCGATCTGACTTCCGGTTTCTTCGGTACCGACGGAACGGAACACTTGAATTAGATTTGCTGAAAAATTATCTACTCCTGGAAACATTACATTCAATAATACCATTCTGCACATCTTTTTTACCAGAGCTGCTATTTTGAATCAGAGGGAATATGTTTAAATTCAGAGGTATGAAATATAACATGAATAATATAAGCAAACCCTGGGAGACTCCGGAGTTGACCAGTTTAAATAAACTTCCTCCAAGAGCGACCATGTATCCTTTCGAATCAACCGAATCGGCTCTTAGCATGGACAGAAGTAAATCCCGATGGTATTCGTCACTCAATGGTGAATGGAAGTTTTCGCTTTTTCCTTCTCCCGAAGACATTCCCGAGAATATTCTGGCTCATGATTCAGATGCCGGGAGCTGGAGAGATATCACTGTACCGGGAAACTGGACTTTGCAGGATACGGGCGATTTACCTATATATACAAATGTTCAAATGCCTTTCAGGCTGAAACCTCCCTTCGTTCCCCCGGAAAATCCGACGGGAGTTTATGTCCGGACTTTTAATCTGGATAAGAAGTGGGCGTCCCGGCGTATTATTATTCACTTTGCCGGGGTGGAAAGCGCTTTTTTTCTCTATGTGAATGGAGTGCAGTGCGGCTTTTCCAAAGATTCCCGCACGCCGGCTGAATTCAACATTTCCGACTATGTGAGAGAGGGTGAAAATACTCTGGCCGTAGTGGTTCTCCGCTGGTCCGACGGTTCCTATCTTGAAGACCAGGACCACTGGTGGATGGCGGGAATCCACCGTGAGGTCTATCTGTATTCAACAGGGCAGGCCTATATACAGGATCTTTTTGTCAAAGGCTGCCTTGATGAAAATCTGATTGACGGCTCGCTTGATCTGAAAGTCAGGGTGGAGAGCGGAATCCTTGAGGATGAATTGTATACTCTGGATTTGATTCTCTATGATGCCGGAAATAATCCGGTTTTATATTCGGAAGGAATTGCTTCTACTGCCGGACGTCCTGTTCGTCTGACAGAATACGATGTCCCGGCCTCACAGGATCAGAATATCAGATTGAAAGTCCCTATTAATAATCCAATTCACTGGAATGGTGAGAATCCTTATTTGTACAAAACTATCGTTGTTCTCAAAAATCGTGCAGGGGACATAATTGAAGCGACAGCGGTGCGAACCGGTTTCCGCCGCGTCGAAATCAAAAACAAAGAAATGCTGATTAATGGAAAGGCTGTTCTTATAAAAGGTGTGAATCGTCATGATCATCATGAGACCAGGGGGAAAACCGTTGACCGGGAGACCATGATCAAAGATATCAGGCTGCTTAAACAATTCAATTTTAACGCAGTTCGAACCTCCCATTACCCCAATGATGTGGAATGGTATGATTTGTGCGATGAATACGGCATATACCTCGTGGACGAAGCGAATATCGAAACACATGATTATTATGATCAGATCTGCAGGGACCCGCGTTGGGCTCCGGCGTTTCTCGACCGGGTCATGCGTATGGTCCATCGCGATAAAAACCATCCGTCGATCATCCAGTGGTCCCTTGGCAACGAATCTGGATATGGTCCGAACCACGATGCGGCTGCCGGATGGGTACGCCATTTCGACAATAGCCGTCTTCTTCACTATGAAGGTGCTATAAGACTGGAATACGGCCAAGGTGAAGCTTCGATGGAGCCGGGAAGGGGTGCAATGGCCACTGACATTTACTGTCCCATGTACCCTGCTGTAGAGGATATGGTCAAGTGGGTCTATGAGGTTGATGATCCAAGACCGTATATCACCTGTGAGTATTCCCATGCCATGGGAAACAGTAACGGAAGCCTGAAGGACTATTGGAAGGCTTTTGAGGAACATCATGGATTACAGGGCGGGTTTATCTGGGACTGGGTAGATCAGGGATTGTTAAAAAAGGACTCCCAAGGGCGGTCGTACTGGGCTTACGGAGGTGATTTCGGTGAAAAGTATCATGATTTCGATTTCTGCATAAACGGATTGGTCTGGCCGGACAGAACCCCTCACCCTGCCATGTTCGAATTTAAAAGGCTCGCACAGCCCATCGGTGTCAAAATGGTTTCTTTATCCGAAGGGTTGTTTGAAATCCGGAATAAACAGTATTTTTCCGATTTACTGCCTTTTGAAGGGAAATGGGAGCTATTACTTGATGGAAAAATCCATAGTCATGGACCTCTTCCGGAATTGATAGCAAAAGCCGGAGAAAAGCAGATTATCCAACTGGATCCGGAACGGAAATGGGAGAGTCAAGACTGTGAAGTGCATCTCAATTTCCGGTTTTTTGTAAAAGACCATACTCCATGGTGTGAAAAAGGGCATGAGATTGCAATTGAGCAGTTTGAGTTACGCGGATACTCCAGCCATGGAAAATCCGATGCAATATCTTCACTTGAATCTGATTTGTATGAAAAGGAAGATTCTTTCGTTCTGCAGAGAGGCGAAACGACGCTGATCTTCGAGAGAAAGTCAAAATCTCTCCATTCCATAAGCATAGGTGAAAAAAGGGTACTTACCGGGGCCATCGATTTGAATCTCTGGAGAGCCGGCACGGATAATGATGGAATCAGGGGATGGACTGGACAGGAAGAGAAACCTTTGGGGCAATGGATAAAAGCCGGTCTGGATAATCTTTCCAGAAGAGAATCGGCTATGGAATTCGACACCGATGAGAAGACTGTGACTTTGGATGCACTGTGGGCCGGATCCGATGAGAACAAGAGCGTACGGCATAAACAGGTTTTCTCTCTGGTCGATTCAAACCGTATAGCTATTAATAATCGCATAGAAATAGATGATCGTTTTCCTTCATTGCCCAGAGTCGGTCTCCAGATGATGATTCCTCAAGGTTTTGAAAAACTTCAATGGTTCGGAAGAGGTCCTTTTGAAAATTATATTGATCGCAATGCCGGCAGCCTGACCGGTTTGTATGAGAGTACTGTGGATGATCAGTTTGTCCCCTATATACTCCCTCAGGAAAACGGAAATAAAAGCGGAGTCAGATGGTTTGAATTATCCGATGGAGAAAATACTCTCCGCTTTTCGGGAAGCGGACTGATAGAGTTTACAGCCAGCCATTTCACATCGAAAGAATTGTACAGCCGTTTGCATACGAATGAGTTGAATGCGATCCCCGAAGTCTCTCTCTTGATAGACTATCGCCAGAGAGGAGTCGGAACAGGATCGTGCGGACCTCAGACCCGGGAAGAGTATACTGTTGAACCGGGAGTTTATGAATTTACAATCTACATAGAGTTATTTAGCACTGGCGGAGATTTCCATGGTGAAGATCTCAACTGACAAAAGGTTTCTGGTCGATTCAAAGGGTGAACCGTTTTTCTATCTGGCCGATACGGCCTGGTCTCTTTTTCACCGTCTGAAAAAGGCTGATGCCGAATTTTATCTTTCCAGAAGGGCCTCTCAGGGATTCACTGTCATCCAATCGGTCATTCTTTCGGAAAATGGCGGACTCCATGAGATGAGCGCTGAAGGAAAGAGAGAGTTTCTCGGCGGAGATATTGCCAGGCCGAATCCCGACTATTTCAACCGAATCGGTGAAATCATTGATTATGCCGCAACTCTGGGACTGACGATGGCTCTGCTTCCCAGTTGGGGGGATAAAATCGGCGTAAAATATTGGGGCGATGGTCCTGCGAATTTCATAAATGAGGAGAATGCTTTTGAGTACGGGAGGTTCCTGGCGGATTTTTTCAAACAGGAAAACATTATATGGATCCTGGGCGGTGACCAGATCGCCGATTGTAACGAATCCATATACGACGAGCTGGCCGCCGGCATAAGATCCGGCGGAACCGAAAATCTAATAAGTTTTCATCCTCAGGGAGGATTTTCTTCAAGCTTTTGGTTTCACAATCGATCCTGGCTTGACTTCAATCTCTGCCAGTCAGGCCATTATCCCTTTACGGAAAACTGGAAGATGATCTATGGGGATTACGGCCGGATTCCTGTCAAACCCTGTTTGGACGGAGAACCGGTTTACGAGGATCACCCCATTGCCTTCGATATCAAACTTGGATATACCAACGACTGGCAGGTCAGGACAGCGGCTTACTGGTCTGTATTTTCCGGTGCTATGGGACATACGTACGGCTGTCATGCCGTTTGGCAGTTCGCCGATGAAAATTCGCCTTTCCGGGATGTGAATTATCCCAGACGGTCCTGGATGGAATCTTTGGATCTTCCGGGAGCCATTCAGATGAAATACCTCAAGCATCTAATGCTGTCCCGTCCATACATGACCAGATTTCCCGATTTGTCCCTAATTAGATCCGGACAGAGCTGCGATTCTTATAAGAGGATCGCTTCATGCCGCGACGACGGGACCTATCTCATGGTCTACTTTCCCATGAAAACCGGCATCGGACTCAGGACCGATGTCATCCGGGGAGAATCCCTCTGCGGATGGTGGTTCGATCCTTCGACGGGCAGCTCGGAATATATCGACTCTATACCCAGATCGAGGGAATGGCCTGTTGCTCCCCCCGGGAAAAAAGAGGGATCCGATTGGGTGCTGATTGTTGAAGACAGGGACGTAAACTACCCGGATCCGGGTATATAAATGTTAACTACTGTTCCGGAACCGGGGAAGCTCTCGAAATCGATATAGCTCTTCTCTCCGTAGGTAAGCTTGAGTCTGTCTCGGATGTTCTTGATGCCGTACCCTTTCAATGGGTCCTTGGCCGAAACTTCAAAAAGATGAGACAGTCGCTCCATCTCCATGCCTGTCCCGTCATCTGTCAGAGTAAAGAGTATTCCATCTTTTTTGCCTCTTCCCAGTAAGGAAATGGTTCCGGTCTTTTCCGGTTTCATCAATATGCCGTGAATCAAGGCGTTTTCGACCAGAGGCTGAAAGAGAATTTTCGGAACATTTACGGCGAGAAGTTCTTCCGGAACATCAATGATGAACTTGACGGCATTGTCAAAACGCAAATTCTGTAGTTGCACATATGTGTTTACATGCTCCAGCTCATCCTTCAGGCTTACGATCTCTCTGCCGCCGCTTAAACTTAATTTGTAAAACCGTGCCAGCTTCCGGACGATTTCTGAAATATGAGGGATTTGGTTCTCCATAGCCGAGCAGTTGATAAGCTCCAGGGTGTTGTATAGAAAATGAGGGTTTATCTGAGCTTGAAGGGCTTTGAGCTCGGCGCCTTTCAGATCGAGACCGGACTGGTACTTTTCCTTCATTAGGTCTGATACGCGGTTTATCATGAAGTTGAAATCCTCGGCGATCTCTCCTATCTCGTCCCGTCCGAAGTTTTCCAGCTCAACCGAAAAATCACCTTTCTGTACTTTCCTCATTTCGCGAATCAGAATATTCATCCTGTTGATGATATTTCTCGAGAAGAGAAATGATAGTACATAGGAAAATGAACCCACGACGATTACAAAGACAAGCAGCCCGTTCCGAAGTCTCCTGTTCTGTGACATGGCGTCATCGTAATGCGTGAACGTCGCTATCGACCAGGGCGTAAGATCCAGGTCGCGCAAACCTGTGAAATAGGCTTCGCCATTTATATCTCTAAGCTCCCAGGTCCGCCGGTCGCCGGTCAGGGATAATCCCTTTAGCAAGGCAGAGCCGTCGAGGTCTCCTTCCTGAAGAACGATCTGTCCTTCGCCATTAATAAGAGCGGAAGAGCTGGATTGGTTTACAAGGGCTCTTCTCAGCATGGATTTGAGATCGGCGAGGCTCAGATCGATTTTTACTATGCCCAGGATTTTTCGGCTATCATCGAGATCGACTATATTGCGTATTAGCGAAAATGAAGGTTGATCGGCTTCATTCATATAATTGGCCCAATAAATTCTTCTTCTCATATGGGAAAACTCGGCATACCAGGGAGCTTCTATCGCTTCATCCAGTCCCTTGAAGCGGTGTCCTTCTTGAGACCAGTAAAATCCCGGATTTACGTATAAAGTAATATTCTCGATGATCCCGAAGGGATTGAATGATCCCAGTAATACTTCCAAATCGTCTATATCAGCTATCTGGTCTATGAGTCTCATCTCCAGGGGATTCCGGCTGATCATATTATTCAGCGTCTGATCCATGGCAATGACAGTCGCCGTGTTTATTACATATTCCAGTTTAAATGTGAGGTATGAGTCTGTCTGATCCAATAGCTGGTTAATGGAATTTTCTGTCTGAAGGATAATGGTTTTTGAATAAGTCGAAGTGGTGAATAAGGTGAATGCCAGTAAAGTAACGGAAATGAGGGCCAGGTAGGAGAGTAGTAGTTTTGTGGAAATGTGGTTTCTTTTTTTCGCCATGCTACTTCAGTTGCCTGTTCCGGTATTCTCTGGGAGTCATACCCGTATGCTTTTTAAAGATTCTGGTAAAATAATTCGAATCTCTTAAACCGACCGAGTCTGTTATTTCATAAATTTTCATTTCCGGATCCCTCAACAGTTCTTTGGCTTTTTCGATCCTGCGGCTGCTGATGAATTGGCTTGGAGACTCTCCGGTCTGCTGTTTGAAAAAACGGGACATGTATTCACTGGAAAGATATATCGTATTGCAGATTGCCTGAACTGACAGATCGGGATTATTGAGATTCTCTTCAATAAACTGTTTTATCTGTCTGATTTTCTGATTTCCCTGACGGTCTTTCTCCGCTTTCTCAAAGTGTTTTATCGTCTCCTCCTTCAGATATTCAAGAAGTTGATCGAGGGATCGGCAGGAAGTTATTTTTTTCCAGCACATTTCCGCCCTGTCGGATTTGATTGGACCGGCGTTCTCCGAGTCGGCTTTGGGGAGAATATTTGCCAGATTTATAAACAGATCCTGAATCATTTCTATTTCCGTGTCTTCTTTTGATCGGATCTTTATTGTGAGATTATCAATAAAAGTGCAAAGTTTTATCTTGCTGCCCTCAGTTACGATTTCACTAAATGATGATAGAGCTTCTTCGCCCTCTCCGAAACGGCGGGGCGGTTCCGGTCCGATACGGCGAAAGGCCGGGATGTTGAGATAAAAGCGCTTGTCCTGCAGTTTCCGCGCTTCAGAGTAGGACTGATACAGATTCCGGATCGTCGGAACGGAAGAGCCCAGAGTTATAAAAAACTCGTTTGACTTATCTTTCAGAAATGCCAGGATTTCTTGAGACAGCCTGTTCTGATTCGCTTCATGGGAAGATAGGACGGCGAGAATCTCCCCCGAGCTTTTCTGAGCCGCCACAAGGGCTATCCCTCGCTGTTTGAAATATTGAATAATGTAGTTCGCGTCTATAGCGTCCTTTTCCGGACCCAGCCATGTCAGCAGCAGGCAGCAGAAATTGTTTTCCATATCCAGATCTGGAAAGCTCTCTTTGATCGCAGAATCGCTTATGTCCTGTGATGATTCACCAGAGCATAGTTTATATAGGAGATCGGAATGTCCCGCTTTTCTTATCTCCGATTCCAGTTTTGTATTTTCCAGTTCAGCGACGGCCTGGCGCAGGACTGTTTCCATTTCACCGTAATCTATCGGTTTCTCAATGTATTGCAGAACCTGAAGCGAAATGGCTGAAAAGAGGTATTCCTTGTCACTATAACCGCTGAGAAAAATTACAGGTATTCGGGAGTTCGCACTCTTTATCTTCCTGCAAAGCTCGATGCCGTTCATCCTTGGCATTCTTATATCGGTGAGAACCAGATCGTAAGAACCGCGGGAAAACATGTTCCAGGCTTCTTCCCCGTCCGTGGCGAAATCGAGGACAGATATATTGAGGTCCGCCCAGGGGACAAACTTTTCAAGACAGTTTCTCGTATGCTTTTCATCTTCAGCGATCAGGATTTTGTATTCCATGAAATGAATTATACACTCCCTTTCCATACTGGAAAAACCCACACCGGACATGATGTGGGTTTCTTTTTTTTCAGGTTTTATTTTGATAGGAAATCATTGACCTGTTTCTGCATTTCTTCCATGATCCGCTGGATACCAGCTTTATTCAGCGCATCCACGTACTCGTTATACAGTTCCGCCGTGTCCGCACCTCCGAACCCCATCTGGATCGCCGAATCATAGTTCTGGACGATATTATAACAGGCCGCCCACTCGTTTTTCACATTCGAATCGTCAAAATTAAACATCTGCAGAGGGTGGGTCATTGCCTCTTTCTCCCAGTTGTTTAGAATCTCATCATAATTGGGCAAGCCGCCGACAAGCCTTCTTTCCATCGGGCTCATCCATCCCCAGGGACAGGCGGATACCGGCGGGAAAGATTCCGCGGCGTCAAGGGCGATAAACTCCTCGTCTCCAACGGACTCGTAGTGAATTCCTTCTATACCGTAGTTTGTCAAGTCGTAGTACTCTCTGTCATTTTTAAAGAGATCCAGGAGCATAAGTGCTCTTTCCGGGTTTTTTGACAGAGCATTGATTGCCATGCCATTCTGAATCGCCGGATTAGGCATGGAGGGCGCTCCATCTGTAGCATCAAAAACCCTCATATCCCATTCGGGATGAGACTTTATAAGCTCCATATACAGGGTGTTTGCATCTCCGAGATTCAGAATAGCTGCGGCGCTTTTTCCATTTGCAAAGCTATCTTTTGACCTGGTTTTGTTAACCAGAGCGTTCTTGGACCAATACCCTTTTGCATTCCAGCCAACCATTTTTTCAGCATATTCCAGATATTCCGGCATCGTCACCCTGTTGATCAGTTCAACGCTTCCATCCTTATCGTATACATTGTATCCCAAGATAAAGTCATTGCTGAGTTGCTGCGGCAGATCATTGGCATAATTAATCCCTATAGTCGGTAGCATGAAGCGGTTGGCCTCGGATCCATCGTCGTAAGGGATCATATTTGTTTCGTTTTCAGCTATAACATCCAGATATTTTTCGAAGTCATCTATGGTTTCTATGTTATCCAAGCCGTATTTGTCCATCAGGTCGCCTCTGACGACATATACAAAATGGCCGAACTCCCTTTTGGTGTAAGGAAGCATAAATACTTTATCGTTTATTTTAACCTGTTCCCATGATGATGAGGGAGTATTCTCCCAGGTTCTGGGTGCATAGTTCTTGATCATCTCTTCGGTCAATTCAAGGAAACCGCCTTTGGTCGCCTCCTGTGCATAGAAAGCCCAATTGGATGTATAAATAAGGTCAAACTCTTCTCCGGCTGCAAATAGAAGAGGATATTTGTTTGTAAAATCTCCCCAGGAGAGGAATACGACTTCCAGTTCGGCGTTAATATCTTCCTTCAGTTTGGTGTTGACCTTTTCGTAAACCATATCGAAATCTTTCTGCTTGTCTCCCAGAAGATACATCTTCAGTTTGACAGGTTTCAGTTCTCCGCTCCCGTCAGCTGCACCTTCGTTCTGCCCGCCGGCGAAAGCCAGCCCGGAAAGAGCGAATAGGCCCAATAGGATCAGGACAATTTTTTTTAACATTTAGTTCCTCCAACTAATTTTTTTATATTACCGGTTTGGCACCGGATAATTAACCTTTTACGGCCCCGACAGTCAGACCTTTTACGAAGTATTTCTGAACAAAGGGAAAGACAAGAATGATCGGTCCGGTCGCCACGACTGTCATGGCGAGCTTGAATGACTCGGAAGGCATTTTGGGCATGGGGATGCCCGATGCCGCAACGGCGCTGTTGGCGAAATCCAGGCTGTTGAGAACTCTGTAGAGATAGTACTGAAGTGGAAATATGGATTCGTTTTCCAGAAAGAGCATGGCGCTGAACCAGTCGTTCCAGTAATAAAGAGCCATAAAGAGTCCTATGGTGGCAAGCGACGGTTTAGATATCGGCATGATTAACTGCAGGAAGATCCTGAAATCCCCTGCGCCGTCTATTTTTGCCGATTCTGTAATAGCGTCGGGAATCTGCTTCATAAAGCTCCGCATGATAATGATGTAGAAGACATTGAACAGGCCCGGCAGTATTACCGCCAGATAGCTGTTTTTCAGTCCGAGATAGCGAACCATGAGGATATACCAGGGAACCAGCCCCCCGTTGAAGAGAGTTGTGAAAAAGAAATAAAAGGAGAAGGCGTTCCTGTATTTGAAATCCCTTCTCTGCAGGACATAAGCGGTCATGGCTATAAGAAAGAGTCCGGCGAAAGTACCGCTGACTGTGATTAGAACAGTAGAGAAATAGGCTCTCAATAAAGATTCGGGAGCTTTGAAAAGAATTTTATAGGCTTCAATGGAAAACTCTCTGGGGATGAGTGAGTAACCATCCATGAGTATGGATTTCTCTGCAGTGACAGATCCCGATATGACCAGGGCAAAAGGGAGAAGACATAGAAACGCCAGAATGGAAATAAACACATATCCGCTATAATGAAATATTTTTTCGTCAATAGATTTTCTTCGACTCATCATTGTAACTCCTGCTATAGTTCGCTCTCTAAAAAAGGGCGTAATCGGGATTGCTTTTTTTTACGATGTAGTTGACTGACACGATGATGAGGAAGCAGAGTGCGGACTGATATAGCCCCGCCGCTCCCGCCATGCCGAAATCGTGTAATTTCATAAGCGATCTGAAGACATAGGTATCGATGACATCGGTCGACTTATAGAGTAGCGAGTTGCTCCCCACGATGTTGTAAAACATCTGGAAGTCCCCCCTGAAGATATTGCTTATCCCCAGGAGCACCAAAATGATCATGGTGGGTTTTAGAGCCGGCAGAGTGATAAATCGAATCCTCTGGAAAATGTTGGCACCGTCCATATGCGCCGATTCATACATCTCCTGATCGATGCTGCTGATGGCTGCCAGATAGAGTACGGAACCGTAACCGATATCTTTCCAGGATTTGAACATGGTTATGATATACTTCCACACTTCTTTGTTTCCGTAGACATCCAGCGGCTTTTGCCCGATTGAGGCGAGAAACGTGTTGAGCGATCCGAATTCGTAGTTGAAGATATTGTAAACGAAGGCGCCTACGACGACCCATGAGATAAAATAAGGAAGGAAAATCATGGACTGCGCTACTTTCTTAAAAGATTTGCTGGCCAGTTCGGCCAGAATGATTCCGACCAATACCTGCAGAACCGTGTTTACGGAAAGAAAAACGGAATTGTAAAACAGTGTGTTTTTCGTAACGTAATAAATGTCGCCGGTAAAGAAGAGATAGCGGAAATTCTGCAGACCGCTCCAGGCGCTTCCGAATATTCCTTTCACATAAGAGTAGTTCTTGAATGCAATTATAATCCCGGCCATGGGAAGATAGGAAAACACGAAGAAGTAGATGACCGCCGGGGCGATCATCCAGTAAAGTGTTTTGTTTTTCAAAAAGGACTGTTTCTTGATCATGCTGCTATACTAAGGCGACTTTTTTCAGCCGTATACGTGACGGAATTGACCTTTATAGCACAAATCTGACCAATTTCAGCTGATGCTTATGGAGCGTATCCGCCATGTTCCCGAACGGGATCCAATGGCCGGTTTTATAAGAAGCCGCTTCAATGAACCTGTCCAGCCGGAATTCCCGGACATATTTATTCTGATTTCCTTATTGTTTCCATAGGGAATGGAAAAAGCGACAGAGTTGTCTTCAGTTATAAACGGTTCCACTTCTTTATAGTTGTCCCACGAACCGTTCCAACTCTGGAAAGCCAGAAGCCCCTCTGTACCGTCTCCTGAATAATCCATGAGAATAGACACATTTTTATATTTATCCAGATTCGTGATGGGGTAGGAGGGGCTTATTATCAGAGGATCCTCTTTCCCGTCCAGCCTGCCTTCCAGGCATCCATCGGTGTTCCATTGAAGTGTTGTCCCTTTCAGAGCCCTCCAGCCCAGGGCGGATCGGGAAAAATCCCAGATACGTCCCCCGGGGGGGTAGTTTTCATCATCATCGGGAACAATGATTGTTCCGTCAACATTGAATTCTATTGTTTTCAGAGACATGCCCCGGAAAAACAGACTTACATCCAGATTTTCCTGCATGCAGTACCACTTCCCTTTCCAGTTGAAAACATCTCCGTGACCGCCTTTCAGAAAGGGGCCTTTATATTCATAGGGCCCTAAAAGACTATCGGCCATGGCGTAATGGCTCCCCCATACGAGGTAGTATTTCCCATCTCTTTTAAAGGGGCACGGTTTGTCATCCAACCTGTCGGTACCCCTGACCTTTATTTCTACAGGCGGTCCGTCCAGAGAAATCAGATCTCCGGCAAGGGGTACGGCATAGTAGCGGTTGCATCCGAAGATCAGATAATGCCTTCCTCGTTCTTCTACGACATCGCAATCGTAAACCGGGCTATCTACAAGATCTTCAGGAATGAGCGGAATTCCCAGCGGATCGATAAAAGGCCCCGCTGGCGAGGATGCGGTCATCACACCGATATTGATGTTTTTATTTGAGAAATACCAATACCACTTCCCGTCTTTGCTGGCTATATCTCCTGCCCAGCAGTTGGGCTGATTCCCGATATATGTGTCTGTGGGTAAAATCGTCGTTTCCCTGTTCCAGCGAACCAGATCGGAAGTTGACCAGACTTCCCATCTGTCCATGATCCATTCGTTCTCTGTTTCCATGGACTTATCGTGTCCGCAGTACAGATAGAGTTTATCCCCTTCGATAAGCACGTGAGGGTCCGTAAGGCCCAGCTCGGGAAAGAGGTTGCCGTTCAATATCATTTACTCTTTACTCCCGTTCTTTCCGAACCTGAATGTCAGAGACAGATTATGGCTTTTTTTTGCTGAAACTCTGTGCTTTTCATTCAATTCGCTCGACCAGGCCATATCGCCTCCAATACCCGCCATTGCGGCGTCCAGGTCAAGAAAAGTTTCATTTCTGCGAATCAATTCATGTTCGTGCAGAACTTTCCGGTAATCTTCACTCGAATTGTGATGGACTGTAAAACTGAAGAGATTCTGACCCTTTATATTAATAAAAGTTCCATCGTCTCTTTTCAACTCCAGCCATCTGGTCTCGGAGTGGCTGCCGTTATGGCTTACCGGTATGAACGGGAAATGCGTCTCTTCCACCTTTTTCCGGTAAAGTCCGACCCTGGAACTTAGTTTTCTGTCGGGATAGCTCTCATTCGGACCAAGCCCGTACCATCGTATTTCCCCAAAGCCATCAGGCAGTATCATACCCATTCCCAGACGTGGCAGATGTTCGTAGGAATGGTCGCAATGATAGTTGACTCTCAAATCGATCGAACCGTCGGTAAAAACAACCCAGCACTTTTCCGACAGGATCTTTCCTTTCGGTCCATCATGCACGCAAGTGGAATTGATATGTGCAGATTCGCCTTGAGGGGAAAGCGCTGTTTGCGCGGTTTCTTTCTTTACAGTCCATTTTTCCGGCAGAAAAGAATCCCAGATCTCTTGTATTTTTCCCCACCACTTTTCCTCAAGATGCAATCCTGTCCGGGATCTTAGAAAAGAGTCATCACCACCTTTCAGTTCGAAGGCGAATTCCGCTGTCTTTACGGTTCTCAGTTCGCCTTCATTAGAAAATCCATAGAGAAAGCCGTCTCCTTCGACCGTAATCCCATAGCCGTTTCTCTTCATTTTTATTGACTTGCCAGAGAGTCTGGCAGGCGGATTCTCCATAAGGGGGGGGCCTTTTAATTCAAACTGAAAGCTGGCCAGTTCATGTCCTTTTTCAGCCCATGGCGTATCGGTATTAAGAACTATACGGCAATTGACATAGTCTTCCGGCTTTCCTGAGTTGAGTAGGGCTGGATTTATAAAAAAACAGTGTTCATTTTCAACTATCCGGTTAAATCCGGAAGGCTCTGTGCTGTAATCATCGTTTAGCAGATTATCCCGTACTCCGCTTTCCACATCGATGATGCTTTTGATTTCAGCCATACCTGTTACATCTATGATGCCTTTGTTCTGAATTGACCATGCGACATCCAGACAAGTCAGGTCGAAATTCTGACTGCGGTTGATTAACAGAAAAGCGCCATTCTTTCTATTCAGCATTTTTATAATGAAGGGAGATTGCCCCTGCTTGATTTCCCATGCCGATGGTTTGGGGGTCAGGTCGGGGAGAACGACGCCGTTGGCGCACATGTAAAAGGGACATTCCCCATCGATTAATTCTTCCCCGAAATCTCCGCCGAAACCGAAGAACTCTTTTCCTTCCTTTGTGTAAGCGGGGAGACATTTGTCCATCCAGTCCCAGACAAAACCGCCCTGGAAGATTTCATACTTCTCCGTAAGCTGAAAGAATTGTTCAAAATTTCCTGTCGTATTGGCAATCTGATAGACATATTCCACAAGGACGATGGGACGCCTGTCCCTGTTGTCGGCAATCATATCCATAAGTATTTCCATATTGGGATACATAGAGCACTTGATATCGCTGCCCAGTGGTCCGGGATCATTGTTTTCATATTGAACCAGCCTGGTGGAATCATATTCCCGGAGCCATCCGGCCATAGCGGCATGACCGGGACCGTAACCCGATTCGTTTCCAAGAGACCAGGAGATGATAGAGCAGTGGTTTTTATGGGTCTGAGCCATTCTTCTCGCCCTTTCCATCATGGCTTCCGTCCATTCGGGATCGTTGGTTATCCGACCGGCCACACCATGAGTCTCCAGGTTGGCTTCGCAGACTACCATCAGTCCGTATTCATCGCAGAGATCGTACCAAAGCGGCTGATCGGGATAATGTGAGGTGCGAACGGCATTGAAATTGAGTTGCTTCATTAACCGGATATGGGCAATCATTTCTTCTCTGGTAACCTTCCGACCTCCTCTATAGGAATGATCGTGACGGTTCACCCCCCGGAAGACGATTCTTCTGCCGTTGAGGGTTATAATGTTATTTTCTATTTTAACAGTCCGGAATCCCACTTTCACCGATTGTGAATCGAGTCTTTCTCCATCGCGACCTAGAAGATTAACCCGGGCGTCATAGAGAACCGGAGCATCGGTATTCCAGTATTCCAGCCCGCACAGAGATATACTGAAATGAGCTGTCCCGCTGAGAGAAAAGGGCTTTCTGGCTTTCCAGGCCGTCCCCATACCGAAAATTGGACTATCCTGACTTATAGATGAGACCTTATCAGCCAGGATCTCACCATTCCTGTCATACAGTTGGAGCTGTATGCTGCAGTCTGCGAAGCCTTCGGTTCTGTTGACCGAGACCCAGCCTTCTAGCCTGCCGTCACCTTTTGACTCTGCCAGACCGTCTAGCTTCATGTCACGCAGCCGCTTTTTCGGCCGGGACCACAAACCTGCGTTCCTGTATATTCCCGAGAGATGCCAGTAGTCCTGATCCTCCAGCCACGTTCCGTCGCAAAAGCGCAGTACCGCTACCAGCAGCCTGTTGGATCCTTCCCGAATATACGGAGAAATATCGAATTCCGCAGGCAGCTTGCTGTCCTGTGAATAACCCACAGGGATATCGTTGACATAGAGATAAAATGCTGCTTCCACGCCTTCGAAGCGGATGATAGTGTCTCTTTCGAGCCAAAGGACCGGGATCTCAAAGTCTTTTCTGTAAAGGCCGACAGTGTTGTCATCCGGGACGAAGGGGGGATTATATCTCTGATGGATCGAGGTCTCATTTGTCGATATCTCCAGAAGATAGGGAACGTCTTTCCGATCGATAAAGGGATAGAGAGTGTTGAGATATGTCGGTTTTCCATATCCCTGCAGTTCCCAGTTTCCCGGCACGTCAATTGATCCCCATGTTCCTAATTCTCCAGAAGAAAGAGTTTCCGGCGAATCCAGCAGCTGAAATTCCCATATTCCGTTCAGGCTCATCCAGTTCTCATGATTCTCATCCTTTTCCTGGCGCAGGGTATGGGAAGGCATACGGTTGATTTGAGATATATGCTGGTTTTGATAATCTCTTTTAAAATGAAAATCCTTAAAGGTATTGATCATATTTTTACTCCTCTATCACATATATGAACACGTGTCCATGCGGGTTGAAAAAATCAGGACATCCTGGCCACACTATTTCTTATAATCAGTTTTGGATGTATGACAACCTGTTCAGCAGTTTCCACCCCGTCGATTTTATCGATAATCATCCTGGCGCATTCCCGGCCGTGCTGTTCCATTTCCATGGAAACTGTAGTCAGGGGGGGGGATGAATAGGCTCCGCCCTGGTGTCCGTCAATGCCCACGACAGAGAGCTGATCCGGAATTTTCACTCCTTCTTGCTGAATAAAGCTCATCAGCCCGATAGCCATATCATCATTAAAACAGACCACGGCTGTCGCATCCAATTTCCTTTCCAGAAAATTCCGGGCGCAAGCCTTGCCGATTTCAAAATAATTGAGATTGCCCATGGAATCATGCTCTCCCGGCGAACCGAGAATATATCTATCAACTTCATTGCCGAGCCGGGAAGACATCCATTTTAAATATTCTTTGTATCTCGGCTCATTTTTATCCTCTATAGATAAACAGGCAAAGGCAATCTTCTCATGACCCAGGTCCCTGAGATAATCCAGAGCCAGCGTCATGGTCTCTCCTACTGATATATCTATTCTGGATATGTCAGCAGGTGTATCCCTTTCATATCCGACTAAGGCAACAGGAACTCTCAGGGATTCGAGGATTTCCGGAACAGCCATATCTTCCGATGGCAGGAGAACCCCATCAACCATGAGCCCGGACACCTTGTTCCCATCTATAAATCCGGCCAGAATAAATATGTAATTCTTCGAAAAGGCATACTGGTTCATGGCTCTGTACATTTCCATGTAGTAGTAGTTGCCCAGGTCCCTTACATAGTAGAGTATCTGTCTGGTTCTGTTTTTTTTCAAAGAGACAGCTACGGGATTGGGATTGTATCCTAATTCCTTTATGACTTTGAGAACTCTTTTTCTTTTTTCTTCCGCCACATAGCCCGAATTATTGAGGACTCTGGAGACTACCGCTCCTGAGACTCCGGCTTTTTCGGCGACATCCTTTCGGGTGATATTTGTTTTGGCCTTCCTTGTGGACACGTGTCCATAATGTCTCAGTTCCCTATACATGTCAATTCTTTTTTTCAGAACTGATATACAAGAACTCCAGAGAAACCTATGAAATCGGATTGGCGTTGGTTCACTGTCAATACGGAGGCAGTTTTATCTTCATCCCAGCCACTGAACTATTACTATCAGCGGTTTATTCTCAGGGCAATTTTTAATTGATATATTATTCCGGCAATCGACAACAAGGAGAAAATCAAACCTTTTACAACAACTTCTCCTACAGTCAGTTCGATGTGCTTGTTCATCTGATAAACAGTCTGACCAATAACCACGAATCCTATGAGTATTCCGATACCGATTATTATATTGAAAAAAAGGATACCAATGGGCTTTTTTCTAGTTAGAAGAATCATTGTGTATATAATTAAGGGAACAATAAGTCCTAGATCCAAAACTTTTGTAATCCCTGTCGTGTACATTTCGAGACCTCTAAACGGTTTCCCCGAGACTGTCCAGATAATCAGTGTAACGCGCGATGTTGTTTTTTTCTATCCGAAAGCTTTTATGCCGCGCTTCTGAAATAATTTTGATGCCGGGCGCCTATTTGAATACAAATGAACCGCCGTCTATCTGAAGCAATACAGCAGCCACGTGCTCTGGCTTTATATACTGACAGGCAATATAGAATTCCAAATGGCTTTGACCAATAATCAATAATGTTCAACTTCCTGATTCTTTTCATTCAAAATAGTACGAAAGAGGAGAACTTAAAGGTGTTGCAGTCGAACTTCTGAAGGCAATACGGCATCAGGTGGGCACATAGGAACAGACCATAGAAGCCTATCCCTGGGCGAAAGGATACCAGCTGGTCAAAATGTTGGAATCAGAAAGCACTGGATGAAATTGATTCCCGTCGCAGAGAAGTCTTAAGCAGGTATAGGGGCACCCCTGATTCCCGCGCTGACCATTCAATTTGCTAAACGTAACATTCCATAAAGTCTAAGCTTTCCTAAGGATTTAGTCCTCATCGGTGGTTCTGATTGATTTCCTGTAATTAAAGACGGAATAACAATTCGCTCATCATATCTTTACAAAGAGATGTTAAAATAATCTGTAAGATAAAACAAACTGACAACATCTTTCGCCTGAGGTAAGAATCTGTATATTCATAATGATATTTATTCTGAAGATTATCTGTTCAACTGGTTTCTGCATCAGGAGCGGAATAATAAATAAACTAACAACTTTATTACTTCTCTCTCAGGTTCGCCGGATAAACCGTATCTGTATTTAAATACCAAAACGGTCTTATATGTTATAAGATTTAGAGAGAGGTGTTGGAAACGGATGCACGGTAAGATTCTCGTTTTTTGTCTATTGTTTATAATGAACTTTTCTCTTATCGGCGAAGAAATGAAAGTTTTATTCCTCAATCCTGGTGGTGATGACGATGATATCTTTTAGAAAATGGCTACTGATTTTATCATCCCTGCCGCCGAAGATCTTGGAATTGCCCTTGAAATCCAGTATTCATATAGAAATCACATCCACACAGAGGAGCAGGCCAGAGCTGCCCTTGCCCGGAATAACAAACCTGATTACCTGCTGATAGGGAATGAAAAAAGCACGGCTGGAAGTCTTGTTGAAATGGTTGAAGAGGCAGGAGTAAAAGTCTTTCTGATGAATAATGGTTTTGTTCTGCCTCATGATATAGAGAAATACGGAAAGCCCAGAGAGATTTATCAATACTGGATCGGACAATATATACCAGATAATATATCTGCCGGATACAAAATGGGTAAAATGCTGATCGAGAGAGCCCTGCAAACCAATATGACAGATTCTGATGGTAAGATTAACCTTTTTGCCATAGCTGGAACATTTCAAACCCATGCATCGGATATGAGAGTCCTGGGGCTTAAAAAAGCAGTGAATGAATTCCGGGACAGTGTTCGATTGCTTCAGATCGTTCCGGGAGACTGGACGGAGGACACTGCGAAGAGCAAAATGTCACTGGCTTACAGCCGTTATCCTCATATTAATGTGGTCTGGGGAGTGAATGATGCTACTGCTGAGGGAGCGATTCGGGCATTGGAGGAAAGGGGAGGCTCTCCGGGAAAGGATATTCTTTTCGCAGGATGCAATTGGGACCGTGGAGCTGTCCAGTTGGTTCTTGAAGAAAAGATGGTAACAACAGTAGGCGGACATTTTATGGATGGTGCCTGGGCTCTTGTTCTCTTATATGATTACCATCATGGTATAGATTTTATAAACAGCATCCCTAAGCCGGAAATGTATTCCATTGATCGATTTAATGTAAACAGTTACCTGCAGTTGGCGCAGGAAAATGAATGGGACAAAATTGACTTCCGCAGTTTTTCGAGATTTCTCAATCCTGAACTAAAGAATTATGATTTCAGTATAGATATTATATTGGATCAAGTACGTTAACAGGAATTCGTAATATTTAATAATTTTATTGATGGCACCCTCCTGTTATGCCTTTTTATACTGACAGGCAATCTGGAATGCCGAATGTCTTTCTACGATAAAAAAGTATGTTCATTTCCTGAATAATGATATCATATAACCGCAGGATCCTATCCCGTTGTGAAAAATACCGGACACAGTTCTTAAGATCGATACTGATCGAAAACAATGATAATCTATCGAGCTTGACCGTTTCTTTAGGTCGGGCCATCCGGCTTTGAGTGTCTCCTCCGGGAGATCCTGCTTATGCCCGGTCGCCGGAGCAATGGGGTTATCGGATCTTTCTATCTTCTCCGGCAAGATTATGGATCTTCCTGCCGATTATAAAAGAGCGGTCAAGGAGTAGGGGAATTTTGTCTCTCCGGCGTCTGAATTTGAGGTTTGGACAGGATTAACCTAAAATAAGGTTAGAGGCGTTTGATGCTTTTGATTAATGGCTTAAAGAGAAAAAAAGTTCTCCTTTTCGGGGCATATCTGGTTTTTTCCGTATTTTCCCTTACGGCCCAGAACCGCTTCCCCGGTGATTCCGGCAGCCGGCAGGAGTTCGCCGTCGAAGTCTCCATGGATAATATTTCCTTTAACGATGTGGCTCTTATCGGCGGATTCGTCGTTGAGGATTTTCTGTTTCTCGGGGTTGATCTGAGAATGGATTTCGATGAGATCGAGAGCCTGCCCGCCCAGAATCTGCAGCTCGGGATCTCCGCCCGCGCCGCGGTTCTCCAGCAGGATGATCTCTTTCCCCTTTCCTGCACGCTTTTCGGAACCTTCCGGAAAGACAAAGTGATAGGCGATTATCTGACAGATAATGAACTCATAAAAAGCGGCACCGGTTTTTCCGTCGGCACGGACCTGTTCCGGGATTTTGTCCTGAATCCCGATATGGCTTTAAGAATCGGTTTGACCGCTTCCTACCGGTCCCAATCCTTCACAACCGAACCGGAAACAGGCCCGACAGCCTATGAGGACCGGGTCTTTGAGGATGTCACCGGGTTCGGCGGAGGCCTTATCGCCGGGATTACATTCCGAATCAATGAGAGAATGCTTCTCTCTGTCGATTTAAAAGGAGGGATAAACAACGATCTTCATGTTATTTACGGTCCGTCAATCAGTATTTCATCAATAGGGAAAGGTCCGTCGGACCAGTGAATTGACCTGAATTTGATTAAATTCAAATCGGGGATAGAATTATAATTATGATCCATAGGAGGATTCATATGACTGAGAGAATAATCAGAGCCTCCTGCCTGCTCCTTCTTCTGCTACTTAGTCCATTCTTTCTGAGCGCGCAGGTTGATGGCGGGGATTCAACCACGACTATTACGATAAATGATGTCTCCCTGTTTCAGCATACGACAGCAACAGACGTCTCCTTTGTTATCGATGACCCGGCTTCCCCCGGGGAATTGCCCCTGATAACACCTGCGGGTACACCGACCTATCTCCAGTACACCGTTGTCGTCGCCACCGGAGCTGAAAAGACCATTCAGGCAAGCTGCGATACGACGATGAGAGACGGTCTGAGGATGAATATCTGGGCCGGCGCACCAACGGGAACCGGCGGCGTGGGGACGGCTCTGGCAGGCGGTCTGGAAGTGGGAACGACTTATGTAGCTGACACGGCCGTTGATATTATCGATACCATTACCAGCTGTGCAACGGGAAGCGGCGGGACCCAGGGGCCGGCAGTCTTCTGCACTTTGACCATAGACGAAAGCACATTCGCCAATATGGTGACTGTGGCAAGTGAAGTCTATACCATTACCTATACCATGATCGACTCTCCCTAGAGTCAGTGCTTATGATATGAGAGCGCGATATGTTTTTCTACTGGTGCTTTTACTCTTCCCGTTCTATCCGCTCTCCGCTATCACAATCAGTCTCAGCGGAAGCTGGTCGCTGAGTATTGATTCTTCCGATGTCTCCTCCGGAGCCGGTGGAGATCTCAATTCCCAGTATCAGAGCAATGCCGATCAGGTGAGCCTTGATATCGGGGATCTGATCGATTCTGGCGATGCCTGGGAATTGCAGGTTCACAAAGAGGACCTGTTGTGGCACTCCGATATGATTCTGGGGCTTCTCCGCACATCCGGCGGATCCGGTGCCGGTACGATAAGCGGGGGAGACAGTCTTTTTCTGGAACTGACCGCGACAGACCAGTATTTTTTTGACGGGACGGGAGACAGAAGCCTGATAGATATCCAGCTGCGGCTCAGCGGCATTTCGGTAGTTATCCCGGCTGATACCTATTCCACAACCATCTATTTCACCGTAATCGATACACCGTAAGAGAGGTCCGACAACTATGGAAAGAGATAAGAAACTGTTACTGCCTTTTTTGCTCCTCATCCTGTGGTTTCCTCTTCAGGGACAGATCGCCGTCGAAGGGGACCTGACCCGGTACAGGCTGCTTTCAAACGGAGCGGAATACGAGGAGACAATATCTTTATTAAACAAAGGTGAGAAAGATGCAACGGTGAAAGTTTATCTGAAGGACTATGCCATTCAGCCCGACGGCTCCGTCATATACAGAGACCCGGAAGAAAACGAAAGGACGAATGCCCGGTGGATAACCTTTTTTCCCGAGAACCTGGTCCTCAGGCCCGGGGCCGGAGGAGAGATCACCTGCACCATCAGAGTACCTGACGATGAGAGTCTCAAGGGCACTTTCTGGAGTATGCTCTTCATAGAAGACGTGCCCGTGGCTGCTTCCCTGCAGGATCCGGAGCCGGGAACGCTCTCCATCCGCCAGATTTTCCGGTTCGGAGTTCAGATTATAACCGATCTGAAAGGTTCCGCTTCGCCGCAGCTGAAATTTACCGGAACCGGTCTGATAAAAAATGAGACCGGGAGATTTCTGAATATCACCATAGAGAATCCCGGAGAGGTATGGCTGACACCGCAGCTCTATGTGGAACTCTATAATGATGCCGGCGAATTCGTAAGGAGATTCGAAGGTGAGAAAGCGAGGCTCTTCCCTTCGACATCGGTAAACAGAACAATCGACATAAGCGATGTGGAAGAGGGAACCTACAGAGCCCTGCTGATTGCCGATTGCGGAGATGATCTCCTCTTCGGAGGAAAATACACGTTGAAGGTCGGAAATTGATATCGAAGAAGGAGCTGTCAGCATTTATTCTCCTGATTTATTCCGGCGCTCTTCTGGCCGGCCAGGCTGCCTTTTTTATTAAACCGGCTGATCTCACAGCTATTGTTTCTGAACCCGGTACACTCGTGACCCGGGTTTTTTTTGTCACCAGTAAAAAAGCCGGGGAAAACTCCTTTGATTTTGATGTTAAACTCCCCGAAGGATGGCGCCTGGTCATGGGACAGGAAACTCTCGAACTCGGCCCTGAAGCCGAGGAGATGACATTTCTCTCTTTCTATATCCCCCATGACGCCCCGGCGGGTATTCATGAGCTGACATATACCGTTACGAATCACGATACGCAGAAAGAGCTGGATTACTTCATCTTTCCCGTTGAAGTTCTCTCCCGAAGGGATTATGACCTGGAACTGCTCGAACAGCCCGCGTTTTCCATTGCCGGGGATACCTTCCGGCTGAGTTACCGGATCCGGAATGCGGGGAATGAGGAAATGCGCTTTATCCTTAAGGGAACAGCACAGGACTCTTTTGATTTTTCCATGGACAAACGGTATATCACCCTGTCTCCCGGGGAGAGCAGAACCGTGAACGTATTTGTGGAAACGGATCCCCGGCTGAGCCGAACGGCCAGAACCCTTTTCCGGCTGGAGGTGATTCCCGAAGACGATGAGGTCGCGGCGGTCTCCAGGGCAGCACTGGTGGATGTGTATCCCCGGGTAACGGGAAAAGAGGAACCCTATCATACCATACCGGCCACACTGGCAATTGATCCCGTTTTTGAACACGGGGAAACAGACCTCTTCGGGATTCAGCTCGAGTTGAGCGGAAAAGGGAGTCTCGATCTCGAAGGCAATACCGATTTCTCCTTTTTTTTCAAACGGCCATTGAACCGGCAGAGCCAGCTCACCCAGGAAAGGGAAGAGTACCGGATTGAACTCAAGGCGGATGAGTGGAGTGTTTTACTGGGCGACGGGTATTACTCTCTCTCGGCCTTAACGGAGTCATCGCGATTCGGCAGAGGAGTCCGCGTTGAAAAGGAACTGGGCGATTTTACACTGGGCAGTTTTTATCTTATGAATGAAGACTCTGTTCCCCTTTTTGAAGAAACCGCGCTTTACGCCGGTTACGCCCCTTCCCTGAAGAATCTGTTCGCCCTGAACTATCTGAACAGAGTCAAAGAGAGCTCGGAGGATTTTTTCTCCTTAGAGGGGCATGTGACTCCCCATGACAAAAATGTCCTCGATTTTGAATATGCGGCGGAGGCCGGAAAGGTGATAGACGATTCCTGGTCCCTTTCTCTGGGGGGAAGCGGCGAGAGAGTTTCCTACAGATTCAAATATCTCCATTCCGACCCGGACTTCGGCGGAACCAATCAGGATATCGACCTCTTTAATTCCGTTCTTTCCTTTAAACTGGACCGGTCCCTGAGTTTTTCCGCCACCTTGGGCAGAACTTATAACCATCTGGACAGGGAGTATCCGGCACTTCAGGATTACCTTCAGACACGGTTGAATTGGAAAGTCAACGGGGAGACGGGACTGCAGGCTTACTGGAAGACAGCCCTTGCCGATGACAGGCTGCCTCTGCCGGAAAAGTGGTATGACAGTGAAACATTGGGAATCAGGTTTTCGAGAACCGTGGGAAAGTTGAAATTGAATTCATTTCTCGAATATGGCAAATATGATGATTATGAAGCATCGGAGAAACTGAATATCGAAAAATACGGTTTGTCCCTTGATCTGCCTCTCGGAGAAAAGCAGTCTGTCAATTCATCCCTGTCCTTCACACGGGATGAAGCGGACAGCCTGGATAAGGTCTTTTCTCTCTTCAGTCTGAGTTGGAGCCTCAGTCTTCCGGCAGACATGACCTTAAGTCTCAATTACAAAACCGTCAATTACCGCTCCTCCTACTTCTCAGGATCGGACGAGCTGAATCTGGGTGTCCGACACCGGTTTTCCAACGACAGCACCCTCTCGGTTCTGGGCAGGTATGCACCTCCCCGGGAATCCGATGACAAAACGGCGTTTTCCCTCAATGTCGAGTACAGAACTCCCCTGGAGATACCTGTCTTCCGGAGAGATGATATCGAGAGGCTTGAAGGAACGGTATTCTATGGGAAAACGGGAGAACCCATTCCAAATGTCATATTGCGCATCGGCTCATCGGTCGCCATATCCGATTCCTACGGACGGTTTGTCTTTCATTCGCTTAAACCGGGAGATTATGAAATCTATCTGGACGGTTCCAGTCTCGATGAAACGCTGATTACCGCCGATGAATTTCCTCAGAACCTTAAAATCAAAAGCCGTGAGGAAAACCATCTCGATGTGGTAGTTATTGAATCCTCCACCATAGCGGGACAGGTTTCCGTTTATGAACCGAAGCGCATTCTTGCCAATTATGAATCGGGAGAAAGGGAATACGAGGAGCCCTACGGATTATCCGGTGTGCTCATAGAACTCAGCCAGGGGGACGATGTGAAATACGCTGTCACCGATTCGCGGGGTAGATTTTTCGTTTCCCGGCTCAGGCCGGGGATCTGGAATATCCGCGCTGACAATAAAGCCCTGCCGGAGAATCATTATTTCGAAAAAGACGAAATTACCGTGGAACTGGATGCGGAAGATGAGGAAAAAATCGAAATCAGAGTTTTCTCCCGGGTCCGGTCCATCATCTTTATCGATGAGGATGATATCCAGGAGATGACCGAAGAGCTATCCGATTCTCCGACCGGGGAGCCTCCGTCCGAGGGAAATGATCTTTTGCAGCAGCCCCTTCTCCCTTGATTCTGCCCCATCATTCAGACATCAGCTATCAATAATCTGCCTTAATACTTCCCGTCTCAGAATTTCCACAGTCTTTCCCTTTAACCTCAATATCCCTTCATCCGCCAGTTCGGAACAGGTCCGGGAAAGGGACGGGCGGGCCACGGCGAAGAGCTCCGCCAGCTTTTCCCGGGAATAGGGGAGCGTTATAATATCGCTTTTCTGTTTCGACGACAGGCTGAGAATATAGCCGGCGAATTTTTCCTTCAGCGATTTGAATTGGAAAAGGCGTATTTTTTCGGCCAGAAAGGCGACCTTGTTGCCCGAATCGCTGAAATAATTGACCAGAAAGCGGCTGTTGCTCTGGGCGAGTCTGATGACATCGTCCTTTTTTATGGCCATGAGCTTTACGGGATTCTGGGCGACAAGGGTAACGGGCAGGGTGTTGTCATCGGCAAAGAGAATTCCCGTCGCCAGGGCATCAGGTGCCTTCAGATTTTCTATTTTAATGGTTCTTCCATCAAAATCCTGAATCTCCGCGGACACTTCTCCCTCCAGCAGAATTTTCAGCGATGTGTATTCATCACCTCGTATCATAAGCAGATTTCCCGAATCGTATGCCAGGATCTGCGAAGGGACTGACTCCAGCAGCTCCGCCAGGTCTGTTTCATCAAGTCCGGAAAATAAAGGGCAGCCTGTCAGAATCTTTATGTATTCTTCTATCAATGTTTACGTCTCCGGTTCGGTTCATTGCATTCTAATATAAAACATAAAAAATATGAAGTTTTTCAGAATTCTGTGAAATTGTAACACATGTTACCGAATGGATAAAAAAAGACTGATATTCTCTTTCCTGTAAACAGAACCGACCGGCTTTGAACCGGCTTGGGAATTACAAGGAGAGAAAAGAATGAGTATGTTTTGTTTTCAGTGCCAGGAAGCCGCCGGTAACAGGGGCTGCACCAGAATCGGTATGTGCGGCAAGCCCGAAGGGACTTCCAATCTGCAGGACCTTCTGGTCTATACGGTAAAAGGGATTTCCATCTACGCAAGAGAACTGGCGGAAAAAGGGGAAATCGATAATTCTGTCGGCAGGTTTGTAATCCGCGCCCTCTTTGCGACGATTACCAATGCCAATTTCGATGATGAAAAAATTGAAGCCCTTATCGCCGAAGGGCTCGAACTGAGAGATAGCCTGGCGGGAAAAGCCGCTATAAGAGAGGGATTGCACGATGCAGCGACCTGGACAGTGAGCAACAGAGCCGCTTACGGCATCAAGGCCGCATCCATCGGGGTTCTGTCCACGGAGAATGAAGATGTGCGCTCTCTGAGAGAGCTTTTAACCTATGGCGTCAAGGGAATGGCCGCCTACGCGGAACACGCCGATGTCCTGGGGTACGAAGATCCTTCCATCTATAATTTCATATTTGAAGCCATGGCTTCGACAACGGAAGAGCTGACGATGGACGAAATGGTCGCCATGGTCCTGAAATGCGGAGAACTGGCTGTGACGACCATGGCTCTGCTCGATAAAGCCAATACCGGGACCTACGGAAACCCCGAAATCACCGAAGTTAATATCGGTGTGGGAAAAAATCCCGGGATACTGATTTCCGGGCACGACCTGAAGGATATGGAAGAGCTTCTGAAACAGACCGAAGGGACCGGTGTCGATGTCTATACCCACAGCGAAATGCTGCCGGCTAATTATTATCCCGCCTTTAAGAAATACGATCACTTCGTGGGGAATTACGGGAACGCCTGGTGGAAACAGGACAAGGAGTTCGCCTCTTTCAACGGCCCCATTATCATGACGACGAACTGCATCGTTCCCGTGAAGGATTCCTATAAAGAGAGAATATTCACAACCGGGTCATCGGGTTATCCCGGCGTGAAGCATATCGGGGAGAGAGTTTCCGGCGGCTCCAAGGATTTCTCCGCGGTGATCGAGCTGGCAAAAACCTGCGACCCCCCTGTGGAAATAGAGAAGGGAACCATCGTCGGCGGATT
>JAFGXR010000105.1 GCA_016936555.1 Spirochaetales bacterium | reverse complement strand
CCCTTAGGTGATTGTTGATTTGTGGTTAAATCATTTTACACTAAGGGGTTAATTATAAAAACAAGAATATTTATACGGATTCAGGTTTAATTTAAACATGAGGGCCTCAACATATTTAATATGCTATTGAGGCCATCATGGGTTATTAATGGTCTAGACGGGTAATAATTTCCGGATTGATCTTTCCTTCATCAATAAACAATTTCAACAGTGCGTATATACCGCCGTTCCAGCCCATATTGGGTTTCCATGGCTCTCCCGTTGTCGTATTCAGGCATTCATATGTGGTTCCACCCATTTCGAACTCCAATCTGATTCTTTTAATTAACTCTTCATCTGCGCCGGGGATCTTATGAAGGCAGGCGTCGATCAACATGACTCCGTCATAAAGGAGATAACTGCCGCCTCTGTAATACGTCCCGTCGGGCATATTTTCCTCTCTATTTATCTGGGCTATATAATCTCCGGCATTGTAAAGTTCGTGAGGCAGATAGGAGCCGTCGGGCATGCAAACCGTTTTAAATCCCCAGGGCGTTTTTGATTTTTCAACCATGGCTCTGTAGTGTTTTTCAACGAGAGAGTCCGGGAGAAGCGGTTCCTCAAGATAGGCTTGTGATAGAACATCACCAACAAGTGCATCAACTGTCAAAAGAGTGTTTTTCTGACGGCTCATGGGAAAAAAACTCAGGTCTTCATTGAATAGAGCTCTGTAGTTATCAGCAGCTTTCCCTGGATTCATGTTTTCCGGTAGATGGAGGCTCATCTTTTCAGCCATTGCCAGTGCCGCCGAAAGCAGTCCCTGATTGTAGGAGACAACATCGTCTTTTTCAAATGCCATTATATCGCCCCAGAATTGGAAATCCTGCCTTCCGTCTGACTCGTCATAGGCGTAAAACCAGCTATCCCTGACCTTCGATTCCACAACGGACAGACATCGTTTCACATTCTCCATATTGACTTGCTGTCCGTTTTTCCAGTTTCGATAAGCCCAGATTAAATCGAAGAGACAGTATTCGGAATATGTATCGGCTTTTACAAGATCGTTCTCCAGGCATGATGCATCCCATCGGGGATCCAGCATCATGGAAATCCAGAAGGCATCCCGCCCGTACTGGACGTTGCTGTATTCAACAGCCGGGATGACCCAGAATTCGCTGTTCCCTGTTTCATTTCTTCTCAGATTCATATAAGCCGTAGCTGATGAGAGGTCTCCGAATAGACTTTCACCGCTGCTGTTGCAAAACCGGACGGCGATTCTCCGATTTATCTGCTGTCTGAAGTAATTCCTTTTTTGTTCCAGGTTTTCTCCCTGAAGGGAGAAGTCAAAGATAAATCCCTCGAACATGTGGGGATCATCCGGTTTCATGGGATGATCAAAAGCCTCGATTACTCCGGTTGATAATTTCTGTCCGGCGCTGAGGTTATACTCTTTTTCCAACAGAAGGGAATTAGGTTTTTTTCCCGGAGTCTGTCCGGAATCTCCTGAGGAGAGTTCCAGAAAGCCTTTAGACGGAAAATAACCTTGACTTGTATAGTTGTCGTAGAAGGCCGGTGAAGATGACACGGCACCCCATAGAGAATCTTCTCCAAAAGCAATGAGCGGGACGGCCTGTTTCGCAATATCATCACTGATCCAGGCATCGACATCATGAGGACTCTGACGGTAGATTTCATCTGATGTGACAGGTCCGTCAAAATTCCAGAGCTCACGACCTGAAGTCTCGGCTTGCAGAACAAAATGTCCGTTTTCTCCCTCGGGATGAGATCCGGTTATTTTAAAGGAAGTATACAATTCCTCTTTTTTCAGTAGAACTGATATGCTGAAACCTTCACTTTCTCCGCTAAACTCCCAGCTATCATCCACTTGTGGGGGAATCTTAGTAACTAAAACATCTTCGGCACTCTGCCGTCTGAGAAGCAGAAGCATGCTGTTGTTCTTTTTCATATTATAACCTCTATATTTTCTATAATATTTCCAGTATTGTGCATGAGTAAGTGAGCAGGATAGGGGATTCCGTTGCGGAGGATTGTGTGGCAGCCGCGGGTCTCCCTGCGTTTGTTTTCCTCCCTCTTGGATAGACTTATGATATAACGGCATCCCCTGAAAACTCTTTCAAGCCGGATTTCATCCAGCTCGGCAGGCAGGCAGGGATCTATGATCAGCCCGTCATAATCCCTTCTTATTCCCGCCATATATTCCATTAAAATCAAATGCAGCCAGGCGGGGCTGCCGCTGTGCCAGACATCTCCGCACAAGCCCGGTCTCAAATCGTCGGATCTATAGCAATTGGTTATGGAAAAGGGTTCACATTGACTGTTTGTGCTGGGGTTTTTTTCAGAATCGGGAAGAATCTTTTGAATCCTTTCCCACCCCAAGTTGGCCCTGCCGCTCATAAAATCAGCCATTATCATAAACATGTTGGCATGGACATATATTCCGTTCACATAAAATCCCGGAAGGGCTGCCGAGAGGCTTCCTACCGATGGATCGAATGACGTATAAGTGGGATCAAGCACTTTAAGCCCTAAGGGGGTATCGAGATAACGGTCCACATTTTTAAGGATTTCTTTTTGCCTCTCTTCCGGTGCCGTACCCGATATTATCGCCCAGGCTTGAGAATTTAAATAAATCCGTCCTTCACTGTTCTCTCTAGAACCGACTTTTCCGCCTTCTCCATCCAGTGCCCTCAGATACCATTCTCCGTCCCAACCGATTTTATTCAGCAGTTCCCTTAATTCGTTAAACGTTTGTAAAAAATCCATCATTTCGGATTTCAGCTCCAGGCGTTCGAGCAGGGGAATGCATTCCCTGATTCCGGCACAGAAAATCTGAGTGACCAGAAGACTCTCTCCGTCTTTAAGCCCCGGTCCGTCAAGATCGTCATTCCAGTCAGCTGTATGGATCAAGTTAAATCCGTTCCGGCCTTTGTCTTTTTTTAGATAATTAAAAGCCCTGAGCAAATGTTCCAGCACAGTGGCCTCTTCGCCGTTGGAAAAACTGACCATTCGGTTCATGAATTTTAAGTCTCCGCTTTCTTTGATCAGTGCGGGGAGGGTAAAAAGCAGCCATGCCGGTTTGTCACTGTATAGCTTCTCGTTTAACGGACTCCAGGAATGGGGAAAGGACCCATCGCTGTATTGGCAGCTGAGTAGCTGTAGAAACTGTTTTTCCGTCTCTTCTCTGTCGATTGTGCAATAGGCCATGAAGGTCTGCAGATTGTCGCGGACACCAGTCTTGTATACGAGATAGGAGTGCATCTGTTTTTTAAGCCAATAATTGAATTGATAGTCGACTCGTTTGTCGCCTGTATATATCCATGAAGAATCAATGAGTTTCTCTTCACACTTATCCCGGAAGCTCAGTAGTTTATCCACAGCGGAAGGATCTTTAAGGAGTTTCAGCATTCGGGCGTTCTCTACGGTTTCTCCCAAAATCCCCAGGGAAAAATCCAGACGCTCATATCCTCCAGGCTCTATGGATATTTTTACCTGGAGGGATAGTGCTTCGCCGCTTTCATCGTGTGCGAAATCTTTCTGTTCCAGATTCTCTCCCAGCACAAGCCTTGGGTGTGAGTAGCTGTAAGATGGTGCGAAAAAGGCTTCATTCCCTCCCGCTCCGCCAATAGGCTCTCTGGATGATATCAGCATGGCTCCAAAGAGAGCGGGATTGGGATTAGGATAGAGATTTCGCGCTTTCATGGATTGTCCGGCTTTATCAAACTCAACCCTTTTATGCCAATTTCCGTAAGCATAGGGACAATCGAAACCGTCTATTTGTATTTCGGCATAGGGGAAAAGGCTGAAATTTCTGGTTTTTTTACTTTCATTTTTTATTTCAACTGTCCAGATTTCACATGCTTCACCAAGTGGAACGAAACAGCGCCAGGAGAATTCCATATTATCGAACCGGCTACTTATTGTTGTTGATCCCTGGGTGAAAATACAAGTGTAATCAGTAACTTCCGTGGGCACGGGAAATCCGGCAATGGAAAACACTTCACGAGTTTCTTCATCTCTGAACCATATAGTTTTCTTTCCCTGGTCAGGCACAAGGGTGCAGTGGTTCCCCTCTTTATCTACGCAGAAAGAGTAACCGCTACCTGTATTGGAGAAACGGGTCCAATAGCGGTATTTGCCTCCAGGGCCCGAAAAATGGGCATTCTTCCACTCTCTGGGAGGTCTGTTGCTTTCCAGGATGTAATTTTTCCCGTTTTCTCCAAAATATCCTGGATTTTTCTTCATAGTCATAGAACCTTATCCCATGGATCGAAAGGTACATATCCTTTTTCAACAAGAGGAATCAAAGCCAGAAGTGCTCCCCAGTGATAGAAAGGATCGCTCCCGCCGTCATTAGATGCGTCAGCCTCAGAGCATCCTGTGCCGGTTTCCCCGTTGTAATTTTCATGAACATGTCCCTTCTCAAGCCATTCCTTGAGAAAGAGCTCTTTGGATTTTCCGGACAGGAAGGCTGCTTCGTCTTCAAAACCCCGCTTCTTCAGCGCCAGGTAAACAAGCCAGTTCATTGGGCCCCAGATCCTGCCTCTCCAATAATCCTGATCGCCGTAGGCAGGATCATTTCGCGAAATAGATGGAATCATGAATTCTCCTTTGAATTCCTCATCATTCATCAAGTGCTCATCAACAAGACGCCTGGCCTGTTTTTCATCAGGAGCTTCCGTAAGAAGGGGGTAGAGCAGAGTAGGTGCGAGTCTTTCAGAGAATTGTCCAGTCCGCATGTTTTTATTGAGATAAATTCCTTTTTCTTCATTCCATAGGGATTGGAGGCCCATTTCATATATACCAGCTCTATTCAGTAATTCTCTTTGTTCATCCGATCTGCCAAGGATCTCGGCCATTCGCGCCAGGAGCCGGCAATCAGTTGCATAAAGACTGATTAGGCCGACATCAGCCAATTCCATTAATAGTGTTGTCGAATTGAAAGGAACGTTGTCGTAAAGCGGGGAATTATCAAGACCGGACTCATAATTCGGATTTTCGCTTGTGTAACCCTCATTGTAACCCCAGGCCAAGAGTCCTTCTCCGACACTCCTGTGTTCTGGCCACCATCTGTTCCAGGTTAACAGGTCGTCAAACACTTCTTCCAGAAGCCACTTTTCTCTAAAACGATTGTACAGCCCCATTACAGAGAGACTCCCGACGGGCGGCTGTGACCGGTCTGTTCCCTTGTTTATAGGACAATTCATAATGCCGATGTAGCCTTCGGGCAGAATTTCCTTGATTATTTCAACCGTATTGGAATATGCGAGTTCCTTACTTGAAACCGAGGCCATGGAACCGGCAAAAAAGGTATCCCATACAAAAAGCACCCAGCCACCATGCATTTCTGCGTTCCAGTAACGGCTTACAGGACTTATAACCCGGTTTTTTGAAGGTTCGTATATGGTATCCCATGCCATTACAGTATCCATACCTCTATAACATTCCGAAAGCGAACCGAAACGATCGGATTCATTTTCCACTTTGACTTTTTGCCTGTTTAGAATTTTCCGGCACTCTTCTGGCGATCGGTTTTTTCCTGTAGACAAATATACGGTTTCGCCAAGCGAAAAGGATTGAAACGGCGTGGCACAGGGAACATTCAAATCAGCCTTTTTCATTCCTGAGAAATAGAAATCTGTTGAACCTGCTTCCGTCACTGCCTGGATTCTGTCTCCATCATCTTTTAGCGACCCTTGAAGATTCCACAAAAAAGTGAATTCAAAAAATACGGAAATTTCTTCACAGCCTTCTGCTGTACAAATTACGCTTGTTATCAGGTCCTTATCCTCAAGGGCTGTTTCCACTGTAATCTCTTTTCCTTCGAATTGGATCGCCAGGCTTGTATAATCGCCTTTAAGGTTTCTTATACCCGGCTTGATATTTTCACGCCCCATTAAGGCCCGGCGCATATAAGTTCCGGTTTCATAACTTTTTAATCCAATGGACACAGTAAGTCCCTGAGGCATCAAAGTCTGGGAGAGCATGCTCCAGGTGCTCCAGGTATTCCATCCATGGATCATATTTTTTTTCATTTCATCATATTTACTCATATATTGCCTTCTCTTTCAGAAGAGACCAGAATTGCCAGCCTTCATCCTCAGTTTTTTCTTCTTTATGCGGGACAGTAACTTCGGTGTCAGCTAGATTATTGCGCCATAATCCTTTCAGATCGGGTTCGCCCGGATAGATGAACTCTTTCCTGGTTCCCTTTCTGACGTCTTCATATACAACGACAGATCGGAAAGATGAATGAAACCGGTTCCCGCTTATCTCGAGGCAGGCCGGGAATCGTTCATAGGCAGCTGTATCTTCATCTGTCGCCTGGTATGAATACATCCTGTTGTAAAGAGCCAGCGCGATATCCTTTTCTTTTGTCAGGGAAATGTTGTTTCCTTTTATAACATGTTTCTGCCCGGGTATCTGGGTTTTTCCTGTATGTTTGTTGTAACGCATGCCCTGTCCTACACTGACTGCTTCTCCCGAGCCTGTGTGATATATCTCATTGCCTTCGGCAAAGGTAACTCCGACGGAATCTACAAGATAATCATGTTCTCCATTCTTCATCAGAATGTTGTTTAATGCTTTAAAGGGACCATTGGAGAATTCAAAAAACAAACCCTCCCTGTGGTTTTCCATACAGAGGCAATCATTTACGACAATTCCCTCACATTGCACATCCAGCCAGATTCCGTTGATTCCGTTACCGATGGCTTTACTGTGGCTGATTGAGCCATTTAAGGCTTTGTGAATTTTTACACCGGCCGTACAGTGACTGTTTTTTATGTCCCCTGCGAGGTAGTTCCGCCAGTCGTTTCCATTGAATTGACAATTCTCTATTGAAAAATCCTTAATGCTGTCCATTCCAAGGCCGCCATAGCCATTAAAGTTGAAAGTGCAGCTTTTTATATTCAGATTCGAAACATTCTCCAGAGATAAACCGAAGGCTGAATTCCATAGAAAATGACAATTGCTTAATGTCAGATTCCTACAGGGGCCGTTTAGAATAACTCCTGAAAATTTACCCATTTCGGGAAAGGTTCCCGCACCTGTGAAGGTCAGGCTTTCCAGGGTAAAATTGTCTTTCGATCCCAGGCTCAGCAGTGTTTGGCGGGAAGTTATCTCCATGTCTGAACTTTCCGGATTGTCTCCATCTTTGAAGCGGACAAATAGACACGGCCCCAGATCCGGACCTTCGCTGATGCTGAATTCGCCATATTCGAGGACTCTGTCAGGGAACCTGTAGCCGGCATAGGATTCACTTATTTTCCCTCTTTCATTTTCCGGTGTTTCGACATTCCAGAAACCGGAGGTCTCCCATTTTTCCACTGAACGGGGAATATAGGGAACGCCGTCTACAAATAACTGCTCGCATCTGCGTCCGACTCTGTCTTTAACGGGAAACCAGGGATCGCCGTGAGTACCGAATGAGTTAGAGTATTTTATGGAAAATAACCCATTCCCCAAATCATCCCATCCCTCACGTGGAAGGGGGGACAATCCGGTTATTATTGTTTCAGAGTCTTTGCCTCTGAACCCCGATATTTTCAATGGCGTCACTCTGCCCTTTTCATTAAACTCCAAACCTGGAAGCGGATGGCGGTATACACCGGGATTGAGAATGATTTCTGTTGCGATTCCCAGATTCACAGATTTCTCAGCAGTCTTGAATGCCCTCAATAGGACATCATAATCTGTAGCTGTTACTTCAATTATCATGATTTTCTCTATAAAAAAAGCCCCGGCTATAACT
>JAFGXR010000104.1 GCA_016936555.1 Spirochaetales bacterium | reverse complement strand
ACCGGGCATCATATCGCTTCCGTTGCGGTAGCGGTGCAAAGTGATTCTCGATTCCGCTTCAACCGCATCGGCGAAAGCCTTGTTTCCCGGAGCGGGAGAGCCTCCGATCTGACAGTAAATATCATCAAGTTCCCAGGAGGTGAATTCCCGGGATAAATAAAAGGCGCAGAGCAGGGCCTGCACACCACCGGCGCTGTGTCCGGAAAGAAGAACCCGGGGGGTCGGGGGCGCGCCGTCGAGATAGAGCTGAACCGCCTCCCGGATTTCAGGAGCGATATCCTGAAAAGGCCGGTTGAAACCGGCATGGACCGCAATGTCCGGATCGACATCCGTCCAGAAGGGCTCCTTCCAGTGAATCATATCGTAGTAGACATCCTCCGCCGTATCGGTACCGAAAAAAACGATGTATAAAACATCTCCCTCTTCCTGAATAACATACTTGAGATTGCTGTAAACTTTCAGTCCATCGGCTTCTGTCAGTTCTCCCGCCTTGTAAGCTGTTCTGAGCGACTCATGATGAAACATCAACGCTCTGTCCGTATCCGTGGCACCGCGGATCGAATCAGCCCCCCAGCGATCTTCCTGAAGATAAAAACCGATCTGACAACCTGTGAAGAGGATTAAGAAAAAGATGTAAAAAAGCGGCTTACCTTTCATCAGAAGCTCACCCCCAGAGACAGATTGGGATAGATCATCGCCATCCAGTATCCCGTGGAATACCACTCCAGCTCTCCTGCGGGACCGGATCCCGTGGGTCCGGGAAAAATCAGGGCGGCAGCCAGTTGAGGTTCAAGTATAAAGCTGACCTTTCGCTTGCCGAAACTGAAACGCCAGCCGATCGATCCATGAACGGAAGGAATAAAAAAATGGGCTTCAAGAGAGCCCTGACGCTCTTCTCCGACAGCTCCAAAGTATAAAATACCGACTCCTGTCGACAGCTTTAAAGACCTGGCTTTGGGAAAAGGCGAAAAAACCGCATCGCCCGATAAAGCGCCAAAGAGAATCGAGCCGCCGTTTTCCGCAGGTACGCCCCCTGCTCCGATCAGAACCTGAACAGCCAGGAAATCATTAATCCGCCTTTCATACCCGAAGCCCGCTCCTCCGCCCCGCGCCGCAATGGAAGCCCAGAAAGGAAGATACTCCATAGTGACAAGATTTTTATCAGGTGCTCTGTTCGCAGGATTACCCAAAAGACCCATAGGAGCAAAAACGAAGAGGATAAGGAGATAAGAAATAGCAGATTTGGAGAAATGAGGTGCCATCGGAATTATTATAAGACTCTCCGGAACCGATATCAAATTAAAAAAAGGAGCCTCCCGAAGGAAGCTCCAAGCCTTTTTTTGATTCTGTTATTAATTGTTTTTCTTATGCCTCTTCAGGCTTCTTTCCGACGAACTGAACGATCGCCCAGATAGCCGCTACTCCGATCAGGAGAGCCACAGCAACTGGAACGTGAAGGATTCCGACAAGAACGTATCCCAGGAAGGCGACTCCCGCACCGGTAAGGGCATAGGGGATCTGGGTTTTAACATGATCGATATGATCGGATCCCGATGCCATGGAGGACATGATCGTCGTATCGGAAATGGGAGAACAGTGGTCTCCGAAAATTGATCCGGAAAGAACAGCACTGAGCGCGGCTATAACCAGGGGAGCCTTGGAAGGATCTCCGTCGACATAGGCGGCCGCCAGAGGAACAGCCAGAGGAATAACAATAGCCATCGTACCCCACGATGTCCCTGTCGAGAAAGCCACGAGCATGGAGATGAGGAATACGAGAATGGGTATCAGCCCACCGGGAACCTTATCGGAGACGGCACCGACCAGATAATCAGCCGTACCGACTTCGGAAGCGACTGCGCCGAGAGACCAGGCGAGAACGAGTATGATTGCTGTTATGAGAAGAGACTTTGAACCGTCTACAAAAGCATCGAAGACTTCACCGAGCTTCATTATTTTCTGGCTGAGAGCCATGATACCCGCCACGATGGCCGAAGAGATGGCACCCCAGATCAGAACGACAGAGGCATCGGCGTTTCCGAAGCTCTCCTGTATACCTTTGAAAGAATACCAGGCGGGAGCGTCTTCCAGACCGGAGTAGCCGTTATACCAGAGTCCGATAAAGGATACGAGTACAAGAGTCAGAACCGGCACTATGGCGTTGGCCGCTCTCAATTTTTTCGAATCATCCTCCGATACGGCGCTGCTGTCGGAGAGCTCGGCCATGAGATTGGCTCCGTCCCTGTAAACCTGGCCTGTCAGCCTGGCTCTTTTTTCGGCTTTGAGCATTGGTCCGTAATCCCGGCCTCTGGCTGAGAGCATAAACACGAGGACGAGAGCGAAAATATTATAGAATGTGTAGGGAATGGTTCTGATAAAAACACCGAAGGGATTGATATCCACACCGAGAGCGGTGAAGGCGTCACCGAAAAGTCCGAGTTCCATTCCGACCCATGTTGAAATCAGAGCGAGTCCGACGACCGGTGCGGCCGTGGAGTCGACGATATAGGACAGCTTTTCCCTTGAGACTTTCATCTTGTCCATAAGCGGTCTCATGGTCGGTCCGACGATCAACGTATTGGCATAGTCATCAAAGAAGACAATAACACCCAGTACGGAAGTAACCAGCATGGCGCTTCTGGGAGTCTTCGCCTTCTTTGCCAGAGCATTGGCAATGGCCTGGGTTCCGCCCATTTTATTGACGATACCGATCATGCCCCCTATGGAAAGGGTGAAAATAATGATCGCGGCATACCAGCCGTCAGCCAGAGAATTGACAAGGTAGGTGTCGAGAGTTCTCAGGAAAGCAATAACGGGATTCCAATTATTGATCATCAGCGCTCCGGAGAAGACACCCAGAAACAGGGACAGGATGACCTGTCTGGTTACGAATGCCAGTACGATTGCCAGAAGAGGCGGCAGCAGCGAAAGGATTCCGTAACTGACAGCTCCATCACCTTCAGCAAATAATGCCGCAGGAATAAGACATAAGAGAAACACAAGGTAAGCTTTTTTCTTCACACATAACTCCTTTAGAGAAATTGAAAGGTCATAAAAATTATGCGGCTGATTTTCCGATCAGGCAATAGTTTTTTATTACTACGAGAGTCGTAACCCGATTTCAACAGATATACGAATTCATCATTGATTGTACATTATTTTGCTCCTTACGGATTACAGACCTCAATTTATGAAGAATTCCTCTTACTCCTGCAAAAGTAACAAAAATGAAGCTGAATTCCGTTTTTTTTCACATTTCATAAAGTATTTTTCGTTATTTTTGCTATAAATTCTCACAATATAATGAATTTACAATATTAGTTGACCACAATATTTATAAAAAATATAATTTGTATCTATCTATAGAAAGCATAATAAGAACAACAGGAGTAAATTATGAGGAAGAGCATTCTTACGGTTTTATTTTGCATTGTCTCTCTGGTTTCAATGTACGCAAACGGTTCCCAGGAAAAGGAAGCTGAGGCTTCGCCTCTCAATCTGATGAAAGAGGGAACACTCACAATCGGCGTGGAAATCGGATATCCCCCTTTTGAGGATTTTGCCAACGACGGCGTAACCCCTGTAGGTTACGATATCGATTTCGCAAAAGCCCTGGGCGAAAAACTCGGTCTCGAAATCGTTTTCATCAACACGGCATGGGACGGAATTTTCCAGGGGATCGGCGTTAACTACGATGTCGTCATTTCCGCTGTAACCATCACCGACGAAAGAAAAGAGACAATGGATTTCTCGACACCCTACATCGACAACTATCAGGCTGTCGTTGTCCGTGCCGATTCGGATATGAAAGTCACAAAATTCCAGGATCTCGACGGGCTGGCGCTCGCCGTTCAGAAAGAGACCACATCTGACATTCTCATCTCCGATTACATTTCCACAGGTTCTCTGAACTGCACGGTTGCCCAGAATGAAAAGGTCATTACCTGTTTCACGCAGCTCGACAATAAGGAAATCGATGCCGTCGTAGTAGACTCCACAGTTGCCGACGGACAGGTTGGGAAATATCCGGGAAAATACAAAATTGCCTACCTCGACAAAAGCGAGGCTGAACAGTTCGGCGTTGCTCTTACAAAAGGCAACACAGCCCTTCAGACCGCCATAAACAACGCGATCGAAGAACTGAAGAAAGAGGGATTTTTCCAGGAGAACACTGAATACTGGTTCGGTGGCTGAGAAGGATTTTCATGAAAGATTATCTCAAAAAACTAATTAATATTAGAGAATGGGACCGATCTGCAAAGACAACTGCCATAGTGGTTATGGCAGTTGTTCTTTTGTATATTGTTCTCTCGATTATCAATGTCTCCCAATCGGAAATGCTGAATAATGCTTCGGCTGAAGTGAAGCAGATGGTGGATGATGAGAAAGACAACTCCCGGAAGCGCATCACCATCACCTATAATGACTTCAAAGCGATCAGCTACCTTTCTTTTACGACTTCGGGAGCCAAAGCCCTCAACGAAGCCTATGTCGGTTTTGCCGGAAAAATTTTCCCCGCTGATGAGGGCTTCTGGAAGTTTACCGGCCAGATGGTAAACTACACCTACAGGATGCTGGGCATCAAACAGAATTTTCTCCACGGGGTCAAACTGACGCTGCTGCTGACGACCCTGTCCATCGTGATCGGATTCTTCTTCAGCATTTTTCTGGCCCTTGGAAAGATATCGGCAAACGTCATAATCAGCAAGTTAAGCAGCGCTTACATTTTTTTCTTCCGGGGAACGCCGCTTCTGATCCAGCTCTTTGTGGTGTATTTTTCCGTACCGGGAATCTTCGGTTTTTCCTGGAGAGGACTCTTTGATATCTCCGATCCGGAAGCCGTGTATAAGGGCGCCTTCATAGCGGCCCTGATAGCTTTTTCGCTCAACTCCGCGGCCTACTGTGCGGAAATCGTTCGCGCGGCCATCCAGTCCATAGACAAAGGCCAGCACGAAGCCTCCAAAACCCTGGGACTGGGTTACGGTCAGACAATGACCCATATTATCATTCCCCAGGCTACGCGAAGAATGATACCGCCGCTGGCGAATGAATTTATCATGATGATCAAAGACGTATCGCTTGTTTTCGCAATTTCGCTTATGGACATCACCACCATATCCAAAACGATTATGACCAGCGAGGGCAGCTACCTGGTTTTTCTCCCCGCTCTGGTTATCTATCTGATCGTAACGGCTATCTTTACCTGGATATTCGGAAAAATGGAAGAGAGGTTGTCTGTCTATGAATAAGGAAACACAGTCGAACGAATACAAATATCTCATCAGAACCGAAAAGCTCTGCAAGTCTTTCGGGCATCTGGAAGTTCTCAAGGACGTGGATCTCTCGGTCAGAAAAGGGGAAGTGATCTGTATCATCGGCCCCTCCGGTGCGGGCAAATCGACGTACCTACGCTCTCTGATTCACCTCGAGGAAATCACCAGCGGCAAGATCTTTGTGCAGGACAATCTGTTTCTCCACAGAAATCACAACCGGACCGTCCACAGGGTTCCGGCGGATCAGCAGAAAGCCATGCTCCTGGAAATGGGAATGGTCTTTCAGCGATTCAATCTCTTCCCCCACAGGACCGTTCTGGAAAATCTGATTCTGGCACCTATCCTCATCAGGAAAAAATCGCGGACCGATGCCGTCGCTTCGGCGGCGAAACTGATCGAGCGTGTCGGATTATCCGACAAGACCGATGTCTACCCGAGCAAACTGTCGGGGGGACAGCAGCAGCGTGTCGCCATTGCCAGAGCACTGGCCATGGAACCGGAAATAATGCTCTTCGACGAGCCCACCAGCGCGCTCGACCCGGAACTGGTCGGAGAAGTTCTGGCGGTTATGCGGGATCTGGCCGACCAGGGAATGACCATGCTCTGCGTAACCCATGAAATGGGATTCGCCAGAGAAGTGGCGGACAGGGTTGTTTTTATGGCGGACGGCATGATTCTCGAGGAAGGAGAGCCGAAAGAGCTTTTTGAAAATCCTAAACACGAAAAGCTGAAGAACTTCCTGAAAAACGTTCTTTAGAATTCTCTTTCGCCCCCTGCTTTCCGAAGGTGGAGGATTTTCAACCCGGATCCCGGACCGGATTCGGGAAAGTCCTCCCCTCCTTCCATGCGTTTTATGAATTTGAATAGGCCGAAGTTTTCTTCGGTGAACCGCTCGAACCAGGGAAAATCGTATCGCGGAGAATTGAGGCAGGCCAGGATTTCTCCGTCCGGGGTTAAAAACTCTCGGGCTTTCCGGAGAATTTTCCCGTAATCCCGTTCCAGATTGAAACTTGTCCCCTGGGAGGGAGGAGGATCGATGACAGCCAGATCAAAAGGGCCGGACCGGACGATTTTTCCGAAGGATTTCAGAATATTATGGTTCATAAAGGATACCGATGAGAGATTCTGGCTGTTGAGTCTATGGTTTTCCCGGCCCCGGGACAGGGAATTGCCATTCATATCCACATTGAGAACCGATAGCGCCCCTCCGGCTATGGCGGCTACGGAGAAAGCGCAGGTATAGGAGAAGAGATTAAGCACTTTTTTCCCTGAACTGATTGAGCGGAGATAAGCACGTCCTTCCGCCATATCGGGAAAGATCCCGGGATTTTCACCCCGTTCCAGAGAGATGAGATAGCGCAAGCCCTTCTCCTCGACGATATGCCTGGCCGGCAGGGGTTCGCCGTAAAATGAGTTTTTCCAGGGAGCCGAGGTTCTGTCCTGAAAAACCGCGGTTTCGATCACCCCTGAATCGAGAAGGATGGAAGCCAGCTGCATCATCCACTCTACGGACCGCTTACTGTATACAGTCAGAAAGAGGACCGGAGAATATAAATCGGCATTGAGAAAACCGAGGTTTTCGAAAGTACCGCCGCGACCGTGAAAAAGCCGTCTAAGATCTCCCTTTCCGGATTTCCGTAATTCTGAAAGGATATGATCAGCTACGGTGCTGATTTCGAAGTTATTGGACAATATCTGGCTCCCTTTATTGGTACGGCTATTGCAAATAGCTTATGTTTATTATTATATAAGTGTAGAAACTATGAAAGTACGTGACATCATTAATGCAGTTGACGGCAGAGTCATCTGCGGAGAAGATCTGGACAAGGACCTGACTACGGGATGCAGTTCCGATCTCATGAGCGACATTCTGACTCTCGAACCGGTTAACGCCGTATTGATTACAGGCCTGGCGAATATTCAGGCTGTACGTACTGCCGATATGGCCGGAATTTCCCATATTCTCTTTGTAAGGGATAAACCCATATCAAAAGATATGATAACCCTGGCCGAGGAGAGCGGGATTACGCTGCTTGAAACAGGGCTGAGTATGTTTGTCGTATGCGGTAAATTAGCTTCCGAAGGGCTTTGCGGCCCTTATTGAGCTTTCCGGTTCCTGAACGCCCTGTTTCAATCGTTATT
>JAFGXR010000015.1 GCA_016936555.1 Spirochaetales bacterium | reverse complement strand
TCTCCGAAAGCTTTGGAGTATCCCTGTATCCGTAAGGCAATATCGGCTTTGGTTTTGTCCGATTGGAAATCCATACGGATCTTCTGCTCGAACTCCTCCGGTTTATCTACGGCGTTTTTTTCTTCCTGACTGTAGCGGCTCTTCATCGCTCTCAGTCTCTGGCCCCAGGCCGGATCTGCGGTTACAGTGGCAATCTGCTGAAACTTTTTGACTAAAGCTTCAATCCGCTTCAGCTTTTTCTGATTCGCCACATAATCGGACTGCTGGTTTACAAGTGATTTGAGACGGTTCATTCTGTAGTAGGAATAATTTCCCGCAAAATCATTGGTCTTTTTTCCCTCAACGGCGATGATCCGTTCGCAGACCCGGTCGAGAAGATAGCGGTTGTGGCTGACGATGAGAACCGACTCGCGGTAGTCCGACAGAAATTGCTCCAGCCAGGCCAGCCCCTTGTAATCCAGATGGTTTCCCGGTTCGTCGAGGATAAGAAGATCCGGTTTCAGCAGAAGCGCTTTAGCCATGGCCAGAACATTCTTTTCTCCTCCCGACAGAGTTTGAACCGGTTGACCGAGCCGTCCTTCCAGTCCCAGAGAATCCAGTAACTTTTCCGCTCTGTCCAGTGCCGTATCGCCCTCAATGGCATCGTAGCGGTCCCGGATCTCCTGATAACGGTTCAGTACGTTCTCCAGCTCCGACTCATCGGCCGTGGACATCGCCTCCTCAAGTTCTCTCAATTCCGTCGTCAGAGATTCATAGGGCAGCATCATGACATCGGCAACGGAAAGAGATTCATCGAACTCGATGTACTGGGGAACATAACCGATCCTTATATTTTTATCGACGATAATATTGCCCTGAGACGGTTCTTCGCAGCCTGTAATCATTCTGATAAGAGTTGTTTTCCCGCATCCGTTCGGACCGACCAGTCCTGTTTTCTCGTCGGGATTGATTTTGAGAGAGATATTGTCAAATACGGTTTCCGAACCGTAGTATTTTGACACATTGATAATATTGATCATTTTTAAAGACTCCTCTTTGGTTCCTTTTTTGAGCTTCAGAGGGTCAGGTCATGGTGAGATTTAACCTAGGGGCTGAAGCTCGCCAGGAAGTATCCGGCAGTCCGTCTGATCATATATGGCATTTTAGTCCTCCCTTTAGATACAAAAAAAGGCGCCGACCTCAGGAGGCTGGCACCATTTTAAATTATCACAATCATTTTAAACTGTCTCGGGAAAAAACAGTTAGAGACAATCTTCCCGCCAGCGGCAGTCCATCTGATCGCAGCTGCCCTGCGCTGTTCCGAAACAGGGGAAGTTGCCTTCCTTTTCCTGGATGGCGTGGATAATTTCATCCTTTTTCATTTTCCCGACGGCGATATCCATTGATTTGGCAATCTCTTTTATTTCTTTTACAAGCATGATTCTCTCCTTTCCGCATTTTTACACTGCTGCCATAAAGTTTCTGTGAAGGGAATCTTAAAATCAAATCATTTTTCTGCGGAACGCCATTCATCCAGCTGGCCGGCGATAATTTCCTGTACTTTGGCAGATATTTCTTTTGTGTTTTTGAAATCTTTCGGATTGAGCGGGGGGAAAATTTTAACTTTCATATCCGTTGTTTTGTTTATCCAGAGGCTATTTTTCTTAACGGCTTTGTACATGTTATCCAGCGCTATGGGAATGACGGGAACTTCGGCTTTTTCCGCCATGATAAAAGCTCCGCGCTTGAAAGTTCCCAGATTTCCGTCGGGAGACCGCGTTCCTTCTGCAAAAATCATTATGGAGTTGCCTTCCCGCAGCATTTTCTCCGATTTCTTCATCATATCGATCTGGCTTTTCGCATCGTTTCTTTTAATGATGATATAATCGTTCAAAGCCATATTCCACCCGACGAAAGGCACTTTCAGAAGGGAGTTTTTCGCGACCCATTTGAAGTGTTTGAACAGGCCGTAGAGAACCACGATATCCAGCAGGGACTGATGATTGGAAACCAGAACGTAAGCCTGATCGTCCTGTATGTTTTCCTTTCCTTCCCAGGTCACTTTCCAGAAGGGCTGAAACCAGATATACATGCTTCCCCAGACGCAGGAGAACTTGTGAAGAAGAGTTCTCCGTTTGTCGAAAGGGGCTGTGAAAACGAATATTAGAAGGGCTACGGGATAGAATGTCAGGCATACCGCAACAAACAGTGTCACCTCATATATTGTCAGAATAAAGGATAATATAGATTTCATGGAAATAAATATAAATGGAAACTGCCGGCCTTTTCAAGAGTTCAATTGATAAGCCGCCATGGTAAAAAGCAGTATCCCCTTACTGAGCATTTTATCGGGGAAATCGAAGTCCTGGGCATGGAGAGACGGGACGTCATCACCCAGTCCCAGAAGGACCAGCGCACCGGGCCGTTTGTCCGTATAAAAGGAAAAATCCTCCGAGACGGTTTTGGCTTCTGTCGTCCCGATGCCGGCCGGTATATCAGGGTATCGGCTGTTTCCCTCTTTCAGGAGGGAGGAAAGGTTTTCCAGGACGGTTTCGCTGTTATAGAGCGGTATTTTGTATCTGGATATAAATTCGGTTCTGACCCCGCATCCCGTCTGATCGGATACGGCATGTCCCGCTCTTTCGAAGAGTCCCTGTATTTCGCTGAAATGGTCGCGATGATAATAGCGGATGGTTCCCCGGATCCCGATTTCCCCGGGAATGATATTGTCGCTTGATCCGCCTGTGATTATACAGGATGAGACAATTGCCCGGCCGTTGTACTTCTCGGCGATGAGCTCGATCTCATCTATCATTCGGGCCGTGGCGGGAAAGGGGCTCAGGCCGTTCATGGGAAGGGCACCATGGGTTGCTATACCCTTCAGGGTTGTGACAAATGTCGCCGCCGCTGCGAAAAAGGGACCGGATTTGGAAAAGAACTCCCCTTCGGGGAGAGAGGGCCAGCCGTGAATGGCCAGAACTTCGCCCACGCCTTCGAGCACGCCGGCATCAACCAGATCGGAGCCGCCGCATTCTATCTCTTCGGCCGGCTGGAAGACAAACCGGACGGGGCGGGGGAGCTCGTATCCCCTCTTTATCATTCTGTCTATGAGCAGAGCCGCCCCGCAGAGCATGCTCATATGGCCGTCGTGCCCGCAGTTGTGCGCGGCCCCGTCATTGATCGATTTCCAGGAGCGGCTGCCGGTTTCGCATTGCCTGAGCGCATCCATATCCGACCGGAGCAGAAGGGCCTCTCTGTCGGTTTTCCCCTTGCGCTGATAGACGAGATCCGTTCCCAGGTAGGGTTCAAAGGGAGTCATATCGCAGCCCCGCAGGAAATCAGAAAGGCGCTTCCCTGTTTCCACTTCCTTCCAGGCGGTTTCGGGATGGCGGTGCAGTTCATGTCTCAGATTCTCGATCTGCGGGAGTATGCTGTTCAGTTCTTCCTTCAGGATGCTGTAAAAATCGGCCATGATAATCACTATACAGGAGAAGGGGAGACTTTACAAAACATTTACGATCCTGTACTTAAAAACTATGTACAGTAAAAGGGAATACGCGATCGGACAGATTCAGGTTGTCCGCATTAGTGATGACCGGGGCAGTTTTTTTGATATAATACCCGGCTCCGGGGCCATGGTTTACAGAATTTCACTACCCGATGGAATGGGACGGGGACGCGATATCCTGCGCTATGACAGCCCGGAGGATCTGGAGGAAAATCCCCTGTACCGCGGCAGAGTCCTGTTCCCTTTCAATGACAGGATCCCCGGGGGGAGATACTCATTCGATAACCGGGAGTACTTTCTCCCTGTAAATGATGAATCGGATCATTCCTCCATACACGGCCTTGTCTACAATAAATCTTTTCAGGAAACGGGCATCCGTCTGGATGAGTCTTCCGGCGAAATCTCCTACCAGTACCGGATCGGCGCAGATGATTTCGAATCCTATCCGTTTCCGGTTGAACTTCAGGTCACCTATCGGATCAGTGATGCAGGTTTTTATGTCAACTATCAATTTGCAAACTGCGGATCGCTTAAGCTTCCCGTCGCTTTGGGCTGGCATCCCTATTTCCGTCTCGACGGCACGGTGGATGACTGGTCACTTCATTGCGGGGGAGGTTCCTTCGTCGCCGTTGATGATAGGCTGAATCCTACCGGAGAGATTCATGAAACCGGCGGAACTGAGCTTGATTTCACGTCTCCCCGGAAGATTGAGCACCGGGACCTCGATATCGCCTTGACTGCTTCTCCCTCGGGTATCTGTTCACTGGAAAACTCGACCCATAAAATAATTCTCGATTTTGATAGAGAGCTATTCCCTTTTGTTCAGCTCTTTATCCCTCCCGAGCGGGATTCCATAGCAATCGAGCCGATTACGGCTGCGACGAATTCCTTCAATGTAAACGGATTGGGGAGGCTGGAGCTGAATCCGGGAGAGGGCAGGGAGGGATCTGTCCGCATCAGCTTGCAATCTCTCTGAGCCATCAGGAAATCCGCCGCGACGGAGACGTTCCGGCGGAACAGAAAGTCAAGGCCGGTTCCATTTCAATGAATTCGGGAAGGGCTGTCCCCATGCCAGAAGAGATAAAGTTTCACTATCAGCCTTAATCCGATAAGCGAATTCCTCTTACCATCAGCTTATGCAAAAGCCTCTTCCGGCTTTTCATAAGCTGTTTTTTTATTTGCTTCGTAGATTCGTATATGAAACTGTGTATCATTTAGGAAACATCTTGACAACTTATTTATTCAGACGACATAATGAGGCATGGATAAACAGGGCAGCGCCGTACCGGCGCTCGATAAAATGGATCAGATTTTCGATCTTCTGGCCCGGTCTCCCGAAGGGATGAGTCAGGCTTCTATTGCCTCCGGGCTTAAACTACCCAAAGCAACTGTTTCCCGCATGATCAATCGTCTCACGGAACAGGGGTACCTGGAACAGCTGCACCTCTCGGGGCTCTACACTCTGGGCGCCAAGCTTCTGACTCTGGGGAATATTGTGAATAAACGACTGGATCTGGCCGTTCTGGCCGCACCTCATATGAAGGCGCTATCGGAAGAAATTGACGAGATGGTGAAACTGAGCATTATGAGGGGCGACACGGTCTATCCCCTCAGAAGTTTCGAATGCCGTAAAGCGATCCGCATCACCCTCGACTCGGGAACTGTGTACCCCCCTTATATCGGCGCTGCGGGAAAACTGCTCCTGGCTATGTCTGAAGAGGGGCGGTATTACAGGGATAAACGCCTTCCGGGACTCGACTTGAAGGCATTTACGGCCCATACAATAACCGATAAAAACGAACTTGAAAAAATCCTCGAACAAATCGCTTCGGAAAGAATCGCCTTTGATCATCAGGAGGAATCGGATGGCATTTTCGCCATAGCCATGCCCGTCTTCAATTCTCTCGGCGAAACGGCAGGAGCGGTCAGTATCCCCTTCTTCGGGGATTTTAAAAGTAAAATTGAAAACTACAAGCCGAGGCTTAAAGCCTGCACGGATTCAATCTCCCGGTCCATGGGATACGAAAGAGGAAAAGTATATGAATAGCGAATATCGAGAGATAGCTTCAAAGCTGGCGGAAATCGCCATTATTCCGGTTATAAAACTGGATAACCCCGAACAGGCCGCGCCTTTGGCCGAAGCTCTGGTCAAAGCCGGACTGCCTGCTGCGGAGGTGACGTTCAGGACCGATGCGGCGGCCCGTTCCATCGGGATTATCAGTAAAGAGTTTCCCGATATTCTGACCGGTGCCGGAACGGTCCTGACGATCGACCAGGTCAAAGCTGCCGTTGATGCGGGATCCCGGTTCGTCGTCAGTCCCGGGTTCAATCCCCGCGTTGTCGATTACTGCCTGGACAAGGGAATTCCCGTCTATCCCGGTGTCAATAATCCTTCGGGGATAGAGGCCGCCCTGGAGAGGGGACTCGATGTTCTGAAATTTTTTCCCGCTGAAGCATCGGGAGGGATAAAAATGATCAACGCTATGAGCGCGCCTTACGGAACAGTCCGCTTTATGGCGACCGGCGGAATCAACGCGTCCAATCTCGTCAGCTATCTCGAATCTCCTTATGTCTCAGCCTGCGGCGGTTCCTGGATGGTGCAGGGCGAGCTGATCAGCAGCGGGCGGTTCGATGAAATCGAAAGACTGAGCGCCGAAGCTGTCAATCTTGTTAAATCATGGAGAAACAAATGAATAAAATAGTCACACTGGGCGAAATTATGCTGAGATTGAAATCTCCGGCCAATGAGAGATTCTTTCAGAGTCCTCTGCTGGAAGCCACTTTCGGAGGGGGGGAGTCCAACGTGGCTTCGGCTCTGGCTCTTCTGGGGAAGGATACTTCCTTTGTAACGGCCCTTCCCGACAATCCTCTGGGGAGAAGCGCCCGGGATGCCGTTCGAGCCAGAGGTGTAGATACGTCTCAGGTCCTTTTTCAGGGAGAGCGCCTCGGCGTCTATTATCTGGAAACCGGTGCCAACCAGCGCGCGTCCAATGTCGTGTATGACCGCGCCGGTTCATCGATCTCCGAAGCCGGTCCCGAAGATTTCGACTGGGACAAAGTATATGTCGGCGCCACCTGGTTTCACATAACCGGTATTACCCCCGCTCTCTCCGAATCGTCCGCCGCTCTGTCCATGAGGGCTGTCAAAGAGGCGAAAAAAAGAGGACTGACCGTCTCCTGCGACCTGAATTACAGAAAAAAACTCTGGAAGTACGGAAAGAGCGCTCCCGAAGTGATGAATGAACTGGTTAAATTCGTCGATGTGGCCATTGCCAATGAGGAGGACTGCCAGAAGTCGCTCGGCATTGAATCGGAAGCCGATGTGAGCCAGGCCGATCTGGGGCTGGAACGCTATGAAGAGATCTCTAAAAAAGTACTCGATAAATTTCCCGAAATGAAAATGATTGCCATTACCATGAGGGAGAGCCATTCAGCCGACCATAACGACTGGTCCGCGGTTCTGAATGATCGGAAGGAGTTCATTGTCTCCCAGAAATACGAGATCAGAAATATTATCGACCGGGTCGGGGGAGGGGATTCCTTTGCTGCTGGTCTTATTTACGGATTGACCTCCTATGATTCCCATGAACAGGCGCTGAAGTTCGCTGTGGCGGCTTCGTGCCTGAAGCACTCCATCCCCGGGGATGTGGCGCTGATAACAGAAGCTGAAGTTTTGAACCTGCTGAAAGGCGACGGTTCGGGGCGGGTCCAGAGATAGCTGAAAGGTAAAGGATGTTTCGGCGCGCCGGATCTGGTGGTCGAAATCCTGTCACCCTATACCAGTAAAAAGGATCTTAATGAAAAGTTCAATCTTTATGAACGCTTCGGAGTCAGGGAATACTGGGTCTTCGATCCGGGGTTCCGGGCTTTGCAGATTTACACGAAGACAGATGAGGGAAAATTCTCCGATGCCGAAATCTATGAGCAGAATGATCTTGTGACTTCAACAGTGTTGAAAGGCTTTCATTTCCATCTGTCGGATATTTTTGAAGACTATATCGGGGAGTAATTTTGAAAACCGCTCTCGTTTTATTTTCCGGAGAGCGGTTCTGAAAACAGGAATCAGCCGATCTCTCTCTTCAGCAGCTCGCCGAGCCTCCTGATCCCTTCGACAATCTTATCCTCCGGCATATTGGAGAAATTGAGCCTCATGGTATTCTTGACGCCGCCGTTGGGAAAGAAGGAGGCTCCCGGTACGTATGCCACTTTCGTCTCCTCGAGAGTCCTCTCCATCAGCTCTTTCGTATCGATGGAATCGGGGACTATCACCCAGGTGAACAGCCCTCCCGCAGGATGAGTCCATTCCACACTATCGGGGAAGTATTTCCCCATGCTGTCCATCATCAGATCCCGTCTTTTTCTGTAGGTGGATTTTATTTTTTCCACATGCTTTTCAAAATCGTATTTCTCCACGAAAACGGCAATTTCTCTCTGACTGATGGAACTGCTTTGAACATCGGAGCTCTGTTTCACCATAATGCATTTGGCCAGAATTTCCTTCGGAGCATTGATCCATCCGATCCGAAGCCCCGGCGCAAAGGTTTTGGAGAAAGTACCCAGAAACATTACCAGTCCTTTCGTGTCGAGGGAACGTATGGAAGGGAGCCGCTCTCCCTCGTAGATAAGCTCTCCGTAGGGGTTGTCTTCGACTATGGGAATCCCGTATTGATTCGCCAGTTCGACAAGGGCTTTTCGCCGATCGAGTGACCAGGTCCGCCCCGAAGGATTCTGGAAATCCGGGATGACGTAGATGAATTTGACATCGGGAGTCTCTTTCAGAGCTTTCTCGAGATCTTCGGGGATCATCCCTTCGTTATCGGTCGCCACTTCGCGGAAGTTCCCCTCATAAGCGCGGAAAGCGTTGACCGCACCCAGGTATGTCGGGCTTTCGCAGAGAACCGTATCGCCGGGGTCGAGAAAAATCTTTCCGGCGAAATCGAGGCCCTGCTGGGAGCCGCTTATAATCAGTATCTCATCGCGGTCCGTTTTGACGCCGGTTTTCGCCATTCTTCCGGCGATAAAATCCCGCAGGGGCTCATAGCCTTCAGTCGGGCTGTACTGGAGGGCTTCCTGTCCCATCTCTTCGAGGACGGTCCGCGAGACCTCCTCCATTTCCCTGATGGGGAAGAGTTCCGGGGCGGGCAGGCCGCCGGCGAAGGATATTATGTCATGTCTGGCCGCGAGCTTCAGAATCTCTCTTATTTCCGATGCTTTAACGCCTACTACTCTTTTTGAATATTTCATTTTTACATCTCCCTATAAATAACCGAAGAAGCGTCTGGACATCTGTTTGACGAACTTCAGGGTGTGCTCTTCCGTTGTCGTTTTTGCCTGTTCCGGATCTCTGGACTCGATGGCGTGGGCCATATTTTTCAGAGTCTCGTAAAACCAGTCGAAATCATCTATCACGTACTCTATGGACTGAAGGAACCGCGCTGTCTTGGTATTCAGCTGGTCGAGTATTTCAATGAGCATTTCATTGCCCGATGCCTGCCTTACGATCTGATGAAAGCGCTGGTCATCATTGATGCAGAGTTTGTAATCCTTCACGATATCGTAACCGGCAAAGCGGCCGATTATGACGAAAAGCTCTTTGATCTGCTCCTCCGTCGCCCGCTGTGCCGCCAGTTCCGCCGCCAGGCCTTCAAGATTTTTCTTTACCTCATAGGCGTTTTTCACCGATTTGAGATCGATCTGTGTTACAAAAGTCCCGACGCGGGGGCGGGTCTCCACGAGTCCGATCTGTCCCAGTTTGATCAGGGCTTCCCTGACGGGAGTGCGGCTGACGCCGAACTCCTCGACCAGTACCTTTTCCTGAACCGCATCGCCGGGTTTCATTTCCAGATTTATAATTCGCTTTTTCAAAGTCTCGAAAATATGGTTGTTCGCCGGCTGCAAGGGTGGCTCCTCTCAAAGGGTCTGTTTATTAAATATAAGTATACTTCTGATATATTACTTATATTCAACCCCAGTTTTTCAACATTTTTTCCCATTTGCGGTCGCGCATCTCTTCGATCTGTGTAATTTCAATCTCCGAGAGATGGCGGAACCGCGCCTGTCTTTTCAGATGGTCGGCGACAGGTTTGAAGTTTTCGGGCTTTTTATTCAGCCGGAATTCCCCGTTCTCGTATTCGGCGAGGAACCAGAGTCCCGTATCCACCACTTCCTTTGCCAGATCGACGGTGATTTCCGATCCGTGTCCCCAGCCGGTCGGGCAGGGGGTGTAGATATGGATATAGGCGGGGCCGTCGCATTCCTTCGCCTTCTGCACTTTATTGAGAAAATCCTCGGGATAGCCGATGCTGGCCGTCGCCGCATAGCTTATGCCGTGGGCAGCGGCGATTTCAAACATGTTTTTCTTTTCGGTAACGCAGCCGTGAATGGCTTTCCCGGCGGGCGTTGTCGTCGTGGCCGCGCCGAAAGGCGTCAGACCGCTCTTCTGGATGCCCGTATTCATATAGGCTTCGTTGTCCGTACAGATGTAGATGAACTTCTCGCCTCTGTCGATGGCTCCCGAGAGAGACTGGATCCCGATATCGGCGGTACCTCCGTCTCCGGCGAACCCCACGGATAGAGGCGCTTCCTTGCCCAGAGCCTCCAGGCCCGCCGCAATCCCCGTCGCCACAGCGGCTGTCGAGGCGAAAGGCGTGATAACGGCATTATTCTTAAAGGCCATATTGGGATAGATGAAGGAGACGGCGGCCATACATCCCGCAGGGAGGGACAGATAGGCTTCCTCTCCCAGTACTTTCAGGGCCAGCCGGAGAGCCAGGCTCTCGCCGCAGCCGCCGCAGGCTTTATGTCCGTAGAAACATTCCTTTGCATCGATGTTCCGGGCGTTGAGTTTTTTTATCATAAGGCGCACCCCATATTGAAATACTGAACCGTTTCCCCTTTCTGTTCGAGAAGAGCGGAAAACATCTCTTCGATATTCTCTTTTGTGATATCCCTTCCGCCGAGTCCGGCAATAAAATTGAAGGTCCGTCCCCTGTAGCCTTTCTGCAGAAGGGAGGAATTGACATTGGTATACACCGTTCCTTCGAATCCGAAGGAGATATTCTTGTCCAGGATGCCAACCGCACCTGCTTTCCCGATCAGTTCGAACAGATCATCGGAAGGGAAGGGCCTCAGCAGTCTGAGTTTCACCAGTCCCGCTTTGATTCCCTGTTCCCGCAGGGAGTCCACGACAACCCGTGCCGTTCCGGTAACGGAACCGGTTGTGACCAGAATCACATCGGCATCTTCGTTCCTGTAGCCTGCCGCAGCGCCTCCGTGGCTCCGGCCGAAGGATTTTTCAAAATCCCGGTCGATGCTTTCCAGCTGTTCGAAAACTTTGAACATATCCCTGTGCTGTTTGATCTTGAACTCCATGTAGTGCTGGTTTCCCGCGGAAATGCACAGGCTCATGGGATCCTGATCGTTCATCAGATGGGGAGCTTTTTCAATGGCGGGAAGAAAGCTGTCCACCAGTTCCTGTCCTGGTATCTCGACTTTTTCATAGGTATGGGTCAGCACGAAACCGTCCACATTGATCATCACCGGCGTCAGTATGTCGTGGTTCTCCGCCAGCTTGAAGCTCTGGATAACCATATCGAGGGCTTCCTGAGCGTCCTCCACAAAGAGCTGGACCCATCCCGAATTGAGCACGTGCATGGCATCCATCTGGTCTCCGTAGATATTCCAGGGAGTGGCGATGGACCGGTTGGCGTTCATCATGACGATGGGCAGCCGGGCTCCCGAGGCGTAGGGCAGTCCTTCGGACATATAGAGAAGCCCCTGGGAGGATGTGGCCGTAAAGGTCCGGGCTCCCACGGAACTGGAACCGATGGAACAGGCCATGGCGCTGTGCTCCGATTCCACGTGGAGGTATTTGCAGTCCATTTCCCCGTTCTGTACAAAGGACGACAGTTTTTCCACTGCTTTCGTCTGGGGCGTGATGGGGTAGGCGGCTATAACATGGGGCCGCGACAGGCGGACGCCCCAGGCGACCGCTTCGTTTCCGTTCAGAAATGCGAACTCGCTCATACCTGGTCCTCCTTTACCATGGATATGGCACCGGGCTTGCACTGGTTGGCGCAGATCCCGCAGCCTTTGCAGAAGTCATAGTCAATGCGGAATACTTTAGCGTCCTCTTTGTGAATGGCTCCGTCGGGACAGAGCAGGTAGCACTGATGGCAGCCTATGCAGAGGGAATAATCCATGACGGGCCGGAAAACCCGCCAGGCGGCATTGGTATCGCATATATGGAAGGAGGAACAGCTGGAACCCATGGGAACATCGGAGAGCGATTTCCATAGGGGACGGGGGCTCATCTTAAAATCTTTCATAAGCTTTCTCCAGGAGAATGAGGTTTTTTTCGAGAACAGAGGGCTTCAGGGAGGATTTGAGGGCTTCCACGAGAGCTTCGCGTGTAACCGTCTCCCCGGAAAGCGCCGCCAGGGCCCCCAGCATGGCCGTGTTGGCTATGGGAAGGCCGAGAACGTCGAGCGCCAGTCCCGTCGCGTCGATGGTCCGGATTCTCTCATTGGCGAGCGATGAATCTGCCGTATTGATGAGAATCAACGCCTCCTTTTTCAAATCATCGTAATAGCGCTCGTTCCACAATGTATCGTCGAGGAAAATTATAAAATCGCACAGGCTGATTTCGCTTCTGTCGGTAATGGGGTTGTCGCTTATGCGGTTGAATCCCAGAACGGGCGCTCCCCGTCTCTCGGGACCGAAGGAGGGGAAAGCCTGGGCGAAACGCCCATCGTGAAGTGAGGCGGCGGTTCCCAGAAGCTTGGCTCCCGTAAAACTGCCCTGTCCGCCCCGGCCGTGCCAGCGTATCTCTTTCAGCATACAATCTCCTTTCTCTGTTGATATCCATGTAATATATTACAGGTATATTAGTAGGTTAAAAGGATTTTTACATACTGTCAAGTTTTTCAATAAGTTCAATTGCTAAAGTAGAAGTCTTCGGGGCGGGACCTGCTGTTCATAGCTTCCAGCAAGGGATAGTGACTTTCCCTGTAGATTCTCATCAATTCCCTTGACAGAAAAATGCCATTCTATTACTTTGTAATTAGAAGTCACTTTGTATTGCAAAGTAGCTTTAAGGACTAAAGTGGAAAAGGAAGTTCTATGGAAGAAGGAAAAAGGGAAATCGAAGATTATCTGAAAGATCTGAAGGAAATTAAAAAAGTGATGGATCAGGCCGAGAACTACGGGATCATCGAGACCTGGGTTTACTGGGTTTACGGCATTCTGATCATAGCCTCATCGGTTCTGTCTTATTATCTGGTCGCCTCGCGGGAACTGGGACGGATGACTCTCTTTATGTCTGTCTGGCTTCCGACCCTTTTTCTGGCCGGTGTCACGGAGACAGTAGGCTGGGTGAAGCGCATGGATAAGATGTCCGCCCCCTTATTATCGAACCGTTTCACAAAGCTGGCTGTGGGGTTTCTGGGGCCGATGGTTATCCTGGGCATCATGATGTACTATCTTCTGCAGACCGATATTCCCCATGCGGGGATCTATCTTATGGCCGCGGCCATGCCTCTGTTCATGTACAGTCAGATCACCTATTCCTCGCTCATGATAGAAGCCTGGGTCCTCACGGGAATGGGTTTCCTCTTCATCATCAACCAGGTTTCGTCGCTGCAGGGTTCGGCTATTGCGGGAATCGTTGCGGGAATAACCTTTGTTCTGACCGGCTTCCATGTTCTCTATCTGGAAAGGAGACGCAATGGATGATTTGTATACGCGGTTTGACAACGTCTTTTTCGAGAAGACCAGGCTGTCCATTCTGACCGTGCTTTACAAGGATGAAATGGTGTCTTTCAACCAGCTCAAATCGCTATTGGGCGGGACTGACGGATCCATTTACACCCATATGGAAAAGCTGATCAAAGCCGGTTACGTGGAGAAGAGAAAGGAACTGGCCGGAAGCGCGGTCCAGACGGTTTACAAGATTACGAAAGAGGGCCGAACCCTCTTTAAAGAATACCTGGCCTTTCTGGAGCAGATGCTCAGAGAGAGCCGATAGGCTGGTCGTATACAAAGTATACTGCTCGCCTATGCGACCTAAGGAGTCAATATGCAGAAAAAGGAAAATTTCAGAGAGCGGATTCTCGGGACCTGGGCTTCCTGGTCCTCGCGCAACTGGGGAAAAGCTTTTCTCATAATAGCGGGAATAACCGCGGTTATGGCTGTGGGAATGTCCATGCTTAAAATGGAGATGACTTTCTACTCGATCCTTCCCGATAACACAACCCAGGTCCGGGATATGAAGATGATTATGGAGGAATTTCCCGCCGCCTCATCTATTATGGCCGTTGTCGACGCCCGTTCCATCGGGGATCCTCTCGAAGCGGAGAAGAAGGTAAAAGAGGGAATCGATGCTATCGTTGAGCGCATTTCCGAGCCGGAATTCAGCCGGTACGTCGTACGCGTCACCGGAAAAACCGATATGGATTTCTATAAAGAACACGGTTTGATGTTCTCCAAAGAGAAAGATATCGAGCGTAGTGCCGGAATGTACGGAAATCTGGATCTGGTACCTCTGATCCGGGCGGTCAATGATGATTTCGAGAGAGAGTATTCCGGTGACGGAGAAAAGCTCGCCGATGAGGAACAGCTGGCCGTGGGAATGTTCCGCGGCCTCGATGAGGTCCTCGGGCTGATCGAGAGCTCCGCGAAAGGACAGGCTCCTTCCGACCGGAATGTCGATTCCGCCCTGGATGACTGGCTCTTTGGAGAATCCTATATTCTCAGCAATGACAGCCGGATGGGAATCGCCATCATCCAGCCGACTTTTACCATGGAAGATATTATGGATATGACCAACGGGGTCAACGCCATCGAACGCGCCGTCAAGGATCTGGGCCGCGAGATGGGACTGCCCATGGGCCTTACGGGCATGGTCGTAGTGGGCCGTGATGAGATGGCCACTTCGGAGCAGGGGATCGTTCTTTCCTCTCTTCTGGCCCTGATAGCTATCCTTCTGATCATGATTTTCACATTCCGTATGTTTTCCGTTCCCTTTATTTCCGGGATCCCCCTTGTTACGGGAATTTTCTGGACCATGGGAATGAGCGGCTTTGTCATCCACAGGCTCAATATTATGACGGCCATGTATCTCGTGGCGCTTCTGGGGCTGGGGATCGATTTCGCCATTCATCTGCTGACGGCTTACCGTCAGGAACTTGACGAAGGGGACTCATTCTCAGACGCCATGAGGCAATCCCTGGTTAAAAGCGGTCCCGGGATTCTCACAGGAGGACTGACGACGGCGACGGCCTTCTTCGCTCTGGTTCTGGCCGATACGCAGATGATTCGGGAACTGGGCATCGTGGCCGGCATGGGGATCGTCTGCGAGCTAATCGCCATGATTCTCTTCATACCGCCGCTTCTCGGGTTCCGGGACTACCGCCGGACAAAAAAGGGGAAAGTCGAACACAGCGTTTTCGATAAGGTGAAGATCCGCTCCGATGCCGCTTCGGGGATTGGAAAGGTGCTGGTAAAAGCTCCGGTCCTTTTCTCTCTGATTATGCTGGCGATCGGCATCTTCTTCGGTTTGAAAGCTCCCGGCGTCCAGCTTGAAACCAATCTTATGAAAATGGAGGCTGAAGGGCTTGAATCGATAGAGCTTCAGGACACTCTCGTCGATGAGTTCGGGATGGCTCCCGACAGCCTGTCGATCATTTCAGATGATCCGGCGGAAGTCAGGGATTTCAGTGACCGGCTCGATGATCTCTCGTCTGTTAAAATGGTCGACTCCCTGGGGGCTTATTACCTGTCGCCTGATGATGCCGAAAGGCGCGGGAAACTGATCCGGGATTTCGCGTCTGCTCTCGAAAACCGCAAAGCGGGAACAGATGTGGACAGCGATGCCCTTCTCGAAGAGCTTTACCGGCTTGAAATGAATGTCATGGAAATGGGCGATATGGCTTATCTGGGCAATCTGGACAAGCTGCTCAATACGATAAACCGCATTACAGGCCTCAATGAGGACGGCGAAAAAATCGGGGAGAGCCGGTTCGACAGGCTTTTCGCCATGCTGGAAGAGGGGGATATCGATCGGGAAGCTCTGGCCGGTCTTCAGAATCGCCTACAGGATCAACTGGGTTCAAAGCTGATGAAGATGGCCAACGATGAACCGGTTTCTTTCGATGTCCTGCCCGACAGTCTGAAGGACTCCTACATCTCCCGGGACGGGAAACAGTTTCTGATGAATATCATGCCCACACAGAATCCCTGGGAACAGGAATTCCGCGGTATCTATACACAGCAGATCAGCACTGTGACCGATAAAGCGACGGGGATGCTTCTCGCCGGAGACCAGCTGACCTATATGGCGGAAAAAGACGGCGTCAAAGCGGCTATAGTGGCTATCATCGTCGTGTTCCTCATCCTTCTGGCCGATTTCAGGAATATCAAACTGGTCGTTCTGACCATGGCATCGCTGCTTCTCTCCTTTCTGACTCTCTTCGGCTTTATGGCCCTGGCGGGCATCAGGTTCGACTTTATCAATATTATTGTCGTGCCGCTCCTGATCGGAATCGGAGTGGATGACGCGGTCCATATCAATCACCGCTATCTGAGAGAGGGGAAAGGGAAAATGAAATCGGTAATCGGCAAAACGGGAACGGCTCTTCTCATAACCTCGCTCACGACAATTGTCGGTTTCGTCTCCTTTGTTCCCTCGCCCATGAGAGCCATGAGAAGCACGGGCATCGTTCTGTCCATAGCCATGGCGATCGCCTTCTGTTTTTCCGTGCTCTTCCATCCCGGCATGCTCATCATCATGAGGGAAAAACTGAATCTGAAAATAAAACCCTGGAACAGGAGTGAAAAATGAAAAAATCAGTAATCGCAGGATTATTCCTGATTTTACTGTCATCTCTGGCAGCCGCTCAGACGGCTCAGGAGATCGTCAGCCGCGCCGATGAAGCGTTCAAAGGCAACAGGATCTACAGCACCAGCACTATGACCGTCTATCTGTCCGATGAGGCTCAGCCGGTCCAGAAGATAGAAGGTTATACAATGGAGAAGGATGGAAAGAGCTATTCCCTCTCCATTTATGTGGAACCGCGCCGCATGAAGGGGACGGCCAATCTGATGATCGAAGACGATCTCTGGGTTCGTTTCAGTTCAACGGGGCGGGTCCGGAAATTGAGCAGCTCCGCCAAAAAGAATTCAGCGGGCGGATCCGATTTTTCCTATGCCGATATGGGAGAGGGGGGATCGGGTCTCGCCGGGAAATACACATCCCGGCTTATGGGCGAGGAAAAGGTCGAAGGAGATCTCTGTCATGTCATAGAGCTGACCGCTTCCGGTTCCGATGCTCCCTATGAGAAAATGGTGGTTTACATCACAAAAGATACGTACCGCTATTTGAAAATCGATTACTACGAGAGCGGTGCCAATATCAAAAGCATGAGTTTCTATGATTACAGGACGGTGAACGGAAAGGATTATCCCTTCGCCTACACCATGTTCAACCACACGAAACCATCGCGGACCGAAGTGGTGATCGAAGAGTTCGAAGTGGACAGTCCCAAAGTGCAGGACCGCATGTTTACGACCCGCTATCTGGAGACAATCCGATGAAAAAGATAATAGCGATTGCGGCGGCTACCCTGCTGAGTCTGATAACCCTTGCGGCGCAGGCTGATTTTTCCGGAACTGCGGAGATCGGCTTTTCCGCCAATATTACCGACGGCGATTTCGACAGTCTTCTCAACCCCGGCAATATGATGGAGATGAAAGACCTATCCATGAACACATCTCTCATTGCCCGGCTCGATGCGGGCGATGAGAAAACGACATTCTCCGCCTGGTTCAGTCTGAAGGAGTATCCCATCGGTCAGGCTCTGCTGGCGGGAACTTATGACTCTTATGAAGCGATGATCGGCGGTGATACATCGACAATGGATGCTTTGCTCACCGGAGAGTTAATCGCTTTGGCAGGAGATACGATTTTCTCACTCGATATCATGCGGTTTTCCGTCAATGTAGCTCTGGGCGATTATGTCTCCCTCATTGCGGGAAGGCAGAGTATGCTCACCGGCTACGGCTACGGCTGGAACCCCATGGACTTCGCCAATCCGTTGAAAGATCCGTCCGATCCCGATGCAGATCTCCGCGGAGTCGACGCCCTGACTTTCTCGGCGGATTTCGGTTATATCGCCAATCTGAAAGTCTACGGAATTCTTCCCGATGATCTGCTGGCTTCGGGAATCGATTTCGAAGAGATAAAGGGGGGAGGCGAACTGACTTTTTATCTGCCGGGATTCGAGGTGAAACTGACAGGATTGTACGATTACGACGCGGCGGAAGGCAGCGATGCCTATGTTCCGTCACTGGGGGCCGGGTTTATGGCCGATCTGTCCGGTCTGGGATTCTATGGAGAAGCGGCTATCAGAAAGGGCAGCCGGAACTATTTTACAGACGGTACTTATGACGGTTTGAGTCGTAAAACCGATTGGACTTTCTCGGCTCTGGCCGGGCTTGAGTATACCTTTCCCAATGAACTCTATGCCATAGCGGAATACTTCTATAATGGAGAAGGATTAGATTCGGGAGAAAGGGATAATATGGAAACAGCCCTTGAACAGGCAGGAGCTCTTGGCGGACCGACCTCTGATCTATTCGGTATGTATCGAAGCGGATACTTCGCAAAACACTACATTATGCTCTCTCTCATGCAGCCTCTGTACACCATCAATACGGACCTGATCCTGACAGCCATTTTCTCCCCCGATTCGGGAGCTCTCATGATTCTCCCATCGGTATCCTATAATTTCTCGGGGAATTTTTCAGGACGGATTGATTATGCCGGAATGTTCGATCTTTACAATGATGATTTCTCTGAAGTTTCGGCCCTGCCGGTCAAACATATCATCAGCACGGTCTTCATTTTCAGTTATTGAAGCTGATGAATCCGCGGTCTACAATATTTAAGAGGAGGAAAAATCATGACAAAGCTCGACGAACTGGTAGAACTGCTGAAACAGGCGCCCGATGAGGTTTTCATCCAGCCCCACAATGTTCCCGACCCCGATGCCATAGCCTCCTCTTTCGGGCTCAAATATCTGCTGGAGATCCGGGGCGTTCATGCGGAGATTGTCTATGAGAATGAAATCGAGAAGGCAAACTCTTCCAAAATGCTGGAGCTGTTCAATATCAGGCTGTCTCTGGCGGAAAACGTTTCGACTCTGGGCGCCGAGGACTGGACGGTTCTGGTGGACGGCCAGAAAGGCAATTCCAATATGACGGATCTGGTTACCGACGAAGTCGCCGTCATCGACCACCACGAATGGGGAGGCGATAACGGCTACAGGCTGACCGATGTCCGTCCCGAAGTCGGTGCCTGTTCGACCATCATTACCGAATATTTTATCGAGAATGACATCCCCATACCCAAAGCTGTCGCCACGGCCCTCCTGTACGGGATTTTCATGGATACGGACAATCTGACAAGAGGCGTATCGGAACTGGATATCAATATGTTCTACCATCTCTACACCCATTCGGACATCGACATGATAACGGCACTCAAAGGGAACCAGATCAGCCAGCAGGACCTGAAGGATTATGCAAAAGCTTTTGACAATGTGGAAGTTTACGGGGAAATCGGTTTTCTTTATCTGGAGAGCGGAAACGATTCCCTGCTCGGCGCTTCCAGCGATATTGTCGTCACCATAGCCGGGGTCAATGTCGTGGTCGCTTATTCGCCCCGGGAAGGGGGTATTAAATTCTCGACCCGCAGTATCAATAACAATATCAAGGCCAACGGTTTAATCCGGAATATTCTGGAGGGCATCGGATTCGGCGGGGGCCATGACAGTATGGCGGGAGGCTTTCTCCCCAACGGAAACCTCGATAAGGACAAAAGCCTGCATACCTTCGTGCGCCACAGGGCTATCAGTTTTGTCGAGAGAACCTATCACTGAATCTCTTTGAGTCCTTCGATCAGCTCATCGAGTATTTTCCTGTAAACAGAGGGACAGGGATATCTGTCCAGTTCGGAAATTTCGACCCATTTGTGCTCATAATTTTCATCATCGCCGGGAGTCATGTGAGACAGATCAATCTCATCTGAAGTTATAAGACAGGGAGAGAGGGTATCCTTATTCTCCGTATAAAAATGATTGCGCTGGGTCAGCAGCCTGGTGTGAAGTATGGACCATTCATTATTGATGCGTTCCATTCTCTGACAGCTGTCTTCCTCCACTGTCGGAAGCATCCACATATCGTGAAACAACCCTTTTTTCTTTTTCCGTAAAAGTATTTTGCCATCGGAATGAAACAGAAGAACTGTTTTCTCGCTCATCTTTATCTTTTTTACCTTTTTCGCCGGTATCTCCGCCGCAATCCCTTTTTTGAAAGCCAAGCAGTTTCCCTGAACAGGACACTTGTCGCAGAGAGGTGAACCGGTCGTGCAAACCTGCTGGCCGAACTGCATCATCGCTTCGTTGAAATCTCCCGGTCTCCCGGCCGGGATGATTCCCGACAGATATTCGAGAGCGCGGACATCATCGGCTTTCTGCCAATCGGTTTTCGCCTCCAGTCTCTGGAGAATCCGCCTCACATTCGCATCGAGGACAGGATAGGGTTTGCCATAGGCAATGCTCAGTACTGCTCTTGCCGTATAGTCGCCAATTCCCGGGACTTTTCTCAATTCGCCGTATGTTTGGGGCAGCTCTCCACCGCAGTTTTCCATCAGATACTGCGCCGCTTTATGAATATTCCGGCTGCGGCTGTAATATCCAAGTCCTTCCCAGTGCGATAACACTTCCTCTATCGATGCTTCGCGCAGATCCTTTATACCGGGGTAATCGCGGCACCACCTTTCAAAATAGGGGATGACTGTCGACGCGACAGTCTGCTGGAGCATGATTTCGGAAATCCAGACCCTGTAGGGAGTCTTGTCCCGGCTCCAGGGAAAATCTCTCTTCTCTCTGTCAAACCACTCCATCAGAGCGGTAACGTCCATTTTCGCCGTCATTCTTTTTCCTCTATTTTGTACTTCTCTCAATATACCTGAAAAAGCGCTGAAATTAAAGAAAAGGCGGATAAAAAATAATTTCTATCCTTTGTATTCTGAGTTAAAAAACAATAAGATATAGTTATATGAATCACAAAATCATCATCGTCGAAGGGAGTGAGTTCTACGGTAAACTTCTCAAGCACAGCATAAGCCATTCCCTGGGGTTTCATGTAACCTGGTTCAAGAGTTACAAAGAAGCGGAAGAAGGTTTGACCCCTCTTGCCGAAAGCGGCGATATTCTGATGGCCATTCTCGATTATCACCTTCCCGATGCCATGGACGGAGCCATCGTGGATCTCTGTCTTTCTCTGAATATTCCCTCCCTGGTTATGACATCGACCTTTTCTCCGGATATTCAGGAAGTTATCTGGTCAAAAAAAGTCATCGACTATGTCATAAAGGAAGGGTCTCATTCCGTCGGTTATATCCTCGGCATGATCAACCGGTTTAATAAAAACAGGGATATAGGGGTTCTGGTCATTGATGATTCCACCGTGAGCCGAAAGCATCTTAAAGGGCTGCTCAATGTCCACCATTTTAAAGTTTATGAAGCGGAGAACGGCCTGGTCGCATTGGAGATTCTCGAACACAATTCCGATATAAAACTGGCCCTGGTCGATTATCAGATGCCGGTCTGCGACGGTTTCGAGTTCACGACCAAAGCCAGAAAGAATTTTCCCATGGAAAAGCTGGCCATAATCGGAATTTCAGCCAAAGGCAGCCACGCCATGCTCATAAAATTCATCAAATACGGGGCGAACGACTTTATCACCAAGCCCTTTGTCAGCGAGCTGCTCTATACCCGGATCAATCAGAATATCAGGCTGATCGAGAACTTCGAATCGCTCCGGGAAGTGGCACTGATCGATCATCTGACGGGAATACACAACAGGCGCTATCTCTTCGATACGGGGGACCTCGTGTTCAACACGGCCAAACGGACGGGCAGCTATATGGCCGTCGCCATGATCGATATAGATAATTTCAAAAATGTCAACGACAGCTTCGGCCACGATGCCGGGGATTATGTTATCAAAACTCTGGCCAGAATATTCCAGGGGAGTTTGAGATCAACGGATATTCTGACCCGTTACGGAGGCGAGGAGTTCTGCATTATCGGGAATAATATGGATCCGAAAGATGCCATCCTGCTTTTTGAATCAATCCGCAAAAAGATTGAGGATTACGATTTCAGCCACGAGGGGAAAAAAATAACAGTTACAGCCAGTTTCGGTTTGTGCATCGAGAAGAAAAACAGCTTGACCGATATGATTAATGCCGCCGATGCCAAACTGTATGAAGCGAAAGAGAAGGGGAAGAACAGGGTTTGTCTGTGAATTACACCGAGATACATGATGTCGACATCGAAACGCTGAGAAGGGAACTCGAAGAAAAAAGGGAATTGTCCTGCACTTTTCCCTATACGAGCCGGGAAACAGATCTCTACTGTTCCAGAGTCCTGAAAAACATACTGGAAATTATCAATCAGGAACACCTCCATTCCCATCTGGAATATGTGGTGAACGAGCTGTCCACCAATGCGAGCAAGGCCAATTCGAAAAGGATCTATTTCGAGATGAAAGGGATGGATATTCTCGATCCCGAACAATACGAAGAGGCCATGAAGAGTTTCAAGGAAGAAGTTTTTCTCGATTTTTCCGCCATGGAGGAGGAACACCGCAAACGGAACACTTTTGTCGGTATCCGCTTCTCCCTGGACGACCAGTTCTTCAGGCTGGACGTTTCCAGCCCGACCCCCTTCATCGAAAAGGAACTTCACAGGATCCGTGAGCGGATGGAAATGGCGAAAAAATTCGATAATCTGGGCGAAGTTTTCACCTATGGATTCGACTCGACGGAAGGGGCCGGCTTCGGGCTCATCATCGTTCTTCTCATGCTGCGGAAAGTCAATCTCGATGAGAAAGCCATCTCTTTTGAGAACAGTGGATCGGGAAGTCTCACGAGGCTGGAAATCCCCCTCAACCTGCTGTCGGTTGACCAGAGTCTGATAATCGCCGACACCATAGCGGCGGAACTGCAACAGATGCCCCAGTTCCCCGCCAGCATCCAGACCCTCCAGAGAGAGCTGAGCAATCCCGATTGCAATTTCCTTTCCATTGCCGAATCGATCAACTCCGACCCGATCCTCTCGGCGGAAATACTGCGCATAGCCAACTCGCCTGTCTACAGGACGAGACATGAAGTGACCGATGTCGCTTCGGCTGTCCGGGTCATGGGCATGCTCGGTGTAAAATCCATTCTTTACAACTACGGGATGCTGAAAGTCATGCGGCAGCGCTTCAAGGAGAGCATTGTCAACGAAATCAGCCATCATTCCTTTATGGTCGCGCTTATAGGCAGTTTTATCGCCAGACATATGAAAATAGGAAAGATTGCGGAAGATGTCTATATCGCATCTCTCCTCCACGATATGGGACGGATTATCGTGGCGGGACTGAACAGGGAGCTGGAGAAGAAGATCTCCGATCTCTGCCGGGAGAAACACATTCCCATGTCCCTTCTCGATGATCTGACAGAGGGGTACAATCACGCTCTTATAGGTGCCCAGGTTGCCGAGAAATGGGATTTCCCCCGGAGGCTAATCGTCCCCATCAGGTATCATCATATGCCTCTCGAAGCTGATGAGGAATTCAAAGCGCTGAGTTATACGGTTTATCTGGCCAATGAGATCTTTCACTTTGAAGCTGGCGAGCGGGATTTTAACGATATCAATCATATCGTCCTCTCGTTTTTCAGGCTCGATGATGAGAAGAAATTCAAAGAGCTGATCGGAGAGCTGAAGAACGAAGGTCTGTTTATGTAGCTCAAACTGAATCGGGCTATCATACTGAAATCAGGAGAACGACATGATGGAAGATTCAGAACTTAAAATCGCAGGAGCTGAGGATTTAAGCTTCGATGAGAGCCGGATCGCCGTCTGGGGTCTGCCCACATCGGCGGGAGGCGGTACGGGGCGGCTCGGCGCGGAAAAAGGCCCCGATCAGATCCGCATCGCATCCCGTATCTGGAATACGCTCAGAACATCATCGGGATATCAGTTCGAGAATTCCGGTAAGATCTGCGATCTGGGAAATCTGCCTCTTCAGGACTTCAGCGGTTCCTCTCTGATGGATGAAATCCGGCGCAACTGCCCCTCAGATTCGTGGGATCGTTTTCTTCTGACTCTGGGCGGCGATCATTCGGTCACCTATCCCGTAATTAAATCCATCGTTTCAAAAAACAACGCTCCCCCTGGACTTGTCTATTTCGATGCCCATCCCGATACGGTGGATCAGGTCAACGGAAACCCCTATTCCCATGCGGCAGTTCTCCGGAGGCTGATTGATGAGAACCTTGTCGACAGGGAGAGAACGCTGCTGATCGGAATCCGTGTCCCCGAAGCGGAAGAGCGCGACTATATCCGGGAGAAAAAGCTCAAAGTCATAACTCCGGAGGATGTTCTCGAGCGGGGTATTGCCTACGTCTGGAAGGAAATTGAAAAACTGATAAACGGGGATCCTCTCTACATGTCCCTCGATCTCGATGTCCTGAACGGCTGCGAAGTTCCGGGAGTGGAAAACCCCGAACCGGGCGGTTTGAGCAGCCGCGAACTGCTCTATCTCGTAAACCGTCTGGCGCCCCATCTGTCTTCCTGCGATATTGTCGAGCTTTCCGGGGAAACCGATCCAGCAGGCATAACTGCCAAAACTGCCGCGCGGCTTGCCATAGATATCATGGGTGGAGTGCTTTATAATAGATTGTAGTTATGGAAAGTGAAGATCCTGGTCAGACTGCCTGTTACTTCCCTGTGGCAAAGGACGGAGAGGTTTTATATGTCCTTAAAGTTATTCTTTGCGATAATCAAAGGCTAATGGACTCCGATGTGGACAGGATCATAGGAATTTTCAGTAATGTGCTGCTTCTGATCCAGGAGAAGGACAGGGGTTTTCTGACAGGGCTCCATAACAGAATGTATTTTATTAAAATCATGACCACCATGGACAGTCGGGCGTATTCCCATCTGGCCATGTTGGATATTGATCATTTCAAAAGTGTTAATGACACCTACGGACATTTGATAGGCGATGAGGTCCTCATCCATTTTTCCGGGATACTGAAAAACAGCTTCAGAAGAGAGGATTTTAAAATCCGGTACGGAGGAGAAGAATTTCTGGTCATTATCAAAGAGACTGAATCCCGGGCTGTCGAAGAACTGCTTAATCGTTTCAGAAAAAAAGTCGAGGCTTACAATTTCCCGGGAATCGGAAACCTGACCGTAAGCATAGGATTCAGCACCATAAGCGGGACGGCAAATCTGTACGAAACTTCTTCCAATTCCGATAAAGCTCTGTATTACGCCAAGGAGCATGGCCGCAATATAGTCCTGTTCTATGAATCTCTTGTCCGGGAAGGGAAGATAGAAGTCCAGGTGAAGCATAAAAGCGATATTACATTGTGGGATTGAACAGATACCCGGCGGCCGAAATCCTTCAAGGCGGAAAAGACTTTCTTTTTTGAAAGTCTCATATATATAATTATCAGATGTTTCGACTGATCTTTGTTGATGATGAGGCCATAATCCGCAACGGCATATCGCAATGCGTAAACTGGGGAAGTAACGGGTTCGTACTGGCCGGCATGTTCGAGAACGGACAGGAAGCCCTTAACTACCTGCAGGACAATCCCGTCGATGTGGTCATTACAGATATAAACATGCCCGGAATGGACGGCCTGACTCTGAGTAGAATTGTCGCGGAGCAGTATCCCGGCACAATGGTCCTCCTCCTCACGGGATACGATGACTTCGAATATGCCAGACAGGCGGTTCAGAACCAGGTCCGGGAATTCCTGTTGAAACCCATAACCGCCGAAGAGCTGAGTCTGGTCCTGGAAACGGTCCGTGACGAACTGGATGCCCGGAAGGAAAAGGAAATCCGGCAGGAGGAGATGCGGGAAAAACTGAAAAAGAGTTTCCCGCTCCTCCGGGAGCGCTTCTTCAACCGCCTTATTTCAGGCCGACTGACCGGCGATGACATTGTGAGAAGGCGGGAATATTTCCAGTGGACCGATTGGGGAGCTTTCTACAGAGTCTCTCTTATCGTCGTTCCGGAAAGCTGGGATGAGCTGGAAAGGCTGACCCTGCAGGAGCAGATTAAAGCTATTGCGGACGAATGCGACGAGGTCTTTTTCAACTTCAGCGAGAATCTGGTTCTAATTTTCCAGGGCAGGGATAAAACCGTTCTTCATAAGAGAAGCCAAACGGTTCTGGAGCAGATCTTTCAGTATACGGGCAGCCGCGAGAAGGAGCAGATCTATGCCGGATGCGGCGAGATAGTCGATAAGGTCGAATCCCTGCCGGAATCACACCGGGGCGCCTCGGGAGCGGTCGAGTACTCCCGCATCCTCGGTCTGACCCGTATCGTATTCATCGAAGATATCAGAGATTCCCGGCAGGTGACTCCCGGGCAGTTCTATCTGAAACTCGACACACTGTTGGAGGCTCTGAAAGAAAGGAGGAAGGAAGATTCCCTGAGGGCTCTCGATGAGATTTTCACTTTTATCGAACAGCACTATCTATCGCGGGACGATGTATTCTCCTACTATACCCGGATCCATATGGTCATTTACAATTTTCTCAAGGAGATGGGACTTCTCAGTTCCGACGACAGCGCGTTCCCCCAAAAGCCGGGTTATTATCCCACGCTCAATGAAGCCCGGGATGCTTTCGCGGCCATGATCAGCGATATAGAAGGAAAGATCGACAGACGGCGGAACGATGCCATTCTCTCCCGTCTCGATAAAGCCAGGGAAATTATCGCCGAGCGGTACTCGGACAGCCGCTTCTCCCTTCAGGATATGTGTAACGAGCTCTATCTCTCCACGAGCCAGTTCAGTTTTCTCTTCAAAGAGGGAACGGGGCAGACATTCATCGAGTTTCTCACTTCCTACAGGGTGGAGGAGGCGAAAAAGCTTCTGAAAAGCACCGATCTGAAAGCCTATGAGATTGCCGAGAAGGTGGGATACCAGGATGCCCGGTATTTCTCTCTGATTTTCCGCAAACAGACAGGCCTTACGGCCATGGAGTACCGGAGGAAACTGGAATCGTGAAATTCAATATCATTCCGGGAACTCTGGAAGCCCGTATCTATACCATATTCACCATAATGGTTTTTGCCGCCATATTCATTATGCAGATGGTTTTTTTCCGGTTCACCATGGATACGGTCCGCTCCTCCACACTGGAAAACAATCACACTCTGCTCCGGCAGCTCGTTGTACAGATCGATTTCTATATCAGCAGCGTCGAGCGGATTTCCCGAACCATTTCGGGAGACCTGGATATCCAGAACTTCCTTGAGAATGAGGGCGATGCCGATCCCGGAGAGTTCCGGGAGATAAGGAAAAGCCTCAATAATTACATAAAAGCCCGCGAAGACATTTCGGATATTCTCATCGTCTACCACGACGGCACGGTCATTTCCGGTGATCTGGAGGCCCGGGTCAACCCCTGGGTTTCCGTTCTGGATATGGACTGGTACAGGGGGGCTCTGGAGAGAGGCGGGCAGACATTCGTATCTTCGTCCCATGTCCAGAATATAATAGCCGGGCGTTACACCTGGGTCGTTTCTCTCAGCAGGGAGATCATTTCCGGGCTGACCGGCGATTCTCTGGGGGTGCTGCTGGTCGATCTGAAATTCAACCGGATTGAAGAGCTCTGCCGCTCCCTTGTCGTCGGCGCGAAAGGCTATGATTTCATAATCGACAGAGAGGGCAATTATGTTTTTCATCCCACGCAGCAGCTGGTTTACAGTAACCTCAGGAGTGAACCGGTTCCTGAAATACTATCGCTGCTGAAGAGCCGGGAAGGAAATACATACAGAGAGGAGGACCGCTATTTCATGGTGGAGACTTCCGGTCTGACCGATTGGCATATTGTCGGGGTCAGCCATGACAGCGATATGATAACCGACTGGAAGTATGTTCAGATCATCTACGGCTTTATCGGCCTCATTCTCTTTCTCGTAGTCGGTCTGGCGACAAACCGGATCTCATCGGGGATTACCAAACCGATGAGGCATCTGCAGGATATTATGAAAACAGTCGAAAGCGGGGAGTTCCATCTGGTCGGCGAGATTAAAGCCACGGAAGAAATCCGCGAGCTGGCCAGGGATTACGATATCATGGTAGGCCGCATCAGGGAGCTCGTCGCCGCCAATACGAGGGAGCAGGAACTTAAAAGGAAAAGCGACCTGAAGGCGCTGCAGGCCCAGATCAATCCCCACTTTCTCTATAACACCCTCGATTCGATCATCTGGATGGGAGAAATGGGGCAGAACCGCGAAGTGGTCAAAATGACATCGGCTCTGTCGAAGCTGTTCCGTATAAGCATAAGCAAAGGGCAGGAGATCATCCCCATCCGCGATGAAATCGCCCATGTCCAGTCCTACCTCACCATACAGGGGATGCGGTATCAGGATAAATTTTCCTACCTCATCGATATCGATCCCGATCTCCATGAATACCCCATACTTAAGATCACTCTTCAGCCGCTTGTAGAAAATGCCATCTATCACGGCATCAAGGAATCGGAGGGGAGGGGATTTATCCATATAAGCGGACAGGCCGGGGATGATGATATCATGATCAAGGTTAAGGACAATGGAAAGGGTATGACAGCTGAAGAGCTGGAGGAACTGGTTTCGGGCATTGAAACCGCACCGGAAAACCGTCCGAAGCTCTCCCGCCAGGGAATGGGACTCCGCAATGTCCATCAGAGGATCAGACTGTACTTCGGCACCGGCTACGGACTGTCCTGCGAAAGTTCTCTCTCCTCCGGAACGGTTATAACAGTCCGTCTGCCCCTGAAGGAATGGGAGAGATAAAATGAAAAACTGGTATCTGCTGCTCATCAGCCTGATGGCCGCGCTGGCTCTCTTTCTCATTCTCTCTCTGTTTTACGGACAGAACACCCAGAAAAGTCCCGATATCGACGATCCCATCCGCATCGTTCTCAAATCCATGGACGGGGATCCCATGGATTTCTGGGACGTGGTCAATCGCGGCATAGAGGAAGCGGCCCGGGAGTTCGGCGTCCAGGTCGTCGTGACGGGGCCGCGGTTTGAAAAGGAGATCAACGCCCAGATCGATATCGTCAACCGGGCCATCGAATTATCGCCGCCGCTGCTTATCGTCGCCGCAACGGATTTCAGGAAACTGGTCGAGCCGATCAGAAGAGCGCAGAAGCTGGATATCCCTGTGATTACGGTGGATTCGGGAGTCGACTCGGATATTCCCGTTTCCTTTATCGCTACGGACAATATCGAAGCGGGAAAAAAGGCCGGCACCGAAATGAAAAGGCTTTTGGCCGGCCGTGAACGGAGAGACGTGGTTATTATGAGCCACATTCGGGAAACGGCGACGGCAATAGACAGGGAAGCGGGAGTTCGTTCCGCTCTGGAAGGGGAAAATATCATAGGCACATGGTTTTGCGATGTGGAACAGGAAAAAGCCTATAAAATAACTCTGGAGCTCCTGAAAAATGAAAAGCTCGGCGGCATTGTGGCTCTCAATGAAGTGGCGACCCTGGGTGTAACAGAGGCGGTTGAAGAACTGGGACTTCAGGAAGAGGTTCTCGTGGTCGGTTTTGATAATGCCATGAAGGAACTCTCCTATCTCGAGTCCGGCGTGCTGAAGGCCACGGTCGTACAGCGCCCCTATAATATGGGATATCTGGTCGTAAAAGCCGCCGTGGAATATCTGTCCGGCCATGCTCCTGAACCCTTTATCGATACAGGCTCGATTCTCATCACCCGGGAAAATATGTTCCGCCGGGAATATCAGGAACTGCTCTTTCCCTTCGGCCAGTAGAAAATATTCCGTAAAATATTCAACATTCTCCGCAATATCCTCGATTACGGGATCAAAATTCCCGTGGGATAATTCTTCTTGTCAAATAAAACAGGAGTTTAAGTTTGAAAGAAGAAATTCTAACGATGAGGAATATCGACAAGCGCTTTACGGGGGTCCACGCTCTGAAGGGTGTCAATTTCGACCTGTTCCCCGGAGAGATACACGCTCTTGTCGGTGAGAACGGAGCCGGAAAATCGACTCTGATGAAAGCTCTGACCGGTATATTCCCCAAAGATTCCGGGGAGATCCGGTTGAACGGGAAAGTCTTCAACCCCACCAGTCCCAAACAGGCTCTGAAAAAGGGAATCGGTATCATCCATCAGGAATTGAATATGATGGAGCACCTTACGGTTGCCCAGAATATTTTTATCGGCCGGGAATCGGTCGGCAGATCGGGATTGCTTCTTGACGATAAAGCCCTGAACAGACGGACCGCCGAACTGCTGGAGCGCTTGAATATGGACATCGATCCCACAGCCAGGCTCGGCCGCCTGACCGTCGGCAAGCAGCAGATGGTGGAAATCGCCAAAGCCGTATCCCACGACCTGAAGATTCTGATCCTCGACGAGCCAACCGCGGCGCTTACGGAAACGGAGATCAACGAGCTTTTCAACATTATGAGAGATCTGGCCTCCAGAGGCGTAGCCATGATTTACATCTCCCACAGGATGGATGAAATCAACAGAATCACCAACCGCGTTACGGTCATGCGCGACGGGGAATATGTGGGAACCGGTTTAACAAAGGAACTTACGAAGGAAGAGATTATCAACATGATGGTCGGACGGGTCATCTACGAGAAGCCCAAAACGGTGAACAATGTTCCCGCCGATGCGCCGACCGTTTTGAAAGTGGAGCACCTGAATGCCGGTAAAATGGTCAAGGATGTGAGTTTTGAGCTTAAGAAGGGAGAGATCCTCGGATTTGCCGGATTGATGGGCGCCGGTCGGACCGAAACGGCCAGAGCTCTTTTCGGCGCCGATAAAACCGAAAGCGGACATGTCGAAATCCACGGGGAGACCGTAAAGATCCACGGTCCCATGGACGCCGTTTCCCATGGTATCGGTTACCTGTCGGAAGACCGGAAACGTTACGGGCTGGCTGTCAATCTCAGCGTCAAGGAAAATGCGGTTCTGGCATCGTACGACGATTTCCAGGCAGGGATGATGATCGACAAGGCAAAGATTGACAATGTCACCAGAGATTATGTGGACAAGCTCAAGGTCAAAACGCCGACTCTCGAACAGCTTCTTAAAAACCTTTCCGGTGGAAACCAGCAGAAAGTTGTCATTGCCAAATGGCTGATAAAAAACAGCGACATCCTCATTTTCGATGAACCCACAAGAGGCATCGATGTGGGGGCTAAAAGCGAAATCTACACGCTGATGAACGAACTGGTCAGAGAAGGCAAATCGATCATCATGATCTCTTCGGAGCTGACGGAAATCCTCCGCATGAGCGACCGGGTTCTGGTCATGTGTGAAGGGCGGATAACCGGAGAGCTGGATATCAGCGAAGCCAGTCAGGAAACGATCATGAAATACGCGACAATGCGGAATCAGGAGAATTGATAAATGAGTGATACCAAGGACAACAAGACCATCATGAAGAATATCAGAGATATCGGGCTTCAGAAATTCCTGGCCCCCGCCGCTCTGGTTATCCTCTACGTATTTTTCGGAATATTCGGAAGGAATTTCTTTTCCTACTCCACGCTGATCAACATTCTCGATTCATCCTATTACATCGGATTTATCGCAATCGGCGTAACCTTCGTCATCATTACGGGCGGAATCGACCTCTCGGTCGGTACGGTTATGATGTGCGCCGCCATCATCGGCGGAACGGCCTATAAAAGCTGGGACTGGCCCATGTGGCTCTCCCTGATTCTCATTCTGGTCATAGCGACGGCATTCGGTTTTTTCAACGGGATAATGGTTTCCCGCCTCAGTCTTCCCCCCTTTATCGCCACTCTCGGAACCATGATGATTTCCATGGGCGTCGGGTCCATTGTTTCCAACGTCCGAAGCGCCACTTACCCGACCAGATCCAACGCCGACGGCTGGTTCAAGAGCATTTTCAAACATATCAGCGAAGACGGGACATCTTTCCCCACGGGAGCGCTGGTTCTGCTGGTCGTCGCTATCGTCGCCTGGGTCATTCTGACCAGAACAAAAATGGGTCGCTACATCTTCGCCATCGGAAGCAACAAGGAAGCGGCCCGGCTCTCCGGTGTCAATGTTCAGAAATGGGAAATGATGGCCTATGTGGTCAGCGGTTTCCTCGCCGGTATCGGCGGGATCGCCTTCGCGGCCGTTTACACCACTGTCATGCCCGCTCAGGGACAGGGGTTTGAGCTCTACGCCATCGCCGGTGCCGTTATCGGAGGAACCTCTCTTTCCGGCGGGGTCGGGTCTGTATTCGGTACGCTGATCGGTGTCTATATCATGAGCGTCCTGAGAACCGGTCTTCCTTCCATGGACCTGCAGGCCCACTACCAGACTTTCTTTACGGGTGTCGTGGTCATCGGAGCCGTACTCCTCGATATCTACAGAAACAAGAAAGCATCGGAGGTGAAGATCCCCTCGAAATCGGACCTTTACAAAAGCGAAATGCTGGAGAAGATCAGGACACTGAAAAGCTCTCTCTCCGGTGCCGACGGGGTGAAAGCCGGGAGTCTCCGGGCTGAGATCGACGCAGCGAAAAGAGAGATGAAGAAGGGCTATGCCCATCTGAAACAGGAAGAAAAGAACCTGAAACACGGTCTGGCGGAGGACTGAGCAGTACTTCCGGTTAAATATGTGAATATTCCGGAACGTATGTTCCGGATAAAAAATAGGAGGATTTTTGATGAAATCTTTGAGAAATGTAAGTGTAATCGTTCTGGCACTGGTTATGATGGCTGTGGCTATGCCTCTGTTCGCAGGCGGACAGCAGGGTGGCGAAGGCGGCACTCCTTATATCGCTGTCGTATCTAAAGGTGAACAGCATGACTTCTGGCAGCAGGTTAAGAAAGGCGCCAATGCGGCAGCCGGTCAGTACGGTGTGGATATCACATTCGAAGGACCCGCTTCTGAAAGCGATGTACAGGATCAGGTTGAGATGCTAAACAACGCTATGGCCAAGAATCCCGTCGCCATAGCTCTGGCCGCACTGGATACCAATTCCGTCATGGACCAGCTTTCCCAGACTCTCAGCAAAGGCATCCCCGTAATCGGTTTCGACTCCGGTGTTCCCAATGCTCCCAGAGGATCAATCTATGCCAACGCATCGACTGACAACTACGCGGCGGCCGGACTAGCGGCAGAAAAAATGTTTGCTGTCATCAAAGCCGACATCGAAGCGGCAACCGAAGCCAGCCCCGTTAAAATCGTTGTCATGAACCAGGACGCAGCGGGAGAATCTCTCCTGAGCCGCGGAAGAGGATTCAGGGATACAATGGTTCAGCTTATTGCCGAGAAATCCTCTCTCTCCATGAATGATATCAAAGTCATGGGCAACCCCGCCTATGTAGACAGCAGCAATCCCACCGGCGGAAAAAAGGTTATGATCGAAATGGTCGTTCCCGCTTCCGCTTCCGCTACAGATTCAGCAGCCGCTGCGACAGCTGTTCTCAACAAAGTTGCCGGCGATAAAGTTCTGGGTGTTTTCTGTTCTAACGAAGCGACAGTTAAAGGTCTTCTCGCCGCGACGAACGACGGCGCCGATCTTCCCGCGAAATATGCCGGACTCGTCGTCATAGGATTCGATGCCGGAGAAGGCCAGAAAAATGCCGTAAGAAACCAGTATTTCCTCGGTTCCATAACCCAGGACCCCTACCAGATCGGTTTCAAAGCTGTCGAGCTCGCTTTCAAAGCCTATAAAGGCGAGCCTGTTATGGATGTTGACACAGGTGCGAAGTTCTACGACAAATCCAACATGAACAATGACGATATCAAAGGACTCCTTTACGACTGATATCTGAATCAGATTTAAAAAAGGGGTTGTTGCATAAGTCCATTTCCACAACCCTCACCGGGCCTCTCCCGGACAGACTGTGTGAAAACTAGGATATTGCCTTTACCAACCCTCACCCCCGTCCCCTCTCCCACGA